>CAMHUI010000007.1 GCA_946188345.1 uncultured Prevotellaceae bacterium | reverse complement strand
CAACGACCCCGAGATTACAAATCACGTGCTCTGGCCAACTGAGCTAAAGAGGCGTATCCCTGCAGCCGTTTTGGCTTGCACTTTGTAGGACGTGTCGTAAAACGGCTGCAAAGATACGACTTATTTTTCAATCACCAAAATTTTTTGGCGTTTTTTTTAATGTTGACGTGTTTTTTCTTTATATTTTGCCAATTGTACCCGCATTGCATCGACACATTCGTCTATTCCTTGTTCAAAAGTGTCGCATGTCTTTTCTACTCGGAGTGTTGTTCCTGGTACGGCCACATCGAAGGTTGTTTCTTTGTTCATTGCCGTGGCGGGTTTGACAACTTTGAGTTGCACCTCTACTTTCTTGATGTCTTCAAACGATTTTTCCAACTTGGCGATTTTCTTTTCAGCAAACGCCTGTAGCTTTTCGGTAGCGTCGAAGTGGATCGACTGAATTCTGATTTCCATATATACCTCCTATTTTTAAAGAGTTATTAAAATAAAGGGTTTCATCCTCTGGGGTGGGCCTGTTCGTAGGCTTTTCTGAGTTGCTCGAATGTTGTGTGCGTATAGATTTCTGTAGTGCTCAGGCTTTCGTGTCCGAGCAGCTTTCTGACGCTTTCGAGTTCGGCCCCATTGTTGAGCATGGCCGTTGCGAAGGAGTGGCGCAGGACGTGGGGCGAGCGTTTTTTCAGGGTTGTCTCTCCTGCGAGAGACTTGTGGACGACATCGTAGATTTGGAATCCGGTCATCCTTTTGCCCTTGCTGTCGACGAAGAGTGCATTGGTTTCCCTGCTTACTGTTTCGTCTCGCTTTGCCATGTAGCTGATGAGCGCCTGTTTCACTTCATCGCCGAAGGGGATAATACGCTGTTTGTTTCTTTTTCCCGTCACCCTGAGTTCTCCGGCTTCCAGGTTGATGTCGTTGTCGTCGAGACCTGTCAGTTCGGCTCGCCGCATACCTGTCTCATATAATAATATAAATATGGTACGCGCGCGCAAGCCTTTGAAGTCGTTGCCCCATTTCTCGTTGTCGTCAATCATCCGGTTCATGTCGGTCTCTTTGACGAACTGCGGCAGGGGTTTCTCCCGTTTGGGTCCCGTCACACGGCTTGCTGGGTTTTGGCTGACGGCTCCTTGTCTGAGTGCATACTTATAGAAGGAGCGCAGCCCGCTGAGCTTTTTGTTGACGGTGACAGCTTTTTCCCCTTTGTCGAGCAGATGTTCCATCCAGTTTCTGACGATATCTGCATCTGCTAACGACCAAGACAGACCATCTTCCTCACTTTCGATGTACGTTGTGAACTCTTTGAGTATCAGCTTGTACGTCAGCACTGTTGCGGGCGAGCGGTGTCGCTCATAGCGCAAATAGTCGAGGAACTGGTCTATCATACTCGTTGCTTCTAATTGTTTTCGGCAACGAAAATACGGAAATTATCTGAAACTACCAAATTTTTGGCGAGGATTTTTATGCTTCCTCAGCGTCGCGCAGCTTCTGTACGTAGATTGCGTGTTCCATCTTGAGACGCTTCAGCACAGACGGCTTGTTATACTGCTGGCGGCGGCGCAGCTCTTTAACGGTGCCTGTCTTCTCAAACTTTCTCTTGAACTTCTTCAGAGCTCTCTCGATGTTCTCGCCATCTTTAACTGGTACGATAATCATTGTTTTTTGATTTTAATTGATTAAATTGTTAAACATTACGTTAGGCATTGGGCACAGAGGCCACGAAATGCGGGCGCAAAGTTACTGCAATTTTCCGACATGGCCAAATTTTTGCCTTCAAAAATCATGCTAAACGACAGAAAAAACACACAAAAAAGCGGTTACCAGCCTTTCTGTCAGCTGAAAACCGCTTTTTTTGCTGTGTCTTTTATTTGACGAGGTTGCCGAGGATGTCGCGGGTGAGTTCCTTGGTGATGGTCCTGGTGGCTGCTGATGTGGCGTTCTTTACCACCTTACCTGTTGCCGTTGTCGACGACTTGGTCTTCTTGCCGGTCACCTTATCGCTGATCATTGTACCGAGGACGGTTGCCACGGTTGAGGTGACGGCTGTGATGACGGCTTTCACGACTTTCGACATGATGCCGGGCTTTTTCTTCTCTGCCTTCTTGCCGGCCTTGTCGGAGACTTCGGTCACTTCCGTCTGGGCAGCTTCTTCGGCTTCTTTTACGAGCTGCTCGTAGGCACTCTCGCGGTCGACCATTGTGTCGTATTTTCCGTAGATGCGGCTCTGCTTGATGATGTCGAGTCGCTGTCCTTCGGTGACGGCTCCTATCTGTGACAGCGGGAAGAGTATCTTGGCTCGTTCGACGATGCTGGGTGCTCCCTTCTCGTCGAGGAAGCTGACGAGGGCCTCGCCGGTCTCGAGGTTCATGATGGCCTCGTCGGTCTTGAACTCGGGATTGGGTCGGAAGGTGTCGGCTGCTGTTTTCACGGCCTTCTGGTCTTTCGGTGTATAGGCGCGCAGGGCGTGCTGTACGCGGTTACCCAGCTGTCCGAGGATGTTTTCGGGAATATCTGTTGGGCTCTGGGTGATGAAGTAGATGCCTACGCCCTTCGAGCGGATGAGTCGGATGACTTGTTCTATCTTGTCGAGGAGAGCCTTCGAGGTGTCGGTGAAGAGCATGTGTGCCTCGTCGAAGAAGAAGACGAGCTTGGGCAGTTCCATGTCTCCTACCTCTGGCAGGGTGCTGTATAGTTCGCTGAGGAGCCAGAGCAGGAAGGTGGAATAGAGTTTGGGCTGCATCATCAGCTTGTCGGCTGCGAGGACGTTCATGACACCCTTGCCGCCCTCAGTCTGCATGAGGTCGTAGATATCGAACGAGGGTTCGCCGAAGAACTTGTCGGCCCCTTGGTTCTCGAGCTGCAGCAAGGCACGTTGGATGGCTCCTATCGACGCTGTCGAGATGTTGCCGTACTTCGTGGTGTATTCCTTGGCGTGCTGCGACACGTAGTCGAGCGTCATGCGCAGGTCTTTCAGGTCGAGGATGAGTAGTCCGCGCTCGTCGGCGATGCGGAATACGATGTTCAGGACTCCGTCCTGCGTCTCGTTGAGTTGCAGGAGTCGTGAGAGGAGTTGGGGTCCCATCTGGCTGATGGTGGCGCGCATGGGGTGTCCCTGTTCGCCGTAGACGTCATAGAATCTGACGGGGCAGGCCTGGAATTCCGGGTTCTCGATGCCGAACTCGGGCAGTCGCTTCTCGATGAATCCGCTCATCTTTCCCACTTGAGAGATGCCGCTCAGGTCGCCCTTCATGTCGGCCATGAAGCAGGGTACGCCTGCCTGACAGAACGATTCTGCCATCACCTGCAGGGTGACGGTCTTACCAGTACCTGTGGCACCGGCAATGAGTCCGTGCCGGTTGGCCATCTTTCCGTTAATACTCAGCGCTCCGTTGGCGCAATGGGCTATATACAGCCCCCGTTCCTTGTCGTACATATTCTTATATATTTATAATTCTTACTTCCGAGTGCAAAAATACGATTTTTTCGCCATAACGCCAAAAAACAACGGCAGGTTTTTTCTGCGGCAACGCCAGTTCGTTCCTTTTGCCGGGTAGACGCCTTGAAAAATGGCCATTTGCGCATGACACTGGCCGAAAACAGCTGGCTAAGTCCGCTTTTGCGTTAATAAAATTTTAAAAATAAAGAAAAAACGCCTGTCTTCAAGAGTTTTTAAGTACCTTTGTGGTCAAAAGCCGGACATCCCGGGCGGAAAACGGGGCTTCATTCTCGCCAAGTCCATTGTCTGGAAAATTTAAAACCAAAATCAAACACATAATCATGAAGAAGAACATCATCACTCTTGCTGCTTCGGCAGTATTCGCAGTCAGCATGCTGACCAGTTGCGCAACCATCAACAGCGGTGCCGCCCTTGCCGAGAAGGCCCCCGTCGGCCAGAAGGTAGGCGAAGCCACGTCAACCTACATCCTCGGTATGTGGTCGTCGAAGGGACAGGAGAACAACATCCAGAAGGCTGCCGAGAACGGTGGCATCCAGAAGGTGACACAGGTGGAGTATATCGACCAGGTAGTGTTTGGCGGTATCTTCATCAAGCACACCACACGTGTCTACGGAGAATAAGACCGGCCATCCATGCCCTTTCGCAAGCTGTCTGACGGCCATTCGCGAAAGGGATCGCAAGGATTCGTAAGAAGAAGGGTAAAACTTCTTAAAGTAAAATAGCCTATTTTGGTCAGTAAAATAGCCTATTTTAGTTTGCAAAATAGCCTATTTTGGTCGGTAAAATAGCCTATTTTACTTTACGAAAGCTTACCCTTCTTTTTAATCCTTCTCACAAGAGTTCATTTGAAAGGTTACAAACTGCATAAAGAAAAGAAACATGAAACGTACATTCAGACTATGGATGCTTGCCGCCATCCTGACCATCAGCGGCACAATGGGCGTGCAGGCTCAGGTGATGAAGGCTGCCGACCTGGAGAAGTATGCCAAGGAGCGTTACGGCGACAAGTGGCTCGATGCCGCCAAAAACCTCGCCGCAGAGCTGACACTCGACAAAAACGAGAGCCTGACCTATCAGCAGGTCATCCCTGCTGAGGGCAAGACCAAGGAACAGCTCTACGTGACCCTGAACTACTGGGTCACCGCCACCTTCCCGCCGACACCAGGCGGAGGGTCTGCCATTACCCTGAACGACAAGGAAGCAGGATGCATCATCGTCTCGGCCCCCATCACCGACATCGTGCGCCATACAGGTACCATCAACAAGTACTCCGTCAGCATCACGCCCGTCATCCGCCTCGACATCAAGGACGGACGCGTGCGCGTTACCTACACCGTTCAGAGCTACGACATCCTGGCCGACATCAGCGGCGGATGGCTCAGCCCGGTAGACAGCGACATGAGCACCTTCGGCGACTCCAAGCGTAAGAAGCGCGACGTGACCAATCCCTACCTCTGGGACGAGCAGTGGGAGATTGCCCGCCACTATCCCTTCGTGAAGAAGGATGCCCAGAAGCGCACCTGCGCCAAGGCACTCGTCATGACCCACGCCTACAGCAACGCCATCATCGACAAAGTGGAGGAAGCCCTTAAGAACGGCATCGTAGGCAACGACGAAGAAGACTGGTAAAGACTGTGATATGAACAGCAGAAGATATTGGTTGCCGGGAGTCGTCATGGCCCTTGGCATCCTCACGGGGTGTATGCATAGCGGCATCCGCCCTGTTGCCGGCACGCTGGACGTTCCGCTGGCCGCTGACACCGCCCCCGCAAGGGTGATGGAAGCCATCGGAAAGGCAGAGCGCTTCCACGAGCACGACATCATGAGCGACACTACGAGCAATGTCTGCGTGATGAGCCTCGACGAAGCAGACCAGCAACCCACCGAAGGCTACGGCATCGTCATCGTCAACGGCTCCGTCTCGACCACCCTACCCCACCTCCGCAACGTGCGCCAGCCGCAAGCCCGCTACGATAGCGCGTCAGGACAGCTATGGCTGACCAGCAGCGCCATAGAGGGAACAGGCGTTCAGGTGGAGCGGCTCTATCAGATTCGCTTCCACAGCGACGGCCAAGCTTTCGTCAGCAACACCGTCGAGCCCTACGATATGCAGCAGGCCCTCTGCCAGCGGCTGGGATTCAGCATCGACGGACAGCAGGTCACCCTCTACGACGGGCAACGGCCCCTCTGCACTGTCACGAGCTCCATCACCGACATGGGCGGCTTCGACGATGAACAACCCGTGTGGATTGGCGAGCAACTGCGATACGACCTGAGCGGCGACACGCCCACCCTGCTCGTTACGCCGGGAGTGAAATTCAATACGGGGCTCGTGCTCCTCTACGACGACATGCCCACCCTCCGCGCCACCCTGTCCATCAGCGACGAAGGCATGACAGAGGTTACTGACATCACCCTACAAGACAATGAATAAGCATAAATTCCTATGGCTGCCCGCCACCCTCCTTATCATCGGAGGGTGCGCCGTTGCCCTCCACCTGCGTCAGGCAGAGAAGCCTGCCGAGAAAGTGCGCATTGGTATTGCTTGGCGGGCCGACACGGAATCAGAGTTCTACACCAATGTCGTGCGGGCCATCGAGGAGGCTGGTGGCACACCAGTGCTCTTGAAGCAAGTAATGCCCAACAGTTATCAGCTGGCCGACAGCACCCTTCTGCCGGCCTACACCGACGAACAGGGCATGCTGCTGCCAATCTATGCCGAGCAGGTAAAGATGCTGCCCGCTGACAGCTCAAACGTCAGGGAGACCCTTGGCACCGTGAGCGCCGTGGTCTTTACCGGCGGAGAAGACATCTCGACAACGTTGCTCAGCACACCTGAGCCGTGGCATGGCATCGAGGCCGAACTCGACTATAACGCCACACGAGACGTCTCCGACTATCTCACGATGGCCTACTGCCTCGAACAGGACATGCCCGTCATGGGCCTGTGCCGTGGCATGCAGATGCTCGGAGTCATCTCAGGAGCAACCATCATCCAAGACATCCCCACCTATATGGCCGCCCAAGGCATCGACTATGAGTACACGCACCGCAATGTGGCCGACCCCGGCACCTATCGCGACTATGCAGCCCATCATGTCGCGGTGACCACCCATGAGTCGCTGCACTATCAGCTGGCAGCCACCGACAGCATCACGGGTGCCCCCTCGTGGCACCACCAGTGTGTGGGCAGCATCGACGGCACGCCTCTCACAGCAACAGGAGTCACCTCGGCCCAAGGCATCGACATCATTGAAGCCATCGAGCGTACAGACAAGACCTTCTGCATCGGCCTGCAGTATCATCCCGAGGCTGCCCTCGTCAAGCACCTCGACAACGACCCCAATGCATCGCTGTTCATGAGCTACGACGAGGCGCTGCGCTATTTCAAGGTGCTGGTGCAGCAGGCCAGGAAATGGAATGAAGAGAAACATAACAGATAATGTCTGAGAAACAAAAGATATGCTGGTCGCTGGCCGCCCTGCTGGCCATAGGCTGTTTGGCATTGTCGGGATTCTACCCATCAGGTAAAGACCACTTGGCTGAACAGCAGCTGCTGGTACCTCCTGCACCCGACTACAGCGATGCGTCGCAGTGGTACGCCATCGACAGGCAGGGGCTGGCCGACATCTTCTATGTCATCTCTACCGAGACCGGCGACCACAAACTGAGCGACGGCACCTTATGCCATTATGCCGACACCCGCGCCGACAGCCTGCGACAGCCCATGCTCGCTGAGATGCAGGGAGTAGCCGAACTGTTAGCCGGGACGCTGAATTACTATTCGCCCTACTATCGGCAGTGCTCACTGCAAACCTTCACCAGCGACAGCCTCATCGATGCACGGCTACCCATAGCCGTCGACGACGTGAGCCGGGCCTTCGCCCACTATCTGAAGCATGAGAACCAGGGACGCCCCTTCATCCTGGCCGGATTCAGCCAAGGGGCCATGATTGCCCTGCAGCTGCTGCGCGAGATGGATGACACCACCTATCATAAGATGGTGGCAGCCTACCTCATCGGCATCAGCATACCCCAGGAGGTAGTCGACAAGGATGGCGGACGACGCATCCGTCCAGCCCGGCGAGCCGACGACACGGGAGTCGTCATCAGCTATAACTCCGCACGTGACAGCTCCTGTGGGATATGGTCCCGCAGCGCCTTTGCCATCAACCCGGCCAACTGGCGCACAGATACAGAACCGGCATCCTTCTCTACAGAGCCGTCGCCCCTCGTGGCACTCGACCTACAGAGACCCGAGAAGCTCTCCGTACAACTCGACACAGCCTCCAACCTGCTACTTGTCGACGGATATACCGCCACCGACTACATGGTCCCGCTCATCGGCCGCGAAGGCAACTACCACTCACGGGAAGTCTGGCTCTACCGCGACCAACTGCGCCGGAATATTCAGACGCGCCTCGAGGCTTTCACCGATACACATTAAAAAGATAAGATCATAAAATAGCAAAAATGAGAAAAAAGACACTTTGGATTCTCGCCGCCATCCTGACCATCAGCGGCGCATGCTTAATCACCTGCTGCAACAATAACGACGACAACCTTGCCGTCAGTCCGACCGACGACAGCAGCCAGTTCGTCACCTTGACCGATGCCGTGCCCGATGCCATCCTGGAGATTCGCTACTTCGGCACCTATAACTTCGTCGGCACCCGCATCGACGGCTACGAGGAGCCTACGGCCTTGATGACCCGTCAGGCTGCCAAGGCGCTGAAGGCTGTAAGCGACGATGTCATGGCTCAGGGCTATCGCCTGAAGATATACGATGCCTATCGCCCGCAGAAGGGCGTCGACCACTTCGTACGCTGGGCAGCCGACCTGACGGCTACGGAGATGAAACCTTACTTCTATCCCGATCTTGACAAGAGCGTTCTCTTCGAGCAGGAGTATATCTACGAGAAGAGCGGCCACACCCGCGGAAGCACCGTCGACCTGACCCTCTTCGACATGCAGACGGAGAAAGAGCTCGACATGGGAGGCACTTTCGACTGGTTCGGTCCTGAGAGCCATCCCGACTTCTGCGGCAATCCCGAGACAGGCGAATATACAGGCGACAACAGCAAGAGCCCGGCAGGCCGCTCTATCACAGAAGAGCAGTTCCGTCACCGCATGATCCTGCGCAAGGCCATGCTCGACCACGGCTTCAAGGCACTCGACTCCGAGTGGTGGCACTTCACGCTGAAAGACGAGCCCTTCCCCGACACCTACTTCACCTTCCCCGTGAGACAGCTGCCGCAATAATGGCGGCAAAGGGATGCTTGCCCCTTAGCATCCAGGAAAGAATTCATCAACAGAAAAGAAGACAAACGAGAAATCAATGCTGAAGCGATTTATCCCAAAGGCCCTACGCTCAACGAGTAGCCTTGCCATCATCATTACCGCCGCTGCGCTGGTGGAGGCGACGAGTGCCGTGCAGTATTTCTTCGCCAAGAACGGCATCCGCGAAGAGGTGGAGCACCGTGCCGAGAGCGAGCTGCATGCCAAGAGTCTGGAGATACAGAATGTGATGAACGTTGTCAAGGTGGCTGTCGAGAACATGGCTTGGGCCGTTGAGCAACGCCTCTCACAGCCCGACTCCATGATAGCCGTCACACAGAAGCTCTTGGCTGACAACGAGAATATCGTGGGCAGTGCCGTGGCCTTCGAACCTTATTATTATAAAAGTAAAGGCCGACAGTTTTCTCCCTACTCCTACAAGCACGACGGCACGACGACGAGCAAGCAGCTGGGCACCGATGAGTATGACTACCACACGATGGAGTGGTACACGGCTCCGATGCAGTCGGGCTGCGGCCATTGGAGTGAGCCCTACTTCGACGAGGGTGGCGGCGAGATGATGATGTCGACCTACAGCATGCCCATCCGCAATGCTGCCGGTCAGTGTGTCGCCGTCTTCACTGCCGACGTGTCGCTCGACTGGCTCTCCCAGCTCATCAACGCCCGACACATCTATCCCTCATCGTATAACCTGCTGCTTTCGCGCACGGGCCAGATTATGGCCTGCCCCGTCGAGAGTCTCGTCATGCGCCGTAATATCGAACAAGTGACAGCCGACTTGGAAGACACCACCATCAGCTATATCAACCGACAGATGATGGCCGGTGGCAGCGGACAGGCCACCATACGCGACGAGAAGGGCGAGAAGAACTACGTCTTCTATGCCCAGATGGACGATGAGACCGGCTGGTCGATGGCCGTGGTCTGTACCGACCGCGAAATCTACTACAGCCTGCGCCAGGTTGGCTTCAACCTGATGCTGCTGATGCTCATCGGCCTGGCCCTGCTGGGATTCATCATCTGGCGTGCGGCCCGCAACGCCAAAAGCCTCGTCGCTGCCAACGCCGAGAAGGAGCGCATGGGCAGCGAACTCCATATTGCCAGCGAGATACAGAAAGGCATGCTACCCAAGATTTTTCCACCCTTCCCCGAGCGCGACGACGTAGAGGTCTATGGTTCGCTGGTGCCCGCCAAGGAGGTGGGTGGCGACCTCTACGACTTCTTCATCCGCGACGAGAAGCTATTCTTCTGCATCGGCGACGTCAGCGGAAAGGGTGTTCCCGCATCGCTTGTCATGGCCGTCACACGCAGTCTCTTCCGCACCGTGTCTGCCCATGAAGCCAGTCCTGAGCGCATCGTCACCATGATGAACGACTCGATGGCCCAGATGAACGAGACCAACATGTTTGTCACCTTCTTCCTCGGAGTCCTCGACCTCCCGACGGGCCGCCTGCGCTATTGCAATGCCGGCCACTGCCCGCCAGTACTGGTGGGAGAACGGGTGGGATTCGTACCCATCAAGTCTAATCTCCCCATAGGCCCCATGGCAGGCTGGAAATTTGAGGGTCAGGAGCTGCTCATCTATCCCCAGACCACCATCTTCCTCTATACCGACGGACTGACCGAAGCCGAAGATGCTTCCCACGGGCAGTTCGGCGAAGAAAGGATGGTGAAGGAGATGAAGCGGATGGGCACGCATACGCCCCTGGATATTGTCAACCAGATGACCACTGCCGTGCATGCCTTTGTGGGCGATGCCGAGCAGAGTGACGACCTGACCATGCTCGCCATCCAATATACGAAGGCCCAACTTGACGTGCGTCTCACGCGCAGCCTCACCCTCCAGAACGACGTGCAACAGGTGCCTACGCTGGCCGGATGGGTGGACGAGGTATGCGAGGCCGTTGGCTTTGATGCCTCCACCACGATGCAGATGAACCTCGCCATTGAGGAGGCCGTCGTCAACGTAATGAACTACGCCTATCCCCACGGCACCATCGGCGATATCCACATCGAGGCCCAAGCCAACGACGTGCGCCTAAAGTTCGTCATCACCGACAGCGGCGCACCCTTCGACCCCACAGCCAAGGAGGAAGTAGACACCACGCTAAACGTAGAGGACCGGCCCATCGGAGGTCTCGGCATCCACCTCGTCAGACAGCTCATGGACAGCATCAACTACGAGCGTACCGACGGAAAGAACATTCTGACACTAAGAAAGAAGCTATGAATACCACCATCGAAGAGAAGAACGGCACACTGGTTGCCATTTTCGAAGGCCGCCTCGACACGGCGGCAAGTCTGCAGACAGAGAAAGACCTGCAGCCACTGAACAACTGCGACGGACAGGACATCATCCTCGACTGCACCCGGCTGGAGTATATCTCCTCAAGCGGACTGCGCCTGTTCCTCGGCGTACTCAAGAACGCCAAACCCCACGGAAGCAAGGTCTATCTGACCGGTCTGAACGACGACCTGAAGTCGGTCTTCGCCATGACCGGTTTTATCAACCTTTTCGATTAGCCAGAAGAGCAGAAAACTTGCTTTATGCCTTGGCGAGAAAAGGTCGGAATAGCCAACCTTTTCGATTAGCCAGAAGAGCAGAAAGGCCAAATGGCACAGCGAAAGAAACGCTTGCAACTAATTAACTGCAAGCTTATCCCGACTGCTTTTGAGTCTTCTGCGTTTTTTTGCAGAAAACTTATTGCGAACGTTCAATAATACTAAAAAAAGTCGTAACTTTGCAGTACTAAAGAAAACCATAAAAACAAACGACATGAATAAGATTCTCAACTGGATGTTGGTCGCCATCCTTTTTTGCGGCCCGACGATGGCAGCATCATGTTCTGCCCATGACGACAAAGAGAAAACCGACACGACGGCACTCGCAGAATGGCAGGCAGGAAGTATTGTCAGTCAAGAGGCTGTAGAGGCCTTCGGAGGCATCGACAAGTGCTTCGCCGCAGAGCCCATTCCCGACGGAGTCTGGCAGCGCATGCAGGGCAAGACCTACAAGGAGAACCCCTATATCCAGCGCAGCGACCTGCGCCACGTCCGCGCTCTGCACTGGGACTATGACAACCAGATGCACGTGGGAGAGATGATATGCAACAAGGAGATTGCCGAGCGCGTGGCTGCCATCCTGCGCCAGCTCTTCGATGCCAACTATCCCATCCAGCGCATGCTGCTGCCCGACGTCTACGATGCCGACGACGAGAAGCAGATGCAAGACAACAACTCGTCGTGCTTCTGCTACCGGGCCATTGCCGGAACCACCAAACTCTCGAAGCATGCCCGCGGGCTGGCTGTCGACATCAATACCCTCTACAACCCCTATTACAAAGACCGCGCCGACGGCACGCGCTTCATCCAGCCTGCCACGGCTGCAGCCTACTGCGACCGAACAGGTGACTTCCCCTACAAGATAGACCATGACGACCTCTGCTTCCGCCTCTTCACCGAGGCAGGCTTCGAGTGGGGCGGCGACTGGACTTCTTGCAAAGACTTCCAGCATTTTGAGCTGATTGAGGAATAACAAAAAAGCTCTGTTCCCTGCAATACCCACACAAGCTGAAGAAAACGGGAATACGAGTAAAAACAAGGTAGATATTGAACATCGACATCCTAAAAATACCATGGACAGAATGAAACAATGGGCGCTTGCAGCCATCCTCATACTCAGTAGCCATGCATTGACGGCACAGACCCTGCGCGGAACGGTGACCGATGCCACCACAGGCGAGGCCTTGATTGGCGCCACTGTCAAGGTGACGGGCACAGAAGCAATGACCGTGACCAATGCCTTGGGCGAATACTCCATCACCTCGCTGAAGTCCGGGCGCTACGACTTGGAGACAAGCTACATGGGCTACGACCCCTCGATAGTGAAGGAAGTGCTCGTGGCGGGCACGAAGGATGTGCGTGTCGATATAGGCATGAAGGAGTCGGCCAGCACGCTGGGCGAAGTCGTGGTGCGTCCCCGCGTGAACAAGATGGAACCCGTCAACCCGCTGTCGCTCGTCGGCGGCAGGATGCTGTCGATGGAAGAGGCCAGCCGCTACGCCGGAGGCTTCAACGATCCGGCCCGCATCGTGTCATCGTTCGCAGGCATCGGCGGCACCAGCGACAACAATGGTATCAGCGTCCATGGACACTCGCCATCGTCGCTGCAGTGGCGTCTGGAGGGGGTACAGATCTATTCGCCCAACCACTTTGCCGACGTGCTGGAAAGCGGGGCAGGAGTCATCGGAGCCATCAACTCAAACATCATGGCCAACAGTGACTTCTATTCGTCAGCCTACGGCGCTGAATACAGCAACGCCTTCAGCGGCGTGTTCGACATGCGACTGCGACAGGGCAACAACACCAAGTACGAACACGCCGCCCAGATAGGAACCATGGGCGCCGAGCTGTCATCGGAAGGACCCCTGTCGAAGAACGGACGCTCAAGCTATATCGTCAACTACCGCTACAGCCTCACCTCAGTGGCCAACGACCTCGGAGCTGTGGACATGGAAGGAGAGCGCGTAGACTTTCAGGACCTGAACTTCAACCTGAGCTTCCCCACCCGCAATAGCGGCACCTTTAACATCTTCGGCATCGGTATGTTCGACAAGTCGACCCAGGAAGAGCCCAACAACATCGCCTCATGGGAGTCGCTGATGGATGCCGAGAAGTTTACCACCCGCAACGCCCTGGCCATCGTCGGCGCCAAGCACCGCATACAGCTGCCCAAGAACTGGATCTGGCAGACCACGGCCGTCTACAACTACAACCTCATCAAGGGCGACGACTCCTACTACCCCTTCGACTTCATTAACCACCAGCTGCTCGACGGTACCAACACCCTCGACTATGACCACACCAAGCAGGAGAACCAGCAGATGACGCTCACCACCAGCCTGGCCCGACAGTTCACGCCCCAGTTCTATACCAAGTTCGGCGGCAGCTACACCCATAACTTTTACAACCTGACCTACAGCGAGGCCGACTTCATCTACCAGCCCCAGACCATCCGCCAACTCATCGATGCCAGTGGCAACACCGGTCTGGCCAACGCCTACGTATCCAACTCATGGAAACCGCGCGGCAGCCTCTTCACCTTGAACTTCGGACTGGCGGCCAACTACTTCCTGCTCTCCAAGGAACTGAGCGTAGAACCCCGACTGCAGGCACAGTGGAAACCCGACACCCGCAACACCCTCTCGGCCGGATACGGACTAAATAGCTACATGGAGAAACTCGACGTCTACTTCACTCCCGACCGATACGGCATAAAGGGCGAAGGCCGCGACCTCGGACTCTCGAAAAACCACCAGATGACCCTCTCCTACAGCCACCTGTTCAACGAGGACATCAACCTCACCGTTGAAGGATTCTATCAGTACGGCTTCCACATCCCCGTCAGTGCCGACCCCAACGGGACATTCTGTCTGGTCAACCGCCTCGACATCATCCCTACCGAACCGCTCACCGCCAAAGGCAACCTGCGCAATTACGGCATCGACGCCACCCTGGAACACTACATGAACAACGGATTCTATGCCACCCTCAACGGTTCCGTATACAGCATGAAATACCGCGCCCAGGACGGCGTCTGGCGCGACACCCGTCTGAACCGCGGCTATCTTGTCAAGCTGCTCGGCGGAAAAGAGTGGATGCTCGGCAACAAGGGCAGGAATGTACTCAACGTCAGTGCCAAGGGCACCTACATGGGCGGTATCCACCACACCCCCATCGACATCGTTGCCACCAGCGCTGCATATGATGGCGGACAGTATCTCTATGAAGTCATCTACGATGAAAGCCGTGCCATGGCCGAACAGTACGACCCGATGTTCGTCTTCGACCTGACCCTCAGCTACAAGATTACCGGCCGAAAGGTCAGCCACACCATCGCCTTCCACGGCATCAACCTCTTCGACGCCAAGTCGCCCACCTACGACAGTTACAACTTCGTCACCCGTACGGTGAAGACGTGGCAGAGCACCGCTTCCTACCCCAACCTCTACTACCGCATCGACTTCTAAACCATGCCATACCGACAAATACCCCGGAACCGCCCCATAGCCACCCTCATCAAGTGGTACGCCGACAAGAAGAGCGGCAAGGTGACCGATGCCCGCAATGAGATTCAGAAACGGTTCGACTTCCTCGACTGGAAAGACCAGAAACGCATCATCATGGCCTTTCTCCAGTCGGGCAAGACCGACCGCCAATGGGCCTACAGGAAGATATATAGCCAGTGGGACGACAGCTACCTGCAGCCCGTCAAAGAGCTCTGGGAGAAATACCATGAGGAAGTGTGCGCTTGGTCTGTCATCCAACACTTCCCCCTTGACTATGTGAAGGCCAATGCCGATAAGCTCGAGGAAGTCAACCATTACTATCATCTGTGCATGCGGATGGCCGAAGAGCCTGACTATCACATAGACAAGACAAAACTCTACGACAGACAATACCTGCTGGTGATGCTCAACGCCCACCGCGAGGTAAGTGAGGAAGAAGCCGAAAGCATCTTCTTCCGATCACTATACCGCCATACACAGACCGATGTGCAGATACTCACTAACATCCGTAACTTGGGAAGGGGATGTGCGTTCAGTGTTTTCAACATTGACTTTATCAATTCCCTCGAGAACATATTCCGACAGTTAGATCTCGACAATCTGGTAGTTAGGCTCCGCCAATGGGACCATGACAGAATCGAAGAGATGCTCCAAGGAGAAGAATTTGCAGCCTTGAATCAGGAAGCCATTGATGACGAAACATACTACCAAAGGCGTTTGAGCATCGGGCTCCATTACATCAGTCGTGCCATTGACGACAAATACAAACGGTCAAATCCCAAGCTGCCGCTTTGCACGAAGCCTGCTACTCGGCTGCTTTGGGGGATTGAGCCTGACGAATTTAATGAAGAAGGCCCTGCCACGGCAGAGCCTCCCATATTCAGGAATCCAGCCGACACTCCAGAGGCTATGGCGGAGATAACGTCAAAGTTCCCCGCCGTATCTACGCTTATCAACGAGTTCGAGCTTGAAGTTCCTTAAACTTCGGTATTTTCACTTTATAATACTTTTCACTTTACATTCTCCTCCAGCCATTGGCGGGTATCATCGTCGAGGTAAGGAGAGAGTGTTTCACAGACGCGTCGGTGGTAGTCGTTAATCCACTGCCGCTCTTCTTCCGTAAGGAGTTCGGGTATGACAGGCCGCATGTCAATGGGACAGAGCGTCAGGCTTTCCATCTTGAGAAAGCGCCCGAACTCTGTTTCAACAGCTTCTTTAATCATTAACACATTCTCTATTCGCACGCCAAAGCGTCCTTCGAGATAGACGCCGGGCTCGTCGGTAATGGTCATCCCTGCGTGAAGGGGCGCAGGGATATAGTTCATACGGACCTGATGAGGACCTTCATGCACACAGAGGTAGGAGCCCACGCCGTGGCCTGTGCCATGGAAGAAGTTCAGTCCCTCGCGCCATAGCGGTTCACGGGCCAGGGCATCTATCTGTGTGCCCGAGCAACCATCGGGGAAGCAGGCCAGCTCGAGTTGTATATGTGCCTTCAGCACCAGGGTGTAGACACGCCGCTGCTCTTCGGTAAGCGATCCGAGGGCGATGGTGCGCGTAATGTCGGTGGTGCCTGAGTCGTATTGCCCGCCACTGTCAAGGAGCAGGAGTCCCTCGGGCTTCAGAGGGATGTCGGTCGCGGGAGTAGGTTCATAGTGAACGATGGCGCCGTGCTGCTGATAGGCAGAGATGGTATCAAACGAAGGGCCATGGTAGCCGGGCTGTTCGCGGCGGAATGACTCGAGCTTCTGCGCGACACTGAGCTCTGTCTGTCCGCCTGCCTCAACGGCGGGCTGGAGCCAATGCAGGAATCGGGTCATGGCGATGCCGTCGCGAAGCATCGCCTCCCTAAAACCCGCCTGCTCGGTGGGGTTCTTGACAGCCTTCATAGCTGGTATGGGTGAGGTACCGAGGACAAGACGTTGGCTCTGCTGGGCTGCCTTGAAGAGGGTGTAGTTAGTCTGCTGACGGTCGATGAGGATATTGTATTCGAAGTAGGAGCGCAGGGCACGTATCACGTTCTGATAGTCGTCAATGTCAACATGATGGTCGGCCAGATAGGTCTGCACCTCGAGTGGCAGCTTGCGCCGGTCGACGAACAGCGTGACCTGAGTGGATGAAATCAGCAGGTAGCTGACGAAGACTGGGTTGCAGTGGATGTCGGAGCCTCTGAGGTTCAGCGTCCAGGCGATGTCGTCGAGCGCACAGACGAGCATGCCGTCGGCGTGCTGCTGGCGCAGTCCCTGTCGGATGCGGTGAAGCTTGTCGTCGATGCTCTCGCCGGCAAAGCGCAGGTCGTGCAGGGCAACGGTATCAAGGGGCATCGGCGGACGGTCGGTCCAGATTGTGTCGAAGGGGTCGAGATTGGTCCTCAGGGTGAAGCCCCCGTGGCTGCGCAGGTCAGCGATGAGGTCTTCCACATCGGCAGCAGGGGTGACCATTCCGTCGATGGCCACCTCGGTAGTGTCGCCGCCGGAGAGTTCCCGTGCTATCCACTCGGCGATGGTAGGCGTGCCCTCTACCCGCTGCCGCATGAGTTGGAACTCCGTGCCGCTGAGCTGGTCGGCAGCCGCGATGAAGTAGCGCGAGTCAGTCCATAGTGCAGCGCTCTTCATCGTCACCACGGCAGTGCCGGCAGAGCCGTCAAAGCCACTCACCCACTCGCGGCACTTCCAGTGGTCGGCCACATATTCCGACCCATGGGGGTCGCTACTCGGCACGATGAACGCTCCCAATCGCTCGCGCCGCATCACCTCGCGCAGCGCCGACAGCCGCTCCGCAATCTGATTACTATTCTTCATATCCTTCGAGTTTCTTGTTATGGGACAAAAAAGGAAGTCCACCATGCAAAGGTAGGCTTTTTCCTTGTAAAAAACAGAAAAACAATCGTTTTTTTTGGAGTTTTGCTGGTTTTTTGATAATTTTGCGGCCAAATGACAAACCACATTACCTATTCATATGAATAAGCTTAGAATCACCATCACCCTGCTGCTCATGGTCTTCGCCATGACTGTCAGCGCACAGGACGCCTACCGAGAGGCTGTCAGGAAATACATGGATCTGAGTCCTTCGAAGCAGTTCAGCAACGAAGACAAGACAGAGGCTTTGCTGAAGGTCTACAACATGCAGGCCCTGGCCAACTACTCTGAAAAGACTTCCGAAACGCTTGCCAAGCGCTATCTGGCTACACAGTGGAAAGAGGACATGACTGATATGATGGTGAACATCTATAAAGGTCATGTCAGCTTAGAGGAGCTACAGGAGATGACCGTCATCATCGACAACGAGCTCGGGCGGTCGTTCCTTGCCCATTCAGGCACGGCTGCTTCGCAGATGAACACAGAGATGACAGGCATCATCATGAAGTTGCTCATGGGCGGCAAGGACGTCAAGGAGATGGAGCCCGTCAGCTACGATGAGCAGTATCCGTCAGACTACCTGGAGGCCTTTGACCGTTACTACGAAGTCTCCACGATGGAGGACCTTATCGGAGGCATTGTGAACATGCTCCAGAAAGCTCCCAAGGACAAGGACTCTCGCCGTATAGAGCAGATGCTTACCTACCTGCAGGACAATCTCAAGGCGATGGTCCTGCACTGCTACTACCCCCTTGTGACCATTGAAGAGTTGCAGCTGGGCACACGTCTCGGCCAGACCGAAGGGTGGAAGCACCAGCTGGAAGCCGCCCAAAGCCGTCTGAACGATTCCGGACTCTCGCAGAACAACCCCATCGAATACTATGCCCAGTGGCTTGCCACACAGGATGTTGAACTGAAATAAGGTTTCCCGGCACCGTTTTGCCACATCGACTTGGCAAAGCATCGGCTCAGATAGTAAATAAACATTAAAAGCGGTAGCTTTTTTCACGGCTTCCGCTTTTTTTTGTGTATCTTTGCACCACGAAAAAGAAAAAACTTAATCATAAATTTAAACAACAAAAAGAATTATGGCATTTTTGACAAACGACAAACTGACCATCGTCGGCGCAGCCGGCATGATCGGATCGAACATGGTGCAGACAGCTCTGACCATGGGTCTTACTAACGACATCTGTCTCTACGACGTATTCTCTCCCGAGGGCGTAGCCGAGGAGATGCGCCAGAGTGGCTTCGGCGACGTGAAGATCACCGCCACCACCGACCCCGTAGAGGCTTTCACCAACGCTAAGTACATCATCTCCAGCGGTGGTGCTCCCCGTAAGGAAGGTATGACCCGCGAAGACCTGCTGGCCGGCAACTGCAAGATTGCCGAGGAGCTTGGTAAGAACATCAAGCAGTACTGCCCCGATGTGAAGCACGTCGTCATCATCTTCAACCCCGCCGACCTCACCGGTCTGGTGACGCTGCTCTACTCCGGTCTGAAGCCCTCACAGGTGACCACCCTGGCAGCCCTCGACACCACCCGTCTGCAGTCGGCCCTGGCCAAGAAGTTCAATGTGATGCAGAGCGAGATTACCGGTTGCGCCACCTATGGCGGACACGGCGAGCAGATGGCCGTCTTCGGCAGCCACGTCGAGATTGACGGTCGCAAGCTGACCGACATCATCGGCACCGCAGAGTTCCCCGCCGAGGAGTGGGAGCAGATGAAGAAGGATGTCACCCAGGGCGGAGCTGCCATCATCAAGCTGCGCGGACGCTCATCCTTCCAGAGCCCGGCCTATCTCTCCGTTGAGATGATTCGCTCGGTGATGGGTGGTGAGCCCTTCCGCTTCCCCGTTGGCACTTACGTGAAGACCGACAAGTACGACCACATCATGATGGCCATGAAGACCACACTCGACACCACGGGCGCACACTTCGAGGTTCCGCAGGGTACTGCCGAGGAGAACGCTAAGCTCGACCAGAGCTATGAGCACCTTTGCAAGATGCGCGACGAGCTTGTCACGCTGAACATCGTTCCCAGCATCGACAAGTGGAACGAGATCAACCCGAACCTCTGATTGAAAGAGGCATAAGAATTGAGGAATGAGGAATATGTTGGCGCAAACCGTCCGACAATCCTCATTCCTCATTCTTTTTTCTCATTTCTCATTTCCCACCGGCCGAAAAACATAAAAAAACGTAAACGTTGGTTGCGTTTAATACCAAAACGCCTTTTTCTTTGTACCTTTGCAAAGCAAAAGACCCATTACAGACTATGGAACTCATTAAAGATAAATCATTCGGAGGGGAACGCCCCCTCTTCGGGATGCACGACACCCGACTCGAGAACGTCACGATCACCGAGGGCGAATCAGGCATCAAGATGTGCCGCAACATCGAGGCCGACCACTGCCGCTTCATCGGGAAATACCCCTGGTGGCACGTCGACGGCTCGCTCCTCACCAACTGCTACTTCGAGGTGGGCTCACGCTCGGCCATCTGGTATTCCAACAACATGACCATGCGCGACACCGTCATCGACGCACCCAAGCTCTTCCGCGAGATGCAGGGACTGACCCTCGAAAACGTCACCATCAACGACGCCGACGAAACCTTCTGGAACATCCGCGACCTGCGCATCAAGAACGTCCGTCTGCACGACGGCACCTATCCCTTCATGTACTGCGAGAACGTCTACGTCGACGGCCTCGAGAGCGACTCGAAGTATGTCTTCCAGTACTGCAAGAACGTCGAGGTTCACAATGCCCGCATCACGACGAAGGACTCCTTCTGGGAGTGCGAGAACGTCGTCATCTACGACTCCGTCATCGACGGCGAGTACCTGGCGTGGCACTCGAAGGGCGTCCGACTCGTCAACTGCCACATCGCCGGCGAGCAGCCCCTCTGCTACGTGCGCGACCTCGTGCTCGAGAACTGCACCTTCGATGCCGCCTGCGACCGAGCCTTCGAAGACTCCTACGTCGAGGCCGACATCCGCGGGGCCATTACGGAAATCAAAAACCCCATCAGCGGACACATCGTGGCTGATGTCATCGGACGCGTCACCTACGACAAGTTTGCCCGCCAGCCACACGACTGCGTCATCGAAGTACGCCAATAACCATGCAACCCTACGACTTTGACAAGCCCACCCATCGACTGGGCACCAACAGCTACAAATGGGACGAGCATCCCGACGCCCTGCCCATGTGGGTAGCCGACATGGACTTCGAGGTAGCACCCTGCATCACCGAAGCCCTCCACCGGCGCGTCGACCATGCCATCTTCGGCTACACCTTCGTGCCCGACAGCTACTACCAGGCCGTCGTCAGCTGGTTCCAACGGCGCCACCAGTGGACCATCGACCCCACGTGGATGCTCTACACCTCAGGCGTCGTTCCCGCCCTCTCGTGCGCCATCAAGGCACTCACGATGCCCGGCGAGCGAGTACTCGTCTGCACACCCGTCTACAACTGCTTCTTCTCCTCCATCCGCAACAACGGCTGCGAGCCACTGGAATGTATGCTGCAACGCCGCAGCAACAACACCTTCGAGGTCGACTATGCCGTCTTCGAAGCCCTCTGCGCCGACGAGAAGACCACCCTCTTCGTGCTCTGCAACCCCCACAACCCTGCAGGGCGCGTCTGGAGGAGAGACGAACTCGAGCAGCTGCGCGACATCTGCCGCCGCAACCACGTGCGCATCGTCAGCGACGAGATACACTGCGAACTCGTCATGCCCGGCCACCAATACGTGCCCTTCGGCACCGTCGACCCCGACGCCGTCATCCTCACATCACCCTCGAAATCCTTCAACACAGCCGGACTGCAGATTGCCAACATCATCTGCCGCGACGCTGAAACGCGACGGCGCATCGACCGCGCCATCAACATCAACGAGGTCTGCGACGTCAACCCCTTCGGCGTCATTGCCCTCCAGGCTGCCTACAACCACGGCGAGGAATGGCTCCAACAGCTCAACCAATACCTCTACGGCAACTACCAGGCCCTGCTCGCCTTCTTCGACGAGCACCTGCCACAACTTACCGTCACACCCCTCGAAGGCACCTACCTCGTCTGGGTAGACATCCGCCCCACAGGCCTCACCTCCGACCAAGTCACCTACCTGCTCCTCAGCCAAGCCCACCTCTACGTCAGCAGCGGCACCCTCTACCACGGCGAAGGCTACATCCGGCTGAACATCGCATGCCCCAGAAGCCGCATGACGGAAGGCCTGCAGCGACTCGCCAAAACCCTCGACGAAGTGTTAAAATCATAGAAAAATCTTGACAAACAGCGCCCCTTTCCTCCCAACCACCCGAAAAATGGAGGAAAGAGGCCTTATTTTTTACATTTTTCATATCAGGCACATTTCCAATCACTTACACAAAAAACCATTCCCACTCCACCCGTGCAGCGTCAGACTTTTGGTACAAATCATGGTGCGATTTGTACCAAAAGTCTTGAAGATAAGCAGCAAATCGCAACGCGATTAGCGGCAAAAGTCACCACGATTAGTACCAAAAGTCCCCGACCTTCGCCGAAACGCCCCATCAACCACCCCCAAAAACTTGCACAAAACAGCCCGTCTGTGCAAGAACCAATTCTCTTTCACCCCTCCCAGAAGTGTTAAAAACAGTAAGAAATCTTGACAGATTTCTCCCTTTACAGAGCGCTTTTCCCGACACAGCGTTCATGCCATCCCTATGCCAAGATGTGCTCTATGTCGAAAAAAAACGAAATTTCTTCAGATGTCTTTCTTCATTCTTCATTTTTAATTGTACCTTTGCAGGCATGTATGTAGACGTGATTCTTCCACTGCCGCTCGACGGCTTGTTTACCTACTCCGTGCCCGACGGGCTCAGGGAGAAGGTGCAGCGCGGCGTGCGCGTGCTCGTGCCGCTGGGCGGGAAGAAGACCTACACGGCCATGGTCTGCAACATCCACGATGAGCGACCGAGCCACCTGCGCCAGGACGTAGAGGTGAAGGCCGTCCACGAGGTGCTCGACCAGCAGCCCATCCTCCTGGAGGACCAGCTGCGGCTGTGGCAGTGGATCAGCGACTACTACATGGCCCCCATCGGAGACATCTTCAAGGCTGCCCTGCCATCGGGCCTCAAGGCTGAAGACGGCTACCGGCCGAAGACAGAGACCTACGTGAGGCTTTCTGAGCCCTACCGCAACGAGCAGGCACTGCACAATGCCCTGAACATCCTGGCCCGTGCCACCGGGCAGAAGCGAGTGCTGGAGACCTATCTGACCCTCTCCCACTGGGACTCGACAGAGGGTGCCACACCGCAGGAGCCCATCGTGGAGGTGACGCGCGAGGAACTGATGAACGAGACGCACGCCACGTCTGCCGTCATGAAGGCCCTCACCGACCGCCACATGCTCGAGACCTACGAAAAGGAGGTGGGCAGGCTGGGCAGCGGCGGAGAGCCTCATCCCGAACGCATCAAGCCCCTCAGCCAGGCTCAGCAGGAGGCCTACAATCAGGTGCTCTTCCAACATCTGAAGCGCAACGTCGTTCTGCTGCACGGCGTGACGTCGAGCGGCAAGACCGAGCTATACATCCACCTCATCCAGAAAGCCCTCGACGAAGGCCGGCAGGTGCTCTACCTGCTGCCCGAGATAGCCCTGACGGTGCAGATGATGGACCGTCTGCGACAGGTATTCGGCAACCGCCTGGGCATCTACCACTCACGCTACAGCGACGCCGAGCGCGTGGAGATATGGCAGAAACAACTCTCGAAGAACCCCTACGACGTCATCCTCGGAGCCCGTTCGGCCGTCTTCCTGCCCTTCCAGCGGCTCGGACTCGTCATCATCGACGAGGAACACGAGACCTCCTTCAAGCAGCAAGACCCCGCCCCACGCTACCACGCCCGCTCCGTGGCCATCATGATGGCGCAGGCGGCAAAGGCAAAGGTGCTTCTGGGCACGGCCACGCCCTCGATGGAGAGCTACTACAACGCCCAACAGGGTAAGTACGGGCTCGTCACCCTCACCACCAGATACCAAGACATCCAGCTGCCCGAGATACAGATTGTCGACGTGAAAGACCTCCGTCGGCGGAAGATGATGCCCGGCCCCTTCTCACCCCAGCTGCTGGCAGCCATCAGGAAGGCTCTGGACGAGCAGAAGCAGGTCATCCTCTTCCAAAACCGCCGCGGCTTCGCGCCCATGGTAGAGTGCAAGGTGTGCGGATGGGTGCCCCGGTGCAAAAACTGCGACGTGGCCCTCACACTCCACAAAAACAGCAACCTGCTCACCTGCCACTATTGCGGCTACACCTATCCCGTGCCCACCAGCTGCCCCAGCTGCTTCGAGACCAAGCTGCTCGGCCGAGGCTACGGCACAGAGAAGATAGAAGACCAGATACGCGAGCTCTTCCCCGAGGCCCGCGTGGCACGGATGGACCTCGACACCACCCGCACACGCAATGCCTACGAACGCCTCATCGGCGACTTCGCCAATGGCAAGACCAATGTCCTCATCGGCACGCAGATGATCAGCAAGGGCCTCGACTTCGACCGCGTGGCCGTCGTCGGCATCCTTGACGCCGACACCATGCTAAACTATCCCGACTTCCGCGCCTACGAACACGCCTTCATGATGATGGCCCAGGTGGCAGGACGAGCCGGACGAAAGGGAGCCCGCGGACTCGTCCTGCTGCAGACACGCAACAAAGACCTGCCCGTGGTACGACAAGTCGTCAACAACGACTATACGGGCTTCTATCAAGACCTGCTCGAAGAACGCCGGCAGTTCCACTACCCACCCTTCTACCACCTCGTCTACGTCAACCTGCGCCATGCCAAGGAACCCCTCGTCGAATCAGCCGCCATCTATATGGGCGGACTCCTGCGCCAACAGCTCGGCGACCGCATCTTAGGTCCCGACAAACCCGGCGTCGCCCGCGTCAAGTCGCTCCACCTGCGAAAGCTCGTCATCAAACTGGAGCAAGGCATCGACCTGCGCCGCGTACGACAGTGCCTCCGCGACGTGCAGCAGAAAATCATGCAGGAGAAACAATACGCCGCCCTGCAAATCTTCTACGACGTAGACCCCATGTAGCAGAGAGCCAGTCAATTGCCTTGCCTGCCGCAGTTGACAGGAACAGAGTGAGTTTCTTTTAAAAAAATGCCTTTTTGCTTGATTTGTTAGAGATTTATTGTTATCTTTGCAGTCGTTATCTTATTCTATAAACGCAACACCTATATCAATAAAAAACTATGAGACGATTCCTTGGCTTCATATTGGCCGTTCTTCTTTCCACAACCACTCTGTTTGCCCAGTCACAGGTGAAGCGCAGCAACTTCATCTATATCTTCGACTGCACCAAGTCAATGATATTCAACAACATCCTTGACTCCACACTCGACTATCTGCACGACGACCTCGAGGGACGCGCAAACGGCGACATCACCATCGTACTCTTCCAGGGCAAGCCCCTGAAGGTATATCAGTTTGATGCCGACGAATTCAGCCAGAAGAAGTGGGACGACATCGAGAAAAACGTCAGGAGCCATGCGCAGAACGTGACCAACACGAATATCTGTGCCGCATGGGACGAAGCCATGAAATATGTTGACGACAGCCGATATAACTATGTCTACCTGATGACCGACGGCGAGGACAACGTGGAGAAGACACCCGCCGTCTGCAAACGCATTGCCGAATGGTGCGGACGCTTCAAGGACTCGCAGGCCTACTTCGTGGAACTCTATAAGGATGCCCACAAGCCTGAGATTGAGCAGGCCATCCGCAACAGCTGCAACTTCAACATCATCGGGTCGGTGCACAACCACTTCATGAGCTTCGACAAGCATGAGATGACCGTCAACACCCGCGAGCTGGAGAAGGCCGTTCGCCTGCACTCCGACGCCCCGGAGGGTCTGCCCTTGGAGGTTGCCGTTGATGACAAATACTTCGATGTTGTCGTGAAGGAGGAAAAAATCCTGGCCGGTAGCGTGGCAGACTTCACCGTAGTGCCGAAGGTTCCGCTCGAAGACTTCAATGAGGCTATCGACCATGCGGCGGACTATCGCTTCACCTTCACCGTGAAGACTCCCCGCCAAGACTACACCATCAACCAGCCTGAGATAGAGGTGCTGGTACAGAACAAGCCCGAACGCGTCATCAACACCGAGGTGGAGGGTGGCGGCAAGATGGGCAAGGCCAGCTACTATTCCAGCTTCCTCTTCTGGGGCGAGCGCAACATCGACACGCTGGCCTTCGACCTCAAGGCTACACTTAACGAGGATGCCGTCAGGGCACACTCGTCGGCCACGATGAAAGTAGAGGCCGACATACAGCCCTCAGATTATACCTTATTATTTAACGGAAAGGAATGTGCCGACAAGACCTTTACCATCGACGAGCAGTCGAACGGACAGACCGTGATGCAAGTGGTCTTTGCCAAGAATGCCCAGACCGGCAAGCATCATTTCACGGTCAAGCCCATAAAGAACTTTGAGATTGACCGCATCAACCAGTCGGCACCCGAAGACTTCGACCTGAACGTGGAGGCCAGATACAGCACTGGCTGGAATCCGCTGGCCACCATCCTGTTCTGGCTCCTCGTCATCCTGCTGGGCTTGCTCATCCTGTGGATGTGCCTGCTGAAACGGCTGAGCTACCCATGCTTCAAGGGAGTGCGCTATCTGACTCTGGAAGACAAGAAAGACCCATCCTATTACCAGAACGTCAAGGCGAAGGGATACCGGGAAATCATCCTTTGCAACAAGAAACAGGAACAGAGCGCCCTGAATAAGCTCTTCCTCGGTCCGGTGTGCTATGAGGTGAACGAGCGCTGGGTGGCCCCGATTGTCATCACCCCCTGCGACAGAGGAATCCACATTGCCGCCGGGCAGAAATTCTTTGTCGACAACTTCACCTGCAAGGTGGGCGAAGAGGTGACAATAGAAAGTGTGGACAACAGCAACATGAAGTTAGTGCTCAGCGTCAATTAGAAACTCGCTAAGTAACAGTAAAAAAAATAACAAAAAAATATAACAACCTATGACTACAAAAATCAGACCTTGCTTGTATATCGGTTTAGGTGGAACCGGTATGAACGCGATTCTTAACACTAAGAAGATGTACCTTGACACCTATGGAGAGGTACCGCCGATGATTGCCTTTCTGGGCATTGATACCGATGGTGGCGAATACGACAAAGAAGTGCTTTTGAAGAATGGCGAGCGCACCAAGCTGGCTCCCGACGAGCAGCGCGCCATCCTCGTAGGAGACCCTCGCCCGCTCTATCAGAAGAACCCCGACGACTTGGCCTGGTTTCCAAAAGAGCGCAACAGCCGAGGTCTGAACGGAATGAAGACCGGTGCCGGACAAATAAGAAGCAATGGCCGGTTTGCCTTCTGGTGCAACCATAAGGAGGTGCTGACCAGCATCAATGAGAAGTTGCATCAGATTCGTCGCATGGAGCATGTGGACAACGAGAAGTATTCGCTGCTGAGCAATGCTACTCCTGAAATCCACATGGTATTCTCGCTGTGCGGCGGAACAGGTTGCGGCACATTCCTGAGCGTTGCCTACCTCATCAAGAAGAACCTCACGACGGTTCCCCAGCCCAAACTCGTGGGCTATGGCGTGCTGCCCGGCGTATTCATCGCCATGGACGAACTGAAGATGCCGAATGTGAGAGCCAACGCCTATGGCGCATTGAAAGACCTCGACTACCTGATGTATGGCGACCTGGACCGCGCACCCTTCGACATTGCCAACATGAAAGACCACTGGAGCACGAACGTGCGTCCGTTTGATGCGTTCATGCTGATAGACAACAAGAACAACAACGGCGACACGCTGACCAAGGTTGACCAGATCAGCCAGATGCTCAGCCTTTCATTGGTAGCTGCTGCGGGTGAAGTATCTGTTGCCAACGCCAGTACGCTGGACAATATCATGAAGCAGGTAGACAGCGGCGACATGGACGTTGACGGCAAGCAAGCCTGGGCATCAGGACTGGGTGTCTGCGAAATCACCGTCAACAGCCAGGCGCTGGGTGCTCTCTACAGCATGAAAGCCGCTCAGAGAATCATCAACAACCTGCTGGCTGCCAAGGCTGATGCTACTGACGTGGCCACAAACTGGATCAACAAGATGGAGATTCGTGAAAACGAGCATCACGACCAGGTCATCGACTATATGTTGCCGAAGATGCCACGCCAGACCATGCCTGAGATTATGTCGACCGAGGCTCCCACCGACGAAGTAGAGGGATGGCTCAGAAGAGTGGCCAGAGAGGCTGACGACATCCGCAACTATCCTGCAAAGGTGAGGGAACTGAGCGAGAAGGTAGGCCTAGACCTTGATGCCTTCGTCAAGTCTCACCTGAACCAGCCCGGAGGTGTCAAAGACACCGAGAACATCCTGACTGCCATCCTCGCGCAGATTGAGCTCTGCGACGATGAGATGCATGAAGAACTGAAACACGAGCAAGACCGCACCGAGATGCTGGAAGGCTCACTGAAAGCTGCCATCAGCGTCTTGGCCACCTACAAGAAGCCCTTCTTCGGCAAAAGCCGCACGGAAGAATATAAGGAAGCCGTGGCCGGAGCTGCCCGCAACCTGGCCGTCAACCTCCGCGAGAAAGCCCGCCGAGAAGCTGCCATCAACTTCTATAGCGGACTAAAGGAGATGTTGGCTGACTATCTGCAGAAGGTGAACGACATCGAGCACCGCCTCATCGACTTCCACAAGAAGCTGGAGAACGACATTGCCAAGCGCAGACACGGCATTGAGGCTGGCGAACAAATCTTTCAGATTGACCTCACCAAGGAGTTTATAGACAAGGTGAAGGTCAGTGAAGAGGAAAGTCTTGTATCCTACTTCCTCCAGCAGGCCGACATCTTCAACATGTCGACCAAGAAGGAAGCAGAACTGCAACAAATCTTCCTCAGCTACACCAACAATCTTGCCGGTGCCAAGGAATGGTGCGAGAAGACCATCGAGAACGTCATGCACGATATGGACGAGGCTGCACTCGACCGCATGCTGGACCGCGCCGTCAGAAAATCGGAACCGCTCCTGAACTTCGACTATCAACACCTCGGCAAATTCCCCAATGTAACGGCACAGAACTTCTTCTATGTCGGTGTCTACGACAAAGACCATTCCGTCCTCACGCCAGACATCATGCGCCGCCATCTCGATGCGGCCGACCGACCAAGCTTCTGCAACATCGGCTCGAAGACCTCCGTCATCCTCTACCGCCAGATAGGAACCATCCCTCCCTGCACACTGTTGGAGCTGAACTCTTACAAGGAGGCTGCCGAAAAGTCGAAATGGGATGTCCACTTCGACTGCATCATCGAAGCCCGCATGAATCGCGAAGGCTGGAGCCTCTATCCCACGGAAGCCGCCAGCGACGCCCTGCAGTTGTGGATAAAAGGTTTTATCTTCAATCTCATCCGCAACGAGAAGGGACGCTATCAATACCAAGACTTCAACGAAAGCTCCAGAGCCCTGCAGGGCTATTGGGTAGACCTTGACCACCCAAAGTCAGGCGACCGTGCCACGGCCTTTGCCCTGTTCAAGCAGAAGATGATGAATGAAGACATCCACCGTGCCTTCGTCGAGGAACTGCAGAAACGCATCAGTAAGATTGGAGACGACCAATATCAAGAGAAACTTCAACAGGTAAGAGACGTCGACTTCTACTATGACAACGTTTCACAAATCAACCTCAGACGCGAAACCCTGAACAACGCCGGATACGAGAATATCAACAAGCAGATTACCGAGGAAGTAGACTACATAGTCAGAATGTTGGAGTAGCCTATGAAACATAGTCTTTATATCTTCCTGGGTGCGGACCTGGGAAGTACGGCCAAAGGTGTCATGCGTCATATCTTGAAGCATGGCACCGAGGACGTGCGCCAGCATTTCCGTGCACTCGAATGGTTGGAAACGGATGAAGGAGTAGTCATCAACAGCTTAGAACACCAGCCTGCCGACGAAAGCAAGTTCTATCCGAGCGAAGACTACCTGTATCAGGTCGGAGAGGAACCCTTGACGACTCTTACCAACGACCGCCGCGACGAACAGATAAAAGCGTTCTTCCGCGACTGGCATGACAACCATGTGGTCGTAGGTACCGAGGGGGCAAGCGAAAACCTTTTGGTTTCCATCGTATTCCCTTCGGCTGATGAAAAGCTCAAGGAACAAGCCGCGCATATCGTCAGCATCATTGACAACGAGACTGCGAGATACGACATTGAACTTCTGCTTCCCGCTCCTGACCTTTACAAGGTATTCGCCGAAGACGAGTCATTCCTGCAGGAACTCGACAAATCACTCGACTCCTATCATCAATCGGCCAAAAAGCAAGTTACGGAATTGCTCAGCCTCCGCAAGCAAAGCCAGAGCAAGCTGCAGATTGTCTTATTCCAAAACCGCAACAAGCACGGAGCAAGCCTAAACCTCGATTTCGAAACCTTCACCCGCATGATTGGTGAGTATGCCATGGCTTGCATCGAGAACTATCGCCAGTTATACAATCCCAACTTAGTCCTCCAAGACGACAATGACGACAAGATTGTCGGCATCGGCGTGTCGTGTCTGTCGATGGACAGATACTACTTCCAGCATTACCTGCTTCATCATGCCTACCTGTGGATGATGGAACGGGAAAAGGTGGCTCAGCGAGATGTCGACATCAACAAGGCTGCCAGCATGGCCACGGATGTGCTGAAAGGAAGACAGAACATCATGACGGACTTCTACAACCGCTATGTTCAGCCTGAGCTTGACAAGGGTAAAAGTGCCGAGGACATCATCCCCTCACTGCGTCCGGAGTTCGACACGTTCATGAGCGAGCTGGAGAATGTCATCACGGGATATATCAACAAGCCAGACATGTCGCTGCCCGAGAAGTTTGCCGTCTTGGCACAGGTACTGGTCATGGATGAAGACTCGCTTTCCGGAAACCTCTACGACAAGGAGCAGCCCACCTTCATCGACCTCTTCCGAGAGCCCGTTGATTACTTCCTGAACTACAACAACAATATGCTGGTCTTCAAGAAAGACGAGAATGGCGATGTTGTCAACGATCCCGACACCGACATTCCCATCATTGAGTCTGGCATCATCACCATCCCCCAAGGCCAGGACGGTAAGATTTTCCTTCCCACTGACGAAATCAAGCGACTGCGCATTGAGATTCGGCAGGCCTCGGAATACATCCGGCAGAAGACCGAGCAACTCAACCAGCTTGACACCACCAGGCAACAAAACCGGATGACGGAAGAGGTTATTGTGGGCGATGACTTCCGCAAGTTCAAGCTCATTGACGAGGGTATCACCGAGGACCCCTTCGACGAAGACTACGTACCCAAGCCAACGCAAGAAGCCAACATTGACTTGTCGCATGAGTTCACACCCGTGAAGAACCAGGGAGGTGTAGGATCTTGCACGACCTTCGCCGTGTCGTCGGTCTTTGAGTATATCATGAAGAAAAACGACCGCACCGACTATGACCTGAGCGAGCGCTTCATCTACTACAACGTCCGCGAGGAGCACAACCGGCTCGACTCGGAAGGTTCTGCCATCACGGATGTCATCCGCAGCGTCCATGCCAAAGGCATCTGCACGGAAGAAATGTGCCCCTATTCAGAGACCGACTATAACATCCGTCCGACGGAAGAAGCCTACCGCGATGCAGAGCTGCGCAAGATTAAGACAGCCATGAACGTCAGGCTGGGCAACGATATTGAGAAGAACCGTGACCTGCTGCGCTCTGCCATTGCAGAGGGTTATCCCGTCATCATTGCCCTCCGTCTCTTCGAACCCTTCTTCCACCTGCAAGGCAACAACGGACTTGTGCCCATGCCTACCGACGACGACCTTGCCAACGACAGCAGGGACCTGCATGCCATGGTCATCTGCGGATACGACGATGCCAACGAACTGTTCCTCGTTCGCAATTCCTGGGGCGAGACGTTTGGCAGGAAGGGCTACTGCTATGTGCCTTATGCCTATATGTGTGATGCCGACTTATGCCATTATGCCTGCATCATCACAGAGGTCAACGACAACACCATCCAAGTCAACGGCGTAAAAGGCCGCCATCGTGTCTCGCTCGATACGGCCGACCTCAACATCCGCATGACGATTATCTCGAACATGATAGCTTCGAAGAGGAAAGTCCAGTCGCGACTAGCTGGCATATACAATAAGGTATATACCCAGTACGAACAGCTGCTGCAGACGCTGGAAGATCCCTCCGTACGCGAAAGAATCACCGATGAGGCAGCCTTGCAATACAGAGCACAGGCCGAAGAACTGCGCCGCCGCAGAAACCGGATTATATCGACAAAGGGTGAAAGACTCTCTGAGTTCGATGCCTTGACAACGCAGACGAAAGGTAGGATGCTGCTCTCAGGAGGCGCACTCGTCTTAATCTACGCCCTCTTCACCTACGTTCGCTTCAACTGGTCGTGGGTGAGCATGCTGATAGACATGGAAGCCTTCATGAAAGCCACCTACTATGCGGTCGGCGCCATCGCCTGCGCCGTGCTGACATTCATTGTCTATCACCAACAACGGCTGTCGAAGCGTCGCAAACTAGAACAGCTGCTTGACGAAGAGATACAATCGCTGAGCCGCCGGCTGGGAGAAGTAGAGAAGCAGCACGCCAGGCTGAAGATACGTTCCTTTGTAGCAGGAATGGTTATCGACGGACTGGCCAACCTGAGCACGAATCTCTATGCCCTGCGCAACTCCATGCGCTCCTACATCAACAACCTTGCTGTCTGGTACGAAGAAGAGAATGCCAGTATCAACGACATGAGGCCAGACGAACACGTGCCCTTCCTGACCGTGCTCGACAACGCCACACTTGATGCCTACTTCGAGCAGCACAAGGAAGAGCTCACCCGCGACATCAGGCTCTATGAATGCCTGCACGGAGAATACGAGATTAATGACGAGAAGATTTTCAACTTCAAGAACAAGTTGAAGCAGAAAGTCCTCGTACAACTGGCTGCTGCCGTCAGAGACTTCAATATCTACGACCACGTGGCCGGACTGCAACGCTACTACTTCCTGAAAGCCCAGAGCCAAGGCGACCTGAATCATCTGGTGCAACAGCTGGACAACTATTCAGAGCCTTTCCTACAGGAGTTCAACAGCCTGCCGACACAAAAGAACTTCTTCGTCCGTAACATTACGCAGGAGAACACGCAGGAATGGGAAAGCCTCTGCCGACGCAACAGCTCCGGAAGCCTCAGCTTCGGCCAGACGGGCAATCCGTTCCGTATTCAGGAGATACAGATTGAATACATGCCCGTCGACAACATCACAATGTTCAGATAAGGCTGCTCTCCTGACAAGCAAAAGCCTGCACTCTTGCAGAGGGATGCAGGCTTTTTATTTTTTTTCGTGCCGTCAGACGGCAACTGTCTAAAAGATGGTTTCCGGAATACTGGCTTAGAAGTCCCACTCTACGCCGAGACCGAAGACGCGGTTGGTGCGGGTGAAGTCGTTCTTCACCGTGATGCCGCTGACCTGCTGGGCCTTGTTGTAGGTGTCGTAATTCGTCTGGAAGTAGGCGGCATTGAGCTTGACGTTGTCGCATACTTTCACACCGACTCCAAAGCCAAAGGTGTATGAGCTGACGTTGAACGAGATGTCGTTCATGAAGTCCTCCTCCATGTCGTAGTTCGTCTTCTGGAGTCCTCCGCTCACCTGCAGCCAGTCGGTGATGTCGTATTCCGTACCGACGTTGAACTCGTTGGTGTCGCTGATGAGGTTTTTCGTCCACTGCTTGGTGTCAACGTCGAAGTAGTGGTGATAGCCTGCCATGACGCGCCACTGGTCGGTAATCTCATACTGGGCACCGAAGGTGAAGAGTGCGGGTGAGTCCTCAGCCACGACGTTGCCGTCGGCATACTTGGCCAGCTGCGGCACGGTGACGGGCGTCGAGGTGTCGTTCTTCAGCCGCATGCGAACCTTGAAGTCGAACTTCGTGGCAAGATTCAGCTTTCCAATCTTATAGTCTACGCCGAGGATGGGAGCGATACCGAATCCCGACTGTTTGCAGTCGAGTGTGATGTCGTCCTGTCCGGCGGGCACAAGCTGTGCAGCCTCGGGCATCGGCTGGCCTGTGGCCGGGTTGAGGGGCATGACACCCATCTGGATGTTCTTCACGTAGCCTTCGTAGCGGGCCGTTCCGTAGAGCAGTCGCACACCGCCGTAGACCGACAGGTTGTCCATCACCTTATAGGCAGCGCCGAGCGTCGTACCGAAGTAGTACTGCCGGCCTTTCATATAGGAGTCGAGACCATACTGCCCATTGAGCATGATACCCTGGGTGAGGGCCAGTGCCTGCTGGGTGACCATGTCCTGAGCCTTCGGAACAATCTGGGAAGCTACGAGGCCTTCGAGCGAGCCGAGTCCATTGTCAAACTCACACTTGCCGCCTCCGCCGCTCACGGCTACGTTGAACTGGAAACTCCAGCGGTCTTTGTTATAGGCAGCCTGCAGGGAAGGCAGGAAGGGTGCATCGGCCACACCTTTGAATTCGCGCCAGGCCAGACCTTCGGCATCAAGCTCGGCGGGGGCATTGGCGTTATAGTGGAACAGCGGTCCGTAAGCAGAGTTGATGGTACGGGTCTGATGGGCGTTCTGCCAGTTGAACGACAGATGCCAGCCATCATTCATGAAGGCTACACCGGCAGGGTTCGTATAGACACCGTCGATGCCGATGGCAGCATCGCGTGCCGGGTTGCGAAGAAAGAGTACGCTCTGATTCGTGTTAGTTAAAAAACCGCCTGCAAAAGCAGCATTACCTGAAAGCAATAAGGCCGCAAGGGCCAGTTTGATTTTGTTCATTTTTAAAAGTTATTTAAATAATTTGGTTGCAAAGTTACATAAATTGTTCGATTTGTAACTAATAGGGGTGTTTGTTTTTAGTTTTATTAACAAAACGGCGAATGTTTATGGTTGTTTGTCCTTTCTTGAACGCACAAAAAACTTCCTGAGAGGAAAATAAATATCTTAATTCTTCCTTGTTTAGTCGATTTTTCGTACCTTTGCATGCGAAACGTTTCAAAAGTTATGGCAAGATATAATCTCTCCATCAACACTTCCTGGCGCAACCGTTGGATGCGTCTTGCTATGGCTGCAGCCTCCATCTTCTTGATTGTGTGGTTTCTGCCGCGCGGTGCCCACCAGCGGTTCCAATACGACCGAAACGCGCCCTGGAAGTCTGACCTGCTGATGGCGAAGTTTGCCTTCGCAGTGAACAAATCTCCCCAGGCCATCGAGCTCGAAGCCGACTCGCTGCGCCGTGTTTTCCAACCCTACTATCGTTACAACCACCATGTCGACAGCCTCCAGGCCGAGGCCCTGCGCACTGTTCTGACGGCCGACTCCGCCGCCATCCCCGCCCGCTCTGCCAACCTGCTTCTGACGCGCCTGAAGCATATCTACGAAGCCGGTGTGATGAACGAAGGAGAGTATAGCGAGCTCATTGCCGACGCCGACAAGCACGTGCGGCTGATTGGCGATGCCGACACGGTGAGCCGCCGCATCAACTTCGTCTTCTCGCCCGCCGTGGCCCTCGACCTGCTGATGGCCGACGATCGCCTGGACGGCATCCGCTCTCAGCTCGACAGCGCCGCCCTGGCCGCCTGCATACAGCCCAACCTCGTCGGCCTGGCCGAGCAGAACCAGCTTGAGCTGGACTCCATCATCGCGGCCATCGACATTGCCTCGACCGACACCATCAAGGAGGGCCAGAAGATTATCGACCGCGGCGAGATGGTAGATGCCGAGCGGGCGCTGATACTGCAGTCGTATATCGACGAGCTGGACCGACAGATGTCGCTCGAGCAACGATCGACGACGCTCTTCGGACAACTGCTCTACGTGGTGCTGCTCGTCGTGCTCTTCACCATCTACCTCTACCTCTTCCGCAAGGACTACTTCTACAATCCGCGCACGATGCTCATGCTCTATGCCGTGGTGACGCTCTTCCCCGTCGTCGTGTCGCTGATGATGAGCCACAACGTGCTCAACATCTATCTGCTGCCGTTTGCGATGGCGCCCATCTTCGTGCGCGTCTTCATGGACTCGCGCACAGCCTTCTTCACCCACGTCATCACCATCCTGCTGTGCTCCATCGTCGTGGGCTATCACTTCGAATTCATCATCATCCAGCTGGTGGCCGGCCTCGTAGCCATCTACTCTCTGCGCGAGCTCACCAGCCGTTCGCAGCTCTTCAAGTCGGCACTGCTCGTCACAGCCGCCAGCATAGCCGTCTACCTGGCCCTGCAACTCATCCAGGTCGACGAGATCAAGCGCCTCGGAGGATTCATGTATAAGTACTTCATCGTCAACGGCGTGCTGCTCCTCCTGAGCTACCCGCTGATGTATCTCGTCGAGAAGCTCTTCGGCTTCACCTCCGACGTCAGCCTTGTCGAGCTCTCAGACACCAACCGCGGTGCCCTGCGCGAGCTGTCAGAGGTGGCACCAGGCACCTTCCAGCACTCCATCACCGTGGGCAACCTCGCCGCCGAGATAGCCCGACGCATCGGAGCCAACACGCTGCTCGTGCGCACCGGAGCCCTCTACCACGACATCGGCAAGATGGCCGACCCCGTATACTTCACCGAGAACCAAGCAGGCGTCTCGCCACACGACGGCATGCCATACACCGAGAGCGCAAGGAAAATCATCAGCCACGTCAACGACGGACTCACCATTGCCGACCGCTACAACGTGCCGCAGGTCATCAAAGACTTCATCGCGACCCACCACGGAACAGGCATGGCCAAATACTTCTACATCAAATACAAGAACGAGCATCCCGACGAAGAAGTCGACACGCGGCAGTTCTCCTACCCCGGTCCGAACCCCTTCACCCGCGAGCAGGCCATCCTGATGATGGCCGACGGCGTGGAAGCAGCCTCCCGGTCGCTCACCGAATACACCGAGGAAGCCATCGCCACGCTCGTCAACCGCATGGTCGACGGCATGGTGCAGGCAGGCTACTTCGCCGACTGCCCCATCACATTCCTCGACATCAAGCTCTCCAAGGAAGTGCTCATCGAGCGCCTCAAGGCCCTCTATCACACCCGCATCGCCTACCCGGAGCCACAGCAGGAAGAGCAACACGAAGAACCCGTGCCCGACGTAGACTGACTTTCCAACCACCCACATAGCGCCGAAGGCCTGACGAAGACAAGGGGAAACAGCCCCGGACAACGTCAGGCCTTCGGCATTTTGCACACCTTACCCTTGCCAATTCATACCCCTCGTCTGACAATCCCATACCCATTACCTGGCAATTTCTTACCCCTCGGCAAGCAATTTCATACCCAATGGCAAGCGAGTTCTTACCCCTCGGCACCACTTTGGCAAGACATCGTAAAGTAAAATCGCCGATTTTGGTCAGTAAAATCGCCGATTTTGGTCACCAATTTCGGCGATTTTGGTCGGCAAAATCGCCGATTTTACTTTCACTTATGCTATCTATCTGAAACACAATCGTATACAATCACACCTAAAGACCTCGGAAACTGCCGTCGCTGGGGTGCCCAGAGAGAAGGCTTCGACCACCCTGTTTCCCCGCCATCTGTCAGGCCGACTGACGGATAGCAGGAGACATTCCAAAAGGACTACATGGGCGGCCAGTGTCAATTTCTTCTCTTTCTATGGCAAAAACCTCTGTCTGTTAGCAGGTTTTTGAAGAAAAATGTGTAATTTTGCAGCCGTAAAAGAAAAAAAGAAAAACTCATGTCAGAAAGAAGAGTAAGGGTGCGCTTTGCACCAAGTCCCACAGGCGCGCTGCACATCGGCGGCGTGCGCACAGCTTTGTATAACTATCTGTTTGCCCGTCAGCACGGCGGCGACCTTGTGTTCCGCATCGAGGACACCGACTCGACACGCTTCGTGCCCGGCGCTGAAGAGTATATCATCGAGTCGTTCCGCTGGCTCGGCATCAAGTTCGACGAAGGCGTCTCCTTCGGTGGCGACAAAGGCCCCTACCGCCAGAGCGAGCGCCGGCCCATCTATAAGAAGTACGTAGACCAGCTGCTGGCCGACGGAAAGGCCTACATCGCCTTCGACACGCCTGAAGAGCTGGAGCAGAAGCGTCAGGAGATACAGAACTTCCAATATGATAGCCGCACACGCCTGCTGATGCGCAACTCGCTGACAATGCCGAAGGAAGAGGTCGACGAGCTCATCGCCGACGGACGCCAATATGTCGTGCGTATCAAGATTGAACCCGGGCGCGAGGTGCATGTGCACGACATGATACGCGGAGAGGTGGTCGTCAAGAGCGACATCCTAGACGACAAGGTGCTCTATAAGAGTGCCGACGAACTGCCCACCTACCATCTGGCCAACATCGTCGATGACCACCTGATGGAGATTACCCATGTCATCCGGGGAGAGGAATGGCTGCCGTCGGCACCGCTCCACGTGCTGCTCTACGAGGCCTTCGGATGGCAGGACACCATGCCGCAGTTTGCCCACCTGCCCCTGCTCCTCAAGCCGGAAGGCAAGGGAAAACTGTCGAAGCGCGACGGCGACCGGCTGGGATTCCCCGTGTTCCCACTGGAGTGGCACGACCCGAAGACGGGCGAAGTCAGCAGCGGCTACCGCGAGAGCGGCTACTTCCCCGAGGCTGTAGTGAACTTCCTGGCCCTGCTGGGGTGGAACCCCGGCACAGAGCAGGAACTGTTCACCCTCGACGAACTCGTCGAGGCGTTCGACATCTCGCGCTGCTCGAAGGCAGGAGCCAAATACGACTACCTGAAAGGCATCTGGTTCAACCACGAATATATCCTGAAGAAATCTAACGAGGAGATAGCAGGCCTCTTCGCCCCCATCGTGGCCAACAACGGTGTGGAAGAGTCGCTGGAGCGCGTCACGAAGGTCGTCTCGATGATGAAAGACCGCGTCTCGTTCGTCAAGGAGCTGTGGCCCCTGTGCTCGTTCTTCTTCATCGCTCCCACGAGCTACGACGAAAAGACCGTGAAGAAACGCTGGAAAGAATACTCAGCGCAGCAGATGACCGAGCTCATGCAGGTGCTCGAAGGCCTCGACGACTTCTCCGTGGAGTCGCAGGAGCAGACCGTCCACCAGTGGATTGAGCAGAAGGAATACAAGCTGGGTGACGTGATGAACGCTTGGCGACTGACCCTCGTCGGCGAAGGCAAAGGTCCCGGCATGTTCGACATCTCGGCTTTCCTCGGCAAGGAAGAAACCCTGAAGCGCATGCGCAGAGCCATTGAAACGCTATAGTTCAATCATGTATCAGATAGCCATATACCTATACCTCATCGGCGTTGCCATCTACAGCTGCTTCAACAAGAAGGTGCGCACCATGTGGCGAGGTGAACGCGAGGCCATCAAGATTCTCAAGGAGAAAATGGACCCGCAGGCGCAGTATGTCTGGTTCCATGCCGCTTCGCTCGGCGAGTTCGAGCAAGGCCGACCACTGATGGAACAGCTGCGCCAAGAACACCCGGAGTATAAGATACTGCTGACCTTCTTCTCGCCTTCGGGCTACGAAGTCAGGAAGAACTACCCGGGAGCCGACCTCATCACCTACCTGCCACTCGACACCATCCGCAACGCCCGCCGCTTCCTGCGCACCGTGAGACCCGTCATGGCTTTCTTCATCAAGTATGAGTTCTGGTATAACTACCTGCACATCCTGAAGCATCGCGGCGTGCCCGTATACTCCGTCTCGAGCATCTTCCGGCCAGGACAGGTGTTCTTCCGCTGGTACGGCCGCAACTACAGCCGCGTGCTGAAGTGCTTCACCCGCTTCTTCGTGCAGAACGAGCAGAGCCGGCAGCTGCTCGCCACCATCGGCATCACCAACGTCGACGTCGTAGGCGACACCCGCTTCGACCGCGTACTGCAAATCAAGGAGCAGGCCAAAAACCTCGACATCGTCAGCAGATTCGTCTCGAAAGACCGGAAAGTATTCGTCGTAGGCTCCTCGTGGGAACCCGACGAAGACATCTATATCCCCTACTTCCAGCAGCATCCCGAGTGGACGCTCATCATTGCACCTCATGTTGTCAGCGAAGAACGTATGCAGCAGCTGGAGCAGAAACTCTCCGCCTTCCATGTCATCCGCTATAGCCAACTCGCTGAGGAAAAACACCTTGGGGGCGGGGCTTTATTAATCGACTGCTACGGCCTGCTGTCCAGCATCTACCAGTATGCCGACGTCTGCTATGTCGGCGGCGGCTTCGGCGTGAGCATCCATAACACCGTGGAGGCTGCCGTATGGGGCAAGCCCGTCATCTTCGGACCCAACAACCAGAAGTTCCAGGAGGCACAAGAGCTGAAAGCCTGCGAGGGCGGCTTCGAAATCACCGATGCCCAGTCCTTCGCCACCCTCATGGACCGCTTCTCTGCCGACCCAGACTACCTCCGTCGCTGCAGCCAGCAGGCCGGCGACTATGTTGCCAGCCACGCCGGAGCAACACAGAAAGTCCTCGCCGCCACCATAGGGTAACAAAAAGAAAGCCCCGCATCTACTGACGCGGGGCTTTCTCTTTATTCGCCTTCCTACAGATCTGTCACCTTGCAATCAATTCCTTTCTTTTACTCTACCCTGAACGCTGCTTTTTGCACGTGCTTGCTGTCGGGACCGATGAAGACTTCGAAGTCACCAGGCTCGAGCACCCACTCCAGTTGGACGTTATAGTAGCGCAGGAGGTCGGGCGTAATGGTGAAGCTGACCTCGCGATTCTCTCCCTTCTTCAGATGGATGCGCTGGAAGCCCTTCAGCTCCTTCACGGGTCGGGCATTCGATGCAAAGACGTCGTGGACATACAGCTGCACAACCTCATCGGCATCATAGCTGCCGGTATTTGTCACCGTCACCTTGGCTGTCAGCTGTCCGTCGGCCTTCATGCAGTCGGCACTGAGCATGATGGGACTATACTCGAAGGTTGTATACGACAGGCCGTAGCCAAAGGGATAGAGCGGGTCGTTGCGCACCTCGAAGTAGTTGCTGGCATACTTTGAATAACGGTCGGCATCTTCTGCCACTGGGCGCCCCGTATTCAAGTGATTATAATACAGCGGCAGCTGTCCGACTGCCTGCGGGAAGCTGGTCGTGAGCTTGCCACTCGGCACCTTGTCGCCAAACAACACGTCGCAGATGGCATCGCCTGCCTCAGAGCCGCCAAACCAGACATTCAGGATGGCATCGACATGCTCTTTCTCCCAGGTCAGGATGGTGGGACGGCCGGAGAAATGCAACAAGACAACAGGCTTGCCTAAGGTAACGAGGTCTGCCAACAGCTCACGCTGCACATCGGGCATCTCAAGCAATGCCCTGCTGGAAGCCTCACCCGAGAATTCGGCACATTCGCCCATGGCACAGACAATGACATCGGCCTCGCGGGCAACCTGCATAGCTTCGTCATGGGCCATGGCATCGTCAACACGGTCGATATTCTTGCCAAACTCCGCTTCACGCTGCAAAGCCTCATCGCGAAGGATGTTAGAGCCTTGGGCATAGAGCACCTGGGCCCGTTTGCCCACTGCCCGCTCCATGGCTTCCTTTAGCGTCGTGTAGCGGTCGGGGGTATAGGCCACACTCCACGTTCCGGCCATATTGGACCGGGTATTGGCCAACGGACCAATGATGGCTATCTTGCCTTCTTTCTTCAATGGCAGAACGGCACCCTTGTTCTCTAACAGCACGAAGGTCTCGGCAGCCAGGTCGCGTGCCTGCTGCCGGTTCTCCTTATTATATATATCGCGTGCACGACGCTTGGGGTCGAGATAGCGATAAGGGTCTTCAAAGAGACCGAGCTTGTATTTCGCCTCGAGGATGCGACGACAAGCCTGGTTGATGTCTTCGATAGTCACCTGCCCCTTCTCATACGAATCCTTCAACGTCTTCAGGAATCCCTGCGAACACATGTCCATGTCAGTACCGGCATGCAGGGCCAGGGCGGAGTTGTGGGCCAGGTCGCCGAAGCCGTGCACCTGCATCTCGCCTATCGAGCCATAGTCAGTGACGACGAAGCCGTTGAACTTCCATTGGTTGCGCAGCACATCAGTGAGCAGCCAGCGATTGGCCGTGGCATGTTGGCCGTCAACGATATTGAACGACGACATGACGGAACCTGCACCGGCTTCAACGGCTGCCTTATAGGGCGGGAAATACTGGTTGTACATGCGCCAATGGCTCATGTCCACGGTGTTATAGTCGCGTCCGGCCTCCGCAGCTCCATAGAGGGCATAGTGCTTGACACAGGCCATAAGGTGTTCCTGGGCGATGGATGATTGGGGGGCGCCGTCTCCTTGATATCCTCTAACATAGGCTGCGGCCATCTGGCTTCCAAGGAACGGGTCTTCGCCGTTGCCCTCGGCAATGCGGCCCCAACGGGCATCGAGGGCGATGTCGACCATGGGCGAGAAGGTCCAGTTGATGCCATCGGCCGTTGCTTCCTTGGCTGCGATGCGAGCGGCCTCCTCTACAGCCTCCACGTCCCACGAGCACGACATAGCTAAGGGTATAGGAAAGATGGTCTCGAAGCCATGGATGACATCCATGCCCACGATGAGGGGGATGCCCAGTCGGCTCTGCTTCACGGCCACCTCCTGAAGGGCTCGTATCTTCTCAACGCCCTTCAAATTAAAGACGCCGCCCACCTTGCCTTCAGCAACAAGATTGCCAATCTCTGTGTCCTGTGGCCGGCCGGTGGTAATATCACCACCCACCTGCAGGTTCAACTGGCCAATCTTCTCTTCTAACGTCATGCGCGACATCAGGTCGTCGACGAAGGTCTTCATGTCCTGCTGGGCATGAGCAACAACGACTGCCCCAATAGCCAAGGCAGCCAATATGAATCTTTTTCTCATAATTTTCAGGATTGCTTAGCGGATAATCTTCTGGCTCTTTCCATCACTCTTACGAACAATGACGAGTCCTTTCTGGCCGTCGTTGACCTGCTGCCCAAGGGTGTTGAAGGTTGCCTGTGCAGAGCGGCCTGCGGCCTGGACTTCGTTGATGCCGGTCAGTGTGAAGGCAAAGGGCGTTCCCTCGGCAAAGACAGAGCCGTCGTAGGCGGCATTCACTGTCTGGACTCCCCACGTGAACGTACCCGATTTAGAAGGATGGATGGTGATGGTGTGGTTCTGTCCGGCTGCACCGAGATGGTTCACCTTGCGCTTGCCGTCGTTGGTACCGCCGACAATGGTATTGGGAGCAAAGACCAGATTGCCTTCAGCATCGCTCACGAAGAAGTCGAAGGTAACGTTTCCCTTGGCCGATGCCGGAGCCTCCCATGAGAGTACGACGGCATCGCCCTTGACCTCAGCCTTCAGGTTTGTAGGTGGCTCGGGCCGCTGGGGGGCTGCCTGCTGGTTCTGATAGTAGATGACTGTCTTGCCTCGCTGCGACTCAATGAGATAGTGGTCGTCGGTGGTCTGTCCGACAATCATCATATCTTTCACGCCATCACCGTTATAGTCGGGGAAGATAATCGAATGATTGTAGCTGCCCGAATAAACACCTTGTTTAACGAGATTGCCCGTTCCGTCGTTGACATACAAGACCGAACTGGTCGTTGTCTCGCGGGAATTGATGCCTGAGGCAAACACGTGGAAGTTGCCGTCGCCCATCCAGTCGATGACACCAAAGGCATTGTCAACGGCCGTGGTGGTCTTGAGTCCATCTTCGGTAAAGTCACTCTCCTTCAGGGTGAAGGTAGGTCTGGCCTCCCCATTGTTCAGGAAGAGACGCTGGCGGAACCCCGACTCACCTGTGTTGGCATCGCCAGCTCCGGCAAGGATGAAGTCGAGATGACCGTCGTTGTTCATATCGGCCACCTGCAGGGCTCCATAGGCCTTGCGCAACACTCCGCTCTCAGCATCGCCGAGGCCGAGACGGCTGAAGGTACCCGGCTGCTCTGGCGAGTTCAGATAGATATCCGTAAAGCGTGTCATGTTGCTCACGTTGTCGACGTAGGCCGAGATGAGGAAGTCGGTCAGACCATCGTTATTCATGTCGTAGGCCTCAAGGATGATGTTTGAGAAGTTCAGTTCCGTCTCATAGGGCATTACCTCGAAGGTGAACTTTCCGTCCTCGTAGCCAAGGTTATGGAGCACGACGTTGTATGACTGCTCTCCCTGATAGCCTGCGCAGACGACATCCATCAAGCCATCGTTGTCGATGTCGAGCACATCGCCCTTGGCCGGGGCTTTGATGTCGAATTCATAGTCGATGCCTTTGAATTCAACCTCGGCCATGGTGAACTTGCCGTCGCCCTTGCCCAGGAAGATGCCTTCGGTGCCGTAGTTGCCGGTATAAGCTTCGTCAGTGGTCTTTGTGCCCACAGCCTCAAAGGCAACGATATCTGTTACTCCGTCGCGGTTGATGTCACAGGGCACGATGCTCGGCATATCTGCCACACGGATAACACTCTCGCTACTGACCAGCGTGGTCCAGTTCTTCAACTTCGGCAGGAATAGCTGGATATCCATCTGACGTTTCTTCGTGAAAGCGTTCGATGCCTCTTCATTGCGCATGGTGTTTCCTGATCCTCCAGCCACAATATCGAGCCATCCGTCACCATTTAGGTCGGCCACGGTGGCATAGCCACGCTGATAGCCCCACTTGGTAAGCACATCATCGGGCATATAGGGATAGCCAGGCAGCGAGGGACGGATGATGGGTACGTCCTTATCAACAACCAACGAGGAGTTCACCCACTTCATGCTGGCAATATACATCAGTCGGGGATGTATCTCTGTTGAAGAGTTATGGGCATGGAAGACCATGCGCAATTGACCCTCTTTGTCGGTAAAGAGCGAGTGGTGGCCTGTACCCTGCATGCCGAAGGCCTTCTGAAGGATGGGGTTGCGCGTATACTTCGACCACGATCCTTGCGGGCTCTTCGCTGTGGCATAGCCCACGCCGTAGTCCGGGCTCTGATAGTCGTTGCCTGAATAGGTCAGGTAGTAGGTTCCGTCGTGCTTAATCATGTTCGGTCCTTCGTTGACACGGCCCAGGACATTCTCCCACGACTGCGACACGGAGAAGCAGTGCTTCAGTGTTCCCTCCACAGGTGTGATGTGGTCATCACTCAGCTGTACGCTCCAGATGCAGTTGCCGTCGGTGAAGCGCACAAAGTACATATACTGTTTTCCGTCATCATCGGTGAAGACCGACGAGTCGATGCACTTCTCCGAGCCGAGCAGCGGCTCCATCTGATAGCTGCCCACCTGCTTGAAGGGTCCCTTCGGCGATGTTGCCGTGGCGGCATAGAGATGCTCGTTGGCTGAGAAATACATATAGTAGGTTCCTCCGAAGTTATACACCTCGGGAGCCCAGAACCAGCGAGTCTCCGTGGTATTCCCCTTCTGCAGGGCCAGTCCTTCATAGGTCCACTCCCGCAGATTGGGCGATGAATAACACTCGATGCCGTCGCCCGAATGAGTGCCGTAGGCATAGTAGGTGTCGCCGTCTAGCAGGATATACGGGTCGGCAAAAGGAACCTTACTCACGCCGCCGACAGCGAGCGCAATGGTGACATTGACAACGGTCAAAACCGTCATGAGGATAAACTTTTTCATATTTTGTTTATGTTATTAGATTCAGATTTCTCCCTGTTACAGGTTGCAAAGTTAAGAAGAAATCTCAGAAAAACCGCAACTTGGAAAGGTTTTTAAGGGTAATTTTGTGTGAAAAGCATGTATTTTTGCATCTTTCCACAAGTTCAGGCCGCTACCCGTCCATGGTATCTCGCTCAAGAAATGTCAGAAATACCAGGCAAGGTTTATCTGCCAGTTATTGGTGTTTGCCGAACGTATCTCGTAAATCTGCTGTGCCGTCTGCGAGAGGCTTACGAGGTCAGCAGTGCGCCCAATGGGCATATGGTATATGACGCCGACCTCGAGCTGGAAAACCCTGACGCCTGCTCCGGCATTGAACCCGAAGTTCGACGACTGCACGCGGAACGTGTTCTGCACGCTATTGACGTCGGTCCACGAGAAGCCCTCATGGCCAATGTTAAAGCTCAGCTGCGGTCCGGCCGTCAGATAGATGCCGAATAGTTCACGCAGCAACGGCAGGTCGAGTCGCGCATTGACAGGAACGACGACACTGCGCATCGAGATTTGCTTGCCGCTGATTTCCGTCTTTCTTACGTCGTAGAGTGCGGCCACATCGATACCCAGGCAGGAGACGGGCAGTCCCACCCGCAAGACGGGACCAAAGAAATAGCCGTCGTGCCGCTCCATCTTGAAAAGGTCGCCGACGGTTGTATGGCTGATGCCTTCCAGGGTGGTCTCGCTCATGTTCAAGCCGGCCCTCACCCCGAAGTCCACCTGTCCGCGGACAGGCTGCAACGCAAAAAGGCAAAAAAGCAGAAAGGCCGTCGAGCGTCTCAACAGGTTGGCCTTCTCACCATGTATGCTGAAGAATCCATCCATAGGCTCTACCCCCTTTTTGCTTTTTACCTCTTGAAATGAACTTAGCTTTCTCAGTGTCGCTCACGACGCACGGAGACGCGGCCCGTGCTCGAGGCCTTCGGCGATGAGCTACGCTGGCGCTTCTCTTTCACGGTCTTCTGGCTCTTAGAGGCTGCCGAGGCATTGCTGCGCGACTTCCTCTTCAGCGCCTTCTTGTCCTTCACGTCCATCTTGGCGATGCTGTCGAGCGAATCCTTGCGGGCCTGATTGCCCCACATGTTGTTCTCAAACGACTTAATCTCGCCCTCGATGGCCTGCTGAGCCTTAATCTTCGTAGAGTCGGTGGCAGCGACGGGGTCGCCGAAGTCGTCGGTGCCTTCATCGCCGAAGCTGTCGTAGGAATAGACGACATCGTTTCCGCCGAGCGTCTGCCCAAGCACAAGCCCCTGCATGTTGTTGGTCTTGTAGATGTTGCCCTTATACATGTTCTTCGTGAAGAAGTCGTCGATGCTCATCGTGGCGGCGTTGTTCTTGTTGCTCGTCATCATGGTCTGCTTGGCCAGGAAGGGAGCCAGCTCGTCATACTCCACCCAGAAGAGCGGACGCTTCTCGGCGTCGCTATAGTCACCCATCACGCGGATGGGGCACAGGGCTTGCACCTTCGTGTGGAAGGTCGACGTGCGCTGGTCGTAGTAGGTGCTCTCCTTTACATAGTAGACCTTCACCTCTTCCGAAGGGATGTCGCTGGGATCGATGCGCATGCCTCGGTCGGTGCGGGTATAGAGGATGCCCTGGTCGTCGAGAAACTGCAGGGGTTTCACCCGTGACGAGTCGTTGAACACCTCATTGCCGTCGGTACGGTATTCATAGGCCTTCAGTTGTCCGCGCATGATGAGGTTGAACATGTAGGAGAAGAGGTTCATCTGCGAACCCACGGCCACCTTCGGGTAGTAGAGTCCGGCATTGGCATCGTCCATGAGGTTAATCTCGCGGTAGATGTCCCGTCGCCAGTCCACATCGCCGTCCATCCTTGTCTGCGTGGGGAAAGATATCTGGGCACGAGTGGTCATATTGTTGCCGTTCGACTTCTTGGTCTGTGTCTGAGTCTGGGCCTGCTGCGAACGGGCCTGCTGCTGGGCCACACGACGTGTCTGAGGCTGGGCTGTTGCCAGCTGCGACAGACAGAGCACCGTCATTATGAAAAAAATACGTCTCATATCTTCTGTTTTTATTTATTTCACTATTACCTCCATGGCTCCGGGCAGGGTGCGAGTGATGCCGTCAGGTCCTACAGCCTGCACGCCACGGATATAGAAGCGTCGGTTGCGTGAGAGCCGGCGGAACTCTGTCTTCTGTCGGGCCGAGAAGTTGGCACCGTCGGAGGCCATCGGGATGGCATTACCCATACCGTCGAAGAACACCACCTCGAAGCTGTTCACACGGAATGGGATGTCGAGCAGTCCGTCGTCGATGGCAGCGCTGAGCGCCGTCAGCGACATGAGCGATTGCTTGGCCAGTCCACCACCCTTGAAGCGGTCGGTACCGACGACGGCATAAGGTGTAGGATCGGGCAGTTTGCGCACCTTGAACTTGAAGGCGCCCATCTGTCGGGCCCGGCCACCTTCAGTGGCTGACACCGTGATGGTCACGTCCTCGCCCACCGTGGCTGGCTTGGCGATGAACTTACCCATTCCCAGCGACTTGAACGAGCCGCTGCTCATCGATGCCGACACGGCATTCAGGGGAACACCCGGGATGCTGATAGACATCGGGTTGTCGTAGCCGGCATAGAGCACGTTCATCAGGTCGGCCGACACCGTTGCCGAGGGGGCCACCACATTATATTTCTGTGTGAACTCGCGGCGAATCTCCTCGCCACTGCCGTCAATCATCGTGATATAGCCTCCGAAAGAGTGCTCGCCCACGCTGCCGGCTGTGAAGCTATAGTCACTGCTGCTGAGTTTCTGGCCACCAACGTAGATTTCCGGTTGCAGGGTCGTATCGACGGCAGCCATGACAATCTGTGCCGAGAAGCGGTCGCCGCTGATGACGGTGCGCGACTCGGGGATGACGAAGGCCTCGAGCTTGTTCACGCGGATATCTTTCACGTCGATATTTGAAACGAGCTTATGCAGCACTTCTCCCTCGGCATAGCGCACGTCGCTCTGCAGCTTCGAGAGCAGTGTCACGGCAGCGGCTACAGGCATCGACTCGAACATATACTCCTGCCAGTTCTTGCCCAGGGCGTGGGCATTGGGAGGAAGCTCAGTCGTGAGGTTATCGCGAATAATCTTCTGCTGCTGAGGGTCGCTGACCATCTTGAGCAGTTGTTCGCGGTAGCTGTTGATGGCATCGTAGAGTTTCTTGCCCTGGCCTTTCGAGGGCGAGAGCATCACCTGCGAGGCGGCCTCCAGGTCTTCCTTGCCGCGGATGTTGTGGACGTCGCCGTTCTTGCCGTCGGCCTCACGCACGATGGCTTCCTTCAGGTGCTGCGCGAAGTTATAGAGCGAGTCGCTCATCTGCTGCACCTGCTGGGCTTTGTCGAACCACGCCTTAACCTTTTCGGGGTTCTTCTTCATCTGTTCGGCGAAGTTATCATAGATGGCACCGTTCTCCTTGGCTGAGTTCGCCGTGGTGCGGTTCAGGCTTTCCTCTACTACGGAGAAGCCGTTGAGCACCTCAGTCGAGACGTTCAGCGCCAGCATGGCCATCAACACCACGTACATGAGGTTGATCATCTTCTGGCGAGGAGAGACGGGTCTTTTCTTTATTGCCATAGTTGTTTCCTTTTTTTATTGATAGTTCCTATAGATACTATAGTTACTATAGCTACTATAGTTTAAATTTGCGGACCGGCATTGCGCATATTCACCGTCATGGCTTCAATCATGCGGGTATAGATTTTGTTGAGCTCTGCTATCTGCCCTGCCATGCGGCGGCTCTGCTCGTTGATTTCGTCGATGGTGCCAATCTGCTGGCTGGCACCCTTGAGCTGCATCTCGTAGACGCGGGTGATGCCGGTGAGCGTGCGGTTGAGGTTCTCCATCTCGGCACTGTCGCGCGTGATGTGCTCTATCTGCTCGGAGACGGCGGCCAGGACCTCGCTGAACTTCTTCAGCTGCTCTACATAGTTCTTTTGGGCATCTTCCATCTCGTCGTTGACGGTAGGCACGACGGCACCGCCAATGACACCGCCTCCGGCTACGATAGGTCCTTCGCCGTTGGCCACGACGCCGGCCTGTTCGCCCATGGCTGCAACGCCCGAACCCGAGCCGCCGCCGATGATGATGGTACCGCCGCCGATGCCGCCGCCGACAACGGCTGCGGCCTGGGTGTCGGCAGTCTCCTCGCCTTCGCCCTCTTCCTCACTGTTGACGTGGATGGGCAGGTCGTAGCCGTCTTCCGTCTTGTCGAACGGACGGTCGAAGCCGGCGATGAAGAACACAAACACTTCCGTACCCATTCCGAGGAACAGCCAGAAGTTGGCCCCTGGCAGGTGGGTCAGCTTGAACAATGCACCGAGGATGACGATAGAGGCACCCCAGCTGTAGGCGTAGTTCATGAACGTCTGTCCGGGCACGCTGTCGAGCCACTTCTGCAGACGGTAGATGACGTTGAATTTGCTATACTGTGTCATTATTTCTTTCCTTTCTTTTGTTTAGTACTGGTAGTGTTAGCCAAGGAGCGCACGCAGCGGAATCCGATGTACGAGCGTGGCTGGTTTTGGTATTCCCATGTGCGCCAGGCTGAGCGGATATACGACTCGGGGTCTTTCCATGAGCCGCCTCTTACGCTCTTCTTCTTCAGTTTGTAGGGGTCTTCCTTGGCGGCCTTGTATTCGAGTTGCGGGTTGAAGTCGTGCATGGCTTCCACGCCGGCCTCGGTGTAGAGTGTCGAGGTCCATTCGGCCACGTTGCCGGCCATGTCGTAGAGGCCGTTGCTGTTGGCGCTGTAGATGCCCACCTTCGAGGTGATGAGGTTGCCGTCCTTGGTATAGTTGCCGCGGTCGGGTTTGAAGTTGGCATAGAAGCATCCGTCGCCGCTCTTCACGTCAGGGTTCTCCCAGGGGAACTCGTTGCCGTCCTTACCGCGGGCGGCATACTCCCACTCGGCCTCCGTCGGCAGACGGTAGCGCTGGATGTAGCGTGCCTCGGCACCGAGGCCTTTCAGCAGGTAGTCGGTGCGCCAGGCGCAGAAGGCATTGGCCTGCTCCCACGTCACGCCGACGACGGGATAGTCGTTGTAGGCGGGATTCGAAAAGTAGTTGCGCAGGTAGACCTCGTTGTCTACGTTCTGGAAGTCGTTCACCCAGCATGTTGTGTCGGGGTAGACATTCACGATATAGGTATTGAGGAAGTCCCACGGTCCGGAGAGCGGACGGTTGATGGTCTCGCGCACGATGCGCCCTTCGTCGTCGATATAGGCGGTGTCTTTCGATATCATCACCACTTCGTCGGGGTCTACGACGACGTCGGTGTTCAGGTTTCTCTCCTGCGCGTTGAGTCGGTTGCGTCGCAGGGCTGCCGTGGTGTAGTCGTAGACCTCATAGCGGTAGTTCAGCTGGCTGGCGTCGAGCATCTTCTCGCCGGTGACGGGATTGGTCACGTAGAGGCTCTCGATGGCGCGCTGTTCTTCCTCATTGGGTTTGCGCGGCAGGTTCTTCTTCCAGTCGAGGTGCGGGGTCACGGGGTCGCCGTTCTTGTCCTCGGTGATGATGTACGACTCGTCGCCGGCGTAGTTCGGGTCGGCCATACGGGTGCGGAGGATGGAGTCGCGAACCCACATCACAAACTGCTTATACTCCGAGTTGGTCACCTCGGTCTCGTCCATCCAGAATCCGTCGACGGAGATGTCGCGCACGGGTGTCTGCTTGCCCCACAGCGAGTCCTGCTGGTCGATACCCATGTGCAGGTATCCGCGTCCGATGCGCGTCATGCCATAGGGTGCCGGCTCTGAGAAGGCGCGGCCACTGACACCGATGACCTCACCGCCGCGGCCCGTCGACGAGGCCGTCTTCGAACCCATGCACGAGGCCAACAACAGAATGAGGAGCAGGAGCCCGCCCACGGCTCCACGCATCTGCAGCGGAGCCTGATTGCCTTTCTTATTTGATAATTTCATCATAGTCATTTTCTGCTATCTATATAATTATATTAATAATGTGTCTTGTTTCCTACAGTATTCTCACGCTCTGGTGGCGGTTGCGGCCTTTCTTGAACAGGTTGATGTCCATCTGGTAGCCGATGTGCAACTCGTGCGAGCCGTTGCCTGGATTGATGGCCGATGTGTAGTATTCGTAGCTGTAGCCCAGCATGATGCCCTGCACCACGCCGCCGATGAGCAGTGTCACCGAGTTCGTGGGGCTGTAGCTCAAGCCGGCATACATCGTCTTCTTCTCATATTGGTAGACCAGCCGGCCTGTCACGTCGCCGCGATAGCCCACCCCGTCGCTCCGCACCAGAAACGACGACTTTATGGATAATAACGGATTTCTCAGCTTTATATTGTATCCGCCCGTCAAATAAAATGCCGGATCCACCTTCAGCTCGTTCGTCTCGCCCAGCTCCACGAGGGGTGCGTTCACATGCTGCGCCGAGGCGCCCACATACCACGGACCGCGCTTGTAGTAGAGGCCCACGGCCACGTCTAAGCCCTGGCCGTCAACCTGCGACGTGGAGAAAGCCGGGTCGTTGGAGTCCTCAAGGTCCACCTTCGAACCGTCCAAGCCCTCGCTCAGCAGGCCGGCCTGAACGCCGATGCCCAGCTGACCCTTCAGCAGCTTCATCTTCAGCGAATACTGCAGTGCCAGCCGTTGGTGCGTGAACACGCCGATGCGGTCGTTCATGAACTGCACGCCGGCACCGTGGTAGGCCTTCATGGCATAGAACGGAATGTCAGCAGCTCCATACATCGTCTGAGGGTTGTGCTCGAAGCCTGCCAGGTCCATCGCATAAGCCACATCCACATTCAGCTTCGACTCCTTACCCACTGCCGCGGGGTTGAACGAAGGCTCCATGTCGAAATAGTGGCTGAACGAAACGTCATATTGCGCATGAGCCGACAACAACCCACACGCAAATATCACTGTCAATATGATAAATCTGCGATTCAACACATCTTAATAACGCACAGGCAGGCGTTTTATTGTGTCAACCATCAAAAAACAGCTATTACTTATTACCCATCAGTCCTCCCCCCTGACGATGGGCATCCTAATAACTAACTACTAATCAGATATGTTTTTCTCTCCTCCTCGTCCATCTTCTCGATGGCATAGCGCAGCGTCGTGCGTGACATCTCATGGGCGTGTTGCGCCAGAAAGTCGCGCAGCAGGTCCATCGACACCCGCTTGCCCAGCTCGCGCAGCATCCAACCCACGGCCTTGTGCATCAGGTCGTGAGGATGGTGCAGGTGGCGCTCGGCATAGCGCAGGCACCAAGACGCATCGCCCAGCTGCATCGTCTTCCACGTGCACACCATCGACATCCGCTGCTTCCACAGGCACGGGCTCGCCGCCAGCTCGTCCATCAGCTGCCGCTTATAGTCCTCGCCGCCCAGTGCCGACGGCAGCATGAGCCAATGACCCAGAATCTTCGGAGCCGACATGTCAACCAAGTCCCAGTTGTTTGCCCGGTGGCCATACGTAAGATAGAGCGTCAGCAGTTCGTCCCGCCGACGCATCGCCTCGCCGTCGGTGGCCAGCCGGCGCGTCGACAGCCGTTCGAAGTGCCATACCAACATCAGCAACCCACACAGACGAACCTCATGCCAGCGACACTCCAGCAGCTGGGGAACCTCCGCCAGCGACGTGTCACGAACCACAAGAGCAACCACCTCGCGCGTCACGGGAACCTTCAGACCCAGAAACTCATCGCCGTAGCCATACTCACCAGGACCCGTCTTGAAGAAACGCATCAGCACCCGCCGCTGCTCATCATCGCGCAACGACTCCATATAACTGATAATATCCTTTGCCTTCATCATATCAACAAAAAGTATTTCCAAAATGCAACAATTGACCGCGAACGACGACCATCCGCCATCCATCGGCCATACCTTTTGTCAAGATTTTTGCCTGAAAAATCCTGTCATGGAAACTCCTCGTTCCAGCGAAAAAACCAGACCTTTTAGGCCAACCTTCCGAGGGGGAACTTGCTACCTTTACAGACTTTTGGTACAAATCGTCAAGACTTTTGTACCAAATCGTGAGGACTTTTGTACCAAATCATCATACGATTAGCGGCAAATCGTCAAGACTTTTGTACCGAAAGTCTGGGTGAAGCGTCGTTTGGCGCTGTCCGAAAACTCGTCTCAAGTGGCCGTTTTATCACCTTCCGGCGACCGCGACAGCCCCATCTGCTTCATTATCAGACTATTAGCCATAGTAACCCATGGCTGCGTTATTTGCGCCCGCCAGGAAAAAATTTTCAAAAGATGCGATTCCCTGAGCCCCAAAAAGGGATTTTTGTCAACTATTTTCAAAGCACCCACCTCAAAAAAAGTGAAGGTGAGAAACCAATACTGGGGCTTCAGGCAACCAGACTATTTGTCCCTGCCATTCTGGGGCTCGCAGTATTCGCTGTGGACAGTTAATGACTAATTGCTCCCTGCCAGGAGTTTCTTGACGATTTCTGAGATGACGCGGCCGTCGGCCTTGCCGGCCAGCAGCTTGCTGGCGGTACCCATCACGCGACCCATCTCCTTCATGCTCGTGGCTCCCACCTCAGCGATAATCTTCTTCACCTCAGCCGCTATCTCCTCCGGGGAGAGCTGCTTCGGCAGGTAGCTCTCCAGAACCTCCACCTGTGCCAGCTCGGCATCGGCCAGGTCCTGACGGCCTGCCTGCGTGTAGGTCGTTGCCGTCTCTTTGCCCTGCTTGGCCAGCTTGGCGATAATCTTCAGGGCGTCGGCATCGGCCAATGTGTCGTTGGCTCCGGGAGCAGTCTTCGCCTCCAGAAATACTTTCTTGATATTGCGCAGCGTCTCCAGACGCACTTTGTCGCGAGCTTTCATCGCGGCCTTGATGTCTTCACTGATTTGGTCGAATAGTGTCATAATACTGATGTTTTTATCTGTTGTTTATTTCCTGTTACACCTCTAAGAGGTTTGCATGGTGATGCAAATATAGTCATTTTCTGCATAGAAGGTGCACTTTCGTGCGAAGATTTAGTTCTTTTTAGGTTTTCACCGCCCTTGTCATCCAATGCATCGGGAAACGATATTTCCCAAATATCTTTGAGTCTTTGCGTCGGCAGGCGGAGATTCTTGCAGGGGAGTGTTACCTCTGTAGAAGGAGGAGATTCCGGCTTGGGCTATGGCGGCGGCAGAGGTCCGGCCCGCGTCCGGGCACAAGGTGATTGGGATACAGAAGAGTAAAAGCACCGTTTCGGAATTGCAGTTTGCTGCTCTTCTCACGTAATGAAGAAAGGCTGAATCTCTTGCTTGGGATTCAGCCTTTTGAGTTCCTATTGCTTAGTAACACAAAACATCAGAGGATATGGGCAGAGGGTTTAGTATTAACAATGATTTTCTTACCATCTGTAACGATTATGCCCTTATAACTGTCTGCGACACGCTGTCCGTTGAGGTTGTATCGGAGGCTGGAGGTCGCAGCGGTTGTATGCACGTTGTGGATACCCGTCGAGAGGTCGCCGGTATTGAAAGCGATACGGACGGTTTGCCCGTCAGTCGGGTAATGTGTGCGGCCATATTGATCAATATAGTCTGTATTGAAAGAAAACTCCAAACGGTACTCTGTGTTGCTCTGCAAACCCTGAGTCACGTTAATAGCAGGCCCGGAATAACTCCAAGCACCATTGCCCTCGTTGCTGGCATACAACTGTTTCCATTCATGCTGCTGACCACTTTCAGAGGCAGGGAAAACACTATATTCCATGAAGAGTTCCTTCACGTCGCCCGAAGTCGTCGCCTTGAAACTGTTGAGCACATATTTGACGATGGACTCGCCTTCCTCCTGCTTTCCGCTTTGGTCAAGCAGGTCGAAGATGCGGTTCTCGTCATTTACCGTAAGATTCAAGTTTACAGCGTTAATCTTCGGAGCGTTGGTATCAACAACCTCACTGTCATCCACCGTAAAGTTTGCCCCCGAATTCGCTTTATACTCATTCCAAGCCTGAACACTCTGCTTGGTATATACCTTTACCGTGAAAGCCGGTTGGTTGTTCACTATGTTTGAACCGAGAGTCAGTGTGCCTTGCACATTGCAGTCAAGCGTTTCCAGTTTTTTGCAGCCGTTGAAGCTTCCATTGGGAATAGTATAGTCACCAGCCGCCTCTATGCTGATAATATGCAGTTCCTCGTAGTCACCGAACTGAGCGTCCAGCAACGCCACGTTCTTCACGTACAGCCGCTTCACGTTGTCTTGTGCTGTCATCTCTTCACCAGCCATCTGCTTCGTAATACTACGAAACATCGGCTCCCAATAGTTGGGGTCGCTGAGGTCAGACGAAGTGAATTGTGAAGGCTTCGTTGCATCAAGCGGCTCAATAGTGAGTTGGAACTGCGGTCCGTGATCTTCCTCCCATTCATAGGTGTCGAGTGTAAATCGGTAGTTGTTCGTTTGATTCTCGCCCACAAATGCCATGTACGAGTCTGTGACAACGGGGTCCAGCAGTGTGATTTGCGCCCGCGTGCCCAATGCTATCGCAAAGAGCACAGCCAATAATAGAATTTGTCTAGTTTTCATAAAATTTGTTGTTTTTAGTGTGAAACAAAAAAGATAAATACAAGTGCGGCATGCCTCAATCTTTTCTGTCGTGATTGAAACGTGTCGTATGAGTTACTGCGCGCACAGGCACATTTTTTATATTCCTTAAATATAGGTAATGGGGGTTAGCTTTTACCTCGCACCTGCCGCCACAGACGCCGCCGGTGCTACGGACGGCCTCGCCCGTCCTGTCCAAGAATGTCGGGCAGGGCGCAGCGTCGCGGGTGTATGTCAGGGGGAGAAGGGGCATAGGGGTAGCTATTTCAGTGTAACTCATATTCGTCGCATTTTAGGAATATGGTGCAAAGATACATTGTTTTTTTCATAACTCCAAATTTTTCCGGGTTTTCCGATACAGAAAAAGCATACGCATTCCTTCTCTGTACAATAACGTGGTGATGCTTATACAACAAGTTTTGTCAATCATAAAGCCAAAGAAAGATGGAATACTCACAACGTAAGGTTCTCACTTATTGTTTCTGTCGATGATCAGAAGGTCTCTATAGCTATGATAGATGCTGTTGCTCGCCGGGGTAAGCAATTTAGGCTTAAAGACAAGCCTATTAATACTCATCCTCGTTGAAAACTTGACTCGCAATTGATTGTCAGCAACTATCATCAATCTTAACTATTTATAGCCAAACAAACCGCACGGTCTAAGGCGGTCAAAGGCGGTTCGCTGACATATTTGACAAACATATCCTGCGACCTCTTTCACTATAGAAAGAATTCGAAAGTATTAAAATCACCCTATTACATCTACACTATCTCTTACTAAATGTTAAATATTAGCTTCTAAAACAAAATATTTACGATATAATTTGGTTTATATTATAAACTTCTCTATCTTTGCACCGTGAACCGGACACAATTGGCTTTCGATGTGCTTTCTGCAGGAGCACGGACAAGGCCAGAGAGTAGTAAATCAAAAGTAAAACATCATTAAAAAATGAAACAACAATGGAAGAAAAGAACAACATGACTGCCGAGCGCAGTCTGGAGATCATTAGAGAATCTATAGAGCGCAGCCAACGCACCATCAACAAAAACTCGGCAATTCCACTCATCTGGTGGGGAGCCTGCGTTGTAGCGTTCTCGCTATTTATCGCATATCTGTGGAAGAATCATGGCGGGCCGGCGTGGAATATGCTTTGGGCCATACTATGGCTGGTAGGATATGCAGGCAACTGGCTCATTGACAAGCGAAGAGAGCGCGTGCCGACAACCTTTGTCGGGAAGGTCATTGGACATGTGTGGGCAACTTTTGGAGTGTTCTGCTGTGGCGTAGGCATGATATTCGGTTTTATCGGCTGCGGAATGTTACCAATGGAACTGATTATGCCCAAAGTGTATGTCTTCGGTTGCATCACCAGCGTTATCTCCCTGTGTTTCGGAATGGGCACAACCATCACAGGCCTCGTCATCAGCAATCGCATCATTCAAATATGTGGACTCATAGCGGGTATCGGAGGATTCTTTAGTGCATTGCATTTCCCTGAGCATACGCAACTCTACGTGATGGCAGGTGTGGCCACTATTGGATTGATTGTACCTGGATTGGCAATTCTCATACAAAATCAAAAATAAGGAGGAACAATCATGTTCAAACCACTAGACCCATTGCTCCATTCCGAATTGCGACTGGCCGTCATGTCGCTGCTCATCAGTGCCGACGAGGCCGAGTTCCCATATATCAAGGAGCAAACGGGAGCTACAGCGGGCAATCTGAGTGTACAGATAGACAAGCTCTCGGCGGCGGGCTACATAGAGGTGGAGAAGACCTTCAAGGGTAAGCGCCCCTGCACGCTCTGCCGCATCACGCCAATAGGGGTGAAAGCCTTCGGGGAGTATGTTGAATCATTAAAGAGTTATTTGAAAATATGAAAATGCAATTATTGGCTTAATTTACAAATAGTAAACAAGCGAAGTAGCATTCAAGTTACTTCGCTTGTTTTCTTAATACTCATCCTCGTTGAAAACTTTATTTCAGACGCTTTTGTACTGATTATCAGTTGACTAAACTTTCTTTAACTATTTTTAGCCAAATATACCACACTATCAGAGACGATGTGGAGCGATTAGAAGGTAAATTGGACAAACAAATGATTCGTATCGTATGAAACTTACGAAAATCTTTCTTAACACACTGCGCAATATACTACTTATACTGTTTTATTGTCAATTTTGATAAGATGAATTTTAATCCTATATGAGAACGAATCTGTCTAAAGTTGCTTGAATTCAAAAAGGATGAAAAATATAGGGGAAAAGAAAGTCATAAGAAAAGGGAACCAAGTTTGCTTGGTTCCCTTTGATATAAAGTTTAGGTGTTAGACTTACCTGATGAACAACAGTTCGCGGTACTTGGGCAGAGGCCAGAGGCCGTCGTCAACGATGAGTTCGAGCTTGTCTATCTGGTAGCGAATCTTGTCGAACATCGGGGCGATGGTGTCGTGGTAGGCGATGGCTTTCTGGTGCTCGTCTGCAATCTTGTTGGCAACCTTGCGGACCTTGACAAGCTCCTCCACCTGTGTTTCGATGGTGGCTGTGCGCTCTGCTATCTCCTCGATGAGCTTAAGGTTGCGCACATTCAGCTGGCTGGCCTTCTCCTTCGGGAATACGCCCGACATGCGCTCAACGTTTCTTAGGAGCTGGCTCTGATAGCTGGTGGCAATGGGGATGATGTGGTTCATGGAGAGGTCGCCTAGCACACGAGCTTCAATCTGAATCTTCTTGGTGTAGGTTTCCCACTTCACTTCGTTGCGAGCCTCCAGTTCCTTCTTTGTCATCACACCGAGGCTCTCGAACATACGGATGCTGTCCTCGTCGAGATAACGCTCGAAGATGACGGGGCAGGAAGTTTCTGTGTCTAGTCCACGCTTGGCGGCTTCTGCCTTCCACGCGTCGCTGTAGCCGTTGCCATCGAAGCGGATGGGCTTGCACACCTTGATGTCCTCGCGGAGGATGTCGATGATGGCGTGGAACACGGCGCTGTGTTCTGTGCCTGCCAGTTTCTTCTCGAACTCAGGGATGCGGGCATCCACTCGCTTCTTGAACTCCACCAAGGCTTCGGCCACCGCACTGTTGAGGGCAATCATGGCTGAGGCGCAGTTGGCCTCGGAGCCTACGGCGCGGAACTCAAATCGGTTGCCGGTGAAGGCGAAGGGCGACGTGCGGTTGCGGTCGGTGTTGTCGATGAAGAGTTCGGGAATCTCGGGAATATCCATCTTCAGTCCCTGCTTGCCGGCCATGGCGAGGATGTCGGAGACGTCGGCCTTCTCGATGTGGTCGAGGAGTTCAGACACCTGTTTGCCGAGGAACGACGAGATGATGGCTGGTGGCGCCTCGTTGGCGCCCAGCCGGTGAGCATTCGAGGCCGACATGATGCTGGCCTTGATGAGTCCGTTGTGCCGACAGACGCCCATGAGGGTCTCGACGATGAAGACAGCGAAGCGCAGGTTCTCAGTGGCCGCCGCGCCCTTGTCGGCCGACGTCCTGCCCGGGGCATGGAGCAGTACGCCCGTGTCGGTCGACAGGCTCCAGTTGTTGTGCTTGCCAGAGCCGTTGATGCCGGCGAAAGGCTTCTCGTGGAGCAGTGCCCGGAAACCATGCTTGCGGGCCACGCGCCGCATGAGCGACATGAGCAGCATGTTGTGGTCGACGGCCAGGTTGCACTCCTCGAAGATGGGCGCCACCTCAAACTGGTTGGGGGCCACCTCGTTGTGGCGCGTCTTGCAGGGGATGCCGAGTTCCAAGGCCTGGATTTCAAGATCCTTCATGAAGGCCGCCACCCGCTCCGGAATGGCACCGAAGTAGTGGTCGTCCATCTGCTGGTTCTTGGCCGAGTCGTGGCCCATCAGGGTGCGACCGGTCAGCAGCAGGTCGGGGCGGGCCGAGTAGAGGCCCTCGTCGACGAGGAAATACTCCTGCTCCCACCCCAGGTTGGCCACCACCTTCTTCACCTCGGGATAGAAGTAGTGACAGACGTCGGTGGCCGCCTGGCTGACGGCCTTCAGGGCGCGCAGCAGCGGAGCCTTATAGTCGAGCGACTCGCCGCTATAGGATATAAAGACTGTGGGGATGCAGAGCGCGTTGTCGATGATGAAGACAGGACTGGTGGGGTCCCAGGCCGAATAGCCGCGGGCCTCGAACGTGGAGCGGATGCCGCCGCTGGGAAAGCTGGAGGCGTCAGGCTCCTGCTGAACGAGCAACTTGCCGCTGAACTCCTCGACCATGCCGCCCTTCCCGTCATGTTCGATGAACGCGTCGTGCTTCTCGGCCGTGCCTTCGGTCAGGGGCTGAAACCAGTGGGTGTAGTGCGTGGCGCCCATCTCCTGCGCCCACTGCCTCATGCCGGCAGCCACCTGGTCGGCCACGTCGCGGTCGAGCCGGGCGCCGCGGTCGATGACGTCGACCATCTTGGCATAGACGTCCTTCGGCAGATACTTGTACATTTTCTTGCGGTTGAAGACCTTCTTGCCGAAGTAATCACAAGGTCTCTCCTCCGGTGCACTGACGTCGAGCGGCTTCTTTGCGAAAGCCTCGCCGACGACCTGAAATCTTAAGTTTGACATATTGCTAACGTTTTTAATAATGGATGTTTTATTGCTTACTGAGACTGGCATGGACACGGGCAGCAGTCTGAATGCCGCTGGCCATAGCCCTGACAACAAGACTGGCACCGCTGGCGGCATCGCCGCAGACGAAGACGTTCTCGGGATACGCTGGAAGGTCAGGCTTTAGAAATCCCATGGCCAACAGCACGAGTTCTGCTTTCAGCACTTCAGGCTCACCCTTGGCTACCATCTTCGGACGCCCCCCGTCAGGATTCGGCTGCCAGTCGATTTCCTGCACGCGGACACCCGTCAGTCTGCCGTCCTTACCGATAAACTCCAGCGTGTTGATGTTCCAACGGCGGGTGCAGCCTTCCTCGTGGCTACTTGTGGTCTTCAGCGTGCGCGGATAGTTGGGCCAGGGGTTCAGCGGATCGACGAGCCCCTCAACGGGTTTGGGCATGATTTCAATCTGCGTGACACTTCTGCAGCCCTGTCGGTGGGCCGTGCCGATGCAGTCGCTGCCCGTGTCGCCGCCACCAATGACCAGCACGTCTTTTCCTTTGGCCGTGATGCGCTCCTCCTTGCTGTATTCGGCACCGGCCAGTACGCGGTTCTGCTGCGAGAGCAGTTCGAGAGCGAAGTGAACCCCCTTCAGCTCGCGGCCGGGGATGCTGAGGTTGCGGGCTGTCGGTGTGCCGGTGGCAACGACGACGGCGTCGTATTGACCTCTTAGCTGCAATGATACGGCATTATACTCGACAGCCTCACCGTAGTGGAACTCGATGCCTTCCTGCTCCATGAGCCGGATGCGGCGGTCGATGATGGCCTTGTTGAGTTTGAAGTTGGGGATGCCATAGCGCAACAAGCCACCTGCGGCTTCGTTCTTGTCGAAGACGTTGACGCTGTAGCCCATTTGGTTGAGGGCGTCGGCAGCAGCCAGACCGGCGGGCCCGGCACCGATGACAGCGACGCTCTTACCGTTACGGACAGGCAACCGTGGCTGAATATACCCCTCGCGGAAGGCGCCTTCGGTGATGGCAGCCTCGTTCTCGCGGTTGGTCGTGGGCTCATGGTTGTAAAGATTCAGCACGCAAGCCTTCTCGCACAGGGCCGGACAGATGCGCCCCGTGAACTCTGGGAAGGGGTTCGTCGCATTGAGCAGTCTGTAAGCCAGTTCCCATTCTCCTTTGTAGAGCACGTCGTTCCACTCAGGCGGTTTATTGCCTAATGGACAAGCCCAATGGCAGAATGGGACGCCGCAATCCATGCAGCGTGATGCCTGCAACTTGCGTTCGCGGGTGTTCAGTGTCTGTTCCACCTCACCGAAGTCGTGAATTCTATCATGAATCGGACGATAGCCGGCCTCCTGCCGGTGTATCTCCAAGAATGCTTTCGGATTTCCCATCATCAATAATCTCTTTGCATGTCAGCTATTTTCTGTTTCAGTTTGTTCATCTGTTCCTCCTGCAAGACCCGCTTATACTCGATGGGGACGACTTGAATGAAGTCTTCTATGTAGTGCTGCCAGTCATCGAGCATCTGCCGGGCCAGCTTAGAGCCGGTGTAGAGGTAGTGCTGGCGGACGAGTTCATGCAGCTCCTTTCGCGCAACACTATCTTCCACGAGGTTAATCTCCACCATATCCATATTGCAGAAGTAGTCGAACCTGTGGTGCTTGTCCCAGACATAGGCCACGCCGCCCGACATGCCCGCGGCGAAGTTGCGGCCCGTCTCGCCCAGCACGACCACACGTCCGCCCGTCATGTACTCGCAGCAGTGGTCGCCGGCGCCCTCGACGACGGCAATAGCGCCACTGTTGCGCACCCCGAAACGCTCACCCACCCTGCCGTTGATGTAGAGCTGGCCGCTCGTGGCGCCGTAGAGGCCTGTATTACCGGCGATGATATTGTCCTCCGCAGCATAGTTCACGCGTGTCGGCGGCAGGATGGCGATGCGGCCGCCGCTGAGCCCTTTGGCAAAGTAGTCATTGGTCTCGCCCTCGAGTTTGAAGCTGATGCCATGTTCGAGGAATGCTCCGAACGACTGTCCGGCCGCCCCTTTGAACTTAACGCTGATGGTGTCGTCCGGCAGACCCGCCAGACCGTAGTGTTTGGCTATCACGCCTGAGAGCATAGCCCCTACGGCGCGGTCGGTATTCCTGATTGCGTAGTCGAGGCAGACCTCCTCGCCGCTCTCTAACGACTTCGCTGCAGCGGCAATCATCTGCTGGTCGAGCACAGCGTCCTGCATACCGAGGGGAACGCTGGGACGACGGATGTCGCCAGTGAAATGCAGCGTGCCCTCCTCCTTGTGCAAGAGCCGTCTGAAGTCGAGCACCGAATCTTTCGTCTCAATGAGCTCCGTATGACCGACGATGTCGTTCAGACGCCTGGCTCCCATCTCGGCGAGGTATTCGCGCACCTCCTGAGCCAGGAATGTGAAATAGTTCACCAGATACTGATGCCGACCCATAAAATGCCGACGCAGTTCGGGATCCTGCGTAGCCACGCCCATCGGACAGGTGTTCAGATTGCACTTGCGCATCATCACACAGCCCAAGACAATCAAGGCAGCCGTGCCGAACCCAAACTCCTCTGCACCAAGGAGAGCCATCAACACCACGTCGCGACCCGTCTTCAGTTGGCCATCCACCTGCAGACGGACATTGCCTCGCAGACCATTGCGGACGAGCGTCTGCTGCGTCTCGCTCAGCCCTATCTCGGGCGAGATGCCGGCAAAGCGCATGCTCGAAGCAGGCGAAGCCCCCGTGCCGCCCTCAGCACCTGAGATGACGATGAGGTCGGCCTTGGCCTTCGCCACACCGGCTGCGATGGTTCCCACGCCGCTCTCGGCCACGAGTTTCACCGAGACGGCAGCCGTCGGGTTGACATTCTTCATGTCGAAGATGAGCTGTGCCAAGTCCTCAATCGAATAAATATCATGATGCGGCGGCGGCGAGATGAGACTGATGCCAGGAATCGAATGGCGTGTCTTGGCAATCACCTCGTTCACCTTGAAGCCGGGCAACTGACCGCCCTCGCCTGGCTTGGCGCCTTGTGCCACCTTTATCTGAATCTCCTCAGCGCTGACCAGATATTCCATGGTCACGCCGAAGCGTCCGCTGGCCACCTGCTTCGTCTTGCTCGAGAGCGAGACACCGTCGACCGCCGCATGGAAACGCTCGGCATCCTCGCCGCCCTCACCCGTGTTGCTGCGTGCTCCCAGCTCGTTCATTGCCAGGCAGATGGCCTCATGGGCCTCCTTACTAAGCGCACCGAACGACATGGCACCGGCCACGAAATGTTTCACGATCTTGCTGACAGGCTCCACCTCGTCAATGCTGATGGGCTGACGCTTGAATCCGAGGAAGTCGCGGATGAAAATCGCAGACGCTCTCCCGTCAGCCAGTCGGCTAAACTCCTTGAACTTCATATAGTTGCCCGTCCGGCAAGCCAACTGTAGCGTGGCAATGACTTCGGGTGTCCAGGCATGGCGTATGCCGTCCTTGCGCCATCGAAACAGCCCCTGGTTCGGCAGGCAGGTCTTGTCTGTTGCGTTATTTTCACGACAATCGGGACCATAGGCGGCCTGATGTCTTGCGATGGCGTCGGCAGCAATCTTCTCCAGACCGATGCCGCCCACGGTGCTCACCTCCGTACCGAAGTACGTCTTGAGCAGCGTCTCCGAGAGTCCGATGCTCTCGAATATCTTTGCGCCGCGATAGGAACGGATGGTCGAGATGCCCATCTTTGCCATGATTTTGAAGAGTCCCTTCTTCACAGCCTTGACGTAGTTTCCCTCAGCCGTTGCATAGTCCTCCTGTATTTTATGGAGTTTCACTAAGTCGTCCAGGATGGCAAAGGTCATGTATGGGCACAGGGCGGAGGCGCCGTAGCCTAAGAGCAGGGCTGCGTGCATGGTCTCACGAATCTCGCCGCTTTCGACGATGAGGGCGGTCTGCACGCGCTTGCCGACCGAAATCAGGTAGTGATGGACGGCCGAGACGGCGAGCAGCGAGGGGATGAAGGCCCACCCTGCCCCATCCTCCAGTGGGATGTTTCCAGTTTCCTTATCCGTTAAGATAATATAGTTATAACCATCGTCCACAGCTTGCTCGGCATCCTTACAGAGTTTGTCGATTGCCATCCGCAAGTTTTCACCCGCTTGTTGGTAATCAGACTCTCCTCCCTTTGGGAGCGGTTGAGGGTAGGCCAATCTCAGTTTTATCGTATTAAACCCCTTATAGCGGATATTACAGAGAATGTCCAGCTGCGTGTTGTTCAGGATGGGATGCGTCAGTCGCACCATCTTGCAGTTCGACTCATCAGGCGTCAGAATGCCGGAGCCCACGCGCCCGATATACTCCGTCAGACTCATCACCAGCTCCTCACGGATGGCATCGATGGCGGGGTTAGTGACTTGTGCAAACTGCTGGCGGAAATAATTGAAGAAGACCTGCGGTCGGTCGGAGAGTACGGCCAACGGCGTGTCGTTGCCCATCGACGCCGTCGGTTCCTGTCCGCTCACGGCCATCGGAATAATGGTCGATTCGATGTCCTCGGTCCCGTAGCCGAACAGGATTTCCTTCTGCAGGAGATGGTCGACGCCGTTCTCTACGTGCCGCCCCGACTTCAGTTTCTCGAGCTGGATGCAGTTGGTCGACAGCCATTGACGGTAGGGGTGCCCGGCAGCCAGTTGCTGTTTGATTTCGCCATCGTAGTAGATGCGCCCTTCCTGCGTGTCGATGAGCAGTATCTTGCCTGGCTGCAGACGTCCCTTCTCGGCAATGTCTGTCGGGTCGAAGTCGATGACACCCACCTCGGATGCCACGATCATCGTGTCGCTCTTGGTGATGGTGTAGCGGGCTGGTCGCAGACCGTTGCGGTCGAGCATGCCGCCGGCAAAGCGTCCGTCGCTGAACAACAGGGCCGCTGGGCCGTCCCATGGTTCCATCAGGATGGAATGGTATTCGTAGAAAGCCTTCAGGTCTTCCGGGATGGGATTCTTGTCGTTAAAGCTCTCAGGCACCAGCACCGACATGGCGTGAGGCAGCGACAGTCCCGACATGACCAGAAACTCCAGTACATTGTCGAGCGAGGCCGAGTCGGACATGCCCGGCTGCACGATGGGCGAGAGGGCCCCCACGTCGCCGAGAGCACCGCCCGAGAGCACCGACTCACGAGCCTGCATCCATCCGCGGTTGCCGCGAATGGTGTTGATCTCGCCGTTGTGGGCGAGCAGTCTGAAAGGCTGTGCCAGCGACCACGTAGGGAATGTGTTGGTGGAGAATCGCGAATGCACCAGGGCCAGACCGCTCGTAAAGTAAGGGTTGGTCAGGTCGGGGAAGTACTGTCGCACCTGCATCGACGACAACATGCCCTTGTAGACGATGCTGGTGTTGCTCAGCGAGCAGATGTAGAAGTCCTTATTGTCGATGCGTTTCTCGATTCGTTTTCTTATTATATATAATGTACGAGCGAACGACTCCAGCTTATCGTCAGACACACCCGTGACAAACATCTGCTTGATGGCAGGTTCGGTCGCGAGGGCCCGCTCGCCCAGGCAGTCTCCTTTGGTGGGCACCGTGCGCAGGTGCATCAGTTGCAAGCCCTCGCGCTCCGTCTCCTCTATCATCACCGAAAGAATCTCCTGCTGCGCCTTCACGTCCTTGGGCAGGAATACCAGCCCCGTGCCATATTTACCCTTCTCGGGCACGGGGATGCCCTGCAGCAGGATGAACTCGTGGGGAATCTGCAGCATGATGCCGGCACCGTCGCCGTCGCGGCCCACCTCAGCCCCCCGATGGCGCATATTTTCCAGCACGCGCAGTGCGTCGTCCACCAACTGGTGGCTTTTGTTTCCGTGAATATTGACAATCATGCCCACGCCGCACGCGTCGTGCTCGTAAGCCTCCTGATAGAGCCCTCGTGTTGGCTGGCAAGGCTCATCGCCTGTTCTTTTTACCTTATTCATATTATCCCAAATTATGGGGCGACTGCCCATTCACTCTTTTCGGATGCAAAGTTAGTGCATTTTGTCGATTGGCCTTCCGATATTGTGTCAGTTTTAATCAGAAACACCAATTAAACTACCAATTAGAAACTAATTTGATGTTGATACTTACAGATTATAACTAATAAGCATCAAAATATTCTGTTTTGTTACAACCTTCCATTCCAATAGATTAAAAAGAAAACAATATTCAGCCGTTTCCGACAAATTGTCGTACCTTTGCCGCCGAAAGCTTTCAGAATGTAACGACAGTGTATTAATTAAGGTAAAAAGGTATGAAAAGGATAGAAGCCATCATCCGCAAGACCAAGTTCGAGGATGTGAAGGAAGCCTTGCTGCAATCGGACATCAACTGGTTTGAGTATCACAACGTCCACGGCATCGGACAGAGCCGCGAGGAGCGCATCTACCGTGGCGTGCAGTATTCCACCGACGTTATTGAACGCGTGGCGCTGACCATCGTTTGCCGCGACCAGTTCGTCGACCCGACAGTGAAGGTCATTCTGGAAGTGGCCCGAACAGGCGAGATTGGCGACGGACGCATATTTGTGAGCGACATCATCGACACATGGTCCATCCGAACCGGTGAGCATGGTGACATTGTTTTAAGAGATAAAAAATAAAAAGATTTTTCGGTATGGACAACTTATCACTTGATACCGTATGGATGCTATTGGCAGCCATGCTAGTTTTCTGGATGCAGCCCGGTTTTGCGCTCTGTGAAGCAGGATTTACGCGGTCGAAGAACACGGCCAACATCCTGATGAAGAACCTCGTCGACTTCATGTTCGGCTCCCTGCTGTTCTTCTTTATTGGTTTTGGATTCATGTTCGGCTCCGGCGGGGCCGGCTTCATCGGGGCACCCAACTGGGGCGACCTGAGTTTCTACAGCGGCGACCTGCCCGTTGAGGGCTTCCTGATGTTCGAGACGGTCTTCTGTGCCACATCGGCCACGATTGTCAGTGGTGCCATGGCCGAGCGCACAAAGTTCTCAATGTATCTCGTCTACAGTGCGGCCATCTCGCTGTTTATCTACCCCATTGAGGGCCATTGGACGTGGGGCGGCGGCTGGCTCTGCGACGATGCTGCCGACGGGGTCATGATGCAGACGTTCGGCGACGTGTTCCACGACTTTGCCGGTTCGGCCATCGTCCACAGCGTGGGCGGCGTGCTGGCCCTCATCGGTGCCCTGGCCCTCGGGCCACGCATCGGCAAGTACAGCAGCGAGGGCAAGAGCCGGGCTATTCCCGGCCACAATCTGATGCTGGCCTCGCTGGGTGTGTTCATCCTCTGGCTCGGCTGGTTCGGCTTCAACCCCGGTTCACAGCTGGCAGCCTCGGGCGAGGTGAATCGCTCAGCCATTTCGCACGTCTTCCTGACCACCAACCTCGCCGCTGCAAGCGGAGGCTTGGCCACGCTGTTCCTCACGTGGATGAAGTACGGCAAGCCGTCGCTCTCGCTGACCCTCAACGGCGTGCTGGCCGGTCTGGTGGGCATCACCGCCGGCTGCGACCTCGTGTCGCCCCTCGGGGCGGTCGTCATCGGACTGGTCTGCGGCGTGGCGCTCGTCTATAGCATCGAGTTCATCGACCATCGCCTGCATATCGACGACCCGGTCGGTGCCAGCAGCGTTCATGGTGTCTGCGGCATCCTCGGCACACTCATGACGGGTCTGTTCGCGGTCGACAACGGAGTCTTCTACGGCCACGGCTGGGGCTTCTTCGGAGCCGAGCTGTTCGGCATCCTCGTCATCGACCTCTGGGCTGCCGCCTGCGGTTTTGCCCTGTTCTTCGGCATCAAGCGACTGCATGGGCTGCGCGTCGGAGCCCGCATCGAGGAGGAAGGTCTCGACATTTATGAGCACGGAGAGAGCTGCTATAATTAAAATGTAAGAATGTAAAAATGCAAGAATGTAAGAATGCAATGATGAAAAAGACAGTATTGTTTGCCATGGGTCTGGTCGCCGTCGCGACCACCCATGCACAGAACACCATAGAATCCACCGTCAGCGCCGACTTCGTGAGCAAATACGTCTGGCGCGGCCTGGAGTTGGGCGACGTGGCCGTGCAGCCGACACTTGGCGTGGGCTACAAAGGACTGAGCCTGACCGCTTGGGGCTCGTATGGACTGTCGAACAAGGATGACGTGAAGGAGTTCGACCTGACGCTTGGCTACACCATCGGCGGTCTGAATATCGGCATCACCGACTACTGGTTCTCAGAGGGACTCGACCCCGACGCACGTTACTTCAAGTTCGATGCCCACGGCACCAACCATCTGTTCGAAGCCAACATCGGTTACGACTTCGGTTCCGTGGCCCTGCAGTGGTACACCAACTTCGCCGGCAACGACGGAACCAACAAAAGCAGCAAGCGGGCCTACAGCAGCTACATGGAGGCCAGCGTCCCCTTCCGCCTCGCCACGGTAGACTGGACTGCCACGGTCGGTGCCGTCCCCTACGCGACGACCACATATGGCACCAATGGCTTCGCCGTCACCAACCTCTCGTTGCGGGCGACGAAGGACATACGGGTGACCGACTCGTTCTCCATCCCCATCTTCGGACAGCTGACGGGCAACCCTTGTTCACAGAAGGCATACCTGGTTTTCGGTTTCACGCTGCAGCCTTAATCTTCGCCAGGTATCCCCCTCTCCGCCCTCGGACGATGGCGGAGAGGGATTATGCCCAGAATAACATTTATTACAATATATATATGATGCAGACAAAGTATATTTTCGTCACGGGCGGTGTCGTCTCCTCGTTAGGGAAAGGCATCATCTCCGCCAGCATCGGCAAACTGATGCAAGCACGCGGCTACAAAATCACCATCCAAAAGTTCGACCCGTACATCAACATCGACCCAGGTACGCTCAATCCCTACGAGCACGGCGAATGTTATGTGACGGAAGACGGCATGG
>CAMHUI010000006.1 GCA_946188345.1 uncultured Prevotellaceae bacterium | reverse complement strand
ATGCACAAAAGAATCACTACGACCCTCGCCAAGGCAAAGGCACTCAAGAAGTATGCAGAACCCCTCATCACGAAGGCCAAGGAAGATAGTACCAATTCTCGCCGCGTAGTGTTCAGCTACCTGCAGAACAAGGAAGCCATCAAGGAACTCTTCGGAGTCGTTGCTCCCAAAGTGGGCGATCGTCCCGGTGGCTACACCCGCATCATCAAACTCGGCAGCCGTCTCGGCGATGGTTCCGACATGGCATTCATTGAGCTCGTAGACTTCGACGAGAACATGGCAAAGGAAGCCAAGGCAGCCAAGAAGACTCGCCGCAGCCGCAAGGCCGCTCCGAAGGCAGAAGCCCCCGTTGTTGAACCTGCAGCTGAAGAGGCACCTGCCGCTGAAGAAGCTCCCGCCGCCGAAGAGGCCAAGGCAGAAGAATAAAGAAGATTTCAATCTTAATACAAACGAAGATTGCTCCCAGTTCCAAAAGAACCGGGAGCAATCTTTTTATCTGGCGTTTCACCACATTACCCCTCTTTTTTTATTCATAGGGCAAATAGAATAATGACAAAACCGAAATGCCATGGATCCTTATCAGCGTGGCTTCTGAATACCAAAAGCAGAAAGCAGTCGCGGGTTTTGCGCGTTTTTTTGCAAAACAGGGCTTACTTTCACGGAAAGTTATTATCTTTGCACCTGCAGAACGATACAACAATTTAGTCCAATGATGATGAAAAAGCTATTTCTATTTGCACTCCTGTGCACCTGTATTCTTTCGTGCAACACGAAAAAGGAACCCTCAACCACGGTCAGCACCGTCACCAACCCTATCCCGCTCAAGTTGGGCGACCCATTCCTGCTGCATGCCAGCGACGGACGCTACTACATGTACGGCACCTCCCTGAGCGATGGCTTCGAGGCCTTCGTGAGCGATGACCTCCAGCAATGGGATTCATGCGGACAGATATACAAAGGCGGCAGCGACACACAGTGGAACAAGGACTGCTTCTGGGCTCCCGAGGTCTATGAGCGCAATGGGAAATACTATCTCTTCTACAGTGCCAACGATCGTAACAATCCCACCAACGAGGCAGAAATCTTCAGAATTGGCGTGGCAGTGAGCGACACTCCGACAGGTCCTTTCTGCGACCTCTACAACCGTCCACTGTTTACCCCCGACTATCCTGTTATAGATGCCAACGTCTATTTTGACGATGCCAATGGCCGGTGCTACCTCTACTTCAGCCGTTGCTGCTACAAACACAGTGTGGAGAGTGAGATAGCCGACAGCCTCCGTGCTGCAGGCAGCTTCCCCGAGATAGAGGAAAGTTGGGTGTACGGCGTAGAACTGAAGCCCGATTTCAGCGGTATCATTGGCGAGCCCACACTTCTGCTCAGTCCCCCTACCCAGCTCTCAGATGTGCAGAGCGAGTGGGAGAGTCGGAGCGCCACACACGGTGAAGTAGGCCGTCGTTGGACGGAAGGCAGCTTCCTCTTCCGCGAGGGAGATACCTATTACATCATGTATAGTGCCAACTGCTATCAGGGCCGTTACTACGCTGTAGGCTACGCCACTGCTGACAATCCCCTTGGTCCCTTCACCAAGGCCATGAACAATCCCGTCCTCGAAGAGAACGTGAGCCGTGGCGGCCGTGTGATGGGAACAGGCCATAACATGGTTCTGACCATGCCCGACGGTAATCGATATTGTGTCTATCATGGTCGCATGTCAGACAATCCCGATGAGCGGGTTGTCTTCATTGACCGTCTGATGATTGACGACAACGGCATCCTCACCGTCGAAGGCCCAACCACAGAGCCTCAGGAGATAAGCATAGATTGACAGTTGCTATTTGATAAATAGATGTGAACAGTGAGGGGCTACCATTCGGGCAGCCCCTCACCTTGTCTATATTACTCTTTGACAGATTAATCCTTCATTCTTTAGTAATTTGTTATTAATAAATGGGTTACCTTTCTGTCATTCCTATTCATAAAGCTGACTACATATTCTTTGTCAAAGGTTTGTATTTTGATACCATCTTTATCATATAAGCTTAATATGAAATCGGTATTCTTTATTATCATCATCCACTTTGCCTTACACTCATTAATTAAATAATTAGCTAATCGCTTTTGGTCTTCTTTGGTAAAACTATTCATAGCATAAGTGTTGAATTCACTGTCGTAGGGCGGGTCTAAGAAGATAAAATCACTTTTCTTTGTGTTTATCTTCCGTAAGAAGTCTTCGAAGTCGAGATTAAATATTTTTGTTTTCTTGAAGTGATTAAGCAATTCTGTTGACTTGTAATATTCAAGTTTCTTTTTTAGTTGTTTCTTGTTATACGCAATTCCTCCATAGGGAACGTTGAAATCTCCTTTCGAACTATATCTAAACATGGCGCTATAGGCATAATTACGTATAAAAAAGAACAAAGCACAATGTAGTTTAGGATTCTCTTTAGCAATCTCCTTATTATTATAGAGATAGCGGAAATTCATATAGATAGCACTCTTGATGGCCGCTTCAATATTATCATCTAAATCACTATTAGGTAATATGTGCTTCTCCATTTCCAATTTATGCATGCGTACCATCTTCCTGAACATATTTGTTTCCATTTCCTTTAATAAGGCACATGGTAGTGATGAAAACTCTTTGCCAATAATATCTAGGATACACTGCCTTTTATTCTTACAGAATAAATGAATAAACTCTTGCAGTTCGCCTTTTCCAATTTGTTCATTCCTATATCCGATATAAGTTTCAATAAGTTGAGAATTATTTTTCAGGAAATCTGCAGACCTTATCCAAGAATCATTTATCTTTTCGACATATTGGAAAAAATCTTTGTCCGATGTTTCGATGGAATGATATAGTTCAATCAACTCTTCGGAAAAATCATTTATAAGATACTCCTCTGCTCTAATACCCATAAATACTGCCCCGCCGCCTACGAATGGTTCAATGAATCGTTTAAAACGTGGTGCATTTGGCAGAATGTATTTCAATTCTTTTTCCTTTCCTCCAGGCCATTTAATTATAGGGGATAGTCCTGTTCCTATATCCTCTTGGATATCGTTAAAAGGGGATTCTTCTATATCGAAAAACATGTTTAATTCTTGGATGATAGACTTTTGCTTTGCTTGAGGTTCGTGTGCCATATCTTTTCTGTTTTCTTGTTCTAAAGGTTGGTATGCTTTCTTATTATGTGAGAGCTGAGCCCCTGTTGATAGGGTGTCCTCTATCCTTTGCTTTGCCGCCTCATAATATGTCTTGTCAATTTCCACGCCTATAAATCTTCTGTTGAGTGTCAAAGCTGCAACACCAGTAGACCCGACTCCCATAAAAGGGTCAAAAATGATATCGTTTTCATTTGAAGCTATCTCTATTAGTTTCTTCAAGACGGCAACAGGTTTCTGTGTCGGATGCTTTGGCTTGTTTAGCCTTTCAGGTTTCATGCATATGGGGCTTTCTATAAAGTTATGCATCTCTGATTGTGAAATAAAGTTCCATGTGTGCTTTCTGTTCCAACATGTAAATATCATTTCACAGCTATTCAGAAAACCGGCTTTAAATATCTTTGGTGCAGGATTGGTCTTGTGCCAAATCATAAAGTTTGTGGTGTCAAATTTATGATCCAGGCTGTTATACCATCTTCCGAGTTGATTGTAAGAAGTAAAAATGAAAAGATTCCCAGTTGGTTTCAGAATCCTTATAAATTCATTTGCCCATTCTTCTGGAACAAAATCTATTAGATCCCATTCTGCAACATTGTTGTTGATTGCCGACCTTCCAGGCAATGGTATGTTTCCTGTGGAATGTTGTCCAAGGTTATATGGGGGGTCTGTTAAGATGAAATCAATTGAAGAGTCTGGAATCTGTTTTATAACATCTCGACTATCAGCTCTCAGAATACACTTTTTCCAATTAGGGTCTTTCATAGTTCATTGGGTAAATAAGCTTCTTTTATTTCGTTCAATGCCTCATTGATATAGTGGGCATCTTTTGTGTATTCATCAATTACGATATCATAGCCTTTGTCGGATTTGCAAATTAGATTCCAAAAATCTCGGCTTATGCACAATTCTTGGCGGGAAAAGAATTGAAGTACTCGGCCTTGGGTCCATGGTTTCCCTTCTCCATATCTGTTATATGCAGTCGCGAATAGAATTTTGACATTCTCTTCTCCTAATCTATTAGTGAGAATACAATATTGTTCTAATAGAGCCTCTTTTTCAGAGCGGGCCTTCTTATTATCCAAATCTCCTCCGATTTTAAGTTCTATTAGATAATGCATTCCGGTTTCTTCATCCAATAGATAGTAGTCACTCTCATGCCGTTTAGTGCTGGCCTCACCTTTCAGTCTTGTAATTCCCTTGTAATCTTCAATTTTGGGAATCCTCCTGTTTTCGCTGCGTTTATATTGTTCTAATAGTTCTGCTATATAATCAGTTTGCTCTTGGTATAAAGTACCTTCTACATGTTGGCTTACTAAGTAGTTTAGTTCTGCGATACTGATAGCTAGCCCTTCGAGCATATTACCCAAGGAGCTGTCAAGTGAGCGGGCAAGAGCCGAATAATATTGGATTTCTTTGCCTAGAACGGAAATAAACACATTATGAATTTTCATGTTTATTACTCCATTCTCATCGTTAAGTTCAGATAGATGGCGGGTAGAGAAACCATTTGCATATGCCTTCACGGCACTTCTTACTATGCTGCGAATAGCATTTTCTTTGTTTACGGTTTCTTTTTCCAACAGCCTGTTTGTTGGAGTAAAGAAGTCTTGCTGGGCAACTTGAATCATGGGTGCTTCTTATATAATACAGGTAAGCACCAAACCTGCGTATTTGTTCAATCAGCTATCTACATATAAAAATGCGGGTGCTTAACATCTGCTTGCTCCACTCTTCTGGCCTACCACAGCCAATAGCAAAAGAACAAACAGAGTAAACACCCACGTTGAGGTATATAGACACCCGTAAAGTGTGCTTAAGAGGGTGACAAAAGCACCCTCACAGCACACTACGGAGAGTATATGATACGCTCCGTGAAGTTACCCCGGCATTTGTCTTGGATTGCTATTTCGATTGTGGTAGTTCGAAGAGTCCAAAAACAAAGCGTCAGTAACGCCTTCTAATATGTAGTGCTCTGCCTATTGGCTCCATCATCCTCAAATGACATCACAGCCACAACAAGCAGATACAAGTGCAAAGATACAAAATAATTTGTAATTCAATTCTTTTTTGTCGAAAAATAATGTCCTTGGGCTTTTGTTTTTTATAATTGGCTTTTTTGGTGCCAGAGAAATAAAGGCCGGGGGGCCAGGGAAGGAACGGGCGGGGTGGCAGGCCTTCACCAACGTGGGGCCGTCCTTCGCCAAGGGTGGGGATTCTGTATGTGATTGGTTGTCAACGTGAAAGTAAAATCGGCGATTTTACCGACCAAAATCGGCGAAATTGGTGACCAAAATCGGCGATTTTACTTTTCAAATTCGGCGATTTTACTTGAAGAATGCTTACCGTTCTTTTTTAGAGGTGTTGCCTTTGACTGTTTGAAGGCTTAGCTTTTTCTGATTGTGCGGCAGTTGAGGTTTCTCTTTGGGATGGGGTGGGGGACGGGAAAAAGAAAGGGTTCGTGGCGGCACGAGACGGGAGAATGACGGGGGAAACCATCCTTTCACCAGCGAGGGGAATGGGGAGACGGGGAAATGGGCGGGGACTCTGCCTTTCACCAGCGAGGGGAATGGGGAGAATGGGTGTAGGGGGAAGGGAGTGGGAGAAAGGATGTGGGTGACGGGGTGCGGGAGTGGGGGGAATGGGGGAGTGGGGGAATGGGGGTTACAGGCGGAGCCAGTCGTGGATGTTTTTCTTGTCGGCTTTGAGGATGGTGGAGATTTGTGAGAAGGAGGAGTTGCCTTGCCAGTAGAGTTCGTGGCACATGGAGAGTATCCACATGTCGGCGAGGGCTTCTTCGAACATGGTGGCTTTGTCGAATCCTTCTTCGTAGAGTGCCCACTGGTGTATGCCGCGGCCGTTGAGGTTGGTGGGCAGGTATTTGGGGTATTGGATGAGGCGTTGGGGGTAGCGCTCGGTGAGCTGGTTGGCTATGTCGGCGTTGTCGGTTGAGAGGTAGATGACGGTCTGGGGGTTGTCTTGCAGTTTGTGGTCGAGGTGTTGCAGCAGTTGCTGGAGCTGCCGGTGTGGTTTCTTGTCGGTGGCTCGTATGTGCAGGCCGATGCCTTGTTCGGTGAGGTGGTGCTCGTGGGCGAAGTTGCGGTATTGGCTCTGGTATTGTGGCTTGAGGCTGATGTGGCGGAAGATGTTGTTGAGGCTGACGAGTGGGCGGAAGTCGGTGAAGATGACGATGTCGCGGCTGTTGCTGCGGGTGAGCTGGCTTCCGAAGGTGTAGTTGTGCTCGCTGTAGATGTTGCGTATGTTGTGCAGGTATCCGGTCTGTGGGTCTTCGTTTCGCTGCCAGGCTTGCAGTCCGAAGAGTGAGGAGGCTTTCCCGTGGATGAGTTGTGAGATGAGTATGCGGTAGGGTGGTAGGTGTGTGGCGAGGGGTGTGCCGACTACGTGCCAGTGGTCGTATACGTTGTCGAGTATGTCGCTGGGTGTGATGTCTCGTGGGTAGGTTGTTGCTCCCTGGCTGAGGGCTTCGAGTATGAGGTCGGGCTGTTGGGTATGTTCGATGTCGCTGCTGAGTTGGAAATACCGGTAGAAGGCGTTTGTTCCTGGGTCGGCGAACATGCCGTCGGTCCAGTCGACGTAGAGTTGCCTCTGGGTCTTTTGGGCGTATTGTATGGCTTTGCTGAGGGTGATGAGTCGGTTGCCGAGTCCGGCGCAGCCTTTCACGATGAGGTATTTCTTCATTTTGTCGTTTTTTGCTCGTCAGTGGGCAAAGGTATTAATTTTTTATGAATTATGGGTGGTGAAATGTGATAATTGTGGTATTTTGGTTCGATTTTTACTTTTTTCGGTTCTATCTTGATATTATTGCTGGCTAATAATTTGTATCTTTGCAGGTGATTTGATGAAAGATATAATACATCCTACTATAATGAAGCGTTTTTGTGTGTTTTGTTCGATGCTGGTGGCGGTGTTGTCGCTGTCGGCTCAGGATGGCCGGAGGGCTTATTTTGCCGATGGCTTTCATGGCGGCGTCTATGGTCATTATCCGTTGGACTGGTATACGGATTTCATGATGGATCAGCTTGCTGAGCATCCTGACTGGCGCATCGGCCTGGAGATAGAGCCTGAGACGTGGGACTCGGTGCGTGTGCGAACGCCTGAGGCTTACGAGCGCTGGCAGCGTGTGGTGGTAGGTCCGCAGGTGGAGTATACTAACCCGGGCTATGCGCAGGGCTACCTTTATAACATCCTTGGCGAGAGCATCATCCGCCAGTTCCAATATGGCATGCGGAAGCTGCATGAGCATTTCCCGACGATGGCCTTCACGACTTATTCTTCGGAGGAGCCTTGCTTCACGAGTTGTCTGCCCCAGCTGTTGTCTCAGTTGGGTTTCCGCCATGGTGTGCTGAAGTGTCCTGACACGTGTTGGGGCGGCTATACCGAGGGCATCGGCGGCGAGCTGGTCAACTGGATTGGCCCTGACGGCACCAGCCTGTTGTCGGTGCCCCGCTATGCCTGTGAGGCTTTGCAGAAGAACTCCGTCTGGCAGACCACGGCCTGGAAGAACTCGCGTGAGTTTCTGCGGGCTTGCCGTGAGGCGGGCATCAAGCATCCTGTGGGCATGTGCTATCAGGATGCCGGTTGGAAGTATGGTCCCTGGCTCGGCAAGGATACGCGTTCGGAGTATGTGCTCTGGACCGACTATATCGAGCGCATTGCCGATGCCACGTCGGCCACCGACTACCGGATGTCGCAGGAAGACGTCAGGGTGGCGCTGGTGTGGGGCTCGCAGGTGATGCAGCGCATCGGCCAGCAGGTGCGTCATGCCGAGCATCGCCTCTTGGAGGCAGAGCGGCTGTCGTCCCTGCATTATATCGTGACGGGCCAGCGTCCCGACCAGCCTGCGATTGATGAAGCCTGGCGCACGCTGCTCCTGGCCCAGCACCACGACTCGTGGATTGTTCCCTATAACCGGCTGAATAGCCGTGGCACCTGGGCCGACAACATTGCTGTCTGGACCGACCAGACCTGTGAGCGGGCCGGAAAGGTCATTGCCTCGCTGAGGGGTGGGGGGCCGACGGCTTACTACAATACGACGGGCAAGGCGCGTCGCGCCATTGTCACCGGCCGGCGCTCTGATGGCGTCGTCGTAGACATGCAGGTCGAGCTGCCTCCGTTCGGATGGACAGTCGTCAATGCCGACGACGTGAAGCAGCCGAAGGAGTCAAAGCATATCAAGCTCTCCGACCGCCGTGCAACGATGGAGAACGACCGGTATCGCCTTGTCTTCGACCTCAGCCGCGGTGGCGTGCTGACCTCGCTCTACGACAAGCAGCAGCATCGTGAGATGGCGGATGCCGACAATGTCTACGGCTTCGGTGAGCTGCGCGGCTACTTCGAACGCTTCCATCGCTTCTGTTCCTCCACTGAAGCCAAGGCCAAGGCCGAGGTGGTAAAGGATAATGGCTTCGTCCAGAGCCTCTGCATCAGTGGCGAGATAGCCGGCACACCCTTTGCCCAGACCTTCACCCTGCTGAAGGATGAGCCGCAAATCGATGTTGACCTCGTCGTAGACTGGCAGCGCAACATGCACATCGGTAACCATTACAAGCGCCAGAAGGGCGACCCGACGGCTGCGTTCTACAATACGAAATACATGCTCAACGTGCTCTTCCCCACGGCGTTGCAGCAGCCGAAGCTGTGGAAGAGCGCTCCCTACGACGTCTGTGAGAGCCGCCTCGACAGCACCTTCTTCGACCGTTGGACCGCCATCCGGCATAACATCATCCATTCGTGGGTCGACGTGGCCGATGGAAAGTCGGGCCTGGCGTTGCTCAGCGACCATACCACCAGCTACTCCTTTGCCAAGGACTACCCCCTGGCTCTCACCGTGCAGTATTCGGGCATGGGCCTGTGGGGTCGCGACCATAAGATAACCGGAAAGACGCAGTTGCACTATGCCCTGGTGCCCCACCGCGGACATTGGGACGAAGCCCATATCAGCGATATCAGTGAGGCGTGGAACCGTCCTGTCATCCAGATGGCCGGACAGGGAGCCGCCGGTCGTTCGCTGCTGTCGCTCGAAGGCACGGGCTATCAGCTCAGCTCGCTGACGGTCGGTGAAGACGGTGCCGTGTTGATGCGCCTCTTCAATGCCGACGGCGATACCGAGGCCCATCAGGTAGCTCTCGACTTCCCCGTTGCATCCGTTACGGAAGTCGACCTTCAGGGCCACGAGACGGGCCACCCGGCGTTTGCCAATGGTAGGCTTACCGTGCAGATGCTCCGCTTCGGAGTAAGAACATATAAAATTAAAATACAATGAAAACAATGAAGTTATGGATGCTCGCCGCCATCCTGATTGTCTGCGGCGCCTGTTCCGACAAGAACGGACAAGTGAAGAACGTTGTCTCTGAGCCAGTGGCCGAAGAGCAAGTCGAGCAATCCAGTGGCCCAATCTTTACCGACTTCGAGCAGCCTGACATGGACGGTCAGCTGCATAAGCTCAGCGAGTATGCCGGCAAGGGCCGTTGGGTGTTGGTAGACTTCTGGGCTTCGTGGTGCGGACCCTGCCGGGCCGAGATGCCCAACGTCGTTGCAGCCTATCATAAATACCACGACCAGGGGTTCGATGTCGTCGGTGTCTCCTATGACAGCGATAAAGAGATGTGGGCGCAGGCTGTCAAGGACCTGGAGATGCCTTGGACGCAGCTCTCTGACCTGCAGGGCTGGGACAATGCCACATCGGCCATCTATGGCATCCAGGCCATCCCGGCCAATCTGCTGATTAATCCTGAAGGTGTCATCGTGGCCCGCGACCTCAGGGGGGAAGACCTGCAGAAGAAGTTGGAAGAGGTAATTCATGTAGAGTAATACTGCCGTTTAACAACACGACTATGAAGAAAACAACGATTCTCTTGACTATGTTGCTCGTCGGGCTGATGGCATCGGCCCAGCGTCCTACCGACTACGTCAATCCCTTTATCGGCGCCAGCACGAATGTCGATGCAGCCGGAGCCTATCACGGCTTGGGCAAGACCTTTCCTGGTGCCACGACGCCTTTCGGCCTGACACAGGTCAGCCCGCAGACCATCACCGGTGGCGACAACGGCTCGGGCTACAGCTCAGAGCACAAGACCATCGAAGGCTTCGCCATCACGCAGATGAGCGGTATCGGATGGAACGGTGACCTTGGTAACTTCCTTGTCATGCCTACCACGGGGCCCCTGAAGACCTTTGCCGGTAAGGAGGGAGACTCCAGTGCGCAAGGCTGGCGGTCGCACTACAACAAGCCCAGCGAGGTGGCTCGCGCCGGCTACTATTCAGCCTTGCTAACCGACTACGACATCAAGGTTGAGACTACAGCCTCACAGCATGGCGGCGTCTATCGTATGACCTTCCCACAGCATGGGCAGTCGCGCATACAGATTGACCTTGCCCGCCGGGTCGGCGGAACGGCTGACGAAGAGCAGGTGAGCGTTGTCGGCGACCATGCCATCGAGGGCTGGATGCGTTGCACGCCCGACGGAGGCGGCTGGGGTGACGGACAGGGTCATGCCCTCTACACCATCTTCTTCCATGCCGAGTTCTCACGTCCCCTCACGGACTATGGCTTCTGGTCGGCCGATATACCTGAAGGCCAGAGCCGCCACAACGACGATGTGGCCAGTGCTTCCTACCAGCAACTGCTGGCCAAGGCTGCTGTCATCCGCAACAAGACCTCGCTGCAGGGTAAGCATATCGGCTTCTTTACTGAGTTTGCCAGCGAGCCCGGCGAACAGGTGGAGCTGAAGGTTGGCATCTCGTTTGTCGACCTTGACGGTGCCCGTCGCAACTACAATGCCGAGCTGAAAGATAAAAACTTCGAGCAGGTCCGCCATGAGGCTCGTGATGCTTGGAACCGTGAGCTTAGCCGCATCATCATCAAGGGCGGCAGCGACGACGAGCGCACTATCTTCTATACCGCTCTCTATCACACGATGATTGACCCGCGTGTCTATACCGATGTCGACGGGCGCTATGTGGGCGGCGACTATAAGATTCATCAGTCGACGAAGGACTTCACCAAGCGCACCATCTTCAGCGGCTGGGATGTCTTCCGTTCGCAGTTCCCCCTGCAGACCATCATCAACCCTCAGCTGGTGACCGACATGCTGGGCTCGCTGACCTCGATGGCAGAGCAGAGCGGGCGCGAATACTTTGAACGCTGGGAGTTGCTCAACAGTTATTCAGGCTGCATGCTGGGCAACCCGGCCATCTCGGTGCTGGCCGATGCGCATGCCAAGGGTTTGCCCATCTGCGACCTCGACAAGGCCTACCAGTATGCCAAGAATTCTTCAGCCAAGTTTGGCAACGACGAGCTCGGCTTCACGCCTGGCACCCTTGGCCTGTCCCACACGCTGGAGTATGCCTACACTGACTGGTGCGTGGCTCAACTGGCCAAAGCACTCGGCAAGAAAGCCGACGAGCAGGCGTTTCTGAAGAAGAGTCAGGCCTGGCGTGTGATGTTCGACAAGCAGAAGAAGTGGTTCCGTCCGCGCAATGCCGACGGCACATGGGTGGAGTGGCCCGAGCAGGGCCGCCTGCAGGAGTGGTATGGTGCCATGGAGAGCAATGCCCTCCAGCAGGGTTGGTTCGTTCCCCACGACGTGCAGGGCATGGTAGCCCTTATGGGTGGCAAGAAGAAGGTTCTGCAAGACCTGCAGTGGATGTTCGAACAGACTCCGAAGGATATGTTCTGGAATGTCTACTATAACCATGCCAACGAGCCAGTACACTTCGTTCCCTATCTCTTCAACCAGCTCGGTGCACCTTGGCTGACACAGTATTGGACGCGCTTCATCTGTGCCAATGCGTATAAGAATCAGGTCGAAGGCCTCTGTGGCAACGAGGACGTCGGTCAGATGTCTGCCTGGTATGTGCTCTCGGCTGCCGGCATCCATCAGGCCTGTCCGGGAAATACCCGTTTCGAGATTACGTCGCCTGTCTTTGATGAGGCTGTCTTCACGGGCACCGGGTTTACCATCCGAGCCCACGGCCAGTCGAAGGAGAATGTCTATATCCAGCGCATGGAACTCAACGGCCAGCCCTACAACCGCACGTGGATTGACTACAGCGATATTGTGAAGGGCGGCACCCTTGACATCTACCTCGGCCCACAGCCGAAAAAGAAATAGAAACTATGAATAGACTCAAGATATGGGCAACCGCGTGTTGCCTGCTGGCCTGCCTTTCGGTACAGGCACAAGAGAAAGTGCTGTCGTTGAATAGCAGCGACGGCCAAGTAGTATGGGCTGTGGCTCCGCAAGATCAGTCGCCTGCCTCCGGGCAGGAGGTGTCGCGCGTAGGCTTCACCTTCACAGACGGTGTCCAGGCCACGGTGCCAGGAGTCGTCTTCACCGACTATGTCAATGCCGGGCGTGAAGAGAACCCCGACCTGGCAGACAACATCTACCGTGTCGACGAAACCAAGTACAGCAAGCCCTATTGGTATCGCACAGAGTTTGAGGCACATGGTAAGGGAACGTCATCAAACAACCAAACCCACTACTGGCTCTGCTTCGACAATACCAACCGCTATGCCGACTTCTGGTTCAACGGCCATAAGATTTCCGGCACGGAAGAGTCGACCAAGGACGTGAGCGGTCACATGCTGCGCTCGCGTTTTGATGTCACTCCTTATTATAATAAGAATGGGAAGAATGCCATCGCAGTCCTCATCTACGACCCCGACCAGAAGAAGACGCGCACCGACAAAGGCCCTTACGGTGTGGCCTGCAGTCCCAGCTATCTGGCCGGTGCCGGATGGGACTGGATGCCCTATGTGCCCGGCCGACTGGCAGGCATCACGGGCAACTGCTATGTTGCTGCGTCGGGCGATGCCGTGTTGGTTGATCCTTGTATGCGCTCCCACCTGTCTTCGCTCGATAAGGCTGAGCTGCAGTTCTCTACCGAAGTGCGCAACCTCTCCGACGAGGAGAAGACCGTTGTGGTCAGAGGCACCGTCATGCCGGGCAGTGTCAAGTTTGAAAAGTCAGTCCTGCTGCGGCCCCACGAGAAGCGCACCGTCAGCGTTTCGCAAAACGACGTCGAGGCCATGGCCCTCAGCAACCCGCGTCTCTGGTGGCCCAATGGCTATGGTGAGCCTAACCTCTATAGCTGTCAGGTAGAGTGTCTTGTCGGCGGTCAGCAGAGCGACAGCCGCACGTTCCGCTTCGGCATCCGCAAGTTTGACTACCGCATCGAGAAGAACTCCGTAGGCTTTCCCGTGCTGACCTTCTATTGCAACGGCCAGCGCATCTTCGTCAAGGGAGGCAACTGGGGCATGAGCGAATACCTGCTGCGTATGCACGGTCGGCAGTATGAGCTGCCCATCCGCCTGCACAAGGAGATGAACTATAATATGATACGCCTCTGGACAGGCTGCGTCACCGACGACGAGTTCTACGACTACTGCGACGAATACGGCATCATGGTATGGAACGATTTCTGGCTCTACGTGGCCTTCAATGATGTCGTCGAGCACGATGCCTTCAAGACGAACGCCCGCGACAAGGTGCGTCGCCTGCGCAACCATGCCTCGATAGCCTTGTGGTGCGGTGCCAACGAGACCCATCCCGTGGCCGACATCGACCAGGCCCTGCGCATGATTGTCATGGAGGAAGATGCCAACGACCGCCTCTACACCTCCTGCTCCAATCAGGATGCCAAGTCGGGCAGTGGCTGGTGGAAGGACATGCCTCCGCGCCACCACTTCGAGACCTCTGCCTCCAACCTCGCTTTCAACAAGCCCGCCTACCCCTACGGCTTCGACCATGGCTACGGCTGCCGCTCGGAGATTGGCATGGCTACGTTCCCGACATTCGAGTCGGTGCGTGAGTTCATCCCTGAGAAAGACTGGTGGCCGCTGCCCACCGACGACCAGCTGGAACACGACGACAACACCGTCTGGAACCGTCACTTCTTCGGCAAAGAGGCCTGGAACGGCGGCCCGATAGACTATAAGAAGTCGGTCAACGAGCGCTATGGCGAGTCACGTTCGCTGGAGGAGTTCTGCGAGAAGGCACAGCTCATCAACCTGGAAGACATGAAGGGCATGTATGAGGCCTGGAACGACAAGATGTGGAACGATGCCTCGGCCCTGCTCATCTGGATGAGCCATCCCGCCTATCCCTCCTTCGTATGGCAGACCTACGACTACTACTACGACCCGACCGGCTGCTACTGGGGAGCCCGTCAGGCCTGCGAGCCGCAACACGTGCAGTGGAACTGCCTGACCAACAGCGTCAAGGTCATCAATGCCACTGCCCAGCCTCTTCAGAACGTCAAGGTTGAAGCCCATGTCTACAATCTCAACGGCAAGGAGATTTACAGTGCCTTCATGCCCCATCCGATAAGCGTCGAGGCATCGAACAATGCCGAAGCCATGGTGCTGCAACTCGATCAGATAACCGACAGCACACCCATCCAGTTCATCCGTCTGCAACTGAACGATGCCGACGGCAAATGCCTTTCCGAGAACTTCTACTGGCGCAACGCAGAACAAGACCTCGACTATCGCGACCTCCTCGCCCTGCCCGAAGCCAAGCTGAAGGTAGCGCTGTCAGCGGGCGAGCTGAAGGAAGGCCGGATGAGCGTCACGCTGACTAATGCGTCGAGCACCGTGGCCTTTGCCAACCGCCTGCGGCTGGTCAATGCCAAGAACGGCCAGCGCATCCTGCCTGCCATCATGAGCGACGGCTACGTCACCCTGCTCCCGGGCGAGAGTAAGACCGTCAGCATCGAGGCTCCTGCCGACCAGCTGACCGACGGCGTGAAGGTCCTCGTCAAGCAGTTCGGCCACAAGGAGCGCACTGGCATCACCGTGAAGCGGTAATAGCAGACAAGAATACAAGGAACTCAGAGGATTTATTAGTAATGCGAGGTTGCTAAAATCCTCTGAGCTCTTTGTTTTTATGTCAGTTAGTATGACTTCATGATGGCTTTTCTGAGCTTTCGCATAATGATTTGCCAGAGAAGTCAAAGTAAAATAGGCTATTTTACCGACTAAAATAGGCTATTTTACTGACCAAAATAGGCTATTTTACTTCACGGTTTCTTACCTTTCTCTTGATGATTGGCTATTAAGGTCCATCAGAAAGCGGTCGCAAGCGCAGGTGATAGGTGCCTTACGTTGCGACCGCTGATGGTTTGTCTGCCTGTCAGCCACTGCTCCGTCGCGCCGGCTGAGCTTGCAGAGGGCTTGTGTCTTACTTGATGATTTTCTGTCCGTTTTGGATGAAGATGCCGTGTCCGGGCTCGCTGTCGAGCTGGCGGCCCTGCAGGTCGTAGAGGGGAGCGGGGTGTTGCGTCTCGGAGGTTGGCCGTACGTCGTAGATGCCTGTGGCGAGGTAGGTCTCCTTATTGCTGTCGGGCAGTGGGCCGACATTGGGTATGTTGAAGATGCTCTGCCAGCCGATGGCGCGAAGGAAGTGTACCTGGTTCAGGTCAGCGCTGCCCCAGCTGTAGTAGCTGCGGTCGGGACCTGAGACGTTGATGGGCAGGGCCTTGCCGGTATTGGCCTTGCGATAGTAGGTGACGGCGGTGGGCTGCATGCAGTAGGAGAGGGTCAGCTCGCCCATGCGTGAGAGCTGTGGATGAACGGCGAGCAGGGCGGCTTCCTGCTGTTCTTCGGGTATGGTGTAGAGCATCCGGCGCGCTCCGAAGGGTCCGTAGGGTGTCATGCTCTGGGCTATCCAGATGCTGCCGGAATCGAAGAAGCAGAGGAAGTAGCGGTCGTTGTAGGCGAAGGCTGCCGGTGAGCTGGAGTGTATTCCTGTTGCGATGGCCGAGCGCTTCAGCTCGTCGTCGGTAGGAGTCGTCTCCTGCCACTGCCACTGGCCGTCGGCATTCTTGATGTAATACTCCCATCGGGAGGTGAGGTCGGTGCTGTAGGTGCGTGCCACGACGAGGATGTTGCCGTTGGTATTGGTGCGTGGCACCTCACCGTAGAGGTAGACGCGGCCGTCGGCTTCGAGCATGGAACGGCCATAGTTGACCTTGCTGTAGGTGATGTTTCGGTGGATGTCTTTCAGTTGCAGCTGATGGCCGTCGGTGACGGTGAACTCTGCCACGCTGGTCTCCGTGCGCTCGCCGTCACGATAGCCGCTGAGGAGCACCTGCACGATGGGCTCGCCGTCGTACTTGATGAGGGTGGCATCTTCGGGCCGGAAGATGGTTCCGTCGTCGGCCGGCTCTATCCAGTCGAGGCCTTTGTAATAGGTCTCAAGGTCGGCCAGCGAGGTGCCCTGATAGGTGTTCAGGGTTTGGAAGTCGTCTTCGGTTTCCTCGCCCGTCTGCATGATGGCGGCGTTGTGGGTTTCGTTGTTGCGTTTGCGCTTGCGTTCGCGGTTCTCGCTGACGAGTCCGAAGTAGCTGTCGCGGAAGGCCCAGAGGGTGCTTCCGTCGGGCATGGTGGTAGAGCTGGCACCGTTGCCGCCGTTCCATCCGCGGTAGCGTACGGCAAAGAAGTTCCAGTAGGTGAGGTCGCTGAACACTTCGCAGTTAGTCCCGCTGGACGAGGTGGCCTTGTAATCAAGTTCGATGCCCTTGAGGGCCTCTTGACGGAGGTCGGTCTTCTGGGCGGATGCCTTGCCGATGGTCAGGCAGGCTATGAGGGCGATGATATATCTTGTCTTCATAATTCTATTACATTTTCTCGTATTCCGTAATGCCAACGTCGGTGATGGGGCCGATGTTCTCTACGCCGTAGAGTTTCTGCCAGTCGAAGACACGGATGAAGTGTGGCTGATAGAGGTCGCTGCTGCCCCATGCGTTGAAGTTTCGCCAGAAACCGTTGTGCTTGGTTTCTATGGCATCGCCGTTTTCGCCGCGGGTGTAGGTGGATAAGTCGGCGGGGTTCATGTTGTAGGAGATGACCAGTTCGCCTGTTCGCGAGCACTGCGGGTGGATGAAGGCGTTGTAGGTGGCTGAGTGTTCCTTGGGAATCTTGTATAGGTCTTTCTTGTTGGTGAACGGCCCCCAAGGGTGGTCAGCCTGCATGATGAACACGGTGCCGTCGGTGATGGGTTGTGAGCAGATATAGTACTTCTCGCCATACTTGAAGACGCTGGGTTCCGAGATCCATTCCCCGCTTGAGATGTTAGAGCGGCGGATTTCCTCGCTGCTGGGTATTTTGGTCTGCCAGCTGAAGTTGCCGTCTTCGTCGGCAATCCAGTACTCCCATTGTGAGGTGAGGTCGTGAGTCGTTGACCGTGCCACAACGGCCCATGCACCGCCAAAAATGCCTCCGGTACCGATGGTGCTGTAGAGATAGGTGTGGCCGTCGGCGTCTTCGAAGATGCCGGAGCCATAGCCGGTGCTGTATTCCACGACGTTGGGGATAAGCTTCAGCAGCTTCATGTAGTTTGGGTCGCCGGGCTTTCCCTCGAGCGAATACTCGGTGAGGGCCGTCTCGTCGCGCTCCATGTCGCCGAAGATGCTGCCCCAGAGTACCTGCAGGATGGGTTTGCCGTCGCGTTTGATGACGGTGGCGTCGCCCGGCCAGTAGAAGCGGTCGCTGTCGGTGGAGCCGTTGTTGATGTCACTCTGCGATAGCTCTTTGGCATCGGGATGGCGCAGCCACGTCTTGCCCTTGCAGTAGCGTTCGCGGTCGTTGGGATTGGTCGAACAGAGTTCGTTGAGCACGATGAAGTCGCGGAACGAGTGCTCGCCGGTCTGAATCATCGCTGCATTGCGCGGCAGGTTGGTCGGGCGGCCGTTGTTGCGGAACTCAGTGCCGAGACCGAAGAAACTGTCGCCGAACGACCAGAATACATTGCCATCTGGCAGCGTGGTGGAATAGACTCCGTCGCCGCCCAGCCATCCCTTCTGATGGGAGGCAAAGAGGCGCCAGTAGGTAAGGTCGTAGTAGACATGGACGTCGGCCGACGCTACGGCGCGGCCCTGATATTCCAAATCGAGGCCTTCGAGCCGCGGGTCGCTCAGGTCGGCCTGTGCCCAGGTGGTGAGGGTGGCACCGCAGAGAGTAGCGGTAACCAGCATGTAGTGGATAATCTTTTTCATTTGATGCCTGTCTGTTTTGTCTTGATGGGGTAGATGTTTATGTTGTGGGGTTGGGGTTTGTTCTGTTGGTAGATGGCATCGACGATGCTCTCCATGTATTCGTTGCAGGACCGGACCACGGCAGGGTTCTCCATCTTGGCGTAGATGTCGCGGCGCGAGGCCACCCACCAGTTCTTCTGCCGTTCCTGCTCGTAGTAGGCATGGGCTTCGGGTGTGGTGACGTCGGGAAAGCCGTTCTTCAGGAAGAAGTCGTATTCCACCCATGCCCAGTCGCGCAGGCGGCGCTCCATGTCCCAACGGTCTTCGTTCAGCGTCATCAGCCGGCGGGCCTGTTGCATCTGCGGGGTGTGCATGTAGTCGGCCATGTTGATGCCTTCGGCCAGCTGTTCAGCCGTGACGGTGTCGATGAGGATGTCGTCGATGCAGAGCTGGTAGCTGCCCTTCTTCAGGTTTGTCACGCAGAGCATCTCAGCGTTCATCTCGCGCTGGAACTCGGGAATGAGGTCGGTGATGCGACTCTGTGGGCGCTTGAACTCCATGCCGCCACGGGCGATGGTGTCGAGGGGGTAGGGCAGCGACTGGGCCAGATAGGTAAAGCCTACATAGCCGTCCTTGCCTACGTCGAGGCCGTCGACGGTGCAGTTTTCAGCCCGTTCGATAGTCTTCCTTCGGGCATCAATGCGGATGTCCGCCACTGGCAGCCCGCTCATGCCCTGTGCCTTCAGCACGAGATAGGCCATATACATGTGACCGTCGTTGTCGGGATGGATGCGGTCGGGGCCGCAGAGCGTGAACGTAGAGTCCTGCTGCTGGCGCTCTTCGTTGAAGCGCGTCATGAGGTCGTTGAAGTTGAAGAACTCCCACCCGTTGCGCCGGGCTACCTGTTCCTGGTCGGCGACGATGCGTGTGATGTTCTCAGCCTTCCGTGGGAAAATGTTGTTGTTGAAACGGGTCTTCTCGTCGTAGGGCGAAGTGCCAATCATGACGACACGCGTGTCGTTGAGCGCCTTCAACTGCTGCTCCATCTTGTGCAGGTTCTTGCGGGCCAAGGCGATGCGCTGTTCCGACCAGACGTCGGCGGTGTCGGCATAGAGTTCGAACATGCCGGCGTCGTTCATGCCGTAGGTCAGGAAGATGACCGATGGTTGTCGGTCGATGACATCGGGCTGCAGGCGCAGTTGTATCTCCGTAGAGGTGTCGCCGCCGATGCCGCAGTTCATCATCCACAGCCGCTGCCCGGGAAAGCGCGTCATGTAGTAGAGCCACAGATAAGAGTGGTAGTGGCCACCGTCGGTGATGCTGTTGCCGACGAAGGCTACGCGGTCGCCTTGTTTGAAGGGCTTGAGCGTCTGGGCCTGCCCAGCTGTCATCACGAGGAATAAGATAGCCAAAAGGCTTGTTTTTCGTTTCATCCTTTCATTTTAGATTATCATTATCATCTCCTATTTAAGACCTTCTTCTTTTAGTAAGAGGAAGCCTACTTGTTGCTATTGAAATACTTCTGGAAGAAGAGCAGGTGGTAGTCGATGGAGTTGCCCCAGTATTCAGAGGTATGTCCGCCTGGGCGGGTGGTGAAGTCGTGATGGATGCCGCGGCCGAGGAGTCGCTTGTGGAGGTCTTTGTTCACTTCGAGGAAGAAGTCGTCCTCGCCGCAGTCGAAGGTAATCCAGAGGTCGCCGTTCTCGATGCGGTCGAGCTGGGCGACGACGGTGTGGCTGTTCCAGGAATCCATGTGCGCAGCCATCTCGCCAAGCACGTCGGGAATGTTCCAGTTCAGCGGGAATGGTCTGAAGTCTACACCTCCGCTCATCGAGCCTGCCGCTCCATAGAGGTCTTTGTGGCGCATGGAGAGGAAGAGGGATCCGTGGCCGCCCATGGAGAGCCCCGTGATGGCACGTCCCTCACGACGGGCAAGGGTGGGGTAGTGGCTGTCGATGAAGCCGATGAGGTCGTGGGTCATGAAGGTCTCGTATTGGAAGTCCTTCATGATGGGTGAGTCGAAATACCACGAGTTGAGGGCTGCCGCCGAGACAAAAATCATCCGCTTCTCGTCGGCAATCTCGGGCAGGTTGGGCTTGATTTCAAGCCACGACCGCTCGTGACCATAGGCTCCATGGAGCAGGTAGACGACGGGCAGGGGTCCCGTGAGGTCGTCAGGAACGATGACGGTGATGGGGATGTCGCGGTTCATCACGTCGCTGTGCAGCGTGTGTGTGATGACGCGGCCGGCCTGTGCCGTCAGCATGGCCAGCAGGCAGATGATGAGTGTTGAGAACTTTTTCATTTTATGATTGTCTTTTTTCCGTCTTTAATATAAATTCCTTTACTCAATGAATTGGCAGATGAATTGAGCCGTCGGCCCTGCAAGTCGTAGAGGAATGAGGAATGAGAACTGGGGAATGAGGAATGAGAGGGTTGGGTGATTCCTGTGAGTTCGGCATCGGTGAGCTCGTCGTAGTTATACTGTTTGAGCAGCACCTTCGGCGTTGTTTCGCAGAGTTCGCTGTCGAACTCAAGCGTCAGGTCTCGGTGCTCGCCTGCGAAAAGTGTGAAGTAGTTCTCCTCCATGATGACGGGCAGGATGCGGCGGCCCGTTTGGGCATCAACAAGGCGCACTCTCACGGCAAAGGCAATCTTGTCAGACTCATTGTTGACCCGGATATGCATCCGCGTGATGCCATCGGCCTTGGCGACGGACTGCACTTCATAGTTGATGTCAGCCTTGGGCAGGGTGTTGAGCTGGGTGTAGCTGTTGCGCGAGCCTCGGGTCGTCTTCCAGTAGAAGTTTTCGGAGACGAGGTTCTGATGGCTGTCGTAGAGATACAGCCGGATAAAGTACATGCCGTCGAGAGCCTGGCCTCCTTCGTTTGTGATTTCTGTTGAAGATTTGAAGCGATAGATGTTTGTTACGGTATTTGCCTTGGCATTGATGTCGAATACGGAGGTGCAGTAGGGCTCGTAGCGCTGGCCGTTGAGGCGGATTACCTCAATGTTGGCAGTCAGGCCCATGGCATCGTTGGGGGTGGTGTTGACGACGTTAATCTTGTCGTTGCTGCAGTTCCACTGTATGTGTAGCGGCTCGCAGGCTTTCTTGGCTCCCCAGTAGGTGCCTGTCATGTCGAGATAGTAGTCGTAGGTCTGCCAGATGAAACAGGGGTAGGCCGACTGGCTCATCCAGAAGAGCAGGCCCGAGGCGGTGTTCCACAGGTTGTCCTGCCAGCCTTCGTAGAGGGCTTTCATGACCTCGATGTTCATCAGTTGTGCCTTTTCGCAGAACTGTTGGGCGTTGCGTGATGTGCCGTAGCCCGTCTGAACGGTATTGAAATAGTTTGTTGCGTTGGCACCTCCGCCATATTCGGCCTTGTCGCTGAAGAAGTGTTTCTCCCACATCTCGTTTCGAGGCCACCAGTATTCCTCGGGCATGAACTCGCGGAAACTCTCCCATGTGGTGAAGGCACCCATGCCCAGTTCCGAGCGGAACCCCCAGTCCACTTTGTCTCCCTGGTCGCCACCGCCGCCCCAGATGCCTTTCGAGAAGTAGTCTTCCGGTGGGAAATTCTGCCACCATCCACTGCCGGAGAGTCCCAGGCCGGAACCGTCCTTGGCTTCATACTGCTGGCGGGTGGGATAGCCATTGTGAGAGTTAGGGATGTAGACGCGGTCGTCGGCATCGTAGGTCTTGATGATGTTGATGATATCTTGGTTCAGTTCGTCGTAGGGCCAGCCTTCGTTGCAGCCGCACCAGATGGCCAGCGACGGATGGTTGCGCAGGCGGATGACCTTGTCGCGGGCATTGGCCAAGAACTCCTGGCGGTTGTCGGGTCCGGTGAGTCCCGTGTAGGGACCGGTAAGCCAGAAGTCGTCCCATATCATGATTCCGTAGCGGTCGCAGGCTTCGTAGAACTCTTCGTCGGTGACGCAGCCAGTCCAGAGGCGAATCATGTTGTAGTGCATGTCCTTATGCAGCTTGATGCGGGTGTCGTAGTCTTTTCCGTGGACCCGCAGCATATAGTCGCTCATGCCCCAGTTGCCGCCCTTGCAATAGACCTTCTTGCCGTTGACATAGACCACCATGGTGGTGTTCTCTTTGCGGTATTCGTATTTCTTGATGCCGAAGGTGACGGTCTGGGTGTCGATGGTCTTGCCGTCTTTCACGACATCGAACTGACAGGTGTAGAGGTTCTGCTCGCCCGACCCGTTGGGCCACCACAGCAATGGATTCTTGACGTTCACGTCGTCGAAGGCGACATCAATAGAGTCTCCCTGATTGATGCTGACGGTCTTTGTCGTGGTGATATTGCCAGGCATGATGGTAGCCTTCACCTCTACCTCGGTGTTTGTTTCAGAGAGGTTCTTCAGCGATGTCTGGAGATGGAGTTTGGCAGCCTGGTTGTTGGCCATAAGTGACAAGGTGCGCACCCACGGCTCGCGCAGCGTCACCTCGCCGGCAGTCTCGATGAAGACATCGTTGGTTATGCCGCAGTTCAGTCCTGGCACATAGGGCATCCAGTCCCAGGAGTGGCTGGCTACATAGGTCGGCATGACATAGTTGGCAAAGTTGTCGGTGCGTGCTATATGGTTGCTGGCCGGCATGTCAATTTTTACTGCCAGCATGTTGTGGTCTTGCAGATGTGAAGTGATGTCGTAGCGCGCCTTCAGTACATGGCCGGAGATAGGGGTGCGGCTTAATATCCTGCCGTTGAGGTAGACGGTGGCATAGCGGTTGATGCCTTCGAAGACGAGAATGGCGTGTTGATTTTCAGAAAGTTCAGGGCGTTCGAACTCCGTGCGATACCAGAAAGTCTGGTTGTATTTCGATTCGTCTACCTGATAGACGTTGTCGCCCCAGTTAGGGTCTTCCTCCCGTCCGGCAGCCACGTAGGCGGCGAAGACGGTACCTGGTACGATGCCCGGTACGTAGTCGTCGGGCTGGAAGTCGGCACGCACTACCTTGCCCCACATCAGCCCTTTCGCAGGGAATACCTGCCATTTCGCACCATCGTAAGAATTGAGTGAAAGCACCCCATTAGCCGAGGTGCTTTTCACTACCGTTACCAAAAATACAACTAACAATAATAAACTAAAAAAACTATTTCCTTTTCTGTCTTCTTTCATGGAGCGGTTCCTTTTTTTTATCTCTTTCTTTTGTCCTTAAAGGGCCTTATTACCTGACTGGCTCCAATCTCACGGTGCGTGTCTTTGGCTGGTTGAGTTGGTAGATACGGTCGACCAGAAGGTCCATCTCGGCGATGTAGGCCTCGCGCACTTCCTTGTGAATCATCTTGTCGTAGAGTTCCCGGCGGGCTGCTACCCAACCGTCTTTCTTCTCGCCCTCACGGAATACTTCAGCGGCATGTTCGTCGTTGACGTCAAGCAGTCCGCGCGGCATGAAGAAGTTATACTGCAGCCAAGCGTAGTCGCGGAAACGTCGCTCTATCTCCCAACGCTCCTCGTTCAGCACCATCACCTTGCAGGCCTGCTGATACTGCGGCGCATGGCGATAGCAGGCCAGGTTGGCACCTTCTTGCAGCTGCTGGGCCGACAGGGTGTCGATGAGCACGTTGTCAATGAGCAGCCGGTACTGGCCTTTCAGTCCTGTCACTTTCAGTTCCTCGCGGTTCATCTCCTGCATGAACTCCGGGCAGAACTTCACGATATCAGCCTGCGGGCGCTTGAATCCCCATCCGTGGGCAATGGTGTCGAGGGGGTAGGGCAGTGACTCGGCTGTATAGTCGAAGGTGATGAGCCCCTTCTCGTTTTTGACATTCTCCACCTTGCAGTTTTCCTGGTTGGCGGTCTTCTTCTTGGCATCCAGCCCGATGCTGGCGACAGGCTTTCCGCCCATGCCCTGAGCCTTCAGGAAGAGGTATGCCATATACATGTGTCCGTCGTTATCGGGATGCACACGGTCGTTGCCTATGAGGGTAAACTTCGGGTCCTTGGCCTGCTCGCGGGCATTGACGGCCACCATCGGAGCGTTGAAGTCGACCATCTCCCAGCCGTTGGCGCGGGCGGCTGAGTCCTGAAAGGCAATAATCTTCTGCATGTAGTTGTTCTTGTTCTTGAAGATATTGTCGTTGAACGTCGAGGTCTGGTCGTAGGGCGAGGTGCCAATCATAATCTTTCGGATGTCAGCAGCACCCTTGAGTCGTTTCTCAATCTGCAGAAAGTTCTCCCGGCTTTTGGCCACCTGCTTGTTGCCGAAGGCTTCGGCGTTGTCGCCGTTGTATTCGAAGTAGCCAGAGTCGTTCATGCCGAATGTCAGTGTAATGACGTTCGGACGTTTAGCAAAGACGTCGCCGTCGAGGCGCTTCAGAATGTTCTCTGCCGTGTCGCCTCCGATGCCGCAGTTGGCCATCCACATACGCTCCTGCGGGAATCGCGTCATGTAGTAAAGCCAGATGTAGGAGTGGTAGTGTCCGCCGTCGGTAATGCTGTTGCCTACAAAGGCCACGCGGTCGCCGGCCTTGAAGGGAGCGACTTGCTGGGCTGAGACACTTGACATGCAGGCGCAGAGAACGATTGCCAAAAGAAACTTTCTCATCATATTTGATTGCTTTTTATTCTTATTATTATTAATTAGTTACAAACCTTTACCCGCTTGCCCTACCTTTCTTAAACAGCCATCAGCATGCCCCTCAACTTTCTCAGGGCGATGGTCATCTGACATTCCACGGTATTCTCCGAAATGCCGAGGCTCTGTCCTATTTCGCGATAGCGCAGGCCTTCGATGCGGCTCATGCAGAAGATGGCGCGGCAACGTGCCGGCAGCTGACTGATGGCATGGTCAACGCGGTTCATCATCTCATGATACTCCACCTCGTTGGCCACGGTCGAGTGGTTGCTCATGTTCTGCCAGGTCTGGTCGAGACGCATGGCCTGCAAGGTGCGGCGACAGAACTCACGTTTGTAGGTTTCGTGCTTCAGACGGTCAAGGCAGCGGTTGCGCACCGACGAGAACGCATAGGCCGTCAGGTCGTCGACGAACGACATCGAGTCGCGCCGTTCCCAGAGAATGGTCATCACGTCCTGAACCACATCTTCAGCGTCTTCACGCGACAGATAATGGCTCGCCACGTCGACCATCGACACGAAATTGGTTTGGTAAAAGGTTTGTAAGTTCATACGATTCGGGTTTTTATCTGGGTGCAAAATTACTTCAATTTACTGGGAGGAAATATAAATTTCGAACCAATTAATAAAAAAATCAAACCAATCTTCACCTTTTGCTCTCCTTTTTCGATGGAATGGGCGATTTTTTATATTTCATGGCTCAAATTTTACGGTTTGTCCGTTAAAAACACCTCTTTTTTGATTTTCTCCCGATGAAATGGGAGAAAATTGAAGGTAAGGCTGATTTTAATATCCGATACAAGGTTTAGGAAATAAGGCTTCAAACATAGTTTCTTTAAGTTCTGTTTGGCCGTAGTCGGTGAGTCCTTCGCATAGAGATGCAAAAGTAAAAGATTATCTTTTGCGAAGTAATAAATCATCTATTACCGAGTAATAAATCATCTTTTACTGAGTAATAAATCATCTTTTACTTTATCAGGTGCGTGCTTTCTCCCTTTGATTGGACTTTGTTGATGCCGTAGGTTGTCGTTTTTTGTATTTTGTTTTTCAACTCCAAATAATAATCCCCAGGTCAGCTGACCCGGGGATTGATCTGTTGGTGTTAGTCTGTGCGCTTATTTTCTGAAGATGCTGGTCATGGGGCGTCCTATCCAAGCCTGCGGAGTGTTCAGTCCGAGGATGTAGGCGATGGTGGCCGGCACGTCGTACTGCATCATGGCATCCGTCATCTCGAAGCCCTGCTTGATGCCTTTTCCGCAGACAACGAAGGGTGAGAGCATCTCGTCGAGCGTCATGCCGCCGTGACCTTTTTCGATACCTCCGTGGTCGGCGGTGAGCACGAAGATGGTGTCGTCGTAGATGCCGGCTTCCTTGGTGGCGTCGACGAGGCGCTGAACGCACTCATCGATGAAGGTCTCGAAGCTGTAGTATTCGTCTGTATACCACCCGAAGGTATGTCCGGCGTGGTCGAGACCTGAGAAGTAGACGGTGAGGAACGTGGGCTTCTTTTCCTTGATGTAGTTGGCGGCCGTCATGGTATAGTCGTACTTGGTGCCCCCGTGTTTCTCAACGTACTCGTCGCCCGAGCTGCCTCCGGGGATGAACATCACATCGTCAACGCACACCGAGTCGACGAGATGCTTGATGACGTCCCAGTCGCAGAGCAGTCCTGTTCTGGCCTCTGGCCGTTGTTCCTTTAGGATGGAGTAGATGGTGGGGAAGATGCCGCGCTCGTTGGTGACAGATGAGGGTATCTCAGGCACCTTGGAGTACCACTTGGTGTAGCCGTGGCTTTCAGTGCCCACGCCCATGAAGACGGAAGCCCAGTTGATGGCCGATGCCGAGGGTAGCACGGAACGTTTCTTCAGCGTGTAGCTGCCGTTGGCCATGAGCGTACCCTTCACGCAGGGCATATAGGCGTTCTCCATGCTCTTGGCTGCCCAGCCGTCAATGCCGATGAGGATGACGTGCTTGGCCTTTGCCTTCGGCTGGTTGCGCTTAGCCTGGCACACAGTTGTAGTCGCTCCGATGAGCACAAAAATTAGCAGTACGATAGTCTCTTTCCAATTTTTCATAGTTTCTGAGATTAATGTTAAACAATGCTTCTGCATGCAAAGTTAACACTTTTCTATCGTACTGCCAAATAATAAAAGTCTCTTTTTAGGCTGTTTGCCGAAAAGAAGCCGGTATTCCTTGGTTGTTTATGGCTCGTGCACTGCCACACTGACGCGCGAGTCAGCACAGCCATAATAGAGGAACCACTTGCCTTTGTGAGGCACAAGACCCTCGATGAACACTGTTCCGGCAGGATACTGTCCGGACTTTTCAAACGATGCCTCGGGGATGAAGAAAGGCTTGTCCAGTCGGCCGATGACCTTCGTAGGGTCGCTCTTCGAGAAGAGCACCTGTCCGGCACAGTAGCTGTTGGCAGTATAGCGCTTGTCACCTCGCTCGTCGCCACGGTTCTTGCCGTTATACATCAGCAGGATGCCGTCCTTGGTCATGATGGCAGGCGGGCCACATTCGGTCAGATGGCTGTCGAAGAAGCCGTCGCGAGGCTCTATGACTTTCAGGAAATCACCCTTTTCATCGACCATCGGTGTCCAGTTGATGAGGTCTTCCGAGGTAGCTACATTGACGAATTGCTCACCCCAATACATCCAGTACTTACCTTTGATCTTCGCGATGACCGGCCGGCCGTTCTTCATCTTCGTGACGATAGATGCCGACTTCGAGAAGACGTGGGCAAACTTGCCGCCGTAAGCCTTGGCGAAGGGGGAACCGTACTTCGTCCAGGTGACGAGGTCGCGCGAGGTGGCGACGCCCAGTCGTGCCTGCTTGCGGTTCCATTGCGTGTACATCATTACATATAGACCATCTTCGGTCATACATACACGCGGGTCTTCACAACCGCCGGGACATTCGTTCTCAGCCTCGTTGTCCGTGGCATCAGGGAAGAGTACGGGAGCACCGTGGCGCTTGAAGTGCAGCCCATCGTCGGAGGAGGCATAGCCGATGCGTGAGGTGCGTGAGCCGATGCCCGTGGCGGAGTTGTCTTCGGCACGATAGAGTACGACTACCTTGCCGTTGATAACTGTTGCGGCAGGGTTGAAAGTGTCACTTTCTTCCCATTTCATCGGGCGTTTCTGCATGGGACACCAGAATTCCGACTCGGCGGTCGGCGCGATGATGGGGTTCAGACCTGCGGGACGTTCCCAACCCGTCCACGCCCACTTGGGGTGTTCCTTTCCTGCCAGCGACTGGGCTGAAGCAGTCAGTGTCAAAATGATAACAGCTGTTGTAGTGATGAATCTTCTCATATGGTTATAGCTTTTAGTCAATTCTGGGTGCAAAGTTACAAAAACCTTTCAGAAAGAGATAAAAAAATACAATTTAAAAATATAAAAATCCAACCCATTTTACCAGTTGCTTTGAGTGCGTTGCCCCTGCGGGGTTTCTGTCCCCCGGGAAACGGTGAACCGAAGGGGGTTATAGAAGTTAACAGGAGTCTTGCGGATGAAGACGAAGCCAAAGACTAAAAATATACCAGAAGTCATATTAACTCTTTATTCTCCTTTGGAGACTGTTGGCCGGGTTTCTAACTTTAAGAAAACAGGCATTACGAAGACCAAAGCAATAATAGAGAACAAAAGGCCGCCTGTAGAGCCCACGGCAAAGGAGAACCAGAAAGGCTCACTGTCTCCATCGATATAGAAGGGTACCAGACCGAGCACGGTGGAAAGAACGGTTAGAAATACGGCTATGATTTTGTGGTTGTAGGCCCTGACATAAGCCTTTAGCGGCGAAAGTGTAGGATGTGCCTCGCTCAGGTTGCGGTATTCGTGCTGGATGTATATTCCTGCATTCACCGTCAGTCCGGCCAGCATCACCATCGATGCATAGCCGCCGGTGCCGAATTCCACGTCGCTGAAGCTGTAGGTCAGGAACGTTCCGATGAGCGACACCGGTATCAACAGCACGATGACAAAAGCAGACTTATAGCATAATTCTTACATCTAACTCACGTTGGTTAAATTCCCGTTTTTCTACTCTGATTGCCTGCAGTGGGCACTAATAGTGGGGTCATTATTGACGTAGCGATAACTGAATGACGAAGACTTCAGAGTTCCTTTAAGTTCTGCCTTGAGATATTGCTCTTCATCATCTAAATAATATGTGTCAGGCCACTCAAAAAGGACTTTCACGTATTTGACAATAACAGAATCATTGTCTATTGATATTTCTTTAATTACTGCGTCAGCAATATCTACCCATGCTATAAGGCTGTCATTTTGTGCAATAGAAAGACCATCCATTGATGTTGCCCCAGGGTGATGCTCTCGAACCTCAACTCGTACTGAATCTGGAGTTACTACGAGGCATCTTGTTATTACACTGCCGCCAAGAAAATCTATGCACGAATAACAAACGCTCACACATATCATAATTATAATATTCACAATCCACCCTCGTTTATACATTAGAAATAATTTACAATTCATCGGTTAATATGATTTTCGTTATTTAAAATTGCGATACCAATAATTAAATCCCTCTTTAATCCACATCTGAGCTGGTCAGCGAGTCCACCCCGGCAGAGTTGACATAATGCCCTAGGTTCGCCCCATGCTCCTTCACCGTACGCTCCCCGTCTGCATCATACCAGTAGGTGGAGACGTAGCCGTTCTCCGAGATGCCCAGCAGGCGGTTCTCCTCGTCCCAACGATACTTCACCTCCGAGGTCTTGTCCTCAAAGACATTATTCTTATGCTTCCTGGCCGTTGCTTTCCTGATGACATTGCCGAGCCTATCGTATGAGTATGAGGTCAATCCGCTGGCAGACTGATGGCCAAGGACATCGCCCTCCTCTACAGATATAGGTGGTAGGTGGAGCTGTTTTTCAACTGGTTCAAGCAGCACCTGCACATCAAGACGTTCTATGGGACGTCCCAAAGTGCAGTCTCCACACAGATATGGTTTTCCATGTGTGTCTACCTGCTGCTTATCATTGCTCTGAAGATGTATCATATCGAACAAAAAAATTACATATTCTTTAATGTCATCGGCAAGGTCCTTTTTGAGAGGACTCCGCTGAATGAACTTTTTGACAAACCAATTATTAATCAAAATCCGGAATATGACCGTCAACTTGCGCTTTGGTGATATTTAACCGGACAGTAGTGTTATTCAAGATATAAAATACTTTCCGAATGCACCCCATTCTTAAAATCAAGGATAAAACACCACCAGCACAAGCTCTCAACATCATTCATGAATGAGATAAATCTTGGGGTAAATTTTAATTTAGAACCATTTACATGTGAGCCGAATACAACTTCATAATTATTTTCTCTTTTATTTTCTTTATATATTGAAACCTTTATTTGAGGATAGCTTTCAGAAGAAAATATGCCGTTCTTCTTCCTGTCTATGTAAATGGAATCTCTCTTGGTTATAAAAATATCAGAAACTGCATTTATTATTCTTTGTTCTGTATTAGAATCTAAGGTTGGTCTCTTTCCGTCATAAAATCCTTCTTGCTCCCAATACGTATAAACTTCATCAATAACATGAACACTTTCTTTCTTTTCATACATTCCTTTAATATTGTTATTGTCCCTTGTATATTTTAACTCAAAAGAAGACATTCCTAACACAGGAGAAAAGTATGTAATAATAACAGAGTCAGCACAAAATATAGCTTTTGTTTTTTCAGGCTCTTCAATTAATGACCGACTGCCTTCTATGCAATTATTGGGATAATATGATCTCATACTATCTCCCCCACTGCACGAACTTGATAAAAACAAACATAACAATATATAAATCATCTTCTTCATAACATTTTATTTTTCACATATTTATTATATAACCTCCTATATTTACCATCTACATTATCTCGGCCTGTTTCTTCGTAAGTATATTTGTGCAGTTTTATCAAGTTGAACTTTTTGGCCCCGTCTCTTCGTCCAGCTCCTTGCCGTTGAACTTGTGGCGTGTGGCATAGGCATTGGCGTCATAGTTGAAATCGTGGCGGTGGTGGAGCATGGATGATGTTATCTTGCTCTGGTCGGCAGTACGGTAGTCATCCTCCATGATGGCTTTTATTTCAATTGACATAATCACTTTTCAGTTGCTCAAATATCTTTTCAAGTTCTGGATTAGGTGTGAAAGCTATTCCTAAATCATTACAGATTTCTGAAATGGAATTTGGAAGCAACCCTTTCTCCAACACATATTCCTGAATAAGATAAATCCACAATTCATTTTGTATATTTATAGCATCATAGTAATCTTTAATTCTTTCTTCAAAGTAATAGTATTTTGACGGATATCTTTTAATCATTTGATATAAATTCCATGCTATTCCTTCATCGTATTGTTCATCTTCATGTCTAAATAAATAATGAATTAAAAGGCTATATTGTTCTGCGGAAGAGATGGAGTCTGTGAAAAAAGTAGTATCAACAACTTTTTGAAGAAACTCTTCCATGTCTACAGGACTATTTAATACAATAGCTTTCGTATTTATTGACTGATGGGTATTCAACGTTTTGTTGTCAATAGTTATTGTTTTATTCTCATTAACTTTATTGCAAGAAGTGAGTATTAATAATATTAATAAGAACAATATAGGATTAAATCCCATTTCTTGTTATTTTTCAGAAACATCATTTTTTTTATCCCAGAAACTAAACACCGTTCCATTATTTAGAACATACTCTTTTATCCCGATTCTTTTATGCCACGTTATTGATTTAATTTCCAAAACTGGTTGAGCAACCCCTTTAGTAAAAGTAGCTTTTTCAAATTGAATAGTGTCTTTTTCCTGTGAAGGAAGAATCACTGTTTTTGAATAATTACCTCCAAAAGAGATACTAAATGATGCGGGATCGTCCATACTTTCTTTTTCAGCAAAAAAGAGAACCCCATTAAATACACTTCCATTATGAATTAATGTATAATCGCAGGAAGAATTCGCTTTGTATTCGTTGATACCTTCCATCCAATTTTGTCCTTCAGTATCAAGGATAAATCTGTTTGCTGGATTGTTAAAAGATACCTCAGAAATAAACATAGTATCCAAGGAATTTCCTCCGTGAAAAACAATTATATCTCCTTCGTGATATGGGGTAACCCACTCCATATCCATCTCCCCAAATTGTGTTTTTTTCATATATGGTAAACCACAAGCAATTATGAGACTACAAAGGATATATGATACAAACACCATATGTTTATTTCTATTGAACATCAGGCAAATCGTATTTAAGGAATTCATTAATTGAATGAGAGTTGAGTGGAGATTTTATACCTATAGGTATATATACTTTCTTTCCTTTTGCTCCTATTCCAATATTATTTAGAATATTACTAACGGGGTCACCTCCCATCCAAACGTTCGGAATAATTGATTCTTTTCCAACAGTTTGATAATCAATAATTTCAGAAGAACTATTTAAACGATTGATTATCTTCGTGGGATCGCTAATCGATGCCCGATTAAATGTAATTGCACAACGTCCTGTCAACATACTTGCCCCTGCAGCTTCTCCTCCACCTAAAGAATGACCGACGAAAGTCAATTCCACTAGCGAGCCGAGTTCATCTGAAAAAGTTTGTGCATTTTTAAAAGCATGTATATATTGACTCGACAAACCTATCTCTTGCGTAATATCATGTATAAAATCAGTTATACTATTTGTGCCTGCAAAGGCCATTACATATTCTGTTCCATTTTCATTATCCTTTTGATATATTTCCATTTGCAAGCCGCATTCAAAAAATCCAGTATGATTTAGGTCTTTTCTAACTGCCGTTGATATATCGGATACATACCAACCTGCTGCATTTAATTCTTTTTCAATTTGTTTTGCCTCTTTATCCTTATAAACATGCTTAGCCATAAGAGCTGCCTCATTTCCTGTTGGTCTTTTTCCGTTTGGATCTAGAAAGTAAATAGGATTTCCTAATGTATAGCAATAGCTACTTACATTCGGATACTTCCCCTCCATCGGGTCTGTACTCAGCCACATTGCATACTTAGGATGTAAATATCTTGCGCCGTAGTAGTACAAGCCCGTCTCCTCGTCAAGTTCCTTCCCGTTGAACTTGTAAGGTGTGGTATAGTCGTCATTGAAGGACTTGTCGATGAATACTTCACCGTATGGCAGATATTCCAAATGTTGCACAATATTGCCGTCCTTATCAGTGATATACGTGCTGCTGCCAAGATGATCCTTGTTATAGAAATATCTCTGAGTCTCCTCAACCGACTGGGGGAAATCGCCTATGTCGCCACCGCCAATACGCAATACCTCTTCTGGTTCCATTTCGTAACCGCCGGCATAGGGTACACCGAAATATCTGTAGTTGCTTTCTATACAACTCTCTATCGAATCGCGTTTTGCAGTGTAATATGATGTGAATAGCGTATTAAAGGCAGGAGTCTCATTAGTAGGTCTGCTTCCATAATTCTGCGGATCACATATCTTTGAGACTATGCGCTCGCCACCCATGTATATGTGCTTGGTGAACTCATGGTTGTTGTTTGCGACGAAATACGGACTGATATATAGCGTAACGGCGCTCATTTCTGTTGAGAAGCTTATCGTATCAGGCATTGAGTTGATGTATCGGCCTTCATTCCCAAACAATACTTTAAGGGCTCTTTCTCCGTTGGCATCGTAGAAATAGTGTGACACAAAACCATTCTCATCCACGCCTAATAATCTGTTATCCTCATCCCAACGATACTTCACCTCCGAGGTTTTGTCCTCAAAAACGTTGTTCTTATGCTTCCGGGCCGTTGCTTCATAGATAACATTTCCGTTGGCGTCGTACTCAAAATCGTGGCGGTGCTGGAGCGTAGAGGCTGTTATCTTACTCTGGTCGGTGGTGCGGTAGTCGTTCTCCGTGATGGTTGACAACTGGAAATGCTTTCCTGCCTCATTGGATTTATAGTCATATCCGAGACTATATCCAGCAAACAGGTTGCCGTCGAACATCAAACCGTTTTGGCTGACGGTCTGTGTCTTTGACGTGATGCGGTACATGTTATCGTATGCCATCTGCATCGTGTAAGTATTTGATGAATTAGCATACTGCCCGTTTGCAGCGATGAGGCGGTTCAAGTCATCATAAGTATAGTTGTGAGACATTTTTTCCTGCTGACTGATATTAGTGATGTTGCTTGTCGCATCGTATGCATAACTGCTCGTCATAATATTCGAAATATTGTTATTCACACTCAAGTCAAGCTGGAGGGTTAACATGCGTTTCAGGACGTCGTATGTGTATGTCGATATGGTATTGTTGCCGTATCTGACATACTTACGTAAACCGTCCTTGTCATACCCGATATCAGCCACATATGTGTATTCGGGATTATCTATTCCGTTGTTGGAGTTGAGGCTTCCTGTCACACTAAACAGCTGTCCTCCAGCGTCATAGTTATAGAATAGCTTCTCGTTATCAGGGTAGGTCATCTTTAACAGACGGTTGAAACTGTCATAGTCGTATTTTGTACGATAGTGTGTTGTGGAAGAGTATGGAGTAACAACAGAACGGCACTCCTCAACAATCTCACCCATATCGCCATAAGAATATTCCACGGCTCCAGTGGCGTCCTTGTAACCCCAAAGCCGACACCTGCGACCATTTTCAGCATTCTGGCCACCATAGAGATAAACGACGTTGTTCTCTGGATGTTGCGGATACGAAATACTGTCGAGACGGCTATAGGTATAGAAATACCGAATATACAGATCGGTGTCGGCAAGATTTGCGGTCTGTCTCGTGAGCATATTTCCTGCAGGGTCGTAGGTAATGGATATCGTACCACTGGCAGGATGGGATACCTGTGTCGTACGGTCGAGCATGTCGTAAGTGTATGAGATGGTGTCACCATCACAGTTGATGATATGTTTCGGACGTTGAATGCCGTCGTATATGTATAACGTGGCAATCTCTGTATTATTGTGGAACTGCGATGATTTAACGGTCAGTCCGCTACCATTGACATATGTGGCCGACTGGTGCCCTAAAGCATCGGTAAACATGGTCTTTTCCGTATTCTGTCCAGATATGTTCTCAACAGTAAAGGCCATAGTGGAATATGTTCCGTTTGGAAGAGTCGTACGTGTTTGACGGTCAAGAATGTCATAAAGCATGCTTGTCGGCGCAGTGTTGTCATGGAAGCTGTTATAAGCCAACCTGCCTGCCGTGGCAATAGTGGGATAGTATGTTTCCTTAATTCTGCCAAAGGCGTCATAGATGTTTTTACCACTATTGATGAGTGTGTCAACTTTATTAGATATACTTTGTGCCACTGTGGCATCTTTCTTTATTTGTATAGGACGCCCGAAACCGTCAACAAAAGTAATGATCTCTATCGGGTTGTCCGGATGTAGTATGTCATAATGTTGTGTTATTGCATAGGCAGGTTGGGATATACTGCCAGAACTATTCAATTGCGCCAGTGGAGCGTATTCTAACTTCAAGGTGTAGACATTCGGTTGTTCATCATATCCTGGTGACGTTCCCTCTACTGTTGTCTGTTCTTTCGGGGCTACATGGCGTATTACGTGTCCGAACGAATCTATATATGTTCTTTTCTTCATTCCGTTGAGGTCTTCACTTTCAAGAGGAATGCCATATTGGTAGGCATAACGGTTCACCTGAGAGTGATAGCCATAAGAATCCGAAATTGAACTTATATACATATTCATTGTATCCTCATATTCATATGTATAAGACAGACGTTGACCTTTATGGTTGGCAGGCAGTGTCATAGACGATACATTACCACAAGTATCATAGGTGAAATCAGTTTGAGCATATTGCGCGGATGAATAATATCTCTTCAACTCTTTTGGTTTGGCGGTGTTCTTACCAGTGTAATAGGTTATAGATTCTTTGTGAACGTATGCGCCCCCCGAATAAACATTATGGGTAAGCGGTAGATTCAGCACATTCTGGGGAACATCATTCTTATAGGTATAATGCTCGCAGTAATCACACGATTCATCTGGATTGGCATTCATCGTGCCTTTATCGCTATAATAATGATATTTCAACGCTCCATAACTGCCGGATGTGATATAGTAAGTGTAAAAATGTTGTGACATGATTACCCCTGTCGTGCCTCCCTCATATTGTCTGTTCTCAGTATATTTCAGAGGGGCATACACAGAACCATGGTCTCCTGCTATTTTTGTTGCCGGATTATTTGTTGATCCTGTACCAAACACATTATTAGCTCCACTACGCTTCATGTTATATGCATAGTAAGTATTGTTAACCTCAGAGTATTTCCTCCCCTGTGCGTCCTTGACACATGTGGAAAGCAAGTTGCCCTGTGTGTAGTAACTTGAGACGTCAAAGGTCTGTACTGTCTGACGGTATAACGTATCGGGATTGGTATCTATCTCTTTGATGATGACCTCTCCGAACCCCAGGAACTCACGCTCATGGCGGTCGCGACGGCCGTTGGCATACTCAAATCGCGTCGTCATGTTCGGCCCATCATCGTGGATACCGTCGTCGACGACAACTTCCGACAGCACCCACTTGCCGCCGGGTAGGCCGTAGGTGGGTGTGCTGTGGACATAGTCAAGGGTGAACGTTCCTCCAAGAGAGTTTTTCACCGAGCGTAGTTTGTTGGTGCGTCGGATGGCGGAATAACGGATCTTGAGATTATTCTCACTTTCTGAAGATATGATATCAAGAAAACCATCTCCATCGATGTCTCTTAACCCTTCCAACTGCCGATTGATGGAATGTCCGGTGTTGGCACCTGCCGTTAATGTCAATTTAAGTGTTGGCACGGGGGGCACCAATGGTATTGAGACCGATACTGCCGCATTTGCCGACCCTGTTACAGCGACATTTTTGGCGATACGGCTTAGACCATTCCACGTATGATTCGACAATACCCCCATGCCATTACTTAAGGCTACTTTTATGGAGTTGTTATTTCGGTAAAGCATGTCAGGGAGCCCGTCGCTGTTTATGTCGGTGAGGGATAGGACCTCCTGGTTGTCCGTTGCCGACACACCAATACCAGCAGAAAAACTGGATGCCATCTTATCAATGGAGAAAGGAAGATTAAAGTCTCCCGATGGAGTAAAACTTCTTGCCTCCGATTTCTGAATGCCAAAACCATTTATATTCAAAGGCCTCTCGGTATCAAATCTATATCCTAAGTTCAAACGATAATAGAAGTAATTACCATTTTTGTAAATCATGTCAGGAAGTCCGTCACCATTGATATCAATGTAATCGCCTGTCACCTCATCATTATTATGGTTTACACCAGCACCAATTTCAACAGAGTCTCCGGAATTCTTGGCATGTTCCTGGGATATGATCGTCGTTCCTTCTGATTTCTTCGTGCTGGTTGTGTGTGAGAATACAGGATTTCCTCCTAAGGAATAGTTCGTAGAGCTGTTAGATACCTCTTGCTGTCTTGTGGCTATTGTCTGCCCGCTTAACACGCCTTGTGAATTAGTAAAGGCGATTTTCTTATTAGACACCAGATCGGGATAGCCATCTCCGTTCAGGTCCATCGTTGAGAGTAATGTATGTGTTTTTCCGGTAGCATTATTGGCCGTTGCATGGGAATTGTTGAGGCCTGGTACCATCCCGCCTGCCATGGCATCCCAACTATACCCTTTCGAGATAATGGGAAATCCTATTGCCGTGCCATCCTCGTGTGCTGCGTTTCCTTCATACGATGCCAAAGGGTTGCTCACAGCGATGTCATTGCTAATCAGACGGGCAGCAGAGATGGTATCGGTATTACAAGACACCCATACCTTCTCATTTGGTCCTACCCATCTGTCTCTTCTTGTCAGATCAGGAGACATTGGAACAAAAGCCTCCTCAAGAATATTGTAATTATCTCCGGTAAAAGTCGTCATGCCCAGCAAGTCCTCTTCTATTGGTGCTGCATATCGCCTGTTGCCTGCATTGTATGCAAACTGTCCCCATCCCCGGAAGAGATGACCGAATCCAAGCGTATCATTTGCTTCAGAAAAACCATAGATACCAACATCATTAAAATTATATTGTGGTAAGTGTTGTGCTTCAATATAAGGATTACCTTGTATTCTCGAAATGATTTCATCATCTCCATAGATATCTGCCCATAATTTCTCATGGGCATTGACCGTCAGACTCTGATAATTGTTATTAGTAATGGTGCCGTTTGAAACATTCAACTGTATTTTCTTTTTCAGTCCTGACATGTTCTTTATGGTGACATATACAGTTCCATGCGTCCCATAGTTGAAACTTATCATTGGTTTAATATTGATAGTGCCAGATGCCACAGGTACTAAGGTGTGTCCGTCTTTATAGACCTCGTCATATGTGTGGTAACGAGGACAGGTCGGAATAGTGTCTTCGTTATTATTGTTCAGCATGACGACAGAAGGATTCCACCTGATGCTTTGCCAAGCAACATCACTTGTGGAATAAAGTTCAAGATAAATGCATGAGTCAACGTTTTGAGTATTGACAGTGAAAGTCAAGTTTCCTGTATGCGTGCCATTCCAGACAAACAGGCTGTCTTTAATTAATGTCTTGTTTGTGGGAGTGCTCCCATTAAATGTATATATGCGGACACGGACATCGTCAGATGTAACAGGTTTTGTAAAATCACCTGTAACGGAAAACGGCTGCCTGTCAACCATGACGATATTTTTGGCAGACATCAAATGTATTGGATTATATTGCCCAGGATTATAACCATTTGGATGATCCATATAGCCACTATCATCATAATCCGTATAAGTTATTCCTTTTATCCAATTTACTTTGTCTGCACTGCCATTGCTTTTTTCCTGATTACCGCATTGGACGCGATAATAGATTTTGTCTCCTTTTCGTACGTTTATGGTCATGTCAGACGGAGACCAATGCGGTTCAGAGGATGTCAGCGTACGGTAAGCCAGTTCACTGCCGCCTTTTTGTATTGCCACCCTAACCCCGTCAGGGGTGCCTTCTATATCTTCATCTTCAGACGGACTTACGAGTGAAACAGAATTTGTTAGCTTAATGATACCCGCCTTTGGTGCTCTCCATACTTGTACAGCGTCCATCATAGGCGAGTAATAGAGCAGTGTGTCAATTTCCGCTTGGTCAACCTCGACAAGTGTTGTATCAACCGTTCCTCCTCCGTCGATATAACTCGGCGTATCAGAACTATATAAAGTGAATGTGGGAATACCATTTTCCAAATGGTTGAAATACACCTTATCTCCCGATACGATATCTGTCAGACCGTCGGCATTGACATCCGAGAAATAATCAGTAGTCTCTGATTTGAAATGGGCATAGTCTCCACCGGCAACAAGTGTCACATCTCCCATGCCTATATGTCCTTTTATGCCACCACTGAAACTACTGCTTTTCGACTTGGAAAAAACCGAACGGCCTTGGATAGGGTGTTCGTCTCCGAAGGCATATTGTCCTGCGGATACAACCTGAGGCTGGAAATAGAGATGTCCATCTCTTTTATAAACTTTATCTGGCAGTCCGTCGCCGTTGACATCAATAAGTGACGATATTCCCTCTGCCGTACTTTTGCTGTATCCGATGGACATTCCTACGGTGTTATTCTTTCCAGGCTTTGCGTCGTTGGGTCCGATACCTCCATAGAAAGAAGCACCAACTGTTTTGGTCTTGGTAGCACCAATCATTGTTGCCTTGCCGCTAACATCACCCGTTGAAGGCAGGAAACTTGACAGGATGCCGACGTCTTCTATTTCACTATTGCTGATTATTGTACTATCAGATAAGAACAACAGCGTACCATCGTTGGTGTCGTCGTAATAATCGAATCCCTGTTTACTGATGACATTCATCCCATCCGGACCATACATCTTTATGGAGTCAAGCAATTGTACTCCGAACTCTCCCGTCGAGTACGACAGGTCGTATCGACGGAAAAGGGAATGATTCTTTTTGGTCTCACTGAACTTTACTTCAATTTGGCTTAGCAATTTGTTTGATGAGGTAAGAAAGCCATATCGGGCACTGCTGTGACGGATGTTTTTCTGAGTGTTTTGGTTTGTAAAGGTGACTATCGTATGGGCATTTTCGCCTGCGTTACCTGCACGCACCTCATGAAGATATATGGCTTGAGAAGATACATTGCCAAGGACCGTTTCGATTCCCTTGGCATATTTGAATGCGATGTAGTCGCCATGAATCTCTACGATGCTGTCAAGATGCCACTCCGCTATGGCATTGCCACCGTTTGCGACAATGCCATTTAACCGACTTGTGTCAGTTCTTCCATAATAATGTTTTGTTCCATGATTGTCGGTAACAATCCAACTGTAGTCAGAAGGTGAAGTTCCCTTACGCTCTATCTTTGCGAAGTCTCCAGCTTGCCGAGTATAGAACAGCCTCTCTGCACGTTGCAATTGAGGCCCTCTATGTGCTACGGTCATATTGCCATTTGCGTCCGGAGTACAGAGCATTTGTCCGTTGAGCAGATAGGTCTCGGTTTCATATTGTGTGTCATAGCGAGGTACTCCCCAACGAGTATCAACAGCTATTACGGGTAGAGAGAGGTCCCATCCTTCACCGAGCCATCCGTTGCCACCATCACTGTTATAGGATATTGTGAACTGTGGCTGCATACCATTGCGTGCCGGCGGCATCTGTAGGGGATACTGCAGGCTGGCCGAGCCTCGTTGGTTGGCGGTCGGAGGTGTTATGACGGTAATGCCACTGGTAGGGTCTGCAGCTTTGATGTCTGACATTATTGTAGGGGCGAAACCTTCGGTAGCCGGAGGCTCCGGTGTTTCTAACGTTGCCGGCGAGCCCTCACTTCCGGCACCCGTCTGCTGAGCTTTGTGGGGCTTGCGGGTGATGGTATCAGAGGGCAAGGTGTCGTTGTTGACAGAGAAGAATTGGTCGATGGTAGGGGCCGGAATCAGTACGGGGCGGTTCATGGCAATCGCCATCAGCGAGAGGGCCATAAAAAGAATGGGTATGTAGCGGCGTGGAGTCATATGTTATTCTGCGTTTTTTATGTATCCGATCCAACTGGTTCCTGGGTCTTTACAATATAGTTCTTGTCCATAACCTTTCGGATATATATAAATATCGGTTATTATGTTGTCTTTTAAATCAAGGAGAAGAGAAATTCCGAAATCATAGCATCTACTGTCACAAGGGATTCCGTCTTTTTCCCTAATACTATCATTATAAATAATAGCTATATGGTTGTAGATGATTTCTCCCTGCAAGAAGAGACCTAATCTATTCCATAACAGACCAATCTCATCACCAGTTGTAACACCACTTAAGTCGAACCATCTATCTTTGAAATGTGCATAGTCAATTATGAAATTGTTTTCTCCATATACCACCATATTGTGTATCGAATAGGCAACTGTGTCCTGTGAATTATATGCATATATACAATAAGGAGGATCTCCCTCATCATGATCTATATAACATTTAAATCCTCGGTATATATTTTTTGCATCTCGATCACGGATGATGTATAAGCCATTAACAAAAAAAATTTCGGAGTTTGTTTTAACAATGAGCGTATCGTCTCTCAACAGAACATCAGAGACATTTCCCCATGAATTAAAGTCGACATGGTTGCCATGTAACTTTTTATGTAAATAATCCAAGGAATCTCTCAGTGCTATAGAGTCCTGCATGATTTCATTTGACTTACATTTCCTATTATTACAATTTAAAAGTAGTATCGACAGCATAATTAAACAGCAGTATTTCATTTTTGCCAATTTTGTTTTAAAGATTTAATATGTACTATTCTGTTTATAGGATTAGAGAAACTTGCACCTATGCGCATATATTTCTTCCCTTTTACTCTGTAATCATATACTTTTGATGCACCAAGAGCAAAATCAAAAGCTCTTACTTGAGAACGAGACTCTTCTTTATTATATTCGATGTTGTTATTAACCACCGAATAATCAGATGATAAAATAAAACATCCTTCCGTCCAATTAAGTGGATGTGGATAACCGAAATGGAATCGGATTCCTCTATCTTTTACGCTTCCTCCAATCCCTGGTTGTCGCCATTGCTCCCATCCTTCTGGCGTAGTCATAGGATATGTTCCATCGGGAATCCTCCGTTTGGATTCTTCTACTATACTTGCCTTACCACCAGGTGCAACATAAAAACCTGTTGATCCGATTTCTGAGGAGCCTGAAATATGATAAATACCTAATGTATAATTTTTATCATCGCCGACAAATAAATTAAGCAGATTTAGGCTATTGCCACCTTCAAATGTGGCAATTCCGATCCTGTTGTCTTTATGTATTCTGAATATGTCATTACCTTTCGCAATGATGGGTGTCGAATACGACCATTTACCATTCGCAAATGTTATATCTAAAGTATCAGTACCAATAGGATCAATCAACCTTATCGGATTCCCCATAGTATAGCAATAGCTACTCACATCAGGAGACTTTCCCTCTAAAGGGTCTGTACTCAGCCAAAGTCCATACTTCGGATGCAGGTAACGGGCACCGTAGTAGTACAGCCCCGTCTCTTCGTCCAGTTCCTTGCCGTTGAACTTGTAGGGTGTGGCATAGGCGTTGGTGGTGTCGCACTCTTCGATAAACACCTCGCCTGAGGGTAGATATTCTATGTGCAGCACTACGTCGCCATTCTCGTCGGTGACATAGGTGGTGCTGCCGAGGTGGTCGTGGTGGTAGAAAAACAACTTTTCCGTACCACCATTTGGCTGCTGTGCGAGAGCAGGGGCAAGCCCCAACCATGTTATGCCAAACAATAGTCGCATATAACTTTTTATTCTCATCATTGATATCCTCCTATCTTATACGTATATTCGTTGTCTTCGGTCAGCGCTTTTACAACAAACACGCCAGTTCTTGGCAAAGAGAATTCGCAGGTGCGAACGCCACCTCCAGATCCGAAGTCATATTTCTGTATCAACGCACCTCCGGCTGTATAGACAAGGAGCAGGGCAGGACCTGCGGTATTCAGTTCTGCAGTATAGGTGAGGCTGTTGCCGTTTCGCTTGACGACAAACGGACTGTCGCCAGACAGAGGTTGTATACCATCGGTATCAGACCAGAGGACTTCATCGGGCGCTAATAGGTTCTTGGCATTGGAGTTGCCATAATCATACTCCACCCCGTTGGTGAATTCCGAACAGTCGCTGCCAACGGTGACGATGCAATGGAAGGTCAGCGGGGCAACTTCTTCAGTGTAAAGACCATCGTCACCACCAACGAGGCTGGTCTGAGAGGATGGGTTGTTCAATTCTGAAACCAAGAAATTATAGAGTTTGGAGTTTCCCCTGTTCAGGTTGACCTGGAAATTTGACATGCTGGCGACAGGAGCCTCGGTGAGAACATTGTTGTTGAGCAATGCCTGGAATTCCAACTCATTCATAATGAAAGCCATGGCATCGCCTTTACTGATGGAATGAACTCCTATAATGGTTCCGTTTCTTTTCTCAGTAAGGACGTTTCCTACAACGCTATATGTATAGGTTGCAGAATTGCATGTGAATGAGATGTCATAGACGGATTCTTCATCGGCCACGACCCACGACACGGTGGCTGGTGCATGGATTGTGCTTGCGGTGGAAACAGTTTCTTCACTGGCTAAGGAACTCGTTACGAGGTTCTGTCCGCCGCTCTGACTGACAGTGATGGAATAGATGCCAGGAGAGAGACCACTGATGGTCTTAACAGCGTCAACAAAAGACCCACTGACGCTATAGGAGGGGTTGGCGGGCACGGAAACGGCAGAGACTGTATAGGAATAGGCTGGTGAGCCTGCCAGCACTTCCATCTTGATCTTACCATTGGGGAGCGAGGAGGTCCCGCTACAGGTTGCCTCTGTCGGTGTGCAGCGCACATCCAAGGACTCACTCCAGCCGAAGGTAAAGGATGCTTGGCCGTCGGCTTCCGTATTGAAGAATATGTTATGGAAGAACAGCTTGCTGCGGGCGATGTCGAAATCGGAACTTGGGATATACTGGATATTCCCTCCTGAGAAATCGCTCTCACCAGAGGGATTGACGAGCATACAAACCCGGCCGCTTCTATTCCTCTTAAAATCTTGGCTGTCAGCCAGCAGGGCGTAATTTAAGACGGCCTGGCAGCCATCATCCTCAGAACCGCTCATCCGAAGGTTGTCTAACGAAAGCAATGAAGTGGAGGTTCCTGCCGGCACTTCAACGATGGCACGATATTGCGTTCCTGGGGGATAGAAAGAAGTGGTGTAAACGCCAGTCCCGTCAATCTGCAGAAAGTAATTACTGCCAACACGCTTGATGACAATCTTGTTTCCCCGTATGTTAGTAAGAAAGGGAGTGTGGTATTGTGAACCGCCCAACACTTCATAGACATTACCTTCTGAATCGAAATGAAAGCCGTATTGGCATGTGGTCTGGTTGTCTGGACAGAAGCCGACGCGGAAATCTCGATGAACACGGGGACAATAAAACTCGATGTAGGCCTCGTCGACATCATAATAGGTCTTATAAAAAACGGCAGGCGAGCCGGAGTAGGTCTGCTTGATGTCATAGAAAAATCCCTTGTCTGTTACATTGAAATTAGCACATGCAAAAGACGGAGAACTGCCATTATTGCCAAGATTGGTGACAACTCTCCACTTCCGGTACATCACATTCCAAGTCACACCCCGGTCGTTTATTTCCGGATATGTTGCCGTTGATGCATCGTTGTCGCCCCACAATAGATAGTCATGGTCGACCATGTGGGTATTGTATTCTTTCCCCATCATCAGCAGGTGGTCAGCGGAGGGCTGGTTGATGGGGTCGTTGCCGTCGTAGGAGTATTTGTAGCGATAGTGTTCGGCGGAATCGCATGCAGCCTCATGAGAGGTGGTGGAAAATGGCTGATAGAAGTTATTTTGTCGGTCGCTGATGGCACCTGTAATGCGGTGGTTATAGCCGGTGTTGAGTGCGTAGTCCCACAGGCAGTTTCCATTGCTGTCATAGTAAGAGCCATTAAGCGTGATGCCATAGCGTAGGGCAAGATAGGTTTCTACCTGACGGCGCTCCAAGGGATTGAGAATACGTTGGTATGCAATGAGTTCTGGAATATAGCCGCGATAGCGGTTACCAGAAGACAGAAGGTCTTCAAAGGAGGGCAACAATGAGGCAGAGCTATTGGCCTGCGTGTTGGACATGGTCAGTGTGACACCCGTATCTTCACCCCACACGGAATGATGGGGCTGGAAAGAACGGTAAGAGGTTACTATTTGGGGATAGGAAGAGAAAAAAGTCTGAGTGCTGTCTTCTTGGTGTCGCGGAGCAAAGACCCCCAATACAGTGGCTTGCTGCAGGCGGGTGAAGGGCAGGGCGACATTGACGGGGAATCCGTCTTTAGGGAATGACAGCACAGGGTTGAAATTGAAGTAGAATGCATTGGAATTAGGCTGACTATACGGAACACTGTGCGTTGGAGATGTCCAACGACGCAAAGTATTATTGTCGCCTGACAGGTCATGCCAGTTCGTAGTTGACGTGGTGTTACGAAACCACAACTCTTCGCCTGGGACTCCACCGGGTGACTGGGCTATTAGATGACATGGCAGTAGTAGTAACCAAGCTATGGCGATTTGTCTTGACATGTGTTTTTATTTATTAGGCAAGACAAAGTTAATGATTATTTTCGAAATGTGCTTAATGCAGCCGTTGATTTAACAAACTTTTCAAATGTTTGTTTCTACACAGACAACTCAGCACCCTATGGTAAATAGTCTGTCGGAGTGTACCCATCAGGGGTAGTAATCATTTAAGTCTATATAGATACAGCAAGTAAGGACTATAGACTTGAATGGTTTTGGACAGATTTGTCGTGGATGCTGAGTTGTTTCGGTTATTTGCCGATACTTCCGGTTTGCCTTCGGAGAGAATGCAGGTCGGAGTATGGGGCGTCATTCATATGAAGGCGGTACGACCTGCGTGCCCCACTTCTTGTCGGGCTTGGCTGCCGTCTTGAACTGCAGGGTGGCACCGTCCTGAAGGTCTTCCCACGCGAGCCAGGTGCCGTTGACGGGTTGTCCGTTCAGCTTCAGGCCGGTGGTGTAGATGTCTTTTTCCGAGCCGCCGGTGATGGTGATGGTGCGCTGCTTGGGCAGGTGGATGGTGACTTTCGGGAAGATGGGCGTGTTCACCGTGAAGCCGGCCACGCCGGGTATCTCGGGATAGAGGCCGATGGTGGCGAAGACGTACCAGGCTCCCATGGAGCCGAGGTCGTCGTTGCCGGGCAGTCCGTTGATCTTGTCGGTATACTGTTCGTTGAGGGTGCGGTTGATGACCTGTTGGGCCTTCCACGGCGAGCCTGTCCAGTTATACACCCAGGGGATGCCCCACGACGGCTCGTTGCCCGAGGCAAACCACTCGTCGCCGTAGCCGGCATCGAGTCGTTGGAAGTATTCGTCGAGACGGCGTTCAGCCTCCTCGCGGCCGCCGATGATGTCGATGAGACCCTTGATGTTATAGGGCACCATCCAGAAGTAGTCCTTGTAGGTGGCCTCGCGCCAGTCGTCGCCCTGGTGTTTCCATGAGCCGTCGGCGTTGCGCGACTGCAGCCAGCCGGTCTCGGGGTTGAAGAGGTTCTTCCACGAGCGGGCGAAGTGGAAGTAGCGCCACGACGCAAACTCATCGCCCACGGCATGAAGGGCATACTGTCCGATGGCGAAGTCGGCCGACGTATACTCCAGCTGCATCGAGGCATTCATATATCCTTTCTCAAGATACTGGCGCAGGTGCGGCCGCGTCTCCTCGTTCTGCGACTTAGCCCCCGGCACCTCAGCCCCCTTCTTCATGATTTCGAAGAGCGGCTTCGGGTCGTAGTTGCGGGCACCGAAGGCCCAGGCGTTGCTGACGAGGATGGCGGTGGGGTCGCCCTGCATGATGCCCGTCTCGACATTCGCCAGTACCCATCGGGGGAACGAGCCGCCCGACTGCAGGGCGAAGTCCTGATGGGAGAGCACGATATCGGAGGCCACATCGGGTTCGAGGATAGAGAGCAGCTGTATCTGTGTGCGGTAGGTGTCCCAGTTCGAGAACATCGTATACTGCGTGGCGTTGGTCTTGTGCACCTGCCAGTCGGCACCCATATACTCGCCGTTGACATCGCTCGAGATGCTCGGATGGATGAAGACGCGGTAGAGGTGCGTATAGAACTGTTCGAGACGGCTCTCGTTGTTGCCTTCCACCTCGATGAGCGAGAGGTAGTCGTTCCAGCGGCTCTCTGCCTTCTGGCGGATGTCGGCAAAGTCCCATCCGGCGTTTTCGGCACGGAGGTTCGCCTTGGCATTCTCCACGGAGACATACGACACGCCGACCTTATACTGAACGGTCTTGCGGGTCTTCGTGTCGAAGGTGAAGTAGACACCCGACCAGGGACCTTCGGCGAAGGTGGCATCGGGGTGCAGCTCCGTTCCCTTCCAGGTTCCCGAGGCCACGATGGGTGTGTCGAACTCGGCATAGAAATAGACCTTGTACGGTGTGCGGATGCCGCAGAAGTAGCCGCCGTCGGCATAGCCCTCGCAGGCATTGCCGTGGATGGCCACAGCAGCGTCGCTGACGGGTGTGGCAGCGATGCCTCCGCCGATGATGACCGTTCCGAAGTCCTCGCCCTCGGGCCAGGTGTAGCGTGCCATGCCCGTCCGGGGTGTCACGGTGAGCTCGGCATGGATGTCGTCCTGCACGTTAGCCTCGTAGAAGCCGGCATGGCCCTGCTCGTCGCTGACGGTGATGCGGGCATTGCGGATCTTGTCGGGTGACACCTTCAGCTGTCCCTTCAAGGGGAACGTCGGGAAGTTACCCATGTGTTCGCAGCCGCCGCCGCTGTTCTGGTTGATGACGAAGCCTGCCTGCTTGCAGAAGTAGGAGGGTGTGAACTGCACCATGCCATGCGGATAGGTGGCACCGGGGTAGAGGTAGCCCGACGTCAGTCCGGCTCCCTTCGTTCCGATGAGGGTGTTTACTCGGTCGGCATAGTTGCCTTGTGCACTGGCGATGGCAGCCAGAGAGCAGGCCAACGTAAGGAGAATGGCTTTCTTCATAGTCTTCATATTCATATTGTTTCCCGTTCGGGTAAGAGGATAGGAGATAATACTTCTATATTTGATTAAGACGAATGAAGAACGGCCATCCACTAAGGGAGTTTGGGAGTTTTTTCCTCTGTGCGTAGCCACTCCTTCACTGCTTTACTCCTTAGTGATTTGTTGTTGTTCTAAGGAGTTTGGGAGTTTAGGAGTTTTTTTTCCTCTGTGTGCAGCCACTCCTTTACTCCTTTACTCCATAGAGAGTTGTTATTGTTATTGTTATTGTTCTAAGGAGTTTGGGAGTTTAGGAGTTTTTTTCCTCTGTGCTGCTATCCCTTTACTCCTACTCCATAGAGATTTGTTATTGTTCTAAGGAGTTTAGGAGTTTGGGAGTTTTTTCCTCTGTGCGCTGCAATTCCTTACTCCATAGAGATTTATTATTGTTCTAAGGAGTTTGGGAGTTTGGGAGTTTTTTCCCTCTGTGTGCAGCCATTTCTTCACTGCTTAGACTATAAAAATTAAACCTGGGAGTATCGGGAGTTATACACGGCATGGATGCCGTTCTGTAACGACTCCTCGTTGAAGTTCACGACGTAGCCCATTTCTACGTTCTTCAGCACCAGGTAGGTGTAGAGTTGCTTCTCGAAGAGCTTCTTGTATTCGCTGACGCTCTTCAGTTCGAGAATGATGCAGTCGTCGATGATGAGGTCGAGGCGCAAGTCAGCCTGTAGGCGCTCGCCCTTGTAGAATACAGGCACAGGCACTTGGCGCTCCACATGGAAGCCCTGGGCGGTGAGTTCCTTGGCGGCGGCTTCCTCGTAGATGCTTTCCAGGAGGCCGGGACCCAGTTGGCTGTGTACCTCGTAGAGGCACTTCAGCAGGCGGTATGTGTAGTTCCTGTCCATTCTTTTTTTCTAAGGATATTTTTGTTATTGTTCTAAGGAGTTTGGGAGTTTAGGAGTTTTTTTCCCTCTGTGTGTAGCCACTCCTTTACTCCTTAGAGATTTGTTGTTGTTCTAAGGAGTTTAGGAGTTTAGGAGTTTTTTCCTCTGCGCTGCTATCCCTTTACTCCATAGAGGTTTGGGAGTTTTTCCCTCTATGTGCAGTCACTCCTTTACTCCTTTACTCCTTAGAGCACGACCTTCTTCTTGGAGAATGTGTCTGGAGCGATAGAGATGTGGAGCACATACTCTTTTCATTTTCTTATAGAGTCCTATCCTGTGTGCAAAAATACCATTTTATTTTCAGACTGCAAAACTATTTGATATTAATTTAGGGAGTGCCGCCAAAAAAGAACTCACATTTCAGGAGGATCCAAAGCAACTGACGGATGATGATCGATGCCCCCCTGCGCTGCAAAAAGTACAAACAACAAGTATGGTTTTTATTCCTTTTTGGCAGGCAGTGAAGAGACGAAGGCTTCTCTGAGTGCTTGGAGCTCCTTCACTTTTTCCGGATATTGTTTCTGATAATCTGTTTGTTCAGAGGGGTTGAGGGCAATGTTCGAGAGGAAGAGTCCCTCGATGGTCTCGTTCTTGTCGTTCGGCTTCACGTCGATGGCATTGTTGAGCAGCTTCCAGTCGCCCTGCATGACAGCCCACTCCTGGTCGGTAAAGTCGAAGTGCAGGACGTCGTGGGGTGTCGGTGCGTTCTTGTCGTTGATGAGCGGAACGATGCTGTGACCGTCGATTTCCATGTCGTCGATGCTGAACTGGCACAGCTCCGCCAATGTCGGCAGCCAGTCGATACACATGGCCGTCTGGTCTCTCCATTCACCTTCGGGTAAGTGTCCCGGCCATGAGACGATGCACGGCACGCGGATGCCCCCTTCGAAGAGTGAGAACTTTCCGCCCCGATAGTCACCGCACCAGCCGCCACCGCCCATGCCTCTGACCTCGGTGCTGTGGCCGTTGTCGGCCTGGAAGATGATGATGGTGTTCTGGTCTAAGCCTTGTGCATGGAGGAACGTGCGGAACTCGCCGAGGTATTCGTCGAAGGTCGACAGGAAGGCGGCATACATCCGTCTCGGATTGGGCAGCTTGGCGTAGTAGTCAATCCACTTCTGCTTGGGTTGCAGGGGATAGTGGGGGATGTTCACCGCCCAGTAGAGCAGGAAGGGCCGCGTCTTGTCGCGGTTGGCGATGTAGTTGCGTGCCTCCTCCACCATGCCTTCGGTGAAGAACTTCCCTGGCTGCCATATCTCGGTGTTGTTGCGGTAGAGGTCGTGGACGTTGGGTCCCCACCAGTAGTAGTAATGCGAATAGCTGTCGACGCATCCTCCGAGGAAGCCCCAGAAGTAGTCGAAACCCCGCTGTGTGGGCCGGTATTCGTTCCATGAGCCGAGGTGCCACTTGCCGATGCAGGCGGTCTGATAGCCGTTGGCGCGCATACGGTCGGCCATCGTCTCCTTGCCTACGGGGATGCCAGTCCATCCGGCATTTCCCGTCACGCCGGCACGCTTGGCATACTGGCCCGTCAGTAGACAGGCCCGTGAAGCCGAGCTGACGGGTGCTCCATAGAAACGGCTGAAGCTGACGCCATGGGCCGCCAGCGAGTCGATGTTGGGCGTATAGAGGTCGGTGGCACCATAGCAGTTGGCATCGAGGGTGCCGTGGTCATCGGTATAGATGATGATGACGTTGGGCCGCTGCTGGGCGTAAGCGGCTCCGCTGATGAGCATTGCTGCAGCCAATACATTCTTTCTCATCGTCTGGTTCTTTTTACTTTGTCATGGAGTAGGGTGCGGCGGCCTTCGTGGTGTTGCGCTGCGTGTTGGGCTGGCTGCCCATCTGGAAGGAGAGGGTGCCGCCGCGCATGATGTCGTCGTAGGTGATGAAGTTCTTCTGGAGGGGCTTGCCGTTGAGAGTTCCGCTCTGGATGTAGACGTTCTCCTTGCTGTTGTCGCGGGCTTCGATGACGAAGCGGTTGCCGTTCTCGAGGGTGATGGTGGCCTTCCGGAAGACGGGCGAGCCGATGACATACTCGTTGGTGCCGGGGGTGACGGCATAGATGCCGAGTGCCGACAGGACATACCACGACGACATGCCGCCCTGGTCCTCATCGCCCGGGAAGCCGTCGGGGGTGGCGTTGTAGAGGCGTTCCATGATCTGTCGCACCCAGTACTGCGTCTTCCAGGGCTGTCCGGCATAGCTGTAGAGGTAGGGCATGTGCTGGATGGGCTGGTTGCCGTGGGCATACTGTCCCATGTCGGCCATCTCCATCTCTACCATCTCGTGTATCTTTCCGCCATACCATCCGGGCTTTACCGTCGAGGGCTGCGAGAAGACGGAGTCCATCTTGGCTACGAAGGCCTCGTCGGAGCCGAAGAGGCGGATGAGTCCCTCGACGTCGTGGAAGACGGACCAGATGTAGTGCCAGGCGTTACCCTCGGTGTAGGGTCCTCCCCACACGAGTGGGTCGAAGGCGTTTCCTTTGAAGGAGTCGTTCCACTTGCCGTCAGTCCCACGTGCACGGAAGAAGCCTGTTGCCGGGTCCCACAGGTTGCGGTAGTTATAGAGGTGGCGGCGGAAGATGTCCTCGTAGAACTTGTTGCCGCTCTGTCGGGCGAGGTTATAGGCGCACCAGTCGTCGTAGGCATACTCCAGCGTCTGCGACACGCAGCCGTGGGACTCGGGGAAGGGCACGTAGCCCAGGGTGAAGTAGTACTGCCAGCCCTGTCGGCCGTTGGCTCCGCCGAAAGGTCCTTTGTTGAAGGCTTCGTGGGCATAGCCCTTGAGGATGCTGTCGGCCGGCACGGTGCGGATGCCCTTGGCGTAGGCGTCGGCGAAGAGCGAGATGCTGTGGTTGCCCAGCATGCCGCCGGTCTCACCCGGGCACGACCAGGAGGGGAACCATCCGAGTTCCTCCTGTTGCACGCGCATCATCGCCTCCATATAGCGGCCCTGCTGCGTGGGGTGCAGGATGTTGGTCAGGGGGAACTGCGAGCGGAAGGTGTCCCAGAAGCCGTTGTCGGTGTACATGTAGCCGTCGTGGATCTTGCCGTCGTAGGGGCTGTAGTAGTAGGGTGTGCCGTCGGCGCGTCGCTCGTAGAACTTACGTGAGAAGAGGTTGGCGCGGAAGAGGCACGAATAGAACGTGCGCAGCTGCTCGTCGGTGCCGCCCTCGACGAGGACGCGGCCGAGCAGTTCGTTCCAGGTCTGCTGTCCGCGGGCCTTGGTCTGCTCGAGGGTCTTGTCGCTGCCGAGTTCTCGCTCGAGGTTCAGCTCGGCCTGCTCGTAGCTGATATACGACGAGGCGGCGCGGGCCTGCACCCGTGTGCCGGGCTTGAACTTCAGGTAGGCGCCGTAGCCGCGGCCCTGGCCCTCAGTCTGTTTGGCGAAGGTCTCGTTCTTCTTGTTCTCCCAGGTGCCATAGTCCTCGAAAGCCTTGTCGAAGCGGATGACGAAGTAGCAGCGGAAGTTCTCGGAGTGGTTGACGAAGCGGTGGTTGTTGACCCACCCGCGCACCTCGCGCCGTTCGGGGTCAATCTTCACCTCGCTGTCGCCGGTATAGCCGTCGATGACGAGCCAGGCATCCTGCCGTTTGGGGTAGGAGAATCGGAAGTGGACGCCGCGGGTGGTGGTGGAGAACTCCGTCTTGATGCCGTTGTCGAAGGTGACGGTGTAGTAGTGTGGGCGTCCCAGTTCGTTGTCGTGGCTGAACTTCGCGGGTCGTTTCTCGGGGTCGACGACGAGGTTGCCCACCTCAGGGAAGAAGGTGTAGACGGCATAGTCGCTCACCCAGGGCGAACACTGGTGGCTCTGTCCGAAGCCCCGGATGGCGTCGGCCTCGTAGAGGTATTTGAAGCCCTCGCCGTTGGGACCCGTCTGGGGTGTCCATTCGTGCACGGCATAGGGCATGGCCGTGGCTGGGAAGGTGTTGCCGTGGCTCAGTCCGAAGTTGGAGTGGGTACCCTGCAGGGTGTTCACATACTGGGTCAGGTCGCGGCTCTGGGCCCACAGACCGACCGACATCATCATTGCAATAGCAATCAAAAAATACTTCTGTTTCATATCGCTTGGTTATTATTTATCTCTTTAGTGTGGAGTCGGGCGGCGAAGACATCGCGCGCCTATAAATAAGACGAAAAACTGGCAGCCAAACACTAAACAGCCGCCACAAGACGAATGGCTTTTTCGTGTTTTTTAAGATTTCTCTACCTTTCTCTCAACCCTGTTCTGGCCCCTACTATGCCGCGAAACATTATCTGACAGAGGTCTTGCTCGATGAAAACCGGAAAAATCCCTCGGGTCGAAACGAAAGCGAAAAATGGAAACAAAAACGAGCAGTGTGGTGGGCGCCCCTTGAAAGTTTTATAGCAGGTTCTGTTTGTCAGGATTTTTTACCGAAAATTTTTGTCATGTTTTTCGGGTGTTCCAGCGAAAAAACGGGGCTTCCGGGGCTAACTTTTTGACGCTTCCTAAGGTGTTCGAAAGACTTTAGGTACTAATCGTCAGGACTTTTGTACCAAATCGTTTCATGATATCTTAGAAATCGCATCACGATTTCTTACTTATCGTTATGACTTTTGTACCGAAAGTCTGAACGAAAGCCTACTTTTCGCTGTCCGAAAGGTCGGACAAGTTGGTCGGTTTGTCGGTGGTTATCAAGGCTGAAAATGCTATCTGTTTCATAGTCAACAGTTTGCAGAAACGGGCTCAAAACTGCGTTATTTTCGACCGAGGGAAAATAATTTCAAAAAGTGGGCCTTCTCAGCGCGGATTTCGGAGGATTTTGTAAAGAAAATTCATAATATATTCTTGGCGGCATATCATTGGCCGGACAGCAATATGTATTCTCTCTTCCGATGGTCGGGCAAACAGCGTTCGTGTTTTTATGTCTTTTATTAACACGTTTTAACATAAATATCTTGTTTTATTTTAGTGTGTGCGCGCGTGTGAGTCGTCTTTTAATAAAAATAAATTATCGATATAATTATAAATAAAAACAAGCATGAGAAAAAACAAGTTTTATGTTTGCCTATTCCTGTGTATCGCAGGAGGGTTGATGTCGTGCAATGAGAGCTACCTCGACCAGACAGTTATCACCGACCTGAACGAGGACGTGATTTTTGCCGACAGTACCTATGCTACCGGATTCCTGACGGATATCTATAGCGACATAGGTTTTGACACCGACCTTGACCGTTTCAGCAATGTCGGTGGTTTGCAAGTGGCATGCGATGAAGCCGAGTACAAGCAGGTGTCGTACATCACGACCGGCGCCTCGTTTGCTACGGGAACCATCACGCCCGTCACGGTGACAAACGATGCCTGGAACACCTGCTACAAGCGCATCCGCTCTTGCAACAAGTTCCTTCAGTGCATCGACCGCACGCCGATGGTTGAGAGCACCAAGCGTCAGTATAAGGCTGAGTGCCGCGTGCTGCGTGCCTGGTACTACTTCCTGCTGGTGCGCCACTATGGTGGTGTGCCCCTGATTGGCGATGCCATCTATAATGTAGGTGATGACATGAAGTCGACGCGCGACAGCTATGCCGACTGCATCAACTACATCGACAGCGAGATCAACAGCGTCCTGGCCGAGCATGTGCTGCGCCCCCGCACGTCGGGCCGCCTCAACGGCCGTGCCAGCGAGGGTCTGTGCTACGGCATCCTTTCGCGCCTCTGGCTCTATGCTGCCAGCCCGCTGTTCAATAACGACGAGCGCTTCGGTACACCCGAGACGCAAGACCTGCTGAACTTCCCCACTTACGACAAGGAGCGCTGGAAGAAGTCGATTGATGCCTCGCGTCAGGTCATCACCAGCCCCGGTGACTACCGCCTCTTCGAATACCACTACGACGGCCATGACCTCAACCAGGAAGAACCTGGATGGGGCTACTACGGCATATGGTTCGACTTCGACTACTTCACCGATACCGACTACGGCACATTCCACTATCCCGAAGGAGCCTATCAGGAAATCCTCTTTGAGAAGAAGGGTGCCACGGGTTATGGTCGTCTGCAGAGCCTCTGCCCGAAGACCTGCGGCGGTAACGGCAACGCCGGCTATCCCTATTCCAACCTCGTCGACTCCTACCCGATGATAGACGGTAAGCCCATCGGTGAAGGCAAATACACCTACGACCCGCTGCAGCCCGCCCTGAACCGCGACCCGCGCTTCAAGAACAGCATCAGCTACAACGGCTGCAAGCAGCGTAACGGTAACGACATGTATGCCCCCGTCTACACCTTCATGGGCGACGATGCCACGGCAGATGCCGTCCACAGCGGCACGCCAACCGGATACTTCATCCGCAAGTATGTGAAGCGTGACTGCGCCGGCAACTACTGGGCAGCACCCTACGAGTTCCGTCCGCTGATGCGCTTTGCCGAAATCCTGCTGAACTACGCCGAGGCCGTCAACGAATACTACGGACCAGACTATACCGAGACACTGGGCACGGAGGAGATGAGCCCCTATGTGGCCCTGAAGCTCATCCGTCGCCGCGCCGGCATCGAGGCCGGTGACGACGGCATGTACGGACTGAAAGCCAACATGACGCAGGAAGAGATGCGCGAGGCCATCCGTCTGGAGCGCTACATCGAGCTGGCCTACGAGGGCTTCCGCTTCTTCGACGTGCGCCGCTGGAAGATTGCCGAACAGACCGACAACGCCCCCATGATGGGATTCGAAATCACCCGCAAGGACGGCGCCTTCACCTATCGCCACTTCGAAGTGCGCAAGCACGTGTTCCGCCCTGCCATGTACTTCTTCCCGATACCTTACGACGAGACCGTGAAGCAGTCAGGCCTGGTTCAGAATCCCTACTACTAAACCGAACGGCTGACACATTATTATATATATAGCGAACAATCACATTCAAGAATATGAAAAAGATTATCAGACATTCCCTCATTGCAGCGATGCTCATGGCACTGGCCACCTCGTGCAGCACGTTCAGCGACGACAGCAAATCCTACGACCAACTGGAGGCACGCAAGGACGTCAGCGGCACATGGGTCATCAAGACAGCCTCGCGCAATGGTGTCGACATCACCAACGACATGGACTTCACCAAGTTCCAGCTTCAGTTGAAGGCCGACGGCACCTACCATATAGAGAACTACCTGCCCTTCGTGGTGCGCACCGACGGCACCTGGCAGACCGACGATCCAACCATGCCCCTGGAGATTGTCTTCAAAGAGAACGACAGCGCCGAGCCTATGTCCGTGCAGCTGAATTATCCCATCATCGACGGCGTACGCCAGCTGCTCATCACACACAGCCCAGGCTGCTACAGCAACACCTACGTCTACAAGATGGTGAAAGTGTCTAACGAATAACCCCTTACGATCATGAACAAGAAAATAACAGTCAAGCATGTAATCAAGAGCCTGCTTCTGGCCGCCATCGTGGCCATGTCGGTAGTCAGCTGTCTGTTCCTCGACAACGTGACTATCTACAACGAGGCAGGAGAGGAGGTTGAATATGGCGAAGTGGGCAAGAAGCTGACCTTTGTCATCAAGGGCCACTTGTCACCGCGTTCCAACGTCACAGCCGACGGACTCGTCATGGCTATGCTCGTTCCGAGAAGTTGGGACCTCGCCCATAACGCTGACGTGACCTATACCCTGACGCGCTACACAGAAGACTACAACCACCGCTACAAGATGTCAGTCATTCCAGAAGGAAGCCTGCCGAAAAATGGCGAAGGCATGACCTGGAGCGACCGTCTGAAGTATGTATATGGCATCGGCCCCAACGTACTCGACGATATGGAGTGGGTAGCCTTCCAGTCGGACGACTCATGGGATGTCGTACAGAGTCTCGACGGTGATATCACCGTATACGTCGTAACCACACCTGGTACGGAAAACCTCAGATGCCGCCTCGGCTTCTTCTTCAACCATACCGACCACGGCTGTGGCGGAATGGCCGACAACGACGACCAGAAGAGCCTCTTCACCGACTACTGCTTCGAGGTAGTAGGTGGAGACAACCCCGTGGTGGACTTCTGCAACAACCACTACAACAAGATTTCGCCCATGTCGTCGCTCCAGAACGACTTCGTCACCTTCACGTTCAACAGCGATGCTGCCAACAACGAACTGGCCGGAGGTGAGGTCTATCTGCAGGGAACGGCCTACTCTACATCAGGCAAGGCCTATGCCGTCACCGAGAAGAGCGAGAAAACTCGCATGCATCCCAGTGAGACCGGAGGCAAGGACTATAACCTGATGGTATGGCCCGTGGACTTCTTCAACGTGCCCGTTGACGAGGAACTCGAATACATCGATTACACCTTCTGCAACGCCGACGGCTCAGTGGTCATCGGTAAGTCGGACGACGACTTCGATCAGTACGGCACCGAACGTCCTGCACAGAGAGTACCCTTCAGGTATACCTTCACATGCAGATAATTATGAACCCTAAAGAAACAGAAGATACTATGCAAAGTATGATCAATAAACACAGCGCAGGCCGCACCCTGATAGCCATGGTGTGGGCCCTGCTGCTTGCATGGCTGCCAACGGGCGTCCGTGCACAGGCCCATCCCACGGCAGGAGTGGTGAGCGATGAGTTTAACAACCCCATCGCCAACGTCGTCGTGGGAGTGAAGGGTTCGACAAACAGCGTCCTGACAGATGCCGAAGGAATGTTCGACTTCAACTATAAGAAAGGCGACGTGATAACCTTCACGCATCCCGACTACCTCTACCACGAGGTGGCCGTTGCCGAGTTGCGCGACCTGAAGGTCAACAAAGTATTCACCGTTCACCTGACTCCCAAGAAGGTGGTGCCCAATGAGGATTTCCTTGGTGCCTACGGACAGACCGTCACCGGCGACGACTTCATCGGCTCGGCTGCAACCGTCAAGAACTCCGACCTCAACAAGTACCTCGCTCCCAACGTGCTCACTGCCATCCAAGGCCGCGTGGCCGGACTCAACGTGTCGCAGTATCGCGGCTTCTCGCTGAAGAGTCAGACCAACAACCTCTCGGGCTCATTGCTCGGTGATGTGCCGTCGAACTTCGGAAGCAATAACTACGGCGACAACTCGCAGTTCAGCATCGGTCTGCGCGGACAAGCTCCCGTCGTCATCGTCGACGGTGTTCAGCGCGACATCTTCTCACTCGACCCAGAGGCCATCGAGAGCGTCACACTCGAGAAAGACGCCCTCTCGTCGATGTTCCTTGGCATGCAGTCTTCGCGCGGAGCACTCATCATCAACACCAAGAACCCGTCGAAGGGTGCCATGAGCGTATCGCTCACAGGCAAGTTCGGTGTCCACAGCTCAGTAACGAAGCTCAATCCCCTCAATGCCAAGCAGTATGCCTACCTGCTCAACGAAGCCCTGCAGAACGACGGCAAGTCGCCCCTCTACAGCAATGCCGACTTTGCAGCATGGCAGGCTGGCAACGATATCTATGAGCATCCATTCGTAGACTGGGAAGACCAGCTGCTGAAAAACTCTGCCGTCTCGCAGTCCTACAACCTGAGTGTGTCGGGAGGCGGAAAGGTGGCACAGTACTTCGTCAGCCTCGGCTATCTGAACGAGCAGGGACTCTTCCGCACCGACAAGAACGAAGGCTACAACACCAACCTCAACCTTAACCGCTACATGCTGTCATCGAAGGTGAATATCAACGTCACCGACGACTTCACCGCCACCCTGACAGCCTTCGGACGTATTGAGGAAGGCAACCAGCCTGGCGGCTCCGGCAACGGATACAGCGACCTGCTGCTCAACATCTACAACACGCCCAACAATGCCTATCCCATCAACAACCCCGACGGTACATGGGGCGGCAACCTCTCGTTCCAGAACAACCTGATGGCGCAGACCATGTATGCCGGATATATCGCCGACAACTCCCGCGACGTGCAGGCATCGCTGAAACTCAACTACGACTTCAACAAGCTGGTGAAAGGTCTCTCGGTGCGTGCCATCGGAACTATTTCGTCGCTCAACCGCACGGTCATCACCCGTACGAAGCGCAGCGTGGTCTACCAGTACCGTTACGATACGTCGACCGACAAGCCCCTCTACACCATGTATGGCACGAATGAGCCCCAGTCGAACAGCTTTACGCCGGTAGCAGCCTACCAGTACCTCTACGGACAGCTGGCAGCCGACTACAACCGCACGTTCGGTCTGCACACGGTGAAGGCAACCCTGATGGGCGACACCCGTCATGAACTCGACGACTACGACCTGCCCAAGCTCCCCTCAAACATCATGGAGAGCGTGAAGTATGACTACGACAAGCGCTACTTCGCCCAGCTGGCCGTCACCGAGAGCTACTACAACCGCTATGCTCCCGGCAACCGCTGGGGCACCTTCTGGGCGGCCGGACTCGGATGGGACATGGCCCGCGAGCAGTTCATGGAGAACGCCGAGTGGCTCAACCAGTTCAAGCTCCGCGCCGTCTATGGCCATACCGGTAACGGTGTGAACAACTCGGGCTACTACATCTGGCGCCAGACCTATGAGGACAACGGCGGCGCATACTATCCCTATGGTGAGTCCATGAGCCAGGCCTTCCGCTATTCAGGCGAGAGAACCCCGCTCGCTAACCCCTATATCACCTGGGAGAAGGCCAACAAGATGAATGTAGGATTCGATGCAGCCCTGCTGAACAACCGTCTGCTGGCTACCTTCGACTTCTACAACGACAAATACTATGACCTCCTGCAATCGCGCGGAAAGAGCATCGAGCTCCTCGGTATAAGCTATCCTACCGAAAATATCGGTAAGAACCGTCGCTGGGGTACGGAGCTCTCGCTCACCTGGCAAGACCACGTGAACGCCTTCAACTACTATGTGACAGGCAACTGGACGGTAGAACACACGAAGCTCCTCTTCATGGACGAGCAGGCTGTTCCCTATGAGCGTCTGCGTCAGACAGGCCGTCCCCTCGGCGTCGTCTATGGTCTGCAGGCCAACGGCTTCCTGACCGCTGAAGACATTGCCAACGGCTATCCCGTCATGGCTGGATTCACCAACATCCGGCCGGGTGACGTGAAGTATGTCGACCAGAACAACGACGGCGTCATTGACGAATGGGACCGCACCGTCATCGGTGGCGACAAACCGCTCGGATACTTCGGACTCGACCTCGGCTTCGAATGGAAGGGGCTGGAGTTCTCCATGCTCTGGCAGGGCGTCTATAACCGCGACCTCTACATCAGCAACCGGACCTTGATAGAAGGTTTCCAGAGTGCATCCCAGGTCTACGGACAGGCTTATACCAACCTGCTGAACCGTTGGACCCCGGAGACCGCCTCCACAGCTACCTATCCCCGTCTGACCGCCGGAGGTAACAACTACAACGTCGGTAACGGCTGGAACTCATCGCTCTGGATGAAGTCCGGCAACTTTATGCGACTGAAGAACATCAGCCTGGCATACAACCTGCCAGAGACTCTCTGTAAGAACTACTTAGGTGGTGTACGCGTGAAAGTATTCGTCAACGCCCAGAACCTTGTGACGTTCTCGGCCTGCGACCTTATCGACCCGGAAGTCACCTTCACGAGCTCGCCTCTGCAGCGTACTATTTTCACTGGCGTAAATCTTAAATTCTAAAAACGACGATGAATATGAAACTGAATATCAAGCAATTCATTGTAGCGGGAGCAGCACTCCTGGGCTTGTCAGCATGTAACGACAGCTATGAGGAACTCCCCATTGATCAGTATACATACGAATACCTGTTCTCTGAAACGGATTCCGCCGGAACGAAGGCTCAAGGATTCATCGGTTCCATCTATGAGACCCTGCAGAACGGCCACAGCCGCATCGGTTCGGAATATCTGGATGCCGCTTCTGATGACGCCCTGCCCGTCAATATGGACAACAACCCAGATGTGCTGAAACTTCAGCTGGGACAGTATTCTGCCAGCACCCGTATCTCATCGGAGATGGGATGGAGCAACTATTATCAGGCTATCCGCCGCGCCAATATCTTCATCGAGGGTGTTGACCGCGTGCCGTTCAATACCACCTATGTCAACTCACTTGGAGAGACGCAGCCGCTGAACAAGACCCTCAAGGCCGAGGCCCGTTTCTTGAGAGCCTTCTTCTACTTCGAACTCATCAAGCGCTATGGCGGCGTGCCCCTGATGATAGACAAGGTCTATGACATCAACGACAACCTCGAGCTGCCCCGCAATACCTTTGAGGAGTGTGTCAACTTTATTGTCAGCGAACTGACTGAAATCCAAGACGACCTGCGTGGTGTCAACTCCATCGACAAGGGAACCTACGGCCATGCTCCCACCAAGGCAGCCTGCCAGGCCCTGAAGGCTCGCGTGCTGCTCTATGCAGCCAGCCCGCTGTTCAACGAGAACCCCATCGAGGCCGGCAACGAGCTGGTAGGCTATAAGACCTACGACAAGAACCGTTGGAAGCTGGCAGCCGATGCTGCCCGCGAACTGATGGAAGGCGACGGACACCTCGGAACAGGTAAGATCAATATCGCACCAAAGTTACGCAATCCGTTCATGTCATTCTATCATGTCATGAATAACAAGGAGATGCTCTTCTGGCGTCAGGGTAGCAGCGCCTCTCACAGCGTTGAAACCAACTGCGGCCCCCTCGGTTTCTCTGGAGGTAATCAGGGTGGAGGTCACACCAATCCCACTCAGAACCTCGTCGACGCCTTCCCCATGAAGGACGGTAAGGCCATCGGTACGAGCGACAAGTATCCCTACGACCTGCAGAACCCCTATGCCAACCGCGACCCGCGTCTTGATGCCACCATCCTCTATAATGGCAGGACTTGGCTCAATACGACGCTGCAGACCTGGCAGGGTGGTTCACACAATCCTATCGGAAGCAGCTATTCGAAGACCGGATACTACATGTGCAAGTTCATGAACGACTGCACCACGATGGCCAACTATACCGACCACATGCAGCAGTGGGTCATCCTCCGCTATACAGAGCTGCTGTTGAACTTTGCCGAGGCTGAGAACGAATGGCTTGACGCTCCCTCTTCCGAAATCTACGATGTGCTTGTTATGTTGCGTAAGCGTGCCGGCATCGAAAAAGGTGACGACAACCTCTACGGCCTGAAGGCAAACATGACCAAGGACGAGATGCGTCAGGTTATCCGCAACGAGCGCCGCATTGAACTCGCCTTTGAGGAACACCGCTTCTATGACATCCGTCGCTGGCGCGAAGCAGAGAATATCTATCAGCAGCCGCTGAAGGGTATGAGAATCGTCCAGAACGCCTCCGGAACCAACTATTCCGTGTATGACGTGCAGAAGGTGAACTTCGACAAGAAGCGCTACCTCTTCCCCATCCCCTACAGTGAGGTGAACAAAAACGACAACATGATTCAGAACCCTAATTGGAATTAATCGTATGAAAAGAATAGCAATAATATTACTGGTATGCTTGGGTGCCGTCACCTCGATGATGGCGCAGACAGTCAGCGGTACGGTGGTCTCGGCAGACGACGGTACTGAGCTCATTGGCGTCACCGTGAAAGTGAAGGGAACCCAGCAGACGGCTGTCACCAATCTCGACGGCCACTATACCGTTCAAGCCAAGGTGGGCGACCATCTGTTGTTTAGTTATGTGGGCTATGTAGAGCAGGAAGTCGTCGTGCGCAGCTTGACGACCGATGTCAGACTTCAGCCTAACACCAGCGACATCGATGAAGTCGTCGTCGTGGGTTATGGTACTTCGAAGCGTATTACCTTGACTGGTGCTGTCAGTGCCATCAATGGTAAAGAGCTTCAGAAGGTGCCTGTGAGCAGTGTGCAGAATGCCCTGGCAGGTAAGCTGCCCGGCTTCTTCTCGCAGCAGCGTTCGGGTCAGCCAGGCCGCGATGCCTCTGACTTCTTCATCCGTGGTGTCAGTTCGCTGAACTCAGCCGGTAACCAGCCTCTTATCATCGTCGACGACGTGGAGTACTCCTATGAGCAGCTCTCGCAGATCAACGTCAACGAAATCGAGAGTATCTCAATCCTGAAGGATGCATCCACGACGGCCATCTATGGTATCAAGGGTGCCAACGGTGTGTTGGTTGTCAAGACTCGCCGCGGTGAGGAGGGAAGACCACGCATCAACGTACGTGTTGAAAGTGGACTCCAGATGCCCGTACGCACACCTAACTTCCTTGGCTCCTATCAGACCGCCCAGCTCGTCAACGAAGCCAACTGGAATGATGTGTCGGCCGCAGACAAGGCTGCCATTGCCGCAGGGACAGACACCTGGACGGCTCCCTTCTCTGATGAAGCTCTCGAGCACTTCCGTACTCATGATGATCCTTACGGATATCCCGATGTAAGCTGGTATGACGAAATTTTCAAGAAGACGGCCCATCAGTCGAACATGAACATCGATGTCTCCGGCGGTTCTAACAAGCTGAAGTATTTCGTTTCCGTCGGCTACTTCACACAGAACGGTCTGGTAAAGGACTTCTCGGCCAACGACGGAGTCAATTCCAACTACCTGTATCGTCGTCTGAACTATCGTTCTAACCTCGACTTCCAGGTGACTAACAACCTCTCAATGCGCCTCGATCTGACATCGCGCTTCATGAACATCAACGAGCCGTTCGGCATCAATGCCACCGGACAGATATACAGCTTCCAGGAGATGCATCCCTACTCGGCTCCTGTGCTGAACCCCAACGGCACGTTTGCCTACCTTCATGATACCGATGACAACAGCCCCACGCTGAATGCCCGCCTGTCGAATGAAGGTTACACCCGTATCCGCCGTAACGACAACAACATTCTGTATAGTGCCAACTGGAAGATGGACTTCCTCACCAAGGGGCTCTCCTCAAGCTTCCGCCTGGCCTATTCAACCGTAGACGAGACCCATCGCCGTGTCTTCCGTTTCGAGAATACCTATCCAACCTACCACTATAATTCAGCAACCGACTCCTACGAAAAAAATCCTAATGGTCCTTATACTCCTGAAACCTATCTGGTAGGTGGTACGATGGCCAATGCCAAGAAGGACCTCAACCTGTTGGCCAGCCTCAACTATGCGCGGGTATTTAATAATGTACACGATGTCAGCGCCATGTTGCTCTACAACCGCGAGAGCACAACCGTAGAATATACGGGTGAGAAGGTGCCCGATAAGTTCACCGGTACGACCTTGAAACTCAGTTATAAGTACGACGGCAAGTACCTCATCGACTTTAACGCCGCCTACAACGGCTCCGACCGTTTCGCTGCCGACCATCGCTATGGCTTCTTCCCCGCCATTGGTGCAGGTTGGGTTATTTCCGAGGAAAGCTGGTTCAAGGAGAAGGTGCCTGCCTTCGACCTGTTGAAGATCCGTGCATCCTATGGTCTCGTCGGTTCCGACGTAGCCATGGGTAACCGCTACCTCTACAATCAGGTCTATGAAGGCGGAGCATCCTATTTCTTCGGCGACCGTCCTGTCACTCATTCCGGTTATCGTGAGGGTGCACTTGGCAACAGCGACGTGACGTGGGAAAAGGCAAAGAAGTTTGATGTCGGTCTCGACGTAAACATCCTGAACCGTGTGTCCCTGACCGTCGACTACTTCTACGATCGTCGCTACGACCAGCTGGTCTATCGCTATGACATACCGCTCATCCTCGGTATCGGTACCTCGCCCCTCAACGTGGCAGAGACAGAGAACCGTGGTTTCGACGGACAGATTGGCTATCATGACCGTTGGGGCGACTGGGGATTCAACACGAACTTCGTGTTCTCCTATGCCAAGAATAAGATTATCTATCAGGCCGAGGCCCAGCAGCGCTATCCATGGCTCGCCTCTACCGGCAAGCCCATCGGACAGATGTTCGGCTATACCTGGGACGGATTCTATACTCCCGAGGATATCGCCCTCATCGCAGCTGGCGATCCCAATGCTCCGGCAGTGCCCAACAGCGAGATTCCCGTCCAGGCTGGTGACCTGAAGTATCGCGACCTCAACGGCGACCATATCATCGACGACTTCGACAAGGGTGCCATCGGCAAACCAAACTTGCCTAACACCACCCTCGGTTGGACCATCGGCGGTTCGTGGAAGGGACTTACCCTGAGCATCCTCTTCCAAGGCTCCTTCAACTACAGCTTCTCCGTTGTGGGTACAGGAATCGAGCCCTTCAAGAGCCAGTTCCAGCCCCTGCACCTGCAGCGCTGGACAGAGGAACGCTATAACAATGGCGAGGAAATCAACTTCCCACGCCTCACCACACATGCCAACTCCGTCAACTCGGCACAGGCCTTCATGTCAGACTTCTGGCTCATCAACGCCTGGTATATCCGCATGAAGACGGTCGACCTCTCCTATGAGTTGCCGAAGGTTATCCTGCCCAACTGGATTCAGGATGCCCGTGTCTACATGAACGCCTACAACCTGTTCACGTGGACCAGCTACGACAAGTATCAGCAAGACCCGGAAATCTCCACCAACACCGCCGGTGATGCCTACATGAACCAGCGCGTCGTCAACTTCGGTGTGGCACTGAGCTTCTAAGGTCGCAGCCTCTGGTAAAAAAGATTTATGCCTCTGGCGGCGGCAGAACACCGCCGCCAGGGCATAAAATCAATCAAAAACAGCCCAAATAACTCATTTTGGTTCAAATTTGACATTTTTGGGTTCGATTTTTATATTTACACGAGGAAATAAGCAGTAATTTTGCAAACATAAAAAAGAATTTAATTTACTAACTATTTATTATTAACTTTTAAAAACAAAACGCTATGAAGAAATTCTTTACTCTGATGGCTGTCGTTATGGTAGCCGCAAGTGCAAGCGCAGTGACACCGTTTAAGAACCTCTATGTTCAGGCCAATGCCAATCCCACAGGTGCAGGTACTGTTTATCTGGATCCTAAGAGTGCTGACGATGGCCAGTACATGGTTGATTGTTCAGAATCAATGGGAGAAACTGCTTTCATCAAACTCGTATTTGGCGAGAACGGTGGTGGTGGTGACTACACTGTTGGCTGCAACAAGGGCCTTGGTGTCTACGAAGTTAAGGTTGACGCTCTCCCCGAGTCTGGCTACGAGCTCGTATGTCTGGCCGACAAGGTGGTAGAGAGTGGTGTCTATGGTCCCGATGACTGCTATCCCAGCATCGACGGAACTGGCGAGAACAACCGTACCTTCAACTTCGTATGGACTGGTGAGGACATCATCAACATCAATGTTCCCAACGATGTGCATGATGTAGACGGCAACAGCAATGGTGAGATTAACGGTGACCGTAATGCTCTGATGAGCCAGACCGATCTGTTCCATGAGACTCCCGATGTTCAGGTTTATGCTATCTTCCGTGAGGTTGGTGCCGAGCTGCCTAAGTTCGACCCTGAGAAGACAAGTGGCGAAACAGGTATCAAGAGCGTTGCTGCCGAGAAGGCTGCCAACACTTACTTCACCGTTACCGGTCAGCAGTTGAGCGCTCCTGTGAAGGGCATCAACATCGTCAACGGCAAGAAAGTTGTGGTTAAGTAATATCCCTATCTATAGTCCCCTCTTATTCCTCCCTGGAGTGAGAGGGGGCTTTTTTCTTTTTTTATGCGTCGATTGATTCTTTCATTCCTTATTTTGTTCTTCGCCATTGTCCCTAAGGCGCGTGCCGAAGAACCTAATACCACGGAAATCCTGCCCGACAGCAGTAACTTTGTTATTGCGAGCATCCTGATTTCCTCTCCCGGCCAGGAAGCCTTTTTTGCTTTAGGCCACTGTGGCCTGCGTCTGCAGTGCCCCTCAGAGAACCTCGACTATTGTTTTTCTTTCAGCACAATAGTTCCCCCTGGTCCAGAATTCAATCTGCTCTTGCTCTTAGGCAAGATGAAGGCGGGTTATGAGGCGCTCCCCTATGATGAATATCTTGACACCTTCCGCAAAGTCGGACGAGGTGTAACGGAATATCCCCTCAACCTGACGCTCAACGAAAAGCGCGAGCTGTGGCGCAAGATGGACAACCTGATGTTGAAGGGGCCCACGATGCCTTTCGACTTCCTCTATTACAATTGTACGGGGACACTTTACCGTGCGATATCGTCAGTCCTTGAATCAGAGCATTTCGTTTTTCCTGATGTCCATCCATTGAATATTGACAATCGTACTCGCTTGACATACACCATGAAGAATTCTCCATGGCTTGATTTTCTTTCTTTTATCTTAATGTTTCCATACCTTCATGCTGACATCTCCATTGATGGCAAAGTATATCCTGAATTATGGGGGCGAATGTTGAAGGTCGGCAATATTGAGGGGCTTGACGGGGCAGTTCGTCCCGCATTAGCAGGTACTCCAGAAGAATTGCTACCCATGCAGATGAAAGTAACTCCTCTGCCTGTCACACCCGTGCGTTTCTTTGGTGGCTTGTTGGTGTTGGCTTTATTGATTACCTTATTACAGTGGGTTTGTGGTTGGAAGAATGTGCCGAAAGTTTTTGATTTGGCTTTGTGGACATGCTATCTGTTATTTTCCTTCTATTTGACCTTCGCTTCTATAAATAGCCTGTATAGCCCCGATTGGAATTGGTTCTTGGTGGTTTTCAATCCACTTCCCTTCCTCTTTTGGCTATGCTTCCGAAAGAAACACTACTATCCGAAGTTTTTCGCTGGCTATTCATCAATACTCATAGTTTTTATGGCTTTCTTATGCCTGTATACGGGGCATATAGAGTGGGGCCATGAATTGCTGCTGTCGGTTTTATTAGTGCGTTGTGCTGCCAACTACTTTTTGAATAAGAGAAGTAATCATTGATATGACAGATTATACCAACCTGCCGTCGGTTGAGCGGCCTTGGATGAAGTTTTTTTCGGATGCAACCAAGCAGGTAGCTATTCCTGAAGAAACACTTTATGAATATCTACTGTCCTGTAATAGCGACTACCCCAACGATATCGCCATCTTATACCGGCATATAAGGATTAGTTACGGTAAATTGTTCGTAAAAATAGACCAGTGCGCACAAGGACTGTATGCCTTAGGCGTGCGTCGCGATGATATTGTAACTGTTGCCATGCCAAGTGTGCCTGAATTCATCTATGTACTTTTTGCTCTCAATCGTTTAGGTGCTGTTTCCAATATAATCCATCCTCTTGCTGGTGCAGAGGAAATATGCACCTATGTGAATAAAGTAAAGAGTAAGGTTCTTGTCATGTTCACGGGTACGTATGCTATCATGCGTGAATCATTGGACAAGACATCCGTTAAAAAGGCTTTAGTCGTTTCACCGGCGCAGTCTCTCCCGAGTCTCTCCCGTCTACTCTATGATTGGATTAGTCAGCGGCAGCGGGTCAAGGAGTCTGCCGTAGTAGTTACATGGGATTCATTTGTCAAGATGGGCAAAGGTATGAGCCTGCCAGAACCAACAAGGGCTACCGACGACTATGCAGTCATTTCGTATACAGGAGGAACGACAGGCGAGCCTAAAGGTGTCATCTGTACCAATAGAAGTATTCATGCAGAGATTGTACAGTCGATATCTGAACGCAGTCATATGCGTCAGGAATGTATGATGACGGTTCTGCCGCCCTTTATTAATTATAGTCTTATCAATTCTCATATCGAGCCACTCTTCTGTGGCTTCAAGACGCTGCTGATTCCACATTATATCCCAACGAAGTTTATTGATTATGTGAACCGTTATAAGGTTAATCATATACAGTCTATTCCTGCGTACTGGGAAATAGTCTTGCAGTTGCCTCATATCGAGAAACAGGATTTTTCACGATTAGGCTTTGTTGTGTCGGGAGGCGAAAAGATAGATGTAAGCGTAGAACAACAACTTAATAAGTTGATGAAAGAAGGGGGGGCCAGCGTTACCTTAATCAAAGGGATGGGCATGACAGAGTTGATGAGCAGTGCTACATCTACCTATCCGTGGTGCAATAGAGAAGGCAGTGTCGGCATTCCCAATATCATGAACAACTGTCGCGTGGTCGATGTGCAGACGGGCGAGGAACTGTCGTACAATGAGGAGGGTGAGCTGTGCTTCTCTGGACCTACCGTCATGGTGGGTTACTATAACAACCCTGAGGCCACGGCCGACATCATCAAGACCGATGCCGACGGCACACGATGGCTTCATACCGGCGACGTGGGCTATATGACGGAAGACGGTATCATCTTCATCACGGGCCGGCTGAAGCGGCTCCTCATGCAGAAAGACGAGAACGGCATGGTGTCGAAGATATTCCCCGAGCGCATCGAGGGCGTCATCGCACAGATGGACGAGGTAGAGGAATGCTGCGTCGTAGGCAAGGCTGACGCAGCGCGCATCACGCTGCCCGTGGCATACATTGTAGCCTCCAAGGAAGGCATTGAGCAGGCTGTCAGAAGCTGGTGTCAGGAAAGGTTGCCGGCCTACATGGTGCCGGCGGAGGTGCATGTACTTGACAGTCTGCCGCGTACCGACCGCGGGAAAGTAGACTACCGCGCGCTCGAGACCCTGAATTCTGCGGACACTATATAGTTCTTTCTACGGACTTTTAGGACTTTATGGACTCATTTTTTTGTCCTTATACTCCGTCATGTCCGTAGAATTACTTTCTTCTACGGACTTTTAGGACTTTATGGACTTTTTTTTATTGCTGTCCGGTAAAAACGGCCTGAAGGGCCAGAAAGATCTCAGCCC
>CAMHUI010000005.1 GCA_946188345.1 uncultured Prevotellaceae bacterium | reverse complement strand
GGCGTTATTTGGGCGTTGAATATAACACCCAGGGCGTTGCCCTGGGCTGAGTTATTATTGGCCTTTTAGGCCGTTTTTTACCCGGCCTTGCCGGCCGTCAGGCCGGACAGCAATAGAAAAAATCTTTCTGGCCCTTGACTTTCCCTTCGGCCGTCGACCTTTGGTTCAAGCCGTTTTTACCGGACAGCAATAATTTGGAACAGCCTTTTTTTTTATTTCTGTTGAATTTCTTGGTGTTTCCTTCGCCAGTCTCGTAATTTCTTCGTACCTTTGCAGGTTGAAAGCCTGTTTTTCACATTTTCAGGCACTTAAGCGTAGAGAAAGATTCACATTATTAATTTTAAAACTTATAAATTTATGTACAAATCATTACACTTAAAAACACTGCTCCTACTGGCCTGCCTCGTCATGGGAGTCAGTTCTGCAAGAGCAGATAGCTGGACTTGGACAGCTTCTGGTACCACAATCGCTTCAGGCTCGACCTTTGGTTCAGACCCTTCTTTTACTTTAACAATTAATAATGGTGCTAAACAAAATTTGAACGCAACAAAAGGATGGCAATATGGATCCAATGGATCCTATGGTGATATTACACTCACTTCTGGTTCAAATTTTACAAGTGTATCCTCTATAAAGGTCAATGCGTCTGTTAATAGTGGAAAGTCTGGCTCTCTTAATATGTCAGTTGGAGAAACAACCAGTTCCAATTATACCCTTACCGAAAATCCAACAGATTATACGTATAATTTATCGCCGGCAGCAACAGGCGTTGTAACTATTAATCTATCAGGGAGTAGTTCAGCTGTATATATCAAATCAATAACTATTACTTATACTACCACTCCCTCTGCCGACCTTGAGTCTATAACTCTCAGCGGTTCTTATCATACAACTTTTACTGAGCAGGATGAATTCTCTCACGAGGGAATGACGGTTACGGCTCATTATGAGGGCACTGATGAAACGGCAGACGTTACGTCTTCTGCTACATTCTCAGGCTATGATATGGGAACGCCAGGTAAACAAACCGTTACAGTTAGCTACACAGAGAATGAAATTACTAAAACTGCCACTTATGGCATTACTGTGAATGAAGGAACTAAGTACACTGTGTCTTTTAACGCTGGTAATGGAACTGTAACACCCGCTTCTTTGACAGAGTCAACCTACAAGGGTGGTGTCATCCTACCGACTCCAACATGTAATGTCACTGGTTGGACATTTGCAGGTTGGGCTACATCAACTATAAATGAAACAGAGACAAAGCCTGCAGGATTGCTTGCAGCAGGAAGTACCTATAAGCCGACTGAGAATGTTACACTTTATGCTGTTTACAAGCAGGCTGAAAATGAAAATAAATTCCAAATTGCAACACAAAATTCGGATATTACTGATGGAGCTAAAATAGTTATTGCTTCTGTGGGTACAAATAATGAATCTACATTAGCAAATAACAATGGTTCTGTCTATAGCCTTACTAACTTTACTCCAGTTGCTGGTGTGATAACTTGCACAGATTCTCGTGCTGTTTGGACTCTTGCTGCTTTAGATGGCCAATTTACAATAGAGAACAATGGCTATTATCTGAAGAATAGCAGTACTACGGTTTCCCTTGGAACATCAGCTCCGTCTAAGTGGTCAATAGAAAAATCTTCTTTTGGAGAGAACCGCTTTGTCTTTACAAGAGGAACTACTTCATATAGGTTGGAGTATAATGGAACAACTTGGGTCGGCTATAGTGCTTCATCGCTCTCTGAAAATAGTGTTCTCAACTATCTTGGCTTGACTATTTATGTTTCCATTGAGGAAGCTACATATGCAACCAATCCTTCTTCGGCTACAAAGCAGACACTTTCGTTTGATGATGATGCTATCATCGTAGATAATGGTAATCCAACACAGATGTCTTATAGCGGTCAGACTGTGAAGGGCGCAATGACAACTGTTACTTATACACTAGCTGGTGATGCAATTGGTTCTATCAATTCTACGACAGGTGTCGTTGAACTGAATGGTACGGCTGGCACGGCTACTATTACAGCCACTGCAGCAGCTGGAAGCGTTGCAGAAGTAGATTATCGTGAGGGTAGCGCAGCTTATACTATTACGGTTCGTCCCTGCTATAGTGTCACGTTCTCTATTAATGGTTTAGAAAGAGTCGTTCGTGAGACTGCCTTTGAAGGTGGCATTGCTGCTCCTGAGGTTAATAATATTGGCAATTATAAGTTTGTTGGCTGGAGCACTGCTACTGTTAATACAACCGATGTTGAACCAGCTACAATGACAGCTCCCGACTTGACTCCGACAGATGATAATGCTAAATATTATGCAGTGTTTGCACAGCAGACGCTTGGCGATGATGAGGAAGTGACATATTATTCAAATACTGGTTCTACAGCAACAGATGCCACCACTGGTATTGCTGTGACAGGTAATGTTAATGCTAATAATGGTAATACAAAGCCATCGTTTGGATTAACTTCAGCAGGTAATTCTACTGTAACATTCACCGGTATCGATTTGAGTGGTTTCAAGTCTGCATCTGTTAAGTTTGACTACCAGTTGGCTAAAAGTGGCTCCGATTATACTGTTCTTACCTTAAACCAGTATGATTCAGAAAATGCAGCATTAGGCACTGGAACAGAAATTACAGGAACTAATAATACTACTTATCTGACAACAGATGCGATTAGCCTTAATCTGAGTTGTGTAAAGATGACAATTGTTGCAAGTGGCACCTATGGTGCATTTGTAGATAATATTATTATTAAGGGTGTTCGGCCGAGTGTAGTCAACAAAGGATATACGACTTTGGTTACTGTTCCTGTCAAGGTAACTGCTGCTGGTTATGCAACATTCTGTTCTGAACTTCCTCTTGACTTCACAGGTGCTGAGGTGACTGCTTACACAGCTGCTGTTGAAGACGATGCCGTTACATTCAATGCTGTTACAAAGTATGTCCCTGCCAATGCTGGTATCCTGTTGAAGGGTGAAGCGAATACCTATGAGATTCCTGTTGCCTACGAGCCTGCTGCTGCCGAGCTGGAGGATGTCACGGGTAATGCCCTCGTAGGTGTGAATGAGAACATGAAGATTAACCAGACGGAGGGCGGCAAGACGAACTTCGTGCTGCTGGAGAAAGACGGCGTGGTAGGTTTCTTCAAGGTGAACGCTACCAACGGCTTCACCGTGGGTGCCCATACGGCTTATCTGTCGGCTGCCGTCAGCGATCCTGCCAAGGGATTCTTCGGCCTTGACGACAATACGACCGCTGTCAACAGCGTACTGAGCGTGAGCGAAGAAGCTGCTCCCGTATACAACCTGCAGGGTCAGCGTGTCAGCGACAGCTATCGCGGTGTTGTGATTGTGAACGGTAAGAAGTTTGTCAACAAATAAAACAGAAGGAGGTAAAACGATATGAAAAAGACATATAGCGCACCTGCAACAGAGGTGCATAGCATGACTATCGGTTCTCTGCTTCAGACCGCTTCCGGCATTCAGGATAAGGGTGCTGGCAAGCTGGGTCAGGGTTTGTCGAACGTGAACAACGAACTGGAAGACAGTGATCCCACCGAAGGCAACCTTGGCAAGGGTGGCAGCATCTGGGACGCCTGGGAGTAATCATTTCCTAAGAGAATCAACGGCATGGAGGCCGCTGCCCTGTGGGGTGGCGGCCTCTTGTCTTCAGATTCTCTAATTCGTGACAAAAAACAAGGGGATGGCTATGTTCTGCTTACCACAAAAAAAGTGAAAATACTATGGCTTTTATCTGAATGTAATGATATTTTTAATACCTTTGCCGTGAATATGTTGTTTTTCTATATCTATAAGGCTATGTGGAAACGGATGATGACGCTGTTGCTGGCCGTGTTGCTGGCAGTGGGTGTTGCTGAGGCTCAGCGTCCGAAGGTGGGGCTGGTGCTTGGCGGTGGCGGTGCGAAGGGTGCCGCCGAGGTAGGCGTGCTGAAGGTCATCGAGGAGATGGGCATCCAGGTGGACTATATCGCCGGTACGAGTATCGGCGCCATTGTGGGAGGACTGTATGCCACGGGCTATAAGGCTGCCGAACTGGAAGAGCTGTTCAAGACGCAGGAGTGGTTCTCGCTGCTGACCGACCGCCGCGAGGAATATGCCACGGTGCCCTATAAGGACGATGGCGACATGGTGTATGTCTTCGGCTTCCCGATGCTGGACAAGAAGGAGGGTTTTATCGGCGGGCGCGGCTTGCTGAGGGGCCATCAGGTGGAGGTGATGCTTGACTCGCTGATGGGCAGCAGGGGCGTGAACGAGATGGAGCGTCTGCGGGTGCCCTTCCGCTGTGTGGCCTTCGACATGAAGACAGCCACCGAGGTGGTCTTCGCCGAGGGCAGTCCGGCCGTAGCCATGCGCGCCTCAATGGCCATACCCGGTTGCTTCAAGCCGGTGAGGATTGACGACATGACGTTGGTGGACGGGGGGATGATTAACAACCTGCCTGTCGACGTGGTGCGGGCGATGGGTGCAGACATTGTCATCGCCATAGACCTGCAGCAGGCGCAGCACAAGGCAAAGAAGCCCCGCGAGGGCGAGGGACTGCTGGAGCACGTGGGCGACCTGTTGGCGCTCTCGCCGATGGTGGAGTGGGCCGTGAACCGTCCTGACCGACAGCGCTACGAAGAGAACAAGCAGCTATGCGACATCTATATCCACCCCGACATCCCCGATGATGACACGATGAGTTTCCGGAAGAAGAGCATCGAACGGATGATGCTCATCGGCGAGGAGACTGCGAGAAAGCACACTCAGGAACTTGCGACGCTGGCCGGCCTGCGGCAATAGGCATCGACAGAAAACAACGAATTCGACAAATGAGACGAATCAGTCTTTTGGCTTTCCATGAAATGCTGACCTCGTCTCATTTGTCGAATTCGTTGTATAATGGTTTTTATTGGTTGTCTTCCCTCAGACTGCGTTGCATGCGGCGGAACAAGGCAAGGTTTGACGGCATGTGGAACATGGCCTTGCGGATGGGTTGCACATCGTAGAGCAGGGACAGGAGCAAGAGTATGGCGCCTATCCAACAGACTATTCCGTACATCTCCTTGACGGCGGTGAGCAGCACCTGCGTCATGTCCGACTGGAGTCCGCGGCTCATGGCCTCGGTAATCTTCAGTCGCAGGCCGTAGCCATAGACGCCGGAGCAGAGGCTCTCGCAGACGCCGTTGCGGATGAAGCCGCTCACGGTGAGGGCCATGAGGAAGGCGGGGAACTCGATGAGGTCTTTCAGATAGAGCGTCATCGTGGAGAAGAAGATGGCGTAGCCGAAGGTGCGCAGGAAGGTGGGCAGCCAGAGGTGCTGGATGGTGAGGCCCTGGGTGACGTAGAAATACATCAGCAGTTGGTGCATCAGCAGGACGAAGATGCCTACGCTGAGCAGTCGGGTGTATTTCTGGTGCATGGGTCTGTGCCAGAAGATGGTGAAGGCGCAGCCTGCCATATAGCCGAACATCTCGACAAGGTAGAGCTGCTTGGTAGTGGTCCATCCGAAGTGGAGGATGCCTCCCGTCAGTGTGTTTTGCATGACGTGGGGCGTGGCGTTCATCATCTCGGCAACGAAGAACATGCCGAGAATGGGTAGCAGTCGCCAGTGTTTCCATACATCGAAGGAGATGTAGGGATGTCGGATGCGCCGGCTGCGCAGGAGGCAGATGGCGATGGTGACGGGCAGGGCAGCCAATACCTCGCACCAGCGGCGCGAGTCGAACCAGTTGTAGTATTCGCCGTAGGTAAAGATCCAGATAATCTCCAGCATCATCGCCGACCAGAGCAGGCAGCCGAGGATGTCGAGCGAGATGAGCGGCACATGGGGGAACATGCGGAAGTCGTGGGTGAGGGTGTAGACGGTCAGGATGACGATGAGCATGAGCACGCACATGAACCAGTGCATGGCTTCCCACGAGCCGAGGGTCTGTGTCAGCCAGAGGGCAGTCCAGTTGGATGCCGGCGCGGCTGCTAAAATAATAATGTATATGGTAGGCAGGAAGACGCCGAAGTCTTGCTTGGGCGATATCCACAGGCGGATGTTGGAGAAACACTCGAAGGTGCCGCAGAGTTTGAAGAATCCTGCAATGTAGGAGATGACGCAGAGCAGGGGCAGTGACTTGACGTAGAGGCAGAGGATGTTGCAAACGAGGATGACGGCTGCAGCATTGATCATCAGCTGCCGGTTGGTGAAGCGCATCTTAAAGCGGAAGATGAAAGGGAATGGCATGTTGACACCCACCACGCCGCACATGGCGATGAGTTGGATGTCTTCGCGCATCAGACTCGTAGCTCCCATCATGTGGTTGTTTAGCGAGAAGTAGACACCGCCAGACAGCTGAAACAGAAAGGCGAAGAGCAGATAAATCCAAGGACGTATCCGCTCGGGAACCCATGGGTTGAACATGGGCATGGAGAACTTCTGATTATCCCAGGCCATCAGTATCTCACCTCTACTTCAACATTCAGTCCGGCCAGCAGTTTCTTTATGTCTTCGGCCTTGTTACCGTCGGTCAGGCGTATGCGAACGGGAACGCGCTGTTCCACCTTGACGAAGTTACCTGTGGCATTGTCGACGGGAATCTGTGAGAAAGCTCCTCCTGTGCCACCGGCGATGGCTTCGACTTCCCCCTCGTAGGTAATGCCCTGGATGGCGTCGGCAGTGAAGGTAACCTGGTTGCCGGGTTGGACGTGCTTCATCTGCGTCTCTCGGTAGTTGGCCACGACCCACACGTCGTTGTCGTCGACAATCCGAGCTACTTGCTGACCAGGCTGCACGAGTTGTCCGACGTGGATGTCCTTGCGGCCCATGACGCCGTCGCAAGTGGCGATGATGACGGTGTAGGAGAGGTTGAGCCGGGCAAGGTTCACCTGTGCCTCGGCTACGCTTGTTCCGGCATGGGTCTGTGAGAGGCGGCCGGCCTGTTCGCCCAGGACGGAAGAAGTAGACTGCCGGCTGGCTTGGGCCTGCTCGTAGCGGGCTTTGGCGGCTTCGTAACGAGCCTGGGCATTGTCATACTGCTGCCGTGTGACGGCCTCTTTCTTCAGCAGGGCCTCATAGCGTTCGAAGTCGGCACGGGCATTCTCCATGTTGATACGGGCTTCATTGATACCTGCAGAAGCTGCTCGGACGTTGCTCTGCGTTGTGGTCATGCTGGCAGAGACGGCCTGTGAGCCCGACTTGGAACCTTTCAAGGCTGCCTCGGCCTGGGCCAGCTGGAGTTGATATTCGCTGTCGTCGATAATGACGAGCGTGTCGCCCCGACGGACATGCTGATAGTCCTCGAAGCGTACTTCCTTAATGAAACCCTGCACTCGGGAGTTGACGGGAGTGATGTGGCGCCACACCTGAGCGTTGTCGGTGTATTCTATATTACCCCAATGAATGAAGTGTGAGCAGCAATAGGCAATGGCCAGAAGCAGCAGTGCAATGACAGCTGTATTGTATAATCGTTTGATGTTTTTCTTGTTCATAGTTTTTTTTCTTTTTTTCTAGGATTATCTAGGACTATCTAGGACTATCTAGGATTTCCTAGAGGTTTCTTAGATAGTTCCACTGATATACTTTATTCTATAATAGGCGAAGAGGATGCCGATGCGGGCGTTGACTTCGTGTAGCTCGGCGTTGAGCTTGAGGTTGGATGCATCCACCATGTCGGTGATGAGGGCCAGCTGGTTCAAGTAACGGTCGCTGACCACCTGATAGTTTTGGGCGGCCAGTTCAACACTCTTTTGCTGCGTCTGCCATTCTACGAAAGCCTGTCTGTAGAGCGTCTCTGCAGACTGAAGGGCATTGCTGATGCTCTCTTGCTCCACGGTGACGAGCTGCTGACGGTGCTGTACATCAGTGCGGGCCTGACGGACCTTCTTGTTGCTCTTGAAGAGGGAACTGAGGCTGTAGTTGATACCTATACCAACCGTCCAAAAGTTTACGTTCTTGTTGATAGGTGGAATGTCGTAGGTGAATGGACCGGCAAACTGTTCTACTCCGAAGAGTGCAACCTTTGGCAATAGTTCACTCTTCGCCATGCGCTCGCGCTGCCTGGCCTGGTCGACGTCGAGTTGGGCCAGACGATATGATGGCGGAAGAGCTTGACAGGTTAGGCTCTCCTTCTCTGGCGAGGGGTTAGGGGTAGGCCTTACTTCGGCTTGTATGCTTACGTCTTTTAATCCCAGTGTGGTGCAGAGTTGGTGATTGAGGATGGACTGCTGGTCTTGCAGCTTACGGAGTCCTAACTTCAGGGTTTCCATCTGCAGTTCGTAGCGAGTGACGTCGTTCTGCAGGGCCATTCCTTGGGCGTGCTTTTCCCGTATGTCGCTGATGAGCCGTTCTGTTAACTCGATGTTGCTCTTATAGACCTGAATGCTGTTGCCCAACGTGAAGATGTCGAGATATTGTCCGAGGACTGCAAAGCGCAGCTGTCGACGGGTTTCGTCGACGCCCACAGCAGCCTGCTCTCTGCCAATCTCTGCCATTCGTATGGCAGCCGACTGAGCTCCGCCGGTGTAAATGGTCTGATGGGCTTCCAAGGCGAAGGAGTTTCCAAAATGGGGCGCATGATAGCCATGCGCATCACCGAATTTGCGGTCCGTGATGAGCACATTGCCGTTGTAACTGGCCGATAGAGAAGTCGAGATATCTGGCAGTCGCTCAGTTTTGGCTGATGCGACCCCGAGGTCAGCAAATTGTACGCCCGTCTTCGCAGCTTGAAGACTACTACTGTTTGTTTCTACAAGATTAAATAATTCTTCTACGGTCAATGATTTCCGGGTCAGCGAGACGCTCCCGTCTCTGCCCTGTGCCTGTGCCGACAATGCGCCCATTGTCATGGCGACAAGCACACTCACTTGTCGTAATGTCATTTGTTTTGTTGTAAAATTTGCGGCTGCAAAGGTAATAAAAATAATCTGTAAGGATTTTCTATACTTAATGATTATTAACAAAAAAGGTCCCTCCTTTCTGGGGAGGGACCTCATTGTGGCATGTCTTTTTTGTTAGTTCCTGAAGACGAGGCCGTCGCCGAACTCATCGATGATGATGGGCTTATCCGGTTGGACGTCTCCGGCGAGTAGGCGCCGCGACAGGTCGTTGAGCACGTAGCGCTGGATGGCTCGCTTCACGGGGCGGGCTCCCATGTCGGGGTCGTAGCCCATGTCGGCCAGGTATTGGATGGCCTGCGGTGTCCACTGCAGAGCGAAACCCTGAGGGGCAAGCATGTCGCTGACGCGCTGCATCTGAAGCGTTACCACTTCGCCAATCTGTTCCTTCGACAGTTGTTGGAAAGTGATGATGTCGTCGATACGATTGAGGAACTCAGGCCTCATGACCATGCGTAGCTGGTCGCGCGTGGCGTTCGATGTCATGATGATGATGGTGTTCTTGAAGTTAGCCGTACGTCCCTTGTTGTCGGTCAACCGACCGTCGTCGAGGACCTGCAGCAGGATGTTGAACACGTCGGGATGGGCTTTCTCAATCTCGTCGAAGAGCAACACCTGATATGGCTTGCGCCTGACGGCCTCGGTGAGTTGTCCGCCCTCGTCGTAGCCTACGTATCCCGGAGGTGCTCCGATGAGTCGAGACACGGTGTGCTTCTCCTGATACTCCGACATGTCGATGCGCGTCATCATCTGTTCGTCGTTGAAGAGGTATTCAGCCAAGGCCTTGGCCAGCTCCGTCTTGCCGACGCCAGTGGTGCCGAGGAAGATGAACGAGGCGATGGGCCGTTTCGGGTCTTGCAGGCCGGCTCTCGAACGGCGCACGGCATCAGAGACAGCCTGGATGGCTTCGTCCTGTCCGATGACGCGGCGGTGCAGCTCTTCTTCGAGGTGCAAGAGCTTGTCTTTCTCGCTCTGCAGCATACGGCTAACGGGGATGCCCGTCCAGCGGCTTACCACTTCTGCGATGTCGTCGGCGGTGACTTCTTCACGTACCATGCGGTTGCTGTCCTTTTCGCTCTTGAGTTCTGCCTGCACCTGGTCGATGTCGTCCTGTAGCGATTTCAGCTGTCCGTAGCGGATCTCGGCCACGCGCTGGTAGTTGCCCTCCTGCTCGGCACGCTCGGCCTCGAAACGCAGCTGCTCCATCTGCTGCTTGTCCTGCTGGATCTTGTTCACCAGTTCGCGTTCGTGCTCCCAGCGGGCACGGAAGGCCTGCTCCTGATCGCGCAGGTCGGCAATCTCTTTGTCCAGCTGGGCTAACTTGGTCTCGTCGTTCTCACGCTTGATGGCCTCGCGCTCAATCTCTAATTGGCGCAGCTTACGGGTTATTTCGTCGAGCTCCTCGGGCACGCTGTCGCGTTCCATACGCAGCTTGGCAGCGGCCTCGTCCATCAGGTCGATGGCCTTGTCGGGCAGGAAGCGTTCGGAGATATACCGCTCGGAAAGCTGTACGGCGGCGATGCAGGCATCGTCCTGTATACGTACCTTGTGGTGGTTCTCGTAGCGTTCCTTCAGACCTCGCAGGATCGAGATGGCCGAGAGCTCGTCGGGCTCATCTACCATGACGGTCTGGAAGCGTCGCTCCAGCGCCTTGTCTTTCTCGAAGTATTTCTGGTATTCGTTCAATGTCGTTGCACCGATGGCGCGCAGCTCTCCTCGTGCCAATGCGGGTTTGAGGATGTTGGCGGCATCCATGGCACCCTCGCCGCCACCGGCTCCGACGAGCGTATGTATCTCGTCGATGAAGAGGATGATGTTGCCGTCGCTGCCTGTCACCTCCTTGATGACGGCCTTCAGACGCTCCTCGAACTCACCCTTGTACTTGGCACCTGCTACCAAGGCACCCATGTCGAGCGAGAAGAGCTGTTTGTGCTTCAGGTTCTCAGGCACGTCACCGCGCACGATACGCTCGGCGAGTCCTTCTACGATGGCCGTTTTTCCGGTGCCTGGCTCGCCGATGAGGATGGGGTTGTTCTTTGTGCGTCGAGAGAGAATCTGCAGCAGTCGGCGTATCTCGTCGTCGCGGCCGATGACGGGATCGAGCTTGCCTTGGCGGGCATCGTCAACGAGGTTGCGGGCATACTTCGAGAGGGCCTGAAACTGTTCGTCGCCGCTCTGGCTCTGCACCTTCTGTCCCTGGCGCAGTTCCTGAATAGCTTTCTTCATGTCGGCCTCAGTCAGTCCGGCGTCTTTCAGGATGCGGCTGGCAGTAGAGTTTACGTTGAGCAGTGCCAGTAGCAGGGGCTCTATGCTCACGAATTCGTCGCCCATCTGCTGGGCTGTGGTTACGGCCTGCATGAGCACCTGGTTGGCTTCTCCGGAGAGATAGGGTTCGCCGCCCTGCACACGTGGCAGGTGCTGGAGTTCCGTCTGCACCAGTGTTTCTATCTGGCGGGCGTTGATGCCCAGCTTCTGAAAGATGTATGTGCACACGTCCTTGCCTTTGTCCATGATGCCGGCCAGCAGGTGCAGGGGCTCAATGGTCTGCTGTCCGTACTGTTGGGCGGTAAGGAGCGCCTGTTGAACGGCCTCCTGCGCCTTGATGGTGAATTTGTCTAATGTCATATTATGGCCTCCTTTCTTTTTATTATTATCTAAGGTGTTTCATCGCTCTAACCTCAAATCCTGTGCCGCCGGACGCAGGGTGACAGAATGGCGCACCAGTACGCCAAGATGGCAAGACTCAAAGATTGTTTTCTGGTCTTAATATACAGAGATGGCGATTAGTGTAGAATTGAAGCTCAATCGTCAATATATAAAATAATAGTTATACGAGGCGAATGAGCATCTCTTTCAGAAATATCCTGTCGTTGATGTGTCTGGCGGTATCTTTTGGGTTATCGGCCCAGACCACCGACCAGCGCTATATCATCAACGAGATTATGGCTGCCAACGTTGACGATGTCATGAGTCCAACGTGGAACTTCGACGGTTGGGTGGAACTCTATAATGCCACCGGCAAGTCGGCTGACCTTTCGGGCGTTTACTTCAGCGACGATGCTTCGAACCTACGCAAATGGAAGGCTCCGAAGAACATGGGCACTATCTCTGCCAAGGGCTATCGACTCATCTGGTTTGACGACCGTCAGCTGTCGGCTACGCAGGTGCCCTTCAACCTTGACATGGATGGCGGCACCATCTATCTGAGCGACAGCGAAGGCCGGTTGCTCAGCTCGGCCACTTATCCTGAGTCGGTAGAACGGGCTTCGTGGGCCCGGACGACCAATGGTGGCAGCGAGTGGGCCTATACGTCGGGGCCTACGCCCAAGTCCGACAACGCACCGGCCACTTATGCCCATCGGCAGCTTGCGGCTCCTGTGGTAGTGCCTGAGTCGGGATTCTTCGATGAGACTGTCAGCGTCAGCGTCGACATCCCCGAGGGCTGTGAGCTCTACTATACCTACGACGGGACGCTGCCCACTCGTAGCAACGGCCATCGCGCCACTGGTGAGGACCTCATCTTCGGCGAGACCACCCTGTTGCGCTTCCGCCTCTATGGTGAGGGAGCCTTGGCCAGTGCCGTCACCACGCGCAGCTACCTGAAACGCGACAGAGCCTATTATCTGCCCACTGTGTCCGTTGTCAGCGACCCACGCTTCCTCTACGACGACTCCATCGGCATCTATACCCGTGGAGTCAACGGCATACCGGGCACAGGCCAGTGGACGAAGGCCAACTGGAACATGGAGTGGGACCGGCCCGTCAACATGAGCTACTTCGACACGCAAGGCCGGCAGTGTGTCACGAAGGATGTCGATATGAAGATTGTGGGTGGCTGGAGTCGCGGTGCTGCCATGAAGTCGTTCAAGCTGAAAGGCCGCAAGGAGTATGGTGGCGACCGTGACTATCCCTATCAGTTCTTCTCGGCCAAGCCCTATCTGCGCAACCGGACGCTCCATCTGCGCAATGGTGGCAACGACGAGAAGTGCATGCTGAAGGACCCTGCCCTGGGCACCATCATCCAGCAGTCGGGCATCGACCTCGATGTGCAGTCCTACCAGCCCGTGCATCACTTCATCAACGGTGAATATAAAGGCCTCATTAACCTGCGAGAGCCCTCCAATAAGCACTTCGTCTATGCCAATCAAGGTTGGGACTCCGATGAGATTGACGTTTTCGAGATGAACTGCGACTCGGCCTATATTCAGCAGTGTGGTACACGCGAAGGCTTCGAGCGCCTCTACGACCTCTCCAAGAGCGCCGCCACTCAGTCTGTCTATGAAGAAATCAAGCAGTGGCTCGACATCGACGAGTTCATCAACTACATGGCAATGAGTCTCTACCTGGGTCGAGGCGACTGGCCGCACAACAATATGAAAGGCTACCGCAAGACCGAGGGCGGCAGGCTCCGTCTTGTGGCATTCGACATTGATGCGGCCTTCGAGCAAGACAGCCCGTTCAAATATCTTGAGAAAGAGCAGCAGCACACCTTCAATACGCTTTTCAACGGAAAGCCCCAGATAAAAGCCGAGATTGAAATCGTTACCATCTTCCTCAATCTCTTGAAGAATAAGGAGTTCCGCCAGCAGTTTGCCACGTCGTTCTGTCTGATGGGCGGCAGCGTGTTTGAATATCAGCGCAGCTGCGATATTGTAGACAGCCTCTACATGCATGTGGAGCCGGCTTTGGCCTTCGACGGGAAGAGCGCTTCAAGCATGGCCTCTACCATCAAGAGCAAACTCGAAGGGCGGGCTACATGGATGCCAGAGGTCATGGCAAGCTATAAGCCCATGCAACTGACAGAATCAACCGCTCGCCAGCTGAACCTCTCGACCGACGGAACCCCAGGCGCCCATATCACCATCAACGGTCAGGAAGCTTCGGGAGGCCGCTTCTCGGGTACCCTCTTCCGGCCTGCAGCCATCCGAGCCATCGTGCCACCTGGTTTCCGCTTTGTTGGCTGGAGAAGAAGCACCACCAAGCAGACCACACGCTTCCAGGCTTCAGCCCTTTGGTCGTATGATACCACAGACACCGGCGATGCCGATTGGACGGCCGTCGACTACTCCGTCAGCAGTTGGCCGAGGGCCATTACCACGGCCATACCGAAAGGCACATGCCGCATGCGGTGTCACTCCATGTTTATCTTCCATCCATCCGACATCGATCAGTTCCGGCTCACCATGAAGGCCAACCGGCCCTTCATCCTCTATGTCAACGGCAGCGAACTGATGCGGTATGAAGGCAACACGATGGAGACAATCCGTCGGGACGTTCCCTATTCGGCATTTGTTTCAGGAAAAAACGTACTCGCCGTGGCCTTCCCCGGAGGCACCGTGGAAGCCGACCGCTTCGCCATTCGCCTTGACCATATCAATGTCAGCGGAGATGGTACTATCTATTCTGAAAAAGAACAGCTCCACCTCATTACTATGGACGAATACGACCTGACGGCCTGCTTTGAGCCCCTTGCCGAGGGTGCAGGCGGCTTGTCTCCTGTGCGCATCAACGAGGTCAGTGCCGTGAATAGTGTCTACGTGAGCGACTATACCAAGCGCAGCGACTGGGTGGAACTCTATAACACCACCTCCCAACCTGTCGACCTTGCCACGCTGCGCCTTTGCGGCGAGCCGTTGCTATTGCCCGAGGGCGTCAGCGAACTGCCTGCTTATGGGCATGTTGTCGTCTGGTGCGACCGCCGCGAAGCCCTCACGCAGCCGCATGCCGACATGAAGCTCTCCGACGATGGTGCCACACTCACCCTCAGCGATGCCGACGGGACGTGGGAAGACACCTTCGCCTATCCGGCACACGACGGAAACAGCACTGTCGGACGCTATCCTGACGGGGCAGGACAGGTGTATCTCATGCATCGCCCCACTATCGCACAGGCCAACCAACTCGACTCCTATACCAAGCTCCTTTATAAAGAGTCGCCCACGGGCATCCAAAACGTCGAGGCCGTTTCTGTGCCTTGGTCGCTCACTTATGCTTCGCAACGACTCACGCTCTCAGGTCCCGACGCTGCACGTGCCACCATCGCCGTCTATACCGCCGGCGGACAGCAGGTCGCTGTGCAGCCCACTGTCGTCAGAAGCGACTTCGTCTATGTTGACCTGCTCCACTTGCCGCAGGGAGTATACATTGGCAAAGCTGCCGACGGCAAGAATACAGCTACGGCGAAGTTTAAACTATAAAAGGGAAGCTGTCGGGCTTCCCTTTTTGTTGCTCATATGTCAATATGCTATTTCTTCTTCAGTTCGAATACTCTGCTGCTACCTTCTGATGCAGCGAGGACATCCAATCCAGTTCCCATCAGATAGGAACCCGTATAGATGTGGGAATATGGCTGTCGGTTGTTCGTCAGATTGGTCTCTGTAACCTCGTATTGCGCATCTGAATCAAGCCCTTGCAGGCAGACGCGTGGACGTGGGTCGCCTGTCCGAGGATGGAGGTTGTAGACGAAGAGTACGGCCTGGCTGCGGTCTTTCGAGACGTAGTTGACGGCCATGTGGGGCGTGTCATAGGGAGAGATGAGCCGATACATGTCGCCTTCGAGGATGACGGGCTTCATGCGGTTCCAGTTCTTCACTGCCTGCTGGCAGAAGGCATAGTCGGTGGCAGGCATGTCGGTCAGGTTGATGTCGAAGCCGAGCTTGCACATCGAGGCCACGTCGACGCGGAACTTCATCGAGGCTTTCCGGTTCCAGTTCGTGACATGGGCTGCCAAGGCCTTGACGGGGAAGAATTGCGACATCGTCCACTGGATATAGAGCCGCTCGAAGGGATTGGTGTTGTCAGAAGGCCAGAACTCCGTGAAGTACTCCAAAGCCTTATAGTCGCACCGGCCTCCACCGCCCGAACAGAGCATCATGGGCACCTCCGGATACTTTGCCTTGATACGGTCGAGCACGGCATAGAGTCCGCGCACATGGTCTATGTATAGATTGCTCTGGCGGTCTTTCAGATAGGCTGAGTAGGGCGAGGTAATCATCGCATTGCAATCCCACTTGAAGTAGGCCACATGGGTGTCAGACGATGGTGTGTCGGACGTCTGCTGCATGATGCGGTCGACGACGTTGAATACATGGTCTTGCACCTTTGGGTTCGAGAGGTCGAGCACGAGCTGGTTGCGATGATAGGTCACCTCTCGGTCGGGGTAGTGCAGAGCCCATTCTGGGTGTTTCTCGAAGAGCTCGCTGCGTGGGTTGACCATTTCGGGCTCTACCCAGATGCCGAACTTCACACCGGCCTTCTGTGCGTCGCGAAGAAGCCCCGGAATACCGTCGGGCAGCTTCGAGTGGTTCTCCTCCCAGTCGCCCAGTCCGGCATGGTCATCGTTGCGCGGATGCTTGTTGCCGAACCATCCGTCGTCCAAGAGGAACATGTCAACGCCTAAGTCCTTGGCCTCCTGCATGAGTGTGGCGAGGCTCTGCTGGTTGAAGTTGAAGCCAGTGTTCTCCCAGTTGTTGAGCAGCGTCATGCGGTTGCCCATGCCGTCTTTAAGCTGGTAGTGGCGTGCCCAGTCGTGAAGTTGTCGGGTGGCCTGGTCGGCATCGTTGGCCAAGGAGACGATGAAGTCGGGTGTGCGGAATACTTTGGCAGGTTCGAGCTGATAGCCTGAAGCTACGGGGTTCAGGGCAGGGACGATGCGCAGTCCGCCGACGTTGTCGACTTCGAAAGTCAGCCGGAAGTTTCCTGTCCATCCGATGGTGCCCAGCATGGTCGTCGTGCCGTCGGTAAGCTGGAAGAATGGCTCGCATTGTTCGGCAGCCCGGCTGCCCATGCGTGTGTCGAGTATCTTCTTTCCGAAGGTGAGCTGTGTGGTCTCCGGTCGGCCTTCGCGTGCCCAGTCGCCGTGGTAGTGGGTGAGCTGGTAGCTGGCAGGTTTCATAAACAGGATTGGGCTGGCCATGTGGGTCATGACGACAGGCTTCTTCTCGCGGTGTATGATTTCGCTCCAGCTGACGATGATGTTCTCCTTGCGATAGGCCTTGTAGTGGATGGTCACCTCTACGGGATAGAGTCTGTCTGCCAGCGTGAAGATGTGCTCGGGGTTATCGCCCTCGGTCACGCTTGACTCCTTATAATATAAATAGGTGTCTTGCCGTCCGTCGTTGTGGATGATGCCGAGGGCAGGTTCGAACATATCCTCGCCACCAAGTCCGCCCATGGGCTCCAGTCCGCGGTCGGGGGTGCTGTCGTTGCCTTTGTTGGTCAGCCAGGAGAAGCTGCTGACATCTTCGCTGTCGGCCAGCCGCTTGCCGAAGTAGGTCTGATAGAGCCGGCCGTTTTGACCTACGGCGAGTACCAGCTCGCGCTGGTCGGTCTGGATGCGGAACGTCTGCGAGTGGGCTGTTGCCGTTATGGCGAAGGCTGCTAACAGTAAGAGTGCTTTGACTTGTTTCATGGTGAATGGTTTTTTTCCTGGTTGACCTGTAAATATGGACGTGTATCAAAGAAAAAAGGGCAAAAGGAAACCTATGCGGCAATCCTTTTACCCTTATTTCTGTTATCTTAGATGCCGAGTTTCTTGCGAATCTTCTTGGGTACGGCGTTCTTGTTGACCATGTAGTCCATGGTGTTGGCGGCGATGAAGGCCTTGGTCATATACCAGATGCCTTTGTATTCTCCTGTTTCGCCCCATGAGTTCTTGACCATGTAGTATTCCTTGCCGTACTGGTCTTTGGCGATGCCGTAGATAAGCATGCCGTGGTCGTCGGTGAGCTGCCAGTTGTCGAAACGCTCCTGTCGCTGTTCCTGTGTGGGCACGAGTTCTTCGATGCGGCAACCCAGCGAGTCAGCCTCGCTGCGGCGCTGGGCGGGAGTGAGCTTCAGCCAGTGGGCCATGTCGCTGCCGGCCAGGCTGCGGTCCTGCGTGTTATACCAGTAGGCTGTGCCCTGACGGGTGAAGCCTTCTTCCGACACGTCACCGCCCCAGGCTACGGTATAGCCGTTCATGACGGCGTTGTCGATGACTTCCATCATCTCGTCCATGGGCAGGTTCCACGAGCCGGGGTTGCGCCAGTTGTCCTGAACCTCGACGGGGAACTCGGTGTAGAAGGGATGGTGGGTATAGCTGGTGATGCTCACATAGTCGTTCCAGTCGAGTCCGAGGCTTTGGGCGAAGGTCTGCGGGGTGTATTCAACGCCCTCGTAGGTGAATGTCTCGGGGCATTTGCCAAGATAGGCATCGAGGATGCCCTGGAAACCGACCTTCCACTGCGAGGAGATTTTCTTGGCTGTGCTCTTCGATACGGCGTCGACGTAGGGAGAGAGTACGGAGAAGAATTCGGTGAAGTTGTTCAGCGTGTCGCCATAGAGCGAGCCTGCGGGTGGCATGGCGTCCTCGGGGCAGATACCATAGTTCTTCAGTGTATAGAAGACGTCGTAGGCTGAGCCTCCCTGTGCAAACTGGCAGTCGCCGTGCAGGCGGACTACCTGTATGGCACGGTCCATGTAGGTCTTGTTGGTGACGAAGGCCTCGCAGAGGTCATAGGTCTTGCCGGTCTTCTTCAGGATTTCTGCCTCAAAGAAGGAGAGGGTAGAGAAGTCCCAGCAGGTGCCTGAGCGGTTCTGGTTCTTGATACTGGTAATCGGATTTTCCTTAACGACGGTGAACACGGGCTTGCCGGCGTCGTTCTTCTGGGCCTGTGCGCCGATGGCGAAGAATGCCATCAGGGCCAATGTCATGATTTTTTTCATTTTTACCTTAAATAATTTATGTGTTTAAAGATTTCAATTGTTTTGCTGCATAAAGGCTTCTACATCCTTCGGGTGGTATGGGATGCGGTCTTTTCCGAGGAACCGGCATCCGTCGGCGGTGATGAGCAGGTCGTCCTCGATGCGGATGCCTCCGAAGTCCTTGTAGGTCTCGAGCAATGGGAAGTTGAGAAACTCTGCGCAGTGTCCCGAGGCGCGCCAGTCGTCGATGAGGGCGGGGATGAAGTAGATGCCCGGCTCGTCGGTGACGACGAAGCCTTCCTCCAGCCGTCGGCCCATGCGCAGGGCGTTGGTGCCGAACTGGTCGAGACGCGGGCGTGTCTCCTCGTCGAAGCCTACGTATATCTGTCCGAGACCCTCCATGTCGTGCACGTCCATGCCCATCATGTGTCCCAGTCCGTGGGGCAGGAACATGGCATGCGCTCCAGCGGCCACGGCTTCGTCGGTGTCGCCCTTCATCAGTCCGAGCTCCTTCAGCCGTTCGGTCATCAGGCGGCATACGGCCATGTGGACGTCGAAGTACTTCACGCCGGGCTTGGCGATGCTGAGGGCCAGGTCGTGACACTCCTCGACAATCGAATAGATTTCGAGCTGGCGCTGGGTATAACGGCCGTTGACGGGGAAGGTGCGGGTGTTGTCCGAGCAGTAGTTGTTGACGGTCTCGGCTCCGGCGTCGCACAGCGCCAGCCGGCCACTCTCAAGGACTGCCATCGAGGGGTTGCCGTGCATGATTTCACCGTGCTGCGAGAAGATGGTGGCGAAGCTTACCTGTGCACCATAGGAGTGGGCGATGCCGTCGACCTGTCCGCCGACGTACTTCTCGGTTACTCCCGGTCGGGTGATGCGCATGGCCGTGGTATGCATCTTGTAGCCTATCACGGCGGCGCGCTCGAGTTCCTCAATCTCCTCGGCGGTCTTCGTTGAACGCATCTTCACGACAGCCTTGATGAGGGTGAGCGAGGCTGCCTCCTTCTGTTGGGAGGGGTGCAGGCCGAGCAGGTCCATGATCTGTATCATCGTGTCGTGTCGGTAGGGAGGCAGAAAATGAATCTGCCGGCCCTGGGCCTTGGCACGGTCGATGACGACCTTGAGCTCTTTCATCGGAGCCAACTGGGCCACGCCAACCTGGGCCGCCATGTCGCTCACGCTGTCGACGGAACCATACCACACGATGTCCTCGATGTCGATGTCGTCGCCAACGAGCACCTCGCAGTTGTTGTCGATGTCAATGATGCCCACGAGCCCGTCGCGCTGCTGTCCGAAGTAGTAGAGGAACGATGAGTCCTGGCGGAAGGGGTAATAGGCATTGTTGGGGTAGTTATTGGGGGCTTCGTTGTTGCCGAAGAGCACGATAAGCCCCTCTCCGACAAGCTGTCGGAGCTGCTCACGGCGCTGCATATATGTCTCTTTGCTGAACATGATAGCTATGTGTGTATTTATAATAATGTGCAAAGATAGCGATTTTCTTCCGAAAAAGCTATTTTCTATTTGTTTTTTATATTGTTTTAAGCATTATGCTGCCGTTTTTATTCCAAACAGGAACCTCATAGCCTTTTCTACCCGATGACGATGCCTTTTCTCAGCATTGCCAGTGAGATTTTTAAGGTATCGTAAAATGAATTGTAAGATATCGTAAAGTAAAATAGGCTATTTTACTCACCAAAATAGGCTATTTTACTCACCAAAATAGGCTATTTTACTGACCAAAATAGGCTATTTTACTTTTACTTTCCTAAGTGATTGTCAATTAAAAGGATAGAAATCATGGTGTCAAATGCTGTTCTTGTCTGTGTCGGAGGGGGCTTTTCTTCGTCCAGCAGAGGAGTCTGGGCAAAGAAAAGGCAGGCTTCCGTTGGCTGGAAGTCTGCCTATGGAGTGGGTGACATGTGTCAGTGGGCAGTGGCGGCGGTGGCGTCATGCCATGGCTCCTGCGATGAGCCACGACATATAGCCTGCAAACAGGATGACGAGCAACAAGCCTTCCCATCGCTCGATGCGGTATTTCGTGAACGAGAAAAGCCATAGCAGCAGCATCGAGATGCCCATCATCGAGAGGTCAACCCAGGTGATGCCGTTGATCTGCATGGGGCTTATCAAGCCTGTTATGCCAAGGATGAAGAGAATGTTCATCACGTTCGACCCCAGGACGTTGCCGATGGCAATGTCGCTGTTGCCCTTCTTGGCGGCCACGATGCTCGTAGCCAGTTCGGGCAGCGACGTGCCTCCTGCCACGATGGTCAGTCCGATGACGGCCTCGCTCATGCCCAGCAGGCTGGCCAGCGATGCGGCATTATCGACGAAGACGTTGGAGCCGACGACGAGGCCTGCCAGTCCGAGTACCACAAAGAGCAGTGCCTTCCAGACGGGTTGCGGCGTCTTTGCCTCGGCCTCTTGCGTGGGTTCGCTGCGCGAGCCCTTGATAGAGATATAGAAAAAGATGCCGAGCAGGGCGACGAAGAGGGCAGAATCGAGTCGGGAGATACTGCCGTCGATGCAGAGCAGCATCAGTACGACCGAAGCCAACAGGGCAAAGGGAATGTCTTTTCTGACCGTTGTATTCAGGATGGTCATCGGCATCACCACGGCTGCGCAGCCCACGATGACCATGGCATTGAAGATGTTTGAGCCGACGACATTGCCCACGGCCATGTCGGTGGTGCCCTTGAGTGCTGAAGTGAGCGAGACGAAAAACTCGGGCATCGACGTGCCCAGGGCCACGATGGTCAGGCCTATCAGCATCTGCGACATCTTCATCCGCTCGGCCAGGGCCACGGCACCGTCGGTCAGTCGGTCGGCACCCCATAGCACAATGGCCACGCCGACCACGATAAGAATAATGTTTAGAATCATTTTCTGTCTGTCAATCAATAAAAAAGAGAGAGGCATGCACTGACTCTAAGTCCAGAAAACATTCCTCCCTCTCTCAGTTGTTTACTATTAGAAACGCAGGCGACGCTTCCCGCCGAATTTGCGGTAGAGCTTCCATGCAAGCAGCAGGCCGTCGAACACGTTGATGCTGGTGCCAACCATGTTGGCAACGCGCTTCGACGGAGTCATCACGCCCGACTGCACGGGTGGCGTCACCAGGCGCTGCCACAGCTCGCTCACTTGCTTCTCGTTCTCCTGCAGCTCCGTGCGCAGGCCGTCCTTCATCTGGCGAATCTCTGTGAGCGAGGTGATGGGTTGCTGTAAGCTGTTTGTTGCCATAGCGATAGTCTTTTACGGGTTAATCCATCAGCATGCTTGCCAGGAAACGCACCACAGGCCGCTCGATAATGCGCTTGCGGAAAGCCACAAGCAGCAGAAAGAGCACCACGTAGAAACTTGCCACGCAGAGGAAGGCCCCCACGTTGCCCATCGTTCCTGCCAGCGCATAGGCCACCGCAAACGATACATAGATGAACACCAAGAGCAGCGTCAGTGCCAAGACAGTAACCAGCGTGAGCACGGTGACAAGTCGCACGACCTTCTCAATGAGGTCGAGCTTCATGTATTCCTTCTTGACGTCGACGTAGCGTTTCAGTACCTCCACCAGCTCGCCGATGGTCTCGATGTTGCGGTCGTTGGAAATCATTATTCGTCCGTTGCAGCTTCTTTGATGTCGTCAACAAAATCCTCAACATCCTTGCGGGTGAGCTTGATGTTGTGCTTCTTGCAGAAGTCATCGACAGCGTCGCTGATGCGTTCGCGCGTATCCTCGCCCTTTTCGGGAGCCATCAGCAGGCCCAGGGCTGCACCGGCAATGGCGCCAGTCAGGAATGCACCAAAATAAGCAAATGTCTTCATAGTTATGTTCCTTTCTTTATTATAGTTACACAATATTGATGTTTCGGGCGCAAAAGTACGAAAAGATTTGGGATATGGCACCAAAAAAGATGCAATTTTTTGTTAAAATAAGCACTTCTAACCCCATTTAACAAACTTTATGCGTGTTTTTGAACGATGTTTGCAAGATATTTTGTAACTTCGCTCCCAAATTTACGAACAAGTTTAATTTCAAAACACACTTAGTATTATGAAGAAATCATTGGTAATTTGCACAATCCTGTGCGCCGCAATCACCTTGACCGGATGTAAGAGCAAGCAGTCTGCTTATCGCGCTGCCTACGATGCCGCCATGGCCGGAACAGAGACGACTACCCAGCAGCCCGTCCAGACTCAGGTGCCCGTTGTAACACCCGTTCAGACCCAGCCTGTCCAGACCCAGCCCGTCGTCACAGACAACTACGACAACGTTCCCACACGCACGGAGTCTCTCCAGCTTGTCAACGGTGCCGGACTGAAGGCCTACAGCGTTGTTGTCGGCTCGTTCGGTGTGAAGGCTAACGCAGAAGGCCTGCAGCGCACGCTCAAGGCTTTAGGATATGATGCACAGATTGCCTTCAATCCCAATAACAACATGTATCGCGTCATCGCATCCACATTCAACGAGAAGGGAGCTGCCGTGCAGTCGCGCGACCAGATCCGCTCGAAGTATGCCGATGCTTGGCTGCTCTACAACAAATAAAGAGTGAGAATACTTTCCATCGATTACGGAAGGAAACGTACGGGAATAGCAGTCACCGACCCGTTGCAGATTATTGCCAATGGGTTGGCGACTGTTTCTACTTCTGAACTCTATGAATTCCTGCTCGAATACGTTCAGCGCGAAGAAGTAGAGCGAATCGTTATCGGTAAGCCCCTGCAAACCAACGGACAGCCCAGCGAGAACCTTGCCAGAGTGGAGCAGTTCGTCAACCGCTGGCGCAAGAACATGCCCGGGATTCCCATCGAATACTATGACGAACGCTTCACCTCTGTCCTGGCCCATCGGACGATGATAGACGCCGGCCTGAAGAAAAACGCCCGGCAAGACAAGGCACTTGTCGACACCATCAGTGCCACCATCATCCTGCAAGGCTATCTCGAGGCAAGAAGAAACAGAATGAAATGAATAATTAGTAATTAGTAATTAGTAATTAGTAATGAGTAATTAGTAATTATGATTAGTTAGACTCATAATTCTTCCATCTGTCAACTCTTCCACTGTCAACTTCTCCACTAATAGTCAACAAAAGAAAAATGATACTTCCTATTTATATTTATGGCCAGCCAGTTCTTCGGAAAGTCTCTGAAGACATCACCCCAGACTATCCCAACTTGCAGCAGCTCATCGCTGACATGTGGGAGACGCTCGCTGCCAGCGATGGCATCGGCCTGGCCGCACCGCAGATAGGACGAAACATCCGACTCGTCGTCATCGACCTCGACCTTTTGAGCGACGACCTGCCGGAATATAAAGACTTCCGCCACGTTTACATCAATCCCCATATCATCGAACTTGACGAGGACAGCCCTCGCGAGAACCTTGAGGAAGGCTGTCTGTCGTTGCCAGGCATCCACGAAAAGGTGAGCCGTCCCACTCGCATCCATGTGAAGTATCAGGACGAACAGTTCCAGGAGCACGATGAATGGATAGAAGGCTATCTGGCCCGTGTCATGCAGCATGAGTTCGACCATCTGGACGCTCACATGTTCATCGACCGCATCTCGCCTCTGCGCAAGCAGCTTATCCAAGGCAAGCTCAAGGCCCTTCTGCAAGGTCGCTACCGTTGCAGCTACCGTACGAAGGCTGCAATCAAAAAAAGAATAAAGAATGAAGAATGGCGAATGGCGCGTGAAAAATGAAAGAAAGCCCTATGCCGCTCATGTCGGTATGGGAGCATCTGTCCAGCCAGTAAGGCACAGCCTTTTGTGCATCTTGCTCTCATTCTTCTTGCTCCATTCGCCATCCTTTAATCCCCAAGCCCACGCTCAGCTTAATACCGATCGCCTGATGTTCAGCGGAGAGATAGCCCTTCACTATGAAGACTATGTCCTCTCCATTCAGTATTTCAATCAGGTCATCTCCCAGCGTCCCTATCTCTATCAGCCCTGGCAGTATCGCGCCATTGCCAAATACTACCTCGATGACTTCACAGGCTCTGAAGCCGATGCCACGGAGGCCCTGCGGATGAACCCCTATGTAGAGGGGCTTTACGACCTTCGTGCCATCGACCGCATCAGGCAGAAGAACTTCGAGGGTGCTATCAGCGACTACGACCATGCCATCCGGCTCAATCCCCGTTCGCAGAACTATCGCTTCAACCGTGCGCTCTGCATGATGAACATCAAGGACTACGACCGAGCACTGTTGGAGACCGACACGATGATGATGCGATGGTCGCACCTGAGCAACACCTACACGCTGAGGGCTGAGATTTATCTTCAGAAGCAAGACACCGCCGAGGCTATCGTCTGGCTTGACCGAAGCCTCGAGATTGACCCCTATTCCTCTGAGACCTGGACCACACGCGGATTCGTCAGCTTGGCCCGGCAGGAGTGGAGCGAAGCCGACAAGCAACTCGGCCGCGCCATCCACCTCAGGCCAAAGGCTGCAGGCAACTACGTCAACCGTGCTTTGGCCAGAATGAACCAGAACAACCTGCGTGGCGCCATGTCTGACTACGATACGGCCATCGACCTCGATCCCCATAACTTCCTGGCCCACTACAACAGAGGCCTGCTGCGCATGCAGTTGGGCGATGACAACCGTGCCATAGAAGACTTCGACTACGTCATCCGCATGGAGCCCGACAACGTCATGGCCATCTTCAACCGTGGTGTGCTGCGCGAAGAGACTGGCGACCTCAGAGGAGCTATCGAAGACTATACTGTCGTCATCGAACAGTTTCCCAACTTCTGGACAGGCCTTTCCTATCGCGCCAGATGCTATCAGCTGCTGGGTATGAAGAATGAAGCCGAGATGGATAACTTCCGCATCCTGAAGGCCCAGATGGACAAGCACCTCGGCATCCAGCAGCGCTGGGACGACGAGAAGGTGAAGCAGATGCGTAAGCGGAGCGAGATAGACCCAGATAAATACAACCAGCTTGTTGTTGACGATGAGAATCAGGTAGAGCATGAGTATAAGTCGGTCTATCGCGGTCAGATACAGAACCGAAGCGTCGAGATGGCCCTCATGCCTATGTATCAGCTCTCTTATTTCGCCTATCGCAACGGTCTGCAGAGCTATCAAGCCTTCGATCGCGACGTCGAGGCTTTCAATGCCCGGGCAGCGAGAAACGACTCGCGTATCTTCGTCAACTGCAACATCACTCAACTCGACGAGACGCAGAGCAAAGAGTTCTTCAAGGCCGTCGAGCGGCTCAGCGAGCGCATCGACACAGCCCGTGTTGAGCAGCTGCCGCCGCTGCTGATGCAAAGAGCCGTGAGCTATAGCGTCATGCAGAACTATGAAGATGCTATCAGCGACCTGACAACCATCATCGAACTCGATACCGCCAATTGCCTGGCCTTCTGGCAGCGTGCCGTCTGTCAGACAGCTCTCAATCAGTTCAATAAGACCCACGGCATCGACAATAAGATTGCCACGGCAAAGGTCAAGTTAGACCTTCTGCAGGCCATCAGGCTCAATCCGCAGAATCCCTACCTCTATTATGACCTCGGCAATCACTACTATCTCTTGGGCGACTACAATTCAGCCATCGACAGCTATACGCAGGCCCTCGAACTCGATGCCCGCCTGGCTGAGGCTTACTATAACCGTGGTTTGGCCTATATCCGGTCGGAACATAAGCTTGAAGGCGTAGCCGACCTCAGCAAGGCTGGCGAGCTCGGCCTCTACGATGCTTACAGCGTCATCAAGCGAAATACGAAATAAAATAAAGGTATATATAAATAAGGTGTAGAGTGTCGGTTGACATACTCTACACCTTATTGTTGTATGTGGTAGCCTGTTGTGGTGTGTCTATTTCTTTCCTTCGAGCAAGTCGGGTCGCAATAGCCGAGTCCGCTCCATGGCTTGGTCAAACTCCCATTGCTTGATTTTCGCCTCGTTGCCTGACAGCAGAACGTCAGGTACCTTCCATCCTTTGTATTCAGCAGGTCGGGTATAGATAGGGGCAGCGAGCATGTCGTCCTGGAAGCAGTCGCTGAGGGCACTCTGTTCGTCGCCGATGACGCCGGGCACGACGCGAACGATGGCATCGGCCATAACGGCAGCTGCCAGTTCTCCACCCGTCAGCACATAGTCGCCGATGGAAATCTCCCTAGTGATAAGATGTTCTCGGATGCGGTGGTCGATGCCCTTGTAGTGTCCGCAGAGGATGATGAGGTTCTCCTTCAGTGAGAGTTCGTTGGCTACGTGCTGGGTGAACTGCTCCCCGTCGGGCGAAGTGAAGATGACTTCGTCGTAGTTACGTTCCTCTTTCAGGGCCGATATGCAGCGGTCAATGGGCTCGCACTGCATAACCATTCCGGCAAAGCCGCCGTATGGGTAGTCGTCGACCCGACGCCATTTGTCGAGCGTGTAGTCGCGAAGGTTGTGCAGATGGATTTCTGCCAGCCCTTTTTTTTCGGCACGGGCCAGAATGCTCTCGTGCACAAAGCCCTCAATCATCTCGGGCAATACGGTGATGATGTCAATTCGCATGGTTTATACGTTCTGACTGCAAAGGTAGTGAAAAAACTGCGGAACTATATCTTCAAGAACTTAAAAAACTTAAAATCAGAAAAATCATATTCTTTTGTTTAGTGTTCAGCTATTTTTTGTTCGTCATTATAATGTAGTGATTGATACGCAGTTATTTATTATAAACCGTAATAAAAATATGAAAAGAGACAATCGTTTTTTGAGTTGGTCGGTAGCTCTGTTTGCTATTGCCATGCTGGCTTCCTGCTACAAGTTCGGAAAGATAGTAGCTCCCAAGGAAGTTAATCCGAATGAAGCTTATCAAGGCCGCATCGTCGTTGTCAACGACAACAACAACGGCCCCGTGACCACGTTGGGAATCTTCGCGGTTCGCGTTCCTGAGAACTGGGATGTGCAGGTGGAAGAAGGTGCCTATGAGCAGTATGCAGAGGAAGGCGTTGTAATCCCGGCTGATGCCAACGACTCCGAGAACAAGCCTGCTGGCCCTGGTACGTTGACGGGCAACATGCACTACAGTGCACTGCTGAGTTCTTTCTATAATCAGTCGAACCCCAAGGAAGGCTATACATGGGTGGCCTTCATCACCGACGAGAAACATCGCGCCGGGTTGCAGGGCTCGGGGAGCAATAGCTGCGACTCTATCGCCTTCAATTATAAGGTCATCAACGACGGCGTGGCAGGCGAATATGAAATCGACTATATCGTCGGCGATGAGGAAGATAACATTGAACGTTTCAACTCTGTCCAGGATGCGCTTGGGACGCGTGTCTACTGCACGTCGACCGAGTCCTCCATCCTGCCGAAGAACGACAATGGCGAAGAGGCCTTTGATCATGTGCAGGCAGACTTCAAGACCACCATCAAGGTGCTTGAAGGCGGAACTCCCACCGTCCATAAGCCTGCAATCTCCGTTGACAATGAGAATCCGAAGGCCGGCGAAAGCGTGTCTGTCAAGTTCGAGAATCTCGCAGCCGGTTCTCAGGTGGCTGTCTATCGTGCTTTCGATATTGTTCCTCAGAAGCAGACCTTTGCCGTTGAGGGCAATGCCCGCTTTAATGAAGGCAGCTACACTTTCAATGGCTTTGAGCCTGGTGTCTATCATGTTCGTGCCTTTGATGTGACAGGCAATCCCGTGAGTGGACTTCAGGAAGGTTCTTTCACTGTGGCTTATCCCGAGTTTGCCAAGGGCGACTACAACTTCATCGTCATGAGCGACATGGAGCTGCTGGCTCCCGAACTGGTAAACTTGGAGAATGTTCCCGAAACGGCTTCCTATGCTTCCTATCTTCAGAGTCCTGAGGTGGTGAAGGCTGCCTTCGACCAGGTGATAGCTCAGAAGCCCAATGCCCTCTTTATCACAGGCAACCTGACGATGGCTGGTGAGAAGAAGAGCCACGAGCTGATGGCCGAGCTGCTCAAGCCCGTCGCCGAGGCTGGCGTGAAGGTCTATGTCATCCCTGGCAGCAGCGACATCAACAATCCTAATGCCAAGACCTACGATGGCGAAGAAGAATCCTTTGCCGAGAATATCACTGCCGAGGATTTTGCAAGTATATATGGTGCCTATGGCTATGCCGATGCCTTGGAGCGCGACCCCAACTCTCTCTCCTATGCTATCAGTCCTGTCGAAGGACTCATCGTGTTCTGCCTCGACGACAACCGCTACAGTGAGAACCTGCGTGCCGGCGAGGAGCCGTCTGACGATGACGAACTTGTTACCGACGGACGTATCACCAAGGAGACGCTCGAATGGATGCAGAACGTGTATACCAAGCTGGGAGCTACTGGGTCGATGATGATGATGAACCACCTCGTGGCCGAGCCCTTCAACGGCTACGCCACTCTGGGGTCTGTCGTCAACAAGGAGAGTGCCGACTTAGGTTCCTTCTTCGGTGGCGATGACGCACACGAAGGTGACGAAGGCAATGCTGAAGAGCCATACGAAGTTTCCACCGAGGATGTGCATCTCGCCTTCGCACAGATGGGCGTGTGGGCCGTCTTCTGCGGCAGTCTGCAGGCTTCCGACATACAGAATATATATGTTTCCGATCGTGACTGGCCATATGGCAGCGGCTTCTATCAGGTGGCTACGGCCTCGCTGCGTGCCTTCAACAGTAACTATCGTCAGGTGACCATCGACGGTGATGAACTTGTCGTCAGCACCCGTCCTATCCGCGAAGCTACGGCTGATGCCGACTTCACTTCTCTTGAAGCCTACCTCATCGCTGCCGCACCCATCACCGTGGCTAAGGTCTGTGAAGAGAACTGGGATGTCATCGAGCCTATCTTCAAGGAGAACTTCACGTTCGACTACGACCCTGATACCGACCTCTTCAACAAGAACGACTTCATGCGTCTGCCTGAGTCGCCTGAGGATATGGCCAGCCGTGTCAACAGCACCATCGTTCCGCCGATGATCAACCTCATCACTGCCTTCGTAGAGGGTAATGAGAACTTCAAGGATTCTCAGAAGCTGGTCGACGACCTCAAGGCAGGCTTCGATGCCTTCTTCGACTCACTGAACACGTTCCCCTCCATCATCACCCCGATGATTAAGGAAGGCTTTGCCAATGCCGGGCTTGACACCGATGCTTTGGCTGAAAGCGTGGCAGGCAGTCTTGCCTACAACTATTGCGGCGACGAAGAAAACGTCACCAACGACCTCTTCGTGCGGCTGGACGTTCAAGCAAACCATCCCATCGGCGTGAACAGTCCAAAGGCAGAGAAGGAGCAGAACGTGCTCTACGACCTCTTCGGCCGCATCTTGCAGCAGCCAGTCAAGGGCGGTGTCTATATCCTCAATGGCCGTAAGGTTGTGAAATAAGAAGTATTTAGGTTCATAAGTTTAAATATCTTTTTGGTTAAAGTAGAAAGGCCGCTTTCCGTGATGGAAAGCGGCCTGTTCTTTTATAAATGAGGAGCCGTAGGTCGGTGGCCGAAGGGTTAGTCAACGGGAGTTAACGATTCAGCCAACCGACAGTATCATCATTAATCATTTATCAGTGCCTTGTTAAATGTTGAAGGTGAGACCCACGCTGACTCCCCACTTTTTGTCGAACGGAGAAGAGTCATCCTCGTCATCAAACTTAAGCACTTTGGTTATGTTGTAGTAGCCTTGCAGGTAGGCTCCCACCACTTCGCCGAAGTTATATCGTATTCCTGCCTCAGCGCCAATGTGGCTGCGCACGCTGATGTTAGGGCCAGCGTAGAAGTCGAAGTTTGACGGCAGATGACAGATGCCCTGAAAGTGGTAGTTTATTCCAAGTACGGCATCACAGCCGTTGAGGAAGTTCTTTTCACCAACCCAGTCAGGGTCTGAGTCAACGATGCGCAGTGTTAAGTGGTATGACAGGTAGTCGTTGAGCCCTTTGTCAACTCCCAGCTCTCCGCCGGACTTGCCTCCCCAGTTGAGGTAGCCAACGACTATCTTCCTGTCGAAGTCGCCATCAAAAGCTTGTGCCCAAGCACTCATGGCGCTTGTAAAGAGCAGCATGAGAATGGTAAGTCGTTTCCCGTCGTGTTTCATAATCTTCTTTTTTGTTGTTTATTTTGTATCAGGAAGATAGTTACTGTGTGTTTTTATTGTACTGTATATTTGTTGATATAAATAACGCGTTGACGGTCATGTGTGACGTTGTTCTTCACTACTTGGTTGCCATAGATAAGGAAGTTCTTGCCATACCAGTAGTCGCTGTTGGTGAACGATTTCTTCACGTCCTCTTCATCGTTACCGGTCTTTATCATCTCCACGTTTCTGTCTTGTGTAACGGTTCCGTCGGCCTTGCTGAATGACTTTTTTACCAGATTCTTCCCATCGGTGAAGATTGCGTTAAGGTCTTTGTCACCCAGATTGGCCGAGATAAAATGTTTGATGTAGAAAGGATGGTAGGCAGGGTGCATTGGGAAGCAATTATCCCATATCACGTTGCCCTCAGCGTCAAACTTTATCAAGATGGCGTGGGTGTAGAAATAGCCGTCAAAGACTTGAATGGTGCTTCTTCCATTATATAAATAGGAGTATGTGGGAAAGTAAGACTCGGCAATGTAGTAGAAATAGCCGTCTTCCTCAATCACGTCGTGGCTGGTGATTAAGTAGTTCATGGTAAGTTCCTTGCCATTTTCCTCTGCTTTCTGTTTCTTGCGTTCCACTTTGGCTTTAGCCTTGTCGGTCATGAATTCGGTAAAGTTTTTCAGGTCGAGGAAGTTATAGAACTTGATGAACTTGAACTTCTCACCCTCCAGCTGGGCAAAGTAGAAGCCCTGCGAATTGGCTTTCTTGCCAGTGGTGTAGGTTCCTGTCACGAAGTATCTGCCAGCTGACTTCTGTATTGATGCAGAGAGGATGTTCTCACTGATGTTCTCGGTAAGGCATATAATGCTTCTCATGTCTCCATCCATGCCATAGCGCACCAGTAGCACGTCGCGTCCCACTCTGACGAGCGCGTTTATCTCATTGTCAATGATCGTGTTCTCCATCACGAAGATGTCTTTGTCGCGCACGCCCTTCAGGTGCATGTCAATGAAATGGCTCGCACCGGTCTTGAGGTTTACAATGCCTATTCGGTCAAGCTTATTTTGTGTAGAGCTAAACACCATATAGCCGTCACCTATGGTGAAGTCGCGCATTGATGCCTTGCGTGAGTACTCTCCGTCAAGTACCTTTATCTCGTGAGTGGTGGTGTTGTAGGCTACGATTTCAAAGTCGCCACCGTCGCGAAGCATAGTGTAGCACGTGCCTTCGTCTATCTTGTTCCCAAAGACCTCCATATCCTTGTCGACCTCAACGGAGTCAATGGCATTCAACTCAAGGTTTGTGTCATAGTGTCTTAGCTTCAGCCAGCGTTTACCGTCTTGCGTCTTCTTCTCAAACATTAGCAGAAGCGCTCCGTTCTCGCCCATCGGGAAGGTGTGAACATTCTTATACTCTTTGTAAGGAAATTCCACACGAGCCGTAACTTGTGCACTGACGGCCGAGGGAATAATAATAAAAGCAGCCAGCAGACTGGCAATCTTAGTTTTTTTCATTTGTTTTAAACTATTGGTTAGTGATAATAATGTATATTCTTCTATCCGAACAGGTTTCCCTCTACGGGTTGGCTTTTGGGGGCTGGGCTTTCGTTGGCGAAGCGGCTGATGAAGTCGTCTTCGGAGATGATGGGTATGCCCAGTTGCTGGGCTTTCTGGTTCTTTCCCGATGTCGACGTTACGTCGTTGTTGATGAGGTAGGAGGTCGAACCGCTCACGCTGCCGGCCACTCGTCCGCCCTGGCTCTCGATGTAGGCTTTGAGTTCGTTGCGGTTCTTGTAGTGGTGGACGTCGCCTGTGATGACAAAGGTCAGTCCTTCGCACTGCTGTCCGGTGGGTGCCAGTTGCGGCTGTTGGATGTTGATTTCCTGCATCAGTCGGCGCAGCATGGCCAGGTTGTCTTCGTTGCGGAACCAGCCGACGATGAGTGCCGACCGCTCGGGACCGATGCCATCGATATGTGGGAATACCTCCTCGGGAGGTGTCTCTGTCTGGCAGGCAGCGATCAGTGCTTCGATGTCGTAGTGGCTGAGCAGTCGCTTGGCTACGTCGCCTCCGCACTTCGGGATGCTCAGGGCTATCAGCAGCCGCTGGGCGTCTACCTGTCTGGACTTCTCTATCGAGCCCATGATGTTGGTTGCCGACCGTTCGCCGAAGCCTTCCATCGATGCCAGTTCCCGTATGTGGGTTCGCAGCCGGTAGATATCGTCGAATTCGCTGATCCAGCCGAGGTTGATGAATTTCGAGAGCGTCTGTTCGCTGATGCCGTCGATGTTCATGCCTTCCTTGGATACAAATCGTGCGAACTTCTTCAGCTGCTTGGCCGGACAGGCGGGATTTGTGCAGTGCAGTGTGCGGGTGCCGCTGGCTTCGCTCACTATGATTTCCGTGTCATGGTGGCAGACAGGGCAGTGGGCAGGGATTTCGAAGGTGCCAACGGTCTCATCCACCTTGATGACCTTGGGGATGATTTTGTTGGCTTTGATGACTTGCAGCCTTGTGCCCTTGCCGCCAATGCCGAGTCGTTCACATTCGCTGATGTTGCAGAGTGACGCTCGTTTGACGGTAGTGCCCTCGAGTTCTACGGGTCGGAAGATGGCCACGGGTGATATCGTAGAGGCGGCACACGACCACTCTACCTCCTCGAGTTCCGTTGCGGCTGCTTCGTCCTGCCATTTGAAGGCCAGTCCGGCGCGAGTGGCGTGATGGCCGGTGACGCTGCCGGTGCGGGCATATTCCGTGTCGTCGTAGCTGATGACGAGGCCGTCGACGGGGTAGGGACAGTGCTCGGGTTGCCAGTGGCTGATGACTTGTTCAAGCTGTTCGGTGGTGGGGTCGTTGATGAGCTCGTTGTCGACGGGAGTGAGTCCTTGCGCTTTGAGCCATCTGAGTCCTTCACCTTTCGAGACGCCAATCTGTGGGGTGAGCAGGGTGAACGGAATCCATCTGATGTTTCTGCGCCTGACTTCCTCGATGTCCTTCAGCGTGAGCGAGCCCGACGCGAGGTTTCGGGGGTTGGCATAGTCTTCGCCGCTCTCGATGAGGAAGCTGTTGAAGTCGTCGTAGGAGATGACGGCCTCGCCTCGGATGACGGTGTGCTCGCGGGCTGGTATGGTTTGCGGTATGCCGTTGATGGCGCTGGCCAGATGGGTGATGTTGGTGCCGATGTGTCCGTTGCCTCGTGTGACGACCTTGGTCAGGCGGCCGTTGTCGTAGGTGACGACGAGCGTCAGTCCGTCGAGCTTCCACGACAGCCATATCGGGCGTCCCTCGGCCCATTTGGCCAGTTCGCCGACCTTCTTGGTCTTGGCCAGCGAGAGGGCCGGAAACTCGTGCTCCTCCTTCTGGCCTTCTACGTTGTCCTCAGAGACGCGGTTGGTGGGCGAGTCGGGCAGGATGGTGCCTGTCTGTTCCTCGAGCCGCTTCAGCTCGTCGAAGCGAGCGTCCCACTCGTAGTCCGTCATCAGCTCTTGACGGCCGTTATAATAAGCCTCCGAAGCGCGGTTGAGCTCCTCAACCAGCTGCTCCATGCGAAGTGTCAGTTCCTCGTTCATTCTATGGTGATTTTCTCCCTGCAAAGTTAAAACAAAAAAGAGAAAAAAAGCAACGCAGGAGAGAAAAAATGCAGCTCAGGCAGTTTTTTTCAGCACATCTTTTTCCTGTCTTCATTTTTCTTTGTATTTTTGCAGTTGCTATGAAAGTACTTGTCAGTAATGAGATTGAACAGGTATGCCCCGGCTTTGTGGGTGCCTGCGTCGAGATAACGGTGGAGAACTCAGCCTATAGCCAGGAACTGTGGACAGAGATTGATGCGCTGGGCGAGGAGTATCGTGCCACGCTGACCACGGAGTCGCTGAAGGAGCTTCCCGGCATTGCCGCCACACGCCGCGTCTATCGGGCCTGCGGCAAGGACCCCTCGCGCTATCGTCCCGCATCGGAGGCGCTCATCCGCCGCATGCTGCAGGGCAAGGCGCTCTACCAGATTGACACGCTCGTCGACCTCATCAACCTGGCGAGCATCCGTTTCGGCTACTCCATCGGCGGCTTCGACGCATCGAAGTTCGTGGGCGACACGCTGACGCTCGGCGTCGGACGGGCCGGCGAGCCTTACGAAGGCATCGGCCGAGGCATGCTGAACATTGAGGGGCTGCCCGTCTTCCGCGATGCCGAGGGTGGCGTGGGCACTCCCACGAGCGACAACGAGCGCACGAAGATTGACCTCTCCACGCGCAGCCTGCTGGTACTTGTCAACGGCTACGACGGCAACGAAGAGCGAGTGAGCAGCAACGCTGAATACATCCTTACCCTGGCCCAGCGCTACGCCAAGGGCTCCAACGGCAGCTTCTTCCTCTACCGCTGAGCGCAAGAGTATCCGATTATCACGGAATAAAAATACAGACCCACGCATTTTACTCTGCGTAAGCGAAGTCAAATGCGTGGGTTGTTGTCAATATTTTTTACCGAAAATTCCTGTCAGAATTTTCGGGTGTTCTAGAAAAAAGTTTTCCACTTTTCAGCCTACTTTCCGTGGGTTCATAGCCAAACTCTCAGACTTTCGGTACAAATCGTCAAGACTTTTGTACCGATTCGCCCGATGATATCTTAGAAATCGCATCACGATTTCTAAGATATCGTCATGACTTTTGTACCAAAAGTCTGAACGAAAGCCTGCCTTTCGCTGTTCGAAAGGTCGGCTCCGTTGGTCGGTTTGTCGGTGGTTAACGAGAACGGAAAAGGTATCTCTTTCATTCTCAACTGGTTAAACAAAACGGCTCAAAACTGCGTTATTTGCAGCCGAGGAAAAATAATTTCAGAATAATCGACTGGTGAGGGCGTTTTGAAGGTTTTTTGTCAAGAAAATTCAAAGGTTGTCAGAGCAGTTCGAGCAGCTTTCTGTCGGCCTCGGTCCAGTTGAGTTGTGGGAGTTGTCTGCGGGTGAGCCATCGGTCGTCGATGTGCTCGAAGAGTGTCGGTTCTCCGTCGCCCGGCCGGCACAGGTAGGCGGTCAGCGTGATGGAGAAGTCGGGATAGTCGTGCTCTACGGTGCCGAGCCGGCGGCCTACGTAGATGTCCCAGTCCAGCTCCTCCTTGATTTCGCGGATGAGGGCCTCATAGTCGTTCTCGCCCTTTTCCACCTTTCCGCCCGGGAACTCCCAGTGCTCGCTGGTGTAGGGAAATGCAGACCTGGTGCGCTGAACGCAATAGTATCGACGGCCCTTCATGATGACCGCGGCAACAACGTTGTAATGCTTCTTTTCCATAGGTTTTCTTTTATTTCACGACAAATTTACAAAAAAATCCCCTTATTGCAAGCTGTTTTCTGGGTTTTTTATTACTTTTGCACCGAAATAGATAACGACTATGGCTATTGTAATAGGAATAGACGTGGGCATCAGCACCACGAAGATAGTAGGCATCAATGGTGAGGGGCAGGTTATCTCGCCCATCCGCATCAAGGCCACCGACCCTGTGACGTCGCTCTATGGCGCTTTCGGCAAGTATCTCTACGACAACAGCATCGCCCTTGGCGACGTTGCTCATGTGATGATTACCGGCGTTGGAGCTGCTTATATCAATTCGCCTGTCTACGGTCTGCCCACGGACAAGGCTGAGGAGTTTCGTGCCGATGGCTTGGGTGCCCGCTATGAGACCGGGCTGGAGCGCATGATTGTGGTCAGCATGGGCACGGGAACGTCGCTCGTCCAGTGCTGCGGCGACGACATCCGCCACATCGGCGGCCTGGGCATCGGCGGCGGAACGCTCATGGGCCTCTCGCGCATCATGTTGCAGACCGACGACATCCACCAGATACTCTCGCAGGCCGACAGCGGAAACCTGGCCAATATCGACGTGCAGATAGGCGACATCAGTCCCAATCCGCTGCCAGGCCTGCCCATGAGCGCTACGGCAGCCCTCTTCGGCAATGCCAAGAGCGACGCGGCGAAGGAAGACATCGCCCGAGGCATCATCAACACCGTGCTGCAGACCATTGGCTCGTCTACCATCCTGGCATCCTTGGGAAGCGGCATCAAGGAGTACGTGCTCATCGGCAACCTGACCCTGCTGCCCCAGTGCCACGACGTGTTCTCAGCCCTCGACAAGCTCTACGGCGTCCACTTCATCATCCCCAAGCACAGCGAATTCTGCACCGCCATCGGAGCAGCATTATGCTATAAAGAATAAGCGGCCTGGGACTTTTATCCCCAGACCGCTTATGCGTGTTTAGTAACCTTTACTTCAGTTCCTCCGGCACGACGGGCATGGCACCGTTCTGTGTGCAGACGTAGGCAGAGACGCTGACAGCCAGCTTGTGGGCTTCGGCGACACTCTTGCCTTGAAGAATGGCGGCACAGAACGACCCCGTGAACGAGTCGCCGGCACCGACCGTGTCGGCCACTTCCACCTTCGGAGTCTCCTGGAACGACACATGGCCCGGCGTGAAGACATAGGAGCCGTTGGTGCCGCAGGTCAGAACAAGCATGTCCAGGTTATACTTGCCGAGGATGAGCCAGCATTTGTTCTCAATGTCGAGGCCAGGATAGCCGAACATGCGGCCAATGATGACCAGCTCTTCGTCATTGATTTTGAGGATGTTGCATCGGCGCATCGACTCCTGGATGATTTCCTTGGTATAGAACTGCTGGCGCAGGTTGATGTCGAAAATCTTCACACAGTCGGCCGGAGTGAGGTCGAGGAAGCGTTGGATGGTTTCGCGCGAAACGACATTGCGCTGGGCCAGCGAGCCGAAACACACGGCACGGCAGTTGCGGGCTACCTCTTCGATGTCGCCGTTCATCGGGATGTTGTCCCAAGCTACATTCTCCTTGATGTTATACGACGGGATGCCCTCCTCGTCGAGTGTCACCTGCACAGTACCCGTGGGGTAGGGCACGCGCGGCATCAGGTAGGTCAGACCATGTTCCTCAAGCGAGGCAATGGTCTCGTCGGCCAGCTTGTCTTCACCCAGTGCACTGACCGCCAGCGTGTTCTCCTGGCCGACAAACTGGCCAGCATGATAAGCGAAGTTGGCGGGAGCACCGCCCAGCTTCTTTCCATCGGGCAGCACATCCCAGAGTGCTTCGCCCAGTCCTACGATATATCTTTTCATTTCTTTTTAATGATTAGGCCCCATCCCTCAGGAGGGGGAGCGTTGCTTTATTTCTTCACGATCTTGGTGTAATAGACCAGGTAGAGCGTAGCGAGCGCCAACACAAATACGGCACCTGACTGGCGGCCAACGGCATCGCTGCAAAGACCCATGAGCAGAGGTAACACAGTGCCGCCGAAGAGACCCATAATCATCAGGCCCGACACCTCGTTCTGCTTGTCGGGTACCGACAGCAGTGCCTGCGACATAATCATCGAGAAGACGTTGCTGTTGCCGAAACCCACCAAGGCGATGGCAGCATAGAGCATCCACTGGTTGGTCTCGTAGAACAGCAGCAGGATGCCGAGAGCAATCATGACGACACTGGCAATGTAGAACGACCTCGTCTTCATGACACGCAGGAAGAAGGAGCCCGTCAGGCAGCCGATGGTACGGAAGATGAAGTAGAGCGATGTTGCAAAGGCCGCAGCAGTGAGGTCGATGCCAAGGCGTTCCATCAAGATTTTCGGGGCCGTGGTGTTGATTCCCACGTCCGTCCCGACATGGCACATGATGGCGATGAACGACAGCAGCACGATGGGCTTGGCCAACAGCTTGACGCTTCCTGCAAACTGCCTGCCAACCGACGAGGCGACACCCTCCATCGGTTCTTCTTCAATGGAAGTCATTCCCAGCCACAGAGTGGCCACGGTGCCGATGACCAGGAAGATGAGAAACAGCACGCGCCAGTCAAGTCCGAAATCGGGGATGGCCTTGGTGGCACCCCATGTGGCCAGATAGGGAGCAGAGAACGAAGCAATGGCCTTGACAAACTGTCCGAAGGTCAGCGTAGAAGCCAGGTTCTTGCCACCGGTGATGGCTGCGATGAGTGGGTTCAACGAGGTCTGCATGATGGCATTACCGATGCCGAGAAGCGAGAACGACAAGAGCATCACTGAGAATGAGTTACCCAAGAGTGGCATGGCGAGCGAGATGAGCGTGACCAGCAGTGAGAGCATGACCGTCTTCTTCCGGCCAATCTTGTTCATCAGCACCCCGGTCGGTAAGGAGAAAATCAGGAACCAGAAGAATACCAGCGAAGGCAGGATGTTGGCCACCGAGTCGGAAAGCTGAAGGTCGTTCTTAACATAGTTTGAGGCAATGCCGACCAAGTCAACAAATCCCATGGCGAAGAACGCAAGCATCACGGGGATGAGCGTCAGAGTCTTGTTTTGTTTCATTGTTCTATATGGTTATTTCGTTTTAAATATACGTGTTTACTCTCCAATCGGATAGACCGTTGCCTTGACCGATGCAAAGGTAGTCATTTTTTTGTTTTCTTGCCTTAAACAAAACGTTCATTTCATGGTATTATTGTTACAATGTTGCTTATTTGCAATGAAAATCCTCTTGTTTTGCGCTCGCTGATTTCACTTTTCACTCTTTACTTTTCGAATTTTCACTTTTTATTAGTACCTTTGCATTTGCAATTGGTTCACTCGCATGCAGTGATGAAAAGGGAATGGGGTGAGAATCCCCGACTGTCCCGCAGCTGTGAGCGGCCTTTCAGAAGGGCGGAACTCAATGCCACTGACCAAGATACTGATGTCGGGAAGGCGTTCCGCTGCTGGCCGCATAGTCAGAAGACCTGCCGTTGCGTTGGTTTTCCAAGCCCTCGTGGATTGGGGCAGGAGAAGAGTATTTAGTATTGACTTTTGACAGGTCATGTTTGAAGATTGGGAATCTTGAGAATAAAGTTTCTGATCCTGATAATGGTGTTGACAATCATGTCCGTGCTTAGCGGTTGGGCACAGACTGACGTCGACACACTCGCACACCGACTGTTAGACGATGTGGAGGTGACGGCGCATGCTCCTTCTTCTGATATTACGTCGCCGGCTCCCACTCGCTCCATCGACCGCGAGCGTATGCAGCGTCTCGGACTGACAGCCTTGCCAGATGCCCTGAGACAGTTGGCGGGCGTCACCGTGCGTGACTATGGGGGCATCGGCGGATTGAAGACCGTCTCGGTGCGCAATCTCGGAGCCCATCACACGGCAGTGAGCTACGACGGCCTCGTCGTGAGCAACACGCAGGCGGGCCAGATTGACCTTTCCCACTATCAGCTCGACAACGTCAGCCGCCTCAGCATGGCTGTCGGCCAGGCCGATGCCTTGTTGCTTTCTGCCCGCCACTATGCTTCGGCAGGGGTGGTGACAATCACGACGGATGAGACTGGGGGAGGGGGCTCTGTCTCTCTCCGCGGCGGGTCGTTTGGCTACGTGAGTCCTTCGCTACGCTATCGCCAACGGCTCGGCCAGACAACGGCGCTCTGTCTTGACGGCAGCCTTCTGAGGGCCGACGGCGACTATCCCTTTACCTTGCGCAACGGGTCGGTGGTAACCCGAGAGCGTCGGCTCTATTCTGATATGGAAGCCTGGCAGGGCGAGGCCAATCTTCGTCATGCCTTTGCCGACGGTGCTCGCCTGCATGTCAAGGCGCAGGCCTATCACTCGGAGCGCGGACTCCCCGGAGGCGTCATCCTTTATAATAAAGACAACCGTGAGCGGCTGTGGGACGAGAACTACGTTGTGCAGGCACTCTACCAGCGTCCGCTGGGCAAGGCGCTCTCGATGGCAGCCCGCCTGCGTTATGACCATGCGTGGAACCGCTATGAAGACATCAACGTGAAGTATGCCGGTGGCCGGCAAGTCGACCTGAACCATCAGACCGAGCGCTATGCCTCCGTCTCCGTGGCGTGGCAGCCTGTGCGGACCTTCGGCGTGGCCTTGGCAGAAGACGTGGCCTATGGCACGCTGAGGAACAATATCTATGTAGGTGCCGACCCAGAGCGGTGGACCTCCCTTACAGCGCTCTCGGCGCGCTATTCAGCCTCTCGGCTCACCCTCGATGCCCATCTGGTGGGCACCTTGTCGCAAGACCGCATCTCAAGGTCGGGAGCTGTGAGCCAGGAGATGGACTCACGGCGCGACCATCGGCGCCTCTCGCCTGCACTGTCGGCCTCATGGAAGGTGCTGCCCGGTGAAACGCTCTATCTGAGGGCCATGATGAAGCACACGTTCCGCCTGCCGTCATTCAACGACCTCTACTACCGTCGCTTCGGCACCGTCAGCCTCCGTCCCGAGCAGGCTCGGATGTATGGCCTCGGCGTGACATGGAGCGGCACTATATATAATAAGGTGTTTGTAGAGGCAACGGCCGACGGCTATCTGAGCCATGTCCACGACAAGATAGTGGCCTTCCCCTCGGCATACGTCTGGCGGATGATGAACTTCGGGCGTGTCGCCATGAGTGGCCTCGAGACGTCGGTGCAGGCTCGATGGCCCCTTGTGACCGGATGGAATGTCGACGTGACGGGTTCCTATACCCTGCAGAGGGCTGTCGACAAGACCGACCCGCAGCGTTCCTATTATAATCAGCAGCTGCCCTATACCCCGCGACACTGCGCCGCCGTCTCGGCCATCGTCCAGACCCCATGGCTCTCTCTGGGCTACTCCATGCAGGCCTGTGGCGAGCGTTATAGCGCCGTGCTCCACAATGCCGACAGCCGTATGAAGCCCTATGCGGAGCATAACATCACCCTTTCCCGCGACTTCCGCCTCAGATGGGGAGAACTGGGCCTGTCGGCCAGTGTGATGAACCTTGCCGATACTCAGTTCGATATCATCCAGTTCTATCCCATGCCAGGCCGGCACTGGCAGGCAGGGGTGACATTGAAGTTTTAGAAATGCAAGACAGTTAAATCCTTAAAATATAAAAATTATGATGAACGTAAGAAAATTTTTCTATGCCACGCTGTGTGGCTTGTGTGTGACAATGGCCTTTACGGCTTGTGATGACGATGAGGAAAAAGCCGACTGGCGCGAGGGCTCGAAAGTCGACCTGCCCAGCTATCGCAGCTTTGTGCTCTGCGAAGGCCAGTACGGTAAGAACAACTCTCACCTCTTCTTCTACGACCCTGCGGCGAAATCCATCATGGAGGGCGATATCTATGAGGTGCAGAACGGTCAGAAGCTGGGCGACACGGCCAACGACATCATCGCCTACAAGGGTGATGTCTATGTTGTCGTGAATGTATCTGAGGTGCTGTTGCGCCTGAACGGCTCCGGAGTTGAGCAGGCCCGCTATGCCAGCTTCGAGGCCGACGGCCTCGGCCAGCCGCGCAATATCGTGGCTGTTGACGGCAAGCTCTATGTCACCTGTTACGGCGGCTTTGTGGCGCGTTTCGATGCCACGACGCTGGCCCTTGAGGCAAAGGTGGCCGTCGATGCCAACCCCGAACAGATTGTAGAGCTGGGCGACTCCCTCTACTGCGTCAACTCTGGCTATGGAACAGGCCACACCCTCTCAGCCATCCATACCAAGAAGTTCGACAAGGCAGTCTCCCATGAGACCCTCTTCAACCCATACGGCTTGCAGAAGGCCAACGGCCGCCTCTATGTCTCTGCCTATGGAGCCGACTATTCCAATCCTGTCGGTGTCTACGATGTCACGACCTGTGCCACCAGCGAGATAGGTCATGCAGGCCGCGTGCTGGCCTCAGGCGACCGCCTCTACATGGTGAACTCTATCTCGCCCGACTGGGTGACCTATACGATGACATTCAAGGTCTATGATGCCACGGCCGACAAGGTGACAGAGTGGAAACTCAACAACGCTCCCAAGGCAATGACCGAGGGAGCTGCCGTTCCCTATTTCCTCTCAGTCAATCACGTTGACGGCTCGCTCTACATCGGCTATACAGACTATGCCACGGAAGGCATCGTCTACGTCTTTGATGCCAACGACAGCTTCAAGAGCTCGTTTGTCGTGCCGGGAGTCAGCCCCAACAAGATGGTGTTCCTGACGAAGTAAGTTCCCCCCTACAGCTCCCAACCCCTCATGAAGAAGGGGTTGGGGCGCTTCAATCAGTGAAGAGATGAAAAAGAAGACCATTCTAACCGCAATCGCGACGGTATTGGCTGTTGTCATCCTGATAGCTGTTTTCAAACGGCCGACAGCCCACTCCCCTGTGGGGCAGGATGGGGGGCGGAGTCCTCATGCCTCCCTCCTCTCCATGACCCAGGGTGACGGCTATTGGCGCGTCGACATCCGCGACCCCTGGAAGCAGGACCGCACCCTGCATACCTATGTCCTTGTCAGCCGGAAAGACTCCGCTCGCGTCAGAGACCTGCCCGACGGAACCCTTATCTATACACCCGTCGAGCGTAGTGTCGTCTTCACCGCAGCCCACTGCCAACTGCTCTGTTGGCTGGGAGCAGGGCAAGCCATCACTGGTGTCTGCGACATGAAGTATATCAATATCCCCTGGGTGCGAGCCCATGCCGAAGACTGCGGCGACGGCATGCTGCCGATGGTCGAGAATATAGTCGACCTGCGTCCGCAGGTGCTCCTCATCTCTCCCTTCGAGAACAGCGGTGGCTACGGGCGCCTCGAGCAGACGGGCATCCCCATCGTCGAGACGGCCGACTATATGGAGACGTCGCCGCTCGGGCGGGCAGCATGGATGCGGTTCTATGGTCTGCTCTATGGTCGCAGCCACGAGGCCGACTCGCTCTTCCAGACCGTGGACAGCACCTACCGGCAGCTCTGCGGTGAGGCGGCAGCCATGCCGAAGGGACGCTCCGTACTGACCGAGCGCATCACAGGCAGCACCTGGTACGTGCCGGGCGGGCGGAGCACCATGGGTGTCATGCTGGCCGATGCCCATGCCGGCTACGCCTGGGCAGCCGACGAGCATAGCGGCTCGCTGCCACTGTCGTTCGAGGAGGTGCTCGACAAGGCCGGCCAGAGCGACCTTTGGCTGGTGAAATACAATGGACCAGAGCCCTTGACGCGCGACATGCTGCAGGCAGAGTATCATGGATATAGCCAGCTTAAGGCCCTCAACGGCGGCGAGGTCTACGCCTGCAACACTACCCGGAAGCCCTATTTCGAGGAAGTTTCTTTCCGTCCCGACCTGCTCCTGCGCGAGATAATCAGCCTGACCCATCCAGGCTGGATGCCAGCAGACTCCCTGCGCTATTACGAGCGCATAGAGTGATTCTTCCGGCAAATCTTTGGCATTTTCTTCTTTTTTTCCTAATTTTGCAGGGTTTTTAACACTAATATCCAATCCGCAATGAAAAAAATCTTAATCACAATGGTTGCGCTCTGTCTGGCCATGACGCTGCAGGCGCAAGAAGAGGAAACCGTAAATGCCTATTTCACTCCGGACGAGATGCCCGACATGATGATTTTCCTGCCCGGCCCGCCCGACAGTACTTCCGTGGCCTTCATGAACGACGTGGCCCGCTACTACTGGGGAAAGGAGATGCGAAAAGACCCGGAGCGTGCTGCCGAAGCCACTCGCGATGCCGTCTATGGGCTGGAAACGATTCTTGAAGAATTTGAAGAAGCCTTCGGCATGAAGGTCACCAAGGAGGATACCCCCGAAATCTACAAGGTGCTGCTCGAGGGCACAGCTACCTGCGACAGTATCTGCAAGATACCCAAGGCAGCCTATCGGCGCCCGCGTCCCTTCATGGTCTTCAATGAACCTACGCTGAAGCCCGAGGACGAGGAGGCGCTGCGCAAGAACGGTTCCTTCCCCTCCGGACATACCCTGCTGGGTTGGAGCTCGGCCCTACTGATGATGGAGATAAACCCCGACCGTGCCACCGAAATCCTGACCCGTGGCTATCGTTATGGTGAGAACCGCCTGGTCGTTGGAGCCCACTGGCAGAGCGACACCGACGCCGCCCGTCTGGCTGCCTCAGCTGCCTATGCCCGTCTGCACACCAGTGAGCGCTTCCTCGAGCAGATGAAGAAGGCACGCGAGGAATACCGGAAACTGAATGGCGGAAGCTCTTCAGTCCCAGCTGCAGAGGCCGTACCGTCGAAACCGGCAGACAACAGGGCATACACCCTGCAGGGAACGCCCGCAACACCAGCCACGCGAGGCGTCATCGTGCGCCAGGGGGTAAAGATAGTGCAACACTAATGTGCCCATTCATTATATGACCAAGCCTTGGTCACGATGAGACCAGCCTTTGGTCACAACGAGACCACCCCTTGGTCTTATTGAGACCAGGCCTTGGTCACAACGAGACCAGATGTGGGTCGTATTTTTGGTCACGACGAGACCAGATTTCATGTCTGGTTTTGGTCACAACGGTTTTTTCTCATCCCCTTTGTATAAAGGCAGTTCCGAGAGGTGAAGAAATTTTTGTTTTTTGAATAAGACGAGAAAAACGCCCGACATCACTCACTGGTGTCGGGCGTTTGTTATGATAGTGTTTCAGTAGAATTTCTTATCGTGCGCTCTGGAATTCTTCGAGGAATCGAACGTCGTTTTCAGAGAACAGTCGCAGGTCGCTGACGCGATACTTCAGGTTGGCGATGCGCTCGACGCCCATGCCGAAAGCATAGCCGGTATACTGTGTGCTGTCGATTCCGCAAGCCTCGAGCACGTTGGGGTCAACCATTCCGCAGCCGAGGATTTCGAGCCATCCCTCTCCCTTGCAGAGGCTGCATCCTTTGCCGCCGCAGATGGTGCAGCTGACGTCCATCTCTGCCGATGGCTCGGTGAAGGGGAAGTAGCTGGGGCGCAGGCGTATCTTCGTGTCAGCGCCGAACATCTCGCGGGCAAAGGTCAGGAGCACCTGCTTCAGGTCGGTGAACGAAACGTTCTTGTCGATGTAGAGTCCTTCCACCTGATGGAAGAAGCAGTGTGCGCGAGCTGAGATGGCTTCGTTGCGATAGACGCGGCCCGGGCAGATGACGCGGATGGGAGGCTGATGGGTCTCCATGTAGTGAGCTTGGTCGTTGGAGGTGTGGGAACGCAGAATGACGTTCTTGGCAACGTCGTTGGGGTTGGTCTCGATGAAGAAGGTGTCCTGCATGTCGCGTGCAGGGTGGTCGGCGGCGAAGTTGAGCTTGGTGAACACGTGCAGGTCGTCATCGATTTCCGGTCCCTCGGCCAGGGTGAAGCCCATGCGCGAGAAGATGTCGATAATCTGGTTCTTCACGATGGTCAGCGGGTGGCGTGTGCCCAGACGGATGGGGTAGGGCGTGCGGGTCAGGTCGATGTCCTGGCTGTCGTCGTTCTTCGTCTCAACCTGCTCTTTCAGCTCGTTGATGCGCTGCTGGGCAAGCTGCTTCAGCTCGTTGATCTTGATACCGACGACCTTCTTCTGGTCGGCGGCAACATTGCGGAAGTCGGCCATCAGCTGGGTAATCTCACCCTTCTTGCTGAGGTACTTCAGTCGCAGTTGTTCAATTTCCTCGGCGTTCTGTGCCGACAGGTCGTTCACCTCGTTCAGGAGGGCTTCTATTTTCTCGAGTATCATAGTCTTTCAAAAATTTGTCTGCAAAGTTAATAATTTTCTGTCAAAACGGGCACTTTCTCGAAAAATAATTGTACTTTTGTAGTCAAAATATATTACACTGGGTTATGAAAAGAACAAATTTTCAGGTTTTGACCATGTCAGCCTGTCTGTTAGCTTTCGGATTGTTGTCAGGATGCCGTAAGAGCCAGCCTGAACCCTCGGATGTTGCCAATGCGGCTGAGCTGGCCGACGACACCGTTGCGGTGCCGATGGCTGCCGACCGACTCTTCGACGACTTCTTCTTCAACTTCTCCACCAATGAGCGGCTGCAGCGCCAGCGCATCCACTTCCCCCTGCCCGTTTTCGACGCGGAGGGCACGCGCATGCAGATTGAGCGAAGCGAGTGGAATGTCGATCCGTTCTTCATGGAGGATGGCCTCTACACCCTCATCTTCGACAATCCTGCGCAGATGGAGGCTGCCCGCGACACCTCGCTCACCAAAGCCGTCGTCGAGCGCATCAACCTGGATGCTGGCTTCGTCTCGCAGTATGACTTTGAAAGGGAAGACGGATGCTGGATGCTCACTACCATTCACCATCAGCTGATGAAGGACAACCACAACTCCTCCTTCCTCGACTTCTATCAGCGTTTCTCCACCGACAGCCTGTTCCAGGTGCAGAGCCTCAACCACCGGGTGACGTTCACCACCGTCGACCCCGACGACGAACTGGAGACCATATCGGGTACGATGGAACCGGGACAATGGGACACCTTCCGGCCCAGCGTCGTGCCGTCGAACACCATCTATAATATTGTCTATGGAGAACCCCTGCCAGAAGGGCGCAACAAGCTGTTCGTCATTCACGGCATTGCCGACGAGGAGGAGACGCAGCTGACCTTCAGCCTGCGGCAGAACAAGTGGAAATTGATGAGTTTCTCCAATTAAATTAATGAGATAATGATTGACACCAACGACTATAGCCTTCTTCCCTATAACACCTTCGGCATCAAGGCCCGATGCCGGCGTTTCATAGAGATCACCTCAGAGGAAGAACTCTTGGCCGTGCTGCCCACCATCGACCGTGAAGCGCCGCTGATGGTCGTCGGGCGGGGCAGCAACCTTCTGCCTGTGAACGACTTCCCAGGCACCGTGATTCGCTCGGCCGTCATGGGGAAGCAGGTCCTTTCAGGCACTGAAAAGACACTTTTGCGTTGCGGGGCGGGAGAAGAGTGGGATGACGTCGTCAGCTTCTGTGTGGCCCAGGGAATCTATGGAGCCGAGAACCTCTCGCTCATTCCGGGCGATGTCGGTGCCTCGGCTGTGCAGAACATCGGTGCCTACGGCGTGGAGGTGAAAGACCTCATCGTGCGCGTAGAGGCCATCGAGATCGCTACAGGACTGAAATATTTCTTCAACAATGCCGACTGCCAATTTGCCTACCGCTACAGCCGATTCAAGGACGAGTGGCGCGGAAGGTTCGTCATCACCTACGTCACCTATCGCCTCAGCAACACCTTCATCCCCAAACTCGACTACGGAAACATCCGCAGCGCCCTGGCAGCCAAAGGCATCACATCGCCCACGGCAGAGGAGTTGCGGCAGACCATCATAGACATACGCCGAGAGAAACTGCCCGACCCGAAGGTGCTGGGCAATGCCGGCAGCTTCTTCATGAATCCCATCGTGGAGCGGTCTTTCTATGAGTCGCTGGCTGCGCAATACCCTGCGATGCCCCACTACGACGTCGACAGCGACCATGTGAAGATTCCTGCCGCCTGGCTCATCGAGCAGTGCGGTTGGAAAGGCCGCAGCGTAGGCCGTGCCGGAGTGTATGAAAAGCAGCCGCTCGTGCTTGTCAACCTCGGCGGAGCCACAGGTCAGGAAGTATTGTCCCTCTGCAGAGTCATTCAGACGGATGTGCTGAAACACTTCGGAATAGCAATCAAGCCGGAAGTAAATATCGTATGAAGATAACATTCCTCGGAACAGGAACATCCGTCGGCGTGCCGGCCATCGGCTGTAACTGCTATACCTGCACCAGCACCGACCCGCACGACAAGCGGCTGCGCTGCTCGGCACTCGTCGAAAGCAACCGCACCCGACTGCTCATCGATGTGGGGCCTGACTTCCGTCAGCAGATGCTTAGCCAGCCCTTCCGCAAGATTGATGCCGTGCTGCTCACCCATATACACTATGACCACGTGGGAGGCATAGACGACTTGCGACCATTCTGCCAGTTCGGGAAAATCAATATCTATGCCGACCAGATAACCGCCGACGGGCTGATGAAGACGGTGCCTTATTGCTTCGCAGAGAACCGCTATCCCGGTGTGCCAGCCATTCAGCTGCACACTATCACGCCTCATGAGCCCATCCAGGTCAATGAGTTCACCGTCACACCCTTCACCGTGTGGCACGGAAAACTGCCTATCACCGCCTATCGCATCGAAGAGCAAGGCGGACGGACACTGGTCTACATCACCGACATGAAAACCATCGACGAGACCGAACTGCAATACGTAAGCCAGTCGCAGCCATCACTCCTCGTCGTCAATGCCCTGCGCTTTGGCAAAGAGCACTATTCCCATCAGCTCGTTCCCGATGCCATCGACTTCGTCCGTCGGGTGGGAGCACCGCGTACCCTTCTCATCCACAGCTGTCACGACATCGGCCGTCATGCAGAAGTCAACGCACAGCTGCCTTTCGACATCCAGCTCGCTTACGACGGCCAGGTGGTAGAAGTGTGAGTCTGAAATAAAGGTTTCCTGAAAGATAACGTTATGAGCAAGAAGTCAATCCGTTTCTTCAACGACAGAGAGGTCCGTGCCGTTTGGGACGAGGAACACAGCAAGTGGTGGTTCTCGGCTACTGACATCGTACGAGCCATCAATGATGAAGATGATTACAAGAAATGTCGTAACTATTGGAAATACCTGAAAGGCAAACTTGCTAAAGAAAACGTTCAACTGGTTAGTACCACTAACCACTTCAAATTCGAGGCTCCAGACGGCAAGCAGCGTGCGGCTGATGCCCTCGATGCGGAAGGCGTGCAGACATTGGCCAAGCACTATCCGAATAATCGAGCTAGCGACTTCCTCGACTGGTTCGTATATAGCGATAACACCATTGATGGGCAAAGTAAAAAGAAGGCTTACACACTTATAGAGAGTGGATTGCTCGACAGCATGAAGCCGGGGACAGTGAAATGCCTCCAGCAGATTCATGCCTATCTGTTTGGCGGACTCTACGACTTCGCAGGGAAAATACGCACGAAGACGATTTCGAAAGGCAATACCATCTTCTGTCTGGCTGAATACCTGCATCAGAATCTGAAGACCATTGAGCTGATGCCTGAGACGTCATTCGATGAGATAGTTGATAAATATGTTGAGATGAACGTGGCGCACCCTTTCATGGAAGGTAACGGCCGTTCAACACGCATCTGGCTTGACCTGATTTTCAAGAAACGGTTAGGCAAATGCGTCGACTGGAGCAAAATCAATAAACGCGATTATCTCAGTGCGATGGTGGAGAGTCAGATGGACAACACAAAAATCAAAAGCCTTCTGGAGTCAGTCCTGACCGATAGAATTGACGACCGCGAAATCTTCATGAAGGGCATCGACTACTCCTACTATTACGAGCAGGAGGACTGATGCCCTATATATGACTTTGAACTAATCTTCCTCAACAGTTTTTAATTCCAACAAGTCGATAAGATTCGTGATGGAATGGTTCTCGTTCTGTAGCCTCTTTAGCATGGCATCCTCCTTCGGATAGCTTCGACACAGAAGTCTGGCTTTCTTTATAAGAAATATACGTTTGTTATGAACCCCTCTGATTTTCAATATGTGGACTGAAATGTCGCCAGCCATATCATTTTGTTCATTGAAGTCGTAGGCATTGTAATTATCATAGGCTGTCAAGCCGATGACCACGTCAACCTCATGAAATCCATGGTATTGTGCCAAATCGTTCAGTGTCGGCATAAAGCCTATGCTATCGCGCAAAGTAAACGTGGTGAGCGTAGCCACGATGGGGATGTGCAGCCTTCGTGCCAGTTCCTGCAGGGGCAACAAGCGGAAGTCACCATTAATCACTGTCGGCATCTCGTCCAAGAAAACAACCTTGACGCCTTTCTCCTTGACAAACATTTCAATCTCGCTTAAAAGTGCTTTATCCTTATTGTCCCCACACTCAAGGACATAAAGCGGTGCGTTGTTTAGCTTTTGCAGATAGGCCTCAACCTCCTTTTGATATTCATAGCCTTTCTTCAAAACAGACAAGATGTTGTTAGTCCTGATGGAACAATAGTAGGCAGCCATCGAAGCGATGAAATCCCTTTCTTTCATGTTATTATAGACAAACAGAGTCGGAATCTCCTGATCTACGGCAAACCGGTTCAGCTGAGTAATGATAAATGCCGACTTTCCACTATTGATGCCTCCCATGACAATAGTCAGCTCATCCTTGCGATAACCGCCAATCCTTTTGTCAAGGAAGTCAAACCCTGTCTTATAAACCATATTATCGGCATCCCTCGCCCCTTCAATCAATTCACTGATGTGTTTCATACCTTCCATAAAATATACGCATGTTGTTTTTTATTCCCTGACTATATGATAGGGGAGTCAGGGAACATTATAAAGAATTTGGTTGCAAAGATAGGCGATTCCCTCTTTGCAACCAAATCATTTTCCTCCACAAGCCTTGTGAAAATGCAATTTTATTTCCGGCCTTTATTCCCATACCACCAGGCTGCGGTCCAACTTAATCTTCTTGGGATCGCCACGGAAACCAAAAATGTAATAGTGTTGAGCCAAATCCTCTTCAAACCGGGAAATGAAAGCCCCTCTGATACGGGCACACTTCTCGTTGATGGAGTTCAGCGTGGGATTCGTCACATCCTCGATGCTCTTCAGAACCCTCTCGTTCATTCCGTACGGCTTCAGTTTGACATAGATGCCGGTCAGTTCTTTTCGGTAGTCAGGCAGATGTTTGAACAGAATCCCCTCTGGATGCCGTAGGAACAGCAGGTATACCGCCTTCACCAGCGGTTCCATGTGTATCTCCATATTGTGATAGTCAGGAAGGAGAATCTTATAATCCTTGGTGACGACGAGACGGCTGAAACGAGTCTTGGGCTGTAGCAGTTTCATGAGGAAACTTTTTTCCACTCCTAATTCATTGAGTTTTTGCAGCCGCTGTTTGATGCCATTTACCAGTTCCTTAATCTCATCTTCGGAAGGACGGGCACCGTCTCCTTGCCCGTTGTCATCGGGCAGCTGCGGCGCAAAAAGACTTTGCTCATTAAAGAACTCCCAATCATACATTTGGTCGGCGTAATTCTCGGTTGTCCCTTCGGGGATGTCGGGCTTCTTCTCAGTGCAATAGACCCCTCCGCTGTAGAAGTTACCATTTTGGCTATGAACAGCGCGGACGATGGTGTGTAATTGTTGGATAATCTCCTCGTCGCTTCCTTCCTCCAAGGGATAGTATTGTCCTTGGGTGTATTTGGCCCCGCAGTTTTCCTTTCCGTTGACGAAGAAGAACATGCCATGCTTGATATTGGCAGCATCTTCTTGATAGACCAGATAGTCGATGGGGTAGGTGGAGTCAATCGTCGGGATGGCGATACCCTCCATCGATGCACCAGGAAAAGAATAGTGGAGAGCATCCTCCAGGTCATTGCCCAGTCGGGGCAGATATAAGAACTTGTACATGTGGTAGAGGCGCAGGTCCGGGTGTTCAAGGAAGAAGCGGTTCAGTCGCTCGTTATAATCACGCTCCACATATATAATCTGTCGTACCTCAGCTTCATAGTCAACGCTCAGGCCTAACGATTCGTCAAATTCAAACTTATTGATGCCATTCTCCTTTTTGGGAAGGTCCAGCCGGCTGATGGCCCCCGTGGTGTAGAGTTGTGTCAGCCTCTTCTCTTCCTCCTTTTTTCTTTGGCGCTCTATTTCCTCCTGTTTCAGATCATCTTTCCATTTCCGATAGCCCTTGATGCCGCCATGTCGTCTTATTTCGGAAATCTTTGATGTAATCGGCGAAATGAGCATAGCGATAGGAATGAGTATCGGTAAAAGGGGGAGCAGCAGCCAGAACAGAAGACTGTCAGCCAAACACTCCCTGAATTCTTTCTTTTTTCTCTCCTGTATAGCCTCATTAATGCCAAATACAATCAGGAATAACAAGAGTAAAACGTATAGAACGATGAGTATGCCTATAAGTATCTTCATTTCAAATTACCTGTTGTGTTAGTGTTATCTTCTTTTGACGAGCATACGATAATGAGTAATATGGCGACGGCAACATCTACAATATTCCATAGTGTGCGACCCAGCGTCACCTTTACAAAAGGTTGAAAAAGAAGAGCCAAGGCCCCGAACGTTACAGCCCATGCCTCCTGCTTCTTTTCGAAATAATGGTAAGCCATAACTCCAAAGACCACCATCGCCACGAATCTCACCAACTGATAATAACCGTAAGGCATCGGAGCAAGGCAGAGAACCAAGAGGAAAGCCAGAATAAAGTTTATACCTCTCATTTTTATTATATCATTATTCATGTCGTAAATATAGGTCGCGAGCCGCATCATGCATTTCGTAAGTCCATTCTATACATTCCTCACATCTAGAGTAATTGTTATGATTAATTGTGTGGACTTTTACCTTTTCAACATGGTCCCAATCAATACTTTCACAGAAATCATATAAATGTAGAATTTTATTTGCTTGGTCAACATAAACCGTTTTACATTGGAAGGCATAGTCCTTCCGCATCTTCTCGGTTTTCCATATGGCAAACACTCCTACAAATAACAGAATGACTAGCCATAATATGGTACATATATACATAAAAGATGGTTTCGCTCCATCCCTTTTTTCAAAACCTTTTCCTGATACTTGAATATCAAGGCAAACAGTCAATCCAAAAAGAAAAACGATGAAGAACAAGTTAAAACCTACCAATAAGGAAAATAGATAGCTGACAACTTGTGAATAGCAAATTGTGGTAAGACCATAGAGAACCAATGCCGATACTGAATAAATAGCAATAGGCCATTTCCAAGTCTCAGTTATCTTATTATAGTTGTTTGAGCCAATAATATCGCTCAAAAAGGACCTTTTCTCTTTATCTTTTGTATTCATAGGTAAAACGATTAAAAACATATTTTACAAGGCGTACGCTTAATTATTTAAAAATGCAATATATATTCCACTCATCAGCTTTCTTTTTAATAACGGTCAGCATATCTTCCTGACTCATGCTGATTGGAAAATCCCACATCATTTTTGTTTCTTCCCCTTCTTCAAGGGCCAGTTCCCCATTACGATTATACTTTTTTAAAAGCGCCGGCAAAGTTGCCGCTCGTCATTACGGGCTGTCCTTTTTCATCCAAAACAGGGCGAAGATAGTTCAACTCCTCGAAGTTGTTCTCAGCCGCCAAAATAGCCTCAATGTATTCTGATATCAGTGGGTAGCTCATAAGTTTATGTGGTATTGTTTGTGCAAAAATACAAAGATTATTGGAATAATGAAAACTTTTGAGGGAAAATGTGGGTTTCACAAGGCTTGTGATTTGTTTTTGTTTGTCGGAGTGGGGAAATGGAGGTAACTTTGCGGCCGAGAGGGATAAACGAAAAGGATGGGACGAGAAGAAAGAAGGAATTATTATAAATAATGGAAAAGAAATCAAGAAAAAGTAATCAAGAAAAATGAATGGAACTATGAAAAAAGGAATTAAGAAGAAGTGTGTGCTGATGATGGCCATGGCGTGCATGGCGAGTATGAAGAGTTGGGCGCAGTATGATGGCCCGGTGATATTCCCTACGACGGAACTGTATGACAGCGGGGCGATGAATGCCTATGTGCGGGCGCTCGCTGAAACAGCGTCAAGGAGGAAGGAGAATTACGAGTTCTTCGCAGACAAGGCCTTTGAGGCATTCCATGACAGGCAGTGGTGGGATGTCGTCAGCTATGTGGGGCATGCATTGGATACGAAGTATTACGATGGTGAACTGTACTATATCCGAGGATATGCCTATGAGGAACTTGGCATGTTGAATGCTGCCAAAAAGGACTATAGGAAAGGTGTGAGGTATGGCAGCAGATATGCGGCCGAGGCGTTGGCTGAATTGAAAGAGAAGATGAAACGTAAATGAACTTAAAATAACTCTGAAATGATGAAAAAGATTATGATGACACTGATGGCTGTCCTCTTCGCCATCTCAGCAAATGCGCAGTACAGCACCCGCTATTACGACCAGTATGGCGGCAGCATCGGCTCGTCGACGACTCGTTCGAACTATGGCGGCGGCTACACTACCAACTATTATGACCAATATGGCGGCAGTGCAGGTAGCGCCACGACACGTTCCAACTATGGTGGCGGAACGACGACGAACTACTATGACCAGTATGGTGGCAGTACGGGCAGTGCCACGACACGTTCCAACTATGGTGGTGGCACGACGACGAACTATTACGACCAGTATGGTGGCAGCATCGGCTCGTCGACGACGAGGGAAAACTATGGTGGTGGCACGACGACGAACTATTACGACCAGTATGGCGGCAGCATCGGCTCATCGACGACTTCGACGGATTGTTTCGGCAATTCAACGACAACTTACCGTAACAGGTATGGTCAGACGGAGGGAACGTCCACGTCGTCTACCGACTACTTTGGAAACCGTAGTACGCAGCAGCGTAGCAACAACCCGAACGGCTCTATCTGGAGCTGGTAGCGGGGGTGCTTATGGGGGAATAAAAAGCTGGGGCTTTTCCTAATTATGGAAAGGTCCCAGCCTTTTTTATGTTTTAATTTTTAAAAGTCTTTCGTCATCTCGGCGACCTGGCTGTTGATGCGGTCGATGAACTCCTGGATGGGCATGGTGGCCTGTTCGCCGCCACCCTGCTGACGCATGGAGACGGTGCCGTCGGCTGCTTCCTGCTCGCCCACGATGACCATGTAGGGCACGCGCTTCAGCTCGTTGTCGCGGATTTTACGACCGAGTTTCTCGTTGCGCAGGTCGATGGTGGCGCGGACGCCTTGCTTGTCGAATTCCTTGGCCACGTGCTGGGCGTAGTCGTTATACTTCTCCGACAGCGGCAGGATGGCTACCTGCTCGGGTGTGAGCCAGAGGGGGAAGTGTCCGCTGGTATGCTCGATGAGTACGGCGGTGAAGCGTTCGAGCGAGCCGAAGGGAGCGCGGTGGATCATGACGGGTGTCTTCTTCTGGTTGTCCTCGTCGGTGTATTCGAGTTGGAAACGCTTCGGCAGGTTGTAGTCAACCTGAATGGTACCCAGCTGCCAGCGGCGTCCGATGGCGTCCTTGATCATGAAGTCGAGCTTCGGGCCGTAGAAGGCAGCCTCGCCGTATTCCACCTTGGCGGGCAGACCCTTTTCCTGACAGGCTTCGACGATGGCTTTCTCGGCCAGTGCCCAGTCTTCGTCGGTACCGACGTATTTATCGTGGTCGTTGGGGTCGCGCAGGGAAATCTGGGCTTCGAAATTAAATCCGAAGGCGGTGAGGACGATGTTGATGATGTCCATGACATTGAGGAACTCCTGCTTCACCTGATCGGGACGGCAGAACAGGTGGGCGTCGTCCTGCGTGAACGAACGTACGCGGGTCAGTCCGTGGAGCTCTCCCGACTGCTCATAGCGGTAGACGGTGCCGAACTCTGCGATGCGCAGGGGCAGGTCGCGATAGGAGCGGGGCTTGTTGGCGAAGATCTCGCAGTGGTGGGGGCAGTTCATGGGCTTGAGCATGTATTCCTCGCCCTCTTCAGGTGTGGTGATGGGTCGGAAGGAGTCCTTGCCATAATGGGCGTAGTGACCCGAGGTGACGTAGAGGGTCTTCGAGCCGATGTGCGGTGTGATAACTTCCTGATAGCCGAAACGCTTCTGCACCTTGCGCAGGTGGTCCTGCAGGCGCAGACGGAGGTCGGTGCCTTTGGGCAGCCAGATGGGCAGACCCTTACCTACTTTGTCGGAGAACATGAAGAGTTCCATCTCCTTGCCTATCTTGCGGTGGTCGCGCTTCTTGGCTTCCTCAAGCATGACGAGGTATTCGTCGAGCATCTTCTTCTTGGGGAACGAGATGCCGTAGAGACGCTGCATCTGTTCGCGCTCAGCATCGCCGCGCCAGAAGGCTCCAGCCACATTGGTCAGCTTGACGGCCTTGATGAGACCTGTCGATACGAGGTGCGGACCGCGGCAGAGGTCGGTGAAGTTACCCTGTGTGTATGTCGAGATGGTGCCATCCTCGAGGTCCTGGTCAATATGCTCACACTTGTAGGTCTGACCGTCGGCATTGAATTCCTTCAGTGCGTCGGCCTTCGACACTTCGTGACGCACGACGGGCTCGTCCTTGCGGGCCAGCTCCATCATCTTGGCTTCGATGGTGGGGAAGTCGCTCTCCTTGATCATCTCACCGTTGGGGAGCAGCACGTCGTAGAAGAAACCATTCTCTACGGCAGGTCCGAAGCCGAACTGGATGCCTGGGTAGAGCTCCTTCAGCGCCTCTGCCAGCAGGTGTGCTGAGGTGTGCCAGAAGGTGTGCTTACCCTCATCGTCGTCGAACTTGTAGAGGGCGATGGTGGCGTCCTCGTTGATGGGTCGGTTTAACTCTACTGTCTCGCCATTCACTCCGCAAGATACAATGTTGCGGGCGAGAGCCGGCGAGATGCTCTCGGCAATTTGAAAACCAGTGACGCCCTGCTCATACGAGCGAACAGAGCCGTCGGGAAAAGTAATTTTAATCATATCTACAATATATGTTTTTATAAATCACTGCAAAGGTACGAAATAAAATGAGAAATGAGGAATGAGGAATGAGAAATTATGAAAAAAATGAGTTTTTTTTCGAAGGGCGAAGCCGAAGGCGCGAAATAAAATGAGAAATGAGAAATAAGGGATGAGATATTTAGAAAAAAGTGTGATTTAGCGCGTGGAGGGGCATCAATAAAAAAGAGGACGGAGTGCCCGTCCTCTTTTGGCGATATATAGGAGATGTGCAGATTGATTACTTGAAGAGCTCGGCGAGGGTGTTGAGCAGATTCTCGCCGCGAAGGTCGTGGGCGATGATTTTCCCCTGTGGGTCGATGAGTACGTTCGAGGGGATGCTGTTGACGCCATATACCTCATTGGCCTGGCACTGCCAGCCCTTCAGGTCGGACATCTGGGGCCATGTCATGCCCAGGTCAGTGACGGCTTTCTTCCAGGGCTCTGCCTTCTGGTCGAACGACACACCTACGATTTCATAGCCTTTGTCCTTGTAGGTGGCATAGCTCTTCACGACGGTGGGCATCTCCTGACGGCAGGGACCGCACCATGAGGCCCAGAAGTCGACGAGCACATATTTGCCCTTGCCGACGAACTGACTGAGTTTCACGGGCTTGCCCTCGAGGTCGTTCATCTCGAGCTCGGCAAACTGGCGCCCAGTCTGTCGCTTTTCGAGCGAAGCCAGAAAGGCCTTGGGCTGTGCCATCAGTTCGTGGTCGTAGTAGGCTGTGCCGGGCTTACAGAGTTCTTTCAGCTCGTCGAACTCGTAGTTGTGGTAAGTCTGAGCGATGAAGTAGGCGGGCAGGATGTTGTCCTGATTCTCGTTGATGGCCTTGCGATAGAGTCCGACCATCTGCTTTTGTACTTTGTCGAAGCGTTCTTCGATGGCTTTGCGCTTGGCAGCAGCCTCTTCGGAGGTGTCGCCCTGCAGGGCCATATAGTTCTGGTATTCTTCGGCCAGCACCTCGTTGGGCGCTTTGAGTTGTTCCATGAACGCCTCGTATTTGGCTTTCAGTGCGGCGTCTTTGATTTCAGGCAGCGCCTGCTGTGCCGTAGCTGCGATGGCCATCATGACGGCGGCAGCGAGAAGGATGAGTTTCTTCATATTGTCTTCTTAATTTGTTTGTCGTTGTCTTTTGGTGTAAACACTTTTGCAAAATTATGAAAAAAGACAGAATATGCCGCCATTCTACTCAATAAATTAAGTTTTTTTCTTATATTCTTGATTTCTTTATTTCTTATTGTGCTCTGCCGGAGTTACTCTCGCTCGGCAAAACAAAACTAAAAAACTTTGTCTTTTCTTTGTTTTTCGCTCATTTCTTTGATAAAAATTTCACGCTCGGAAAAATAAATGGATTCATTCTTCCTCACTTAATCGATTTTTTCGTACCTTTGCACCCGAAAACAGACAGGGGTACTTGCTCAACCCCCTTTAACAAAACAAGGAAATGGAAAAGAATAAGCCGATGGTGAGTGTGCTGTTCATGCTTTTCAGTATACTCTTCTGTGTTTGCCTGATTACGGCAAACCTATTGGAAACAAAGCAGATAGCGCTTGGGCCACTGTCACAGACCGGTGGATTGCTGGTATTCCCTGTTTCGTATATCATCAACGACTGCGTGAGTGAGGTGTGGGGCTTCCGTAAGGCCCGGCTACTCATTTGGACTGGCTTTACCATGAACTTCTTTGTCGTAGCCATGGGAGCGCTTTGTGACTGGTTGCCCGGTGCTTCGTATTGGGACAACGATGCTGGCTTCCATGCTGTCTTCGGTCTGGCTCCGCGTATTGCCGCTGCATCGTTTGTGGCCTTCTTGGCGGGTTCGTTTGTCAATGCCTACGTGATGAGCCGCATGAAGGTGCGCGACCGCGGCCGCCGCTTCCCCCTGCGTGCCATCCTCAGCTCTGTTTATGGCGAGACCGTTGACTCCATCATCTTCTTTCCGCTGGCCCTCTCGGGAGTGGTGCCGGCAAGGGAACTGCCTCTGCTGATGCTCACTCAGGTGTTTCTGAAGACCGCCTACGAGGTGGTCATCCTGCCGCTGACGATTCGTGTCGTCAAGTGGGTGAAACGCTACGAGGGTGTCGATGCCTATGATGAGAACATTAGTTATAACATTCTGAAAATCTTTATTATATGAGCGATAATAGAAAAGAAGAGGGCCTGCAGCAGCTGGGCGCTCAAGTGAAGTACAGCGACAACTATGCCCCTGAGGTGCTGGAGACTTTTGAAAACAGACATAAGGAGAACGACTATTGGGTTCGGTTCAATTGTCCGGAGTTTACAACGCTCTGTCCCATTACCGGGCAGCCCGACTTTGCCGAGATTCGCATCAGCTACGTCCCGGCCGACCGCATGGTGGAGAGCAAGAGCCTGAAGCTATATCTCTTCTCCTTCCGTAACCACGGCGACTTCCATGAAGACTGTGTGAACATCATAATGAAGGACCTCATCCGCCTGATGCAGCCGAATTATATCGAGGTGACGGGACTCTTCACGCCCCGGGGCGGTATCAGCATCTGGCCCTACGCCAACTATGGCCAGCCCGGCACTCGTTGGGAGCAGCTTGCCATCAAGCGTCTTGAAGAACACGAATAGGCCGACCAAGAATATCAGTAAAAGGGGAATGGAAACAGCGAAAGGTGTTGTTTCCATTCCTCTTTTCTTTTACATGTAAATGATTAATTTGAAGGCTACGTTCCTTCCCATATTAAAGATTCCCGTTTTGCCTGTGGCAGGGTTCCAGTCGGTGTATTTCAGCCGACTGAGGTGGTGCTGGTAGGCTCTGTCGGTGAGATTGCTGCCGATGATGCTGACCGATGCGACGCGCTGGCCTTTTGACAGGATGTCGGTGCCGATGGCAGCATTGAACAGGGTATATGAAGGAGTGGCCGTCTCGGTATTGTCCTGGGCATAGAAGTGGTTCTGCCGGAAGTTACACTCCATACCAGCCGACAGGAACGTGTTGCTGAGGTTCTTGCTCAGTAGCGGGAAGGTCGGCCATTCGTAGCGCAGGTCCATGTTCCATCTCGGCGCTGGCGTCAGCGGCAGCCAGCGCGATGCTTCAGGCTGGTGCAGCTGCCGGGCGTTGACAAAAGAAAAACTGTTGTCGAAGTGAAGGTTCTTCACAGGGTGCATGTCTACAGAAATCTCACCGCCATAGAGTCGGGCGTCACCTTGGGTATATTTGTATGTGCGGTAGATGTTGGACGCAGGGAGGTAGGCGTTGGACGAAGGCTCATAAGTCGCTGCAAAGATGAAGTTGTCGATCTGGTTGGCGAAGAGGGCCAGCTGCACGGAGATGATGTACGACGAATAGTCAACTCCGAGGTCAATCTGCGTGCTGTATTCCGACTTCAGCTGACTGTTTCCTATCTCATATCTTGCCGTTCCCTCGTGAATACCGTTGGAGCCCAGCTCTGAGATGTTAGGAGCTCGGAAGCCTCTCGAGAGGTTGGCTCGGAAGTTCATGCGCGGTGTGATGTTGTAGATGATGCCTGCGCTGCCTGTATATCCGGTCAGATTACGCGTGAAGTCGGTGAATCTCAGTCGGCCTTGATCATAAAGTCCGTGGCTGTGAATGTGGCGGTAGTCGGCTCTTAGGCCTCCGCTGAGCGTCCATTTCCGGAAACTCTTTGAGACAGTGGCGAAGAGTCCTACGTCAAAGAGCCCGTAGTCGGGAATAAGGTATTCGTCGCCTTTGTTGTCAGAGTGCTGGTACATGCCGGCGATGCCTGTGACAAGCTGCCAGGAGCTAAAGACCGGTACATGGTAGTGGATGTCGTAGTTCACCGTGTTCAGCTGCAGGTAGAGTCCGGCCTCGTCGGGGCTTTCCTCAAACTCCTTGCGGTGGTTCTGCTGATAAGCCAGCGTCATCTTCATAGACCCTTCGCCGATGGCCAGTGTGTTGTCAATGACGGCCTTATAGTGGTTGATGCGCTGATAAGGCATGGCATGGTGGTATGACTTGATGTTGGTAAATCCGTCAGCCATCTCGAAATCGCCAGTGAACGGATCGCGTTCGCCCTCAATGATACTGGGTAGGCTGTTGAAATAGGAGAGATGGAGCCGTGCCTGGCCGAGGCTGTGAAGCAATCCGACGTGGCCTGTGGCAGCCTGTTCGCGGAACTGAGAGCCATAAACGTAGCCGTCGTATTTGTTCTGATAGGCATGTGCCATTCTCTGGGTCCACCGGGCGTTCCAGAAGATATTCCCCTGCCGTCCCTGCGTCATGGCAGAATAGTCAAAGAGGCCGTTGTTCGTCTGATACTCGGTGGAAAGGCTGTTTCGGATGCCGTCTTCAGATAGCATGGGTGCGTCGTGGAAGATGATGACGCCAGCCATGGCATCGCTGCCGTAGCGCAGGGAGGCTGGACCTTTAAGGATTTCTACGGAGTTGACGGTCTCTCCGTCAATCTCTATGCCGTGTTCGTCGCCCCATTGCTGTCCTTCCTGCCGGATGCCATCGTTGACCACCACCACACGGTTGTAGCCCAGTCCGCGGATGACGGGCTTGCTGATGCCGCTGCCTGTCGTGACCTGCGACATGCCAGGCTGACGGCTCAGGGCATCGATGATGTTGGTTGAAGGCTGGCCGTGCAGCGTTGCCTTGTTGACAACAGTGATTGGGGTCGGCGAATACTTCATCTTAGTTGTACCCGTCAGGCCGGTGACGACGACTTCATTGATTTCTACACAAGTATCCTGCTCAACATAGAGGTGAGGAACGGCCACTTGGGCTGTGGCTGGCAAGGCAGGTGCAATCAGCATCCCTGCCAAAAGTATATGGAGTTTCATTCTGATAGTTCTTAATATGTAAATAAAGGTAAGGGGTGTGGGTTGTCGGCTTGTCAGAATGAATAGGGTGGTGCGCGGGGAGAATGAAGGCTGACAATGGACGTGGGTGGTATGGCCACGGCCATTGTCGGCGTTGTGTGGGAGTCGTTGGAATAAGTAGTGAGTGAAAGCGTAGAAGGTACGACACAAGGTGCGCTGTTAAGCTGGCAGAGCACGCAGTCGTCCCATGTGAAGCTGTCCTGTGAGAAGTGGCTTTCGTGGCAGACATGATGCAGACACTCTTCGCATGCGATGTCGTCGGCCACTTCTGTATGGATGTGAGTAGAGATGGCCAGCAACAGCGGTACATAGAGCATCAGCAGTAGCCAGGCTGCGCGTTGTTGTCGTTTGAGCACTTTTCTCATTCTTTCTATAGTTCAAATCCTTCGTAGCGTTGGGCCAGCAGACGGGCTTTCTCCTGCGTGGCAGCGAGAAAGGTCTTATAGTCATCGCTGTCGGGGTTGAAAGGCCGGTGGCTGAGGGCTTCACGGATGGGCTTCCACTCTTTCAGGAAGGCTTGGGTGCGTTCCGAGAAGAATGTCTCGCCGAAACGTTGCCAGATGTATTCCACCGCCTGTTCCGAGGGATGAAGCATGTCGGGCTGGTAGAAGCGGTAGTCGCGCAACTCGTCGAGCACAATCTCGTAGGCAGGGAAGTAGCATACAGCTGCATTTGAAGAAACAAGTCTGTCGGCTGCCAGCAGCAGGGTCGCCTTCGACAGCTGGCTCTCATGGTAGCCGTACTTGCGGTAGCGGATGGGGCTGACGGTCAGGATGACCTTTACGTCGGGACAATGTTGCTGCAAGAGGTCGACGGTATGGTTCAGATAGTCTGCACATTCATCGGCTGAAAGGATTTCTTCCGTAAAGAGATTCTGGGGGCGTTTCTGGCAGTTGTCTACAATCTCGCCCGTCGCTTTCTCCCGATAGACGTGATTGGTGCCAAGGGTCAGGACGACCAAGGGCGGAACGTCGGGTGAGAGCCGCTGCAGGGTGTGCAGGATGGAGACGGGATTATACATCACCCCATACGGGTTGACCACAGCCCGGAACTTCTCCTGCTGGGCTCGGCGCCCGATGCTGTCGGCAAAGCAAGACCCCACGAAGAGCATCCTCTGGCAGGGCTCTATCGTGAAGGGGGGCTTGGGTATGTCGACTATCGTGCGGAACTCCATGTGGAATGTTGTCTCTTGAATGTAGACTCTTTAGTGTTCAGCCTTTTCCTTTCTCTTTCTGGCAAGCTGATAGCCAGCTGCTCCGAGGATGGCGAGTATCAGCAGGGCATAGGAGATATAGGCAATGGTCTCAGTCGTCTTGACAGACGTGGGTTTGAACGAGAGCACCACTTCGTGCTTGCCTTGCGGTATGCGCAGGGCCCTCAAGACGTAGTTCACGCGTCCGACCTCTGCCTTGTTGCCGTCTATCGTTGCAGTCCAGCCAGGATAGTAGATTTCAGAGAATACGACTACGGTCTCCTTGTTTGTCTCGACGGTGTATTTCAGTTCGTTGGGCTCGTAGGCGGTCAGCGTGCAAGAGCCCTCGGCGTCGGTGGCCTGTCCGAGGATACCCTCGAAGCGCTTGTCGGCCACAGCCTCATGACGCAGGTCGATTGTGGCGATGCCCTCGAGTTCCTCGTTGGCGGTGTTCACGTAGGTGATGCGGTTGGCTATCCATGCGTTGCCCATGGCATAGGGGTTCTCCAGCGGGGCCGAACCTCCGCCCTGCAGGGGCATGATGATGTATTTCGCATTGAGCATGTTGATGACGGGGCTGATGCTGTCGCCGTTCACCATGTCCATGTCTCCTCGTGCACCGGCAATGGCATTCATCAGCTGCGGCATCTCGGGTGCGATGTAGGCATCGATAAGCTCCTGATAGCGGCGGAGCTTGGCTGCGTGGTAGCCGCCGATGGACTTATGGTAGTAGCTGGTCTCGTTTTCGTTGAACGTGTTGGAGGCCATGTTCAGCACGCGGTAGTCGAGTGACTTGTCCTGCAGGATGATTCTGTCGGTCTGGGTCATCTGCTGTGGGGCTTCGCGCTCAATCTTGTTGACAAACATCGAGTCGTTCAGATAGCGTTTGTTGACCATCCACATGTCTGCGAGGCAGAGCACGATGACGGCGGTGACGGTAGCCTTCGCCGAGAGTTTGTTATAGCGGTAGAGCAGCAGCAGGACCGTGCCGATGGCGATGACGATGAACGACCGCCAGCAGTCCTGCACGAAGACGGCCTCGCGCACCTTGCTGATGTTGGCCAGTACGGTGGCCAGGTATTCTTCGGGAATGTATTGTGCTATCTGCATCTTGTCGGCTGCTGAGACGAAAGACGAGGAGTAGATGCCGGGTGCCAGGGCAAACAGCAGGCAGAAGCCGCCCGTGAGCAGGAAGGCTGCGGCGATGGCCTTAAGGTCAGAGGTGGGACGCTGGCTGCCGTGAGCTCCCGTCATCCAGCTCCAGAGGCCTAAGATGGCCAGCAGGGGAATGGTGAACTCGGCAATGACGAGGATGGACGACACGGTGCGGAACTTCGCATACATGGGCATATAGTCGATGAAGAGGTCGGTCAGCCACATCATGTTCTTACCCCACGAGAGTGCTATGGAGAGGATGGTGGCGGCGAGCAGTGCCCACTTCATGGGACCTTTCACGACGAAGAGCCCGAGGATGAAGAGCATCAGCACGAAGGCGCCCACGTAGACGGGGCCTGCCGTGAAGGGCTGGTCGCCCCAGTATTGGTACCACTGGCCGACGGTGCTCCGCAGCTCCGGGTCGCATTTCTCCATGGCCTTGTCGTTGCTCGAGAGCTGGATGCTGTGAGCCCCGCCCTTGGCGTTGGGGATGAGCAGTGTCCATGTCTCGCCGATGCCATACGACCATTGGGTGATGTAGTCGCGGTCGAGCCCGTTGGTGGCTGCCTGCTGGGTGTCGGGCTTGACGAGCTCCGACTTGCCGCGCATCGACTCCTGGCCATACTGCCACGTGTGGTAGAGGTTCGAGATATTGATGCCGATGCCCACGAGAGCTGCCATGATGCTGATGGCAGTCCCTTTCCAGAATCCCGTCAGGCGCTTGGCCTTCAGGGCTTCAATGAAGAAGGCGATGACCATGGCCAGGATGACGAACAGGAAGTAGTAGGTCATCTGGATGTGGTTGGCGTTAATTTCGAAGGCTGTGAAGATGGCCGTGAGGATGAATCCCCAGAGGTAGCGTCCCCGATAGCAGAGCACGATGCCAGCGATGAGTGGCGGCAGATAGGCCAGGGCCCACACCTTCCAGATATGTCCGGCGGCGATGATGATGAAGAAGTACGACGAGAAGGCCCACGCGATGGCTCCAAGAAAGGCGAGTATGGCCCCCGTGGCATCACGCCCGTCTGCTGGCCGAGGAAGGATGCTTTTAATCAGGATGTAGAAGCCAAGGAGATAGACGAACACGTACCATACATTCTCTGGCAGCCACAGGTGGTAGGCCTTGACGGCCGTCTGCAGCGTGTCGGTAGAGTCGTACGACGGTGCCGTCTGGTAGGTAGGCATGCCGCTGAACGTGCTGTTGGTCCATCGGGTCCTTTCTCCGGTTCGGGCTTTATACTCCAGTTGTTCCTGTCCGGCGCCCCGGCCGGCCGAGGCATCATGTCGGTAGAGGATGCGCCCGTCAAGGTCGGCGGGCATGAAGTAGGCAAATGCAATCACTGCAAAGAGCGCTACGGCCACTACATCGGGCAGCCAACGCTTTAAAACGTCTTTCATCATATCTGTTTTTTCTGATTTTGAGGACAAAGGTACGAATAAGCGAGCGCAAAACAAAGAAAACAGAAACTTGTTTATGTTTTTTTTACGTTTAGCCGAGCGGGAGTACCTTATCCAAAGGTACGAATAAGCGAGCGCAAAACAAAGAAAACAGAAACTTGTTTATGTTTTTTTTACGTTTAGCCGAGCGGGAGAAACTAATTTAAATGAGAAATGAGAAATGAAGTAAGAGAAATGAGGAACCGAAGGGTAAGCCAATGAGAACTTATTTGAATTTTCTTGACAAAAATCTCGTTTTTCGGCCCTGAGAATGCCATCTTTTGAAAAATTTTTTCCCTCGGTCGTAAATAACGGAGTTTTGAGCCGTTTTGTTTAACCAGTTGAGAATGAAAGAGATAGCTTTTCTATCCTCGTTAACCACCGACAAACCGACCAACGGAGCCGACCTTTCGAACAGCGAAAGGCAGGCTTTCGTTCAGACTTTTGGTACAAAAGTCATGACGATATCTTAGAAATCGTGATGCGATTTCTAAGATATCATCGGGCGAATCGGTACAAAAGTCTTGACGATTTGTACCAAAAGTCTGAGAACTTGCTTGTGAAGGTCCCAAAAATCGGCCTGAAAGTTGAAAAATTTTTGCTAGAACACCCGAAAAACCTGACAGAATTTTTTGATAAAAATTTTTGACAAAAGGTGTTGCTTTTTATCCCTCCCTGGCGGTGGGGACTTTGCAGGATTATTGGTTGCAAGGGCAACTCCCTCTTCTTTTGGGTTGAGGATGGGGTGGAGCCACCCCCGAACTCTCTGCCTTCCGAGGGCGCAATTGGTTCGCGCGAACCTTAAATAATATAAAAAAAAAAGGAAAGCCTTTGCCTCCTCCGAAGAAATGTGTATCTTTGCAAAAGTATATGAATTTTTCAATAAGGCACGCTTATGAAGCTATTTAAAGTCCTCATTATGGTCCTGGCGGCCATTCCTATGAATATGAATGCACAAGGTTATGCTCAGTTATGGAAACAGGTGACCACTGCCCAGCAGAAAGATCTTCCGCAGACGCAGTTGGAAGTCCTCCAGCGTATCGAAGATAAGGCGCGGCAGGAACGCTCCTATGGCAACCTGCTGAAGGCCCGGCTTATGCACGTGCAGGTGCAGTCGGAGGTGAGTCCAGACTCCCTTCGTCCGCAGCTGGAGCGCCTGAAACGGTCGGAAGTAGAGGCCCGCAACATCGACCCCGTGCTGGCCGCCGTCTATGAAACCGTGCTGGGACGTATCTATCGTGAGAACGTACTTAGCGAGGAAGACTCCGAGAGCAAGGCTGGTGAATACTACAAGCGTGCCCTCGAGAAGAGCGACCTGCTGGTGAAGACGCGCGACAGCGCCATGGACCCCCTCGTGCTGACGGGTGCCGACAGCCGCATCTTCATGCACGACCTGCTGCATATCGTGGGCTTCGAAGCCGAGGAATACGGGCTGCTCCACGATATCTACAAGGCCCGCGGCAACCGTTCGGCTACCTGTATCACAGCCTTCTTCAACGCCCGTAAGCAGCGCAGCGACTTCAGCCACGAGGTGCGCAAGTCGAAATATGTCCAGACTCTCGACTCGCTTATCGCGGAATACGGCGACCTCGTTGAGGCTGGCGAGCTGGCCATCGCCCGCTATCAGGAGATGGAGAACGCCGAGGACATCACACCCGAAGACCGCTACAACTACGTGAACTACGCCCTGAGCCACTGGGGAGCCTGGCCACGCATGAACATCCTGCGCAATGCTCAGGCACGCCTGACGCTGCCCTCATTCCACGTGATGCTCGGTTCGCAGATGCAGATACCCAACAAGCCGCGCCTGGTCGACGTGCTCGGCGTGACCAACGTGGGACAGCTCACCATGAACGTGCAGCGCCTCACCATCGACGGAGACACCAACCTGAACCCTGCGGCCACTGAAGACTATGCCAAGCTGAAGAAACTCGTCGACACCTCGTTTGCACCCCTCTCGCAGACCCGCCGCTATTTCGGCCTGCCAGACTATACCTCCTCGCGCGACACCCTCGAGCTGCCAGCACTGCCGGTAGGCGTCTATCTCGTGGAGTTCACCACCAACAACAACAGCATCAAGCCCGAGCGCTCGCTGCTCTATGTCAGCGACCTGATGGTCATCCACCAGACCCTTGCCGAGAAGTCAGTGCGCCTCGTCGCCGTCAATGCCACGACCGGTCAGCCCGTCCCCAACTGCAAGATACGTCTGACCACACGTCGCTACAACGAAGACGGCATTGTAGAGACCATCGAGACCGACAAGCATGGCGAGGCCGTCTATCACTACAAGAACCGCCAGCCTGACATGGTCTATGCCTATACCGACCGCGACAAGGCATCGTGCGAAACCCGCTTCTCGGGCCATTTCAGCTACTACGACAACGACCAGTCGTATAGCTCGGCCCAACTCTTCACCGACCGCAGCATCTATCGTCCCGGCCAGACAGTCCACGTGTCGGTCGTCACTTACAAGAAAAAGCGCCATGAAGACCTTGTTGCTGAGCCCAACAAGCCGCTGAAGCTCACCCTTCGCGATGCCAACGGCAAGGTGGTCAGGGAACAGGAGCTGACGACCGATGCCTTCGGCACGGCTTCAACTGACTTCCAGCTGCCGTCATCGGGACTGACAGGCCGCTTCACCATCCGTACCGACTATGGCAACCGCGCCATGACATACTTCTCCGTGGAGGAATATAAACGTCCGACCTATGACGTCACCTTCGAGGCCTTCAACTATAGCTATGCCGCAGGCGACACCGTCATGCTGACAGGTACGGCCAAGAGCTATAGCGGTGTGCCCGTGGAGAATGCGCAGGTGGTCTATACCGTCACGCGCCGGCCTTCCTTCTGGTGGTGGTTCCGTTCGAACCGCGATGCAGAGAAGGTGATGAAGACCGACACCATCCGTACCGATGCCGATGGCCACTTCCAGGTGCCCGTGCAGATGGAGATGCCCGACAACTACGACAGTCGCCGCCCGCGATACTATACCTTCAGCGTGGAGGCCGTCGTTACCGATATGGCTGGCGAGAGCCACTCCGGACAGACCTCGCTGCCGCTGAGCGACAAGCCTACCGTGCTGACCTGCGACCTGCCGGAGCAGGAACTGCGCGACAGCCTTACACAGGTGCAGTTCAACTATATGAACAATGCCGGCAAGCCAATTCCCGGCGAGGTGCGCTTTACCATCAACGGCGGCAAGGAGTTCATCGGCAAGGCCAACGAGCCCGTCAAGCTGCCGTCGTTCTCCCACTCGGGTCGCTACACCTTCAAGGCCGTCTGCGGCACCGATACGCTCGAACAGTCGGTGGTGCTCTTTGCCATGACCGACAAGCGTCCCGTCGTCGAGACCCACGACTGGTTCTACGCCTCAGCCAATGAGTTCCCGCGCGACGGCAAGCCGGTCTATGTGCAGGTAGGATCGTCGGACAAAGACCAGCACGTGGTCTATACCATCCTCTCGGGAAAGAACGTCGTCGAGAGTGGCGTCATCGACCAGAGCAATGCCATCACGACACGCCAGTTCAAATACGACGAGGACTATGGAAACGGCCTGCTGCTCACCTATGCCTGGGTGAAGGAAGGCCAGCTCTACACCCATTCGGCCCATATCCGTAAGCCCCTGCCCGAGAAGAAACTCAACGTGCAGTGGTCTACCTTCCGCGACCGCCTCACGCCCGGCCAGAAGGAGGAGTGGATCCTCACCGTGAAGCATCCCGACGGCAAGGCCGCCGAGGCTCAGCTCATGGCTGTGATGTATGACAAGTCTCTCGACCAGATCAAGCAACACGGCTGGTCCTTCGCCCCCAATTTCTACGTCAACCTGCCGAGCACCGAGTGGAACGGGCCTGCTGACTATACCATAGGACTCTATGGCGAGCAGCCAATGAAACCACTCGCAGAAAAAGGTCTCGAGTGGAGTCAGATAGACCTCTCGCTCATACCCCATGCCGTCTATCCGTTCCTTTATGACACGGTAGACATGAAAAGAGTCATGGTGCGTGGGCGTGGCTTGGCTGCCAACAAGACGGTAGCCCTTGCTGCCGCCGCACCACAGGAGATGGCAGTAGGCTCCTATGAGATGGCTACCGCTGATGCAGCCGAGGAAATGCATCGAGAGGCCGAGGTCGTTACGGAAGAGACCGAGATGTCTGTAACAGAAACGGCAGAAGCCTCTGTCCGTGAGAACCTCAACGAGACGGCCTTCTTCTATCCTGCCCTTCAGGCCGATGCCGATGGCAACGTGAAGATTTCCTTTACCCTGCCTGAGAGCATCACGACGTGGCGGATGATAGGCTTTGCCCACGATAAGGAGATGAACTTCGGCCATATCTCGGGAGAAGCCGTGGCCCAGAAGACGGTGATGGTGCAGCCTAACGTGCCGCGCTTCCTGCGTACCGGCGACAAGGCATCCATAGCAGCCCGACTGTTCAATACCTCTGATGCCAATGTCACGGGCGTCGCCCGCCTGCAGCTCATCGACCCGCAGACCGACAAAGTCATTATCGAACAGAAGCAGTCGTTCAGCATCCAAGCCAACGGCTCGTCAGCAGTGACCTTTGGAAATATCAGCGTAGCGCAGTCGAATGTGCTCATCTGCAAGGTGACAGCCTCGGGCAACGGCTATAGCGACGGCGAGCAGCACTACCTGCCCGTACTGCCCGACAAGCAGCTCATCACAAACACCCTGCCCTTCACGCAGAACGAGCCTGGAACCAAGACCGTTGACCTGAAGAAGCTCTTCCCCGTGAGCGACCCCGCGAACAAACTCACAGTGGAGTATACCAATAACCCAGCCTGGCTGATGATACAGACCCTGCCCACAGTCAGCAGCCCCTGCGACAAGAACGCTATCTCGCTGGCTACGGCTTTCTATGCCAACAGCATCGCCAGAAACATTCTCAACCAGTCGCGCGACATCAGGAAAACCATCGAACTGTGGAAACAAGAGACGGGCTCAGAGACCTCGCTGATGAGTAGCCTGCAGAAGGATGAAGAACTGAAGACCCTCGTCCTCAACGAGACCCCATGGGTCTTTGATGCTGATCGTGAAGCCGACCAGAAAGCCCAGCTCATCAACTACTTCGACCAGAACGCCCTCGACTATCGTCTCTCCCAACAGCTTGAACAGCTCCGCGCCCTGCAGAACGCCGACGGCTCCTTCTCCTGGTGGCCGGGAATGAACGGAAGCCTCTATATGACAACCAGCGTCGTTGAAACACTCGTAAGGCTCAATACGCTCATCGGCAGCCAGTCGCAGACAGCTGCTACCATCAGCAATGGACTGGAATTCCTGACCAAGCAGATGCACGACGAGGTGGTCGAACTGAAGAAACTCGAGAAGAAGGGTGAGAAAGGCTTGCGCCCCAGCGAGATGGCCGTCAATTACCTTTATATCAGAGCCCTTCGGGATGACCGTCTGACAGGACAGGCTAAGGAAGATGAGGCTTATCTGATAGGACTCTTGGAGAAGAAGACCACCGAGCTCTCCATCTATGGCAAGGCCCGTTCGGCCATCATCCTGGCTCACAACAAGCGCGACGCCAAGGCCGGCGAGTACTTGCAGAGTATTCGTGAATACACCGTCTATAAGGAAGAGATGGGACGCTACTTTGACACACCTCGCGCCCTCTATAGCTGGCGCGACTATCGGATTCCCTCTCAGGTGGCTGCCATCGAAGCCCTGAAAGCTCTCGCACCACAGGACAAGGCCATCTCCGAAATGCAGCGCTGGCTCTTGCAGGAGAAGCGTACGCAGGCTTGGGACACACCCGTCAACACCGTCGATGCCGTGCATGCCTTCCTTGGAGGACAGGAAGATGTGCTGAAACTATCTTCAGCATCTGAACAGACACAGCTGAAAGTTAACGGCAAGCCCCTTTCCTTGCCTCAGGCCACGGCTGGCCTCGGCTATGTGAAGACCGCCACGACGGGCAGCAATATGAATACTTTCACGGCAGAGAAGACTTCTGGAGGCACCTCCTGGGGTGCTGTCTATGCTCAGTTCATGCAGCCCGTCACAGAGGTGGCAGATGCCTCGGCAGGCCTCACTGTCAGGAGGGACATTCTCCCGGCCAATGGTATGGCCCTGTCGCAGCCCCTCTCTGTGGGCGACCGCGTCAAGGTGCGCCTTACCATAACTGCCGACCGCGACTATGACTTCGTGCAGGTCGTCGACCAGCGTGCCGCCTGTATGGAGCCCGTCGGACAACTAAGCGGCTACCATTGGGGCTATTACACCACGCCAAGAGACAATGCAACGAACTACTACTTCGACTGCCTCGGCAAAGGAACCCATGTCATCGAGACCGAGTACTACATTGACCGCGAGGGAACCTACGAAACAGGGCTCTGCACCGTCCAGTGCGCTTACAGTCCGGAGTACTCTGCCCGCGCTGCAGCTCAGGTTATCAATGTCGGAAAGTAATTCAGAATAGAACAAATTAAAATGTAATTAATAGCAATGACATCATACAGACAACGTTTGAAATTCACGATGTATAGGGTAACAAAGATGGCAAAGGGCATCGTCGCTTTGAGTCTTTTGCTCTTTTTCCCTCTTATTGCTTCAGCTCAGCGGCTGGGAGCGCTCAACCAGGTTCTTGACCTTGGGCAGGTAGCCTTCAATCAGCCTGTCACGGCAGAGTTCGACCTCGTCAATAAGTCAGACAAGGCCCTCTCTATCGTGAAGGCTCGCAGTAGTTGTGGCTGTACCACAGTCAAGTATCCGGAGAAACGCATCGGAAGAGGCGACCAGTTTGTTGTCACTGCAACCTATGATGCCCGTCAGCTGGGACATTTCTATAAACAGGTGTCCCTCTACACCGATGCAGACCAAGAGCCTGTTATTCTGACGCTCAAGGGAGTCGTGGTTGATAAGATAGTCAACTTTGCCGGTAAGTTCGACTATAAGTTGGGCGAACTCTCCGTCGACCGCGATGCCATCGAGTTTGATGATGTCAATGCCGGCGACCAGCCTTCGGCTAAGATACATGTGATGAACCCCACCCAGAAGGTTGCCCAGCCGGTCGTCATGCACCTGCCGCCTTATCTTGATGCTGATGTATCCCCGACGAAGCTTGCCCCCGGGCAGTCGGGAACAATCACCCTGACCTTGAAGTCGGAAGAGTTGGCAGACTTCGGCCTGACACAAACCAATGTCTACTTAGGCATGAACCCGGGTGAGAGGGTGGCCCCAGAGAAAGCCATCGCCATCTCGGCAGTGCTCCTGCCTTCCTTCGCCGATATGACCGAACTGGATCTTGCCTTGGCACCAAAGCTACATCTTTCTGTGGGGCCTGGTGTCAATGAGACACTCAACCTCGGTTCTTTCAACGGAAAGAAGAAACTTCGCGGTGACATCTTCATCATCAATGAGGGAAAGAGCGACCTTGAAATCAGCAACCTTCAGATGTTCTCTCCCGGACTTCAGCTGTCGTTAAAGCAAAAGACGTTGGCTCCCGGCGAGATTACCACTCTCCGTGTGACGGCCATTGCCAAGGAATTGACGACGAAGTCGCCCCGCGTCCTGTTGATTACCAACGACCCGAAACGTCCTAAAGTCGCAATCGAGATTTCATGCAAATAGAGATTGACCACGGCAGTGGCTTCTGTTTCGGTGTGACCACCGCAATCAAGAAGGCCGAGGAAGAGCTTGCCACTGGCGAGGCGCTCTACTGTCTGGGCGACATCGTCCATAATGCCATTGAGGTGGAGCGTCTCCATCATCAGGGCTTGGCCACGATTAACCACGAGCAGTTGGCTCATCTTCGTCAGGCCAAGGTCTTGCTCCGTGCCCATGGTGAACCTCCGGAAACCTATGCCTTGGCCCGCCAGAACGACATCGACATTATTGATGCCACCTGCCCTGTGGTGTTGCAGTTGCAACGCCGCATCAAGCGACAGTGGGAAGCAACGCCCGATGCACAGATTGTCATCTTCGGCAAGCAGGGCCATGCCGAGGTGCTTGGTCTGGTGGGACAGACACAAAACACCGCCATCGTCATTGAGAGTTTCGATGATGTCCGTAAGCTCGACCTCCACCGCGACATCTATCTCTTCTCGCAAACCACGAAGAGCCTCGATGAGTTCCATCGTATTATTGACTACATCCAAGAGCATATTTCTCCCCATGCTACCTTCCGCAGCTTTGACACGATCTGTCGTCAAGTGGCCAACCGCATGCCAAATATCGCAGCTTTTGCCCGTCGCCACGATGTCATCCTGTTTGTCAGTGGCCGCAAGAGCAGCAACGGAAAGGTGCTCTTTCATCAGTGTCTCTATGTCAACCCCAACAGCCACCAGATAGAACGTCCGGAGGAAATCCAACCTGAGTGGTTCAAGGGTGCAGAGACTGTAGGCATCTGTGGAGCCACCAGCACGCCCCTCTGGCTGATGGAGCAGTGCCGTGACTATATCCAAAAAAACTTATCCAAAGAAGAAGCAATATGACAAGTGCTAAAGAACTCCAACAACTCGTCAACGACTATTTTGCCGATGTAGCTTATGAACGCCGTCCGCAGTCGCTCTATGAGCCTATCAGCTATGTGCTCTCGCTCGGCGGCAAGCGTCTGCGTCCTGTGCTGATGATGCTCGCCTATAATATGTATTGCGACCATCCGGAAGACATTCTCGAACAGGCCATCGGACTTGAGACCTATCATAACTTCACCCTTCTTCACGACGATTTGATGGACAAGGCCTCCATGCGTCGCGGTCAGCCCACTGTCCATCAGCGCTGGAACGACAATCAGGCCATCCTCTCGGGTGACAATATGCTCGTCATGGCCTATCAGCACATGGCCCGTTGCCCGAAGGAAAAGCTTGCTGCTGTCATCGACCTCTTCACCGAGACAGCCCTGGAGATAGACGAAGGACAGCAACTCGACATTGACTTCGAGCAGCGCAATGATGTCCGCGAAGAAGAGTATCTGGAGATGATTCGGCTGAAGACCAGCGTCCTGCTGGCCTGTGCGTTGAAGATTGGTGCCATCATGGCCAATGCACCTGAAGAAGATTGTGACAACCTCTATCGATTCGGTTGTCAGCTGGGTTTGGCCTTCCAGTTGCAAGACGACTATCTCGACGTCTATGGCGACCCAAAAGTCTTTGGCAAGGCTATTGGCGGAGATATCCTCGACGGTAAGAAGACCTACATGCTCATCAATGCCTTCGCTCGTGCCGATGAAGCCCAGCGTGCGGAGCTCAGCCGCTGGATGCAGACTTCAGACAAGCCTCTGGAGAAGATTGCTGCCGTCACGGCCCTATATAATATAATAGGTATAGATGGTCTCGCTCAGGAGAAGATAGCCGAGTGTTTTGAGCAGAGTCTTCAGTATCTGCAGGCTGTGCGTCTTCCTGATGATTGCAAGCAGGAGCTTCTTGCCTACGCCCGCCAGATGATGGGAAGAAAGAGCTAATCCATCTCTAATCTCTAATCTCTAATCTCTAATCTCTAATCTCTCCACTCTCAACTCTCCACTCTCCACTCTCAACTCTCCACTCTCCACTATGATAGACACTCATGCTCATCTCGATGGCGAGGAGTTTCGCGACGACTTGCCTGATGTTCTTCTTCGAGCCAAGGAAGCAGGCATTGAGAAGATTTTCTTGCCAGCCATCGATGCCAAGACCAGTCGCGGTGTCTTAGCCCTCAGCCGTCAATACCCAGGCCAGCTTTTTCCTATGGCCGGGCTTCATCCGGAAGAGGTAAGGGCCGACTGGCAGGACCAGCTGGCTGACATCCGCAGCCTTTTCCAGACGGATGTCACGACTCCTTACATCGCCATTGGCGAGGTAGGGCTTGACTATTATTGGAGTAGGGAGTTCGAGAAAGAGCAGCTGCAGGCCTTCGAGCGGCAGGTGGAGTGGTCAATAGAGCTGCGTCTGCCGCTGATGATACATTGTCGGAAGGCTCAGAATGAGATGGTAAAGCTCTTGCGGGGATACGAGAAAGAGTTGCCAGGTGGCGTGTTCCATTGCTTTACGGGAAATGCTCATGAGGCAATGGAACTGTTAGCCTTCGACCGTTTCCTGTTGGGTATCGGCGGTGTCCTCACGTTCAAGAAGAGTCCGTTACCTGAGGTCCTGCCAAGTGTCGTCCCTCTCAGCCGCATCGTCCTCGAGACCGACAGTCCCTATATGGCCCCGGTTCCCCATCGCGGTCAGCGCAACGAGAGCGCTTTCGTCGCGCTTGTCTGCCAGCGTCTGGCCGAAGCCTATGGCGTCACATCCGATGAGGTGGACAGGCTGACGACTCAGAATGTCCTTGGCCTTTTCAGCCTTGCGGATTGAACTGAAACGGTATCACCATCATGGTGCGGCAGGGTTGGCCGTGATCAATCCCCGGTGTCCATTGCGGCATCTTTCTCAATACGTTCATCACGATGTCGTCGCATCGGCGGTCGAACGATTTCACGATTTCAATATTGCTCACGCTTCCGTCCTGGTTGATGATGAACGATGCAACCATCTGTCCGCCACGTTTCTGGTCGCGCAGGGCGTTGGGGTAGACGATATTCTTGGTGAGCCACTTGATGAAGTATGACATACCTCCCGGAAACTCCGGCAGTTGTTCGACGACGCGCATGTCAACCACGTTTTTGTTCTCGTCTTCCACCCTTATTTTCGGCTCCTCAATCTCGTCGTCAGCATTGTCGTTGAGAGCCTCGTCGCCGCCCTCCAGCAGTTCGTCAAGGATATCCAGCTCGTCGGTCTTTTCTTCGACGATGTTTACCTCGGGCGTCAACACCGGCTCTTCGGCCACCGGAACCTCGGCCAGCATCCGTTCCTGTTCCATGGCAGGCAGCATCTCCAAGTCTTGTGCCAGTGCTTCCAGCAGGGCCTCGTCGTTGTCGAGGCTGGGTGAAGCGTTATATTCCAAGGCAACGAAGCCCGTGGCCAGCACCACTATAAGCCCCAGCAGGAAGCCCTCCCACCGGCGCCGTTCCAAGTCGGCCTCATGCGTTTTTTTCGTTGCCATCGACATTATTGATGTATACTAAATCGTTACTTTTTTCGTTATTACGATAGAATTTCTCGGCAAAGGTAGCGCAAAACAAGGAAAAAATGCTTAACTTTGCCACATATTTTATAGAAAATTGATGAAAAAAGTCATTTTTATACTCTTCTTAGCACTTCTCGCCATTGAGACGAAGGCGCAGGAGAGTCAGACCGTATATAACTTCCTCCGACTGCCGATGAGTGCCCATTCGGCCGCCCTCGGTGGTGAGAATATCTCTATCACCGACGACGATGAGACCCTCATCTTTTCCAACCCCGCCCTTCTTACCAATGTCTCCGACCGTACCGTCGCCCTTGCCTATATGAACTATATGCAGGGCGCCAACAGTCTCGGGGCAGCCTTCAACCGTTCGTTCTCCACACGTGCCTCGGCAGCTGTCACCGCTCAGTATATTAATTATGGTACCATGCGCGAGACCGATGCCAACAACGTCCAGACGGGAGAGTTCTCTGCTAAGGATATTGCCATTGCCGGTCATTTCTCGTATCTGCTGACCGACCGGCTCTCGGGTGGTATCGCTGCGAAGTTCATCACCTCTTACATCGGACAATACAACAGCGTGGGCGTGGGGGTGGACCTGGGTCTCAACTATAACGATACCGACCACGACTTCTCCGTGTCTGCCGTGGCCCGTAACCTCGGCGGACAACTCACAGCCTATGAAGACGACTTCGAGCGTCTGCCCATAGACCTGCAGCTCGGTGCCAGCAAGCGCCTGACGGGTACTCCTATTCGCTTTTCGGCAACGCTCGTCGACATCAACCACATCACCGACCGCCGCTTCATCGACCATATTGTCGGGGCTGTCGACCTGCTCATCACCCAGCAGATCTGGGCCGGCATCGGCTATAACTTCCGCCGGGCGCACGAGATGTCCATTGGTACCGGCGACGACGAAAGCAGCCACGGAGCTGGACTCTCCTTCGGCGCTGGCCTGAACCTTGAACGCTTCAAGGTGAACATTGCCTACGGAAAGTATCACGTTTCTTCTTCCTCACTTGTCATCAACACCGCATTTACCATCTGATTATAATGAAAAAGATTACCATCGCCATCGACGGCCACTCCTCCTGTGGGAAGAGCACCATGGCCAAAGACCTGGCCCGCAAGCTGGGCTATGTATATGTAGACACCGGAGCCATGTATCGCGCCGTCACACTCTACGCCCTGCGCCATCAACTTATCACTCCCGACGGCACACTCCTTGCCGATGAGCTGATAGCAGCCTTGCCTGATATCCATATCTCCTTCCGCTACAATGCAGAGACGGGTCGGCCGGACACCTATCTCAACGGCGAGCTTGTTGAGAAAGACATCCGCACGCAGGAGGTCAGCAACCACGTCAGCCCTGTAGCCGCCATCGGTCAGGTGCGCGAGGCCATGGTGGCGCAGCAGCAACAGATGGGGCAGGAGGGCGGCATCGTCATGGACGGCCGCGACATCGGCACCGTGGTATTCCCCCATGCCGAACTGAAAGTCTTTGTCACCGCTTCGGCCGAGGTGCGTGCCCAGCGCCGCTTCAAAGAGTTGCAGGAGAAGGGCATGCCAGCCGACTATGACGACATCCTGCGCAATGTGCAGGAGCGCGACTATATTGACTCCCACCGCGAGGTGTCACCCCTCCGTCAGGCCGACGATGCCTTGTTGCTCGACAACTCCAGCCTCACCATCGAGGAGCAGAACCAGTGGCTGCTCGAACAGGCAAGGAAAACCATAGAAGGGTAGGCGCCAGCTTTATCCTAGGTTATCCTAGGTTTTCCTAGGACTTCCAAGGCTTCCTTAGCCCTTCCTAGCCCCCTCAGATTTCTCTCCCCCTATGATAAGCCATCGCGATATGAATCGCGGTGGCTTATCATATGATTTGTAGCCATTCGTCAAGTAAAATAGCCTATTTTACCGACCAAAATAGCCTATTTTGCTGACCAAAATAGCCTATTTTACTGACTAAAATAGCCTATTTTACTTTGCGGTTTCTTAGTAATCATGCGCTAATACCTTAAAAACCTACAAATGGGGGATTGCGTATCTTGTTGAAACATAGTACCTTTGCTCCCAAATTATTCATTCAAGTTTAAACTTTAAATGTATTGAAGGTTATGAGAACATTTACTTTCAGAATTTCATTTGTTCTCCTCTTTCTTGGGGGAGTGATAACTTCGATGGCGCAGAGTTCCTTCAGCGGCGGCACGGGAACCCAGGCCGATCCCTATCTCATCAGCTCGACCGACGACCTCATCAAGTTGTCCGCCGATGTGAATGGCGGCCTGCCGTATTCTGGATGTTTTTTGGTTCATCCGACAAATGCATAGGTAATCAACAAATAAATGAGCCATAAGAAAGATACCTAAAATAAGGTATGCGAATCTAGAAATAAAGTAATGATTAACATAAACATTTGAAGACTATGAAAAAGATTTTTCTTTCAGCAATGATGCTGATGTCCGTTATGGGCGTCAAGGCACAGATGACGCCTGAGGCAGTGATGGGCATGGTGCCTACCATGCCTTCGCTGGCAGAGATGATTCGTTATCAGAAGGAAGCCATGGACCCCAATCCTCAGAGGGAGATGACGCAACCCAGGCTCTACATAGACTTCCTGGAAGCTTTGAAGAACGCCAGAGAGCAGGCCGATGAACAGATCAAGAGGAATGTCGGAGACGTTGTTGAGCACAAGACGCTGAACGCAAAGGTTGCTGGCACCAACTACACTGTTCGACAGGTAGAGGGAATGAGCGAGGCCCAGCAAGAAAAGTTGGGCAAAGACATCATGAACCAGAAGTTAGGCAGCTACGGACTCTCTCAGGCAGACATCGCGAAGATGCAGAGCGGCAACATGTCGGAGGCAGAACAGCAGGCGCTGGCCAACAAAATGATGCAGAACATGACGGGTGGCATAACCATGCAGGACGTACGGTTCATGCAGAATATGACTGACGAAGAGCGTGCCCAGTTCATGCAGATGTCAGGTCTGAACGAATCCACACAAGCCAAGATGAGGGAGCAGAAGCCCAAACTGCAAAAGGATGCCAAGGTGACAGCCTTGATTCAGGAAATGATTAAATGCGACAAACAGGCGAAAGAGGTCACCGACAAGTACCTTCAGATGTCGGAAGAAGTACGTGCTGCTGGTCGTACGCTTTACGACAGAGACTACAGGCCACAACTGGCCCAGTGGGAAGCCGTCAAGAAAGAAGCGCTCGCCGAAGGTGCCCTGTCTGAGAAATACACACAGGCAGAGAAGCCCAAAGTCGACGCTGCCAACAGGAAATTCGACAACGCCCAGAATCAGATTTGGAAGATTGACTGCGCCTTCTATGAGAAATACCTTCCCACCTGGCGCGACAATCTCGTGAAGAAGATGGATCTGTGCCGTTCGCAGCTGTTGCCCATCATGCAGAAGAAGAAGGAAATCTCCGACAAGCTGTACAGCATCACCAAGGAGCCTCAGTACGCCTCAGGTGCCGTCTATCCCTTCACTGCTGTTACCGCTTATCTCGAAACTCCTGAGGAAATCGAGCAATATGGTCCTTTCGACGAAAACAACTAACACACAAAAAAAAGTTCATCCGACATAATTTCACGGCAGTGATGTTGTTCTATGTTGCTTAGACTGTTGGTCTACGCCGTGTAGACCGTTGGTCTAAGCAACATAGTCTATTAGTCTAAGCAACATAGTCTATTGGCCTAAGCAAGGTAGACCGTTATTATCGCTTACATTTTTTTTCGCATGGTTTCGCAATTCCTATAACACTTGGGGATTACGAGACCATGCGAAAATATGATAACATCAACTGCGAAGACCTACGAGCCATCGCAGAAAATGACTTGACTACTCTTCGCAGTCGGGGATGAGCGGCGATACTTCCGTCGGGAAAGCACTGATGCGCAGTCGGGCAGCTCCCATGGGTATGAGTTCGATGTCTTCAACGTCGGCATTTCGCGGCGTGAAGGCAGAGGGCAGTACGTCGGTCATGCCACTCACATCGAAGCCCCATGAGGGGATGAGCTTGCCTTTGGCCTTGAACGTAAAGGGCACGCTCTGCTGCGTGAAGGGGAAGTTGTCGGCAGGCCATGCCTTCTTGTTGACGGTGAATCCTTCGGGATAGACGCATGGATACTTGTCGTCGGCCTCGTGGGTGACGATGGCATAGTTCCATGGGCTGTCGGCAAAGATTTCGTAGGCCGGCCAGAGCGAGGCATCGACGCCTTCCTGCCAGTGGGAGTCGTCCTGCACAATCTCGTGGTCGCGACTGTCGCGCTTGTTATAGCGCTCGGCAATCTTCAGAGATAGGGTGAGGGGGCCGTAGTTAAAGCTGACGCTGCCCTTGTTCTCAGTCCAGCGGTGGGAAGTGAGTGACATCGGCAAGGTAAGCATGACGGTGTCGCCGTCCTTCCATGTGCGGTTGATGCGCACATACTGGCCGGCTTTTGCCGGGTTGTTTGTCTTCTCATTGTTGATGCTGAACGAGGCATCCTTAGCCCATGCGGGGATGCGGAGATAAAGGGGGAAGACTACGTCGCCGTCGGTGTGGATGGTGAGGGTGACGGTCTCGTCGAAGGGATAGTTGGTTGCCTCGTCAATGGTGACCGTCTTTCCGTCGGCCACGAGGGCTGTGGTCTGGTTGGCTGCATAGAGCATGGTGGCCAGACCATTGTCTGCAGTAGCCATAATGAGGTGCTCGGCATAGTAGGGCCATCCCATGCCATGGTTATGCTGGCAGCAGCGGCTGCTGAAGGGGCTCATCGAGAGCATGCCGCGCAGGTCGTTGTCGATGGACGGTCCATGCTTCTTTCCGTCGCTGATGGCCATATTGGGCGAGGTGATGTATCGCAGAGCCCGCATGTCGGTTGTCAGTGCGGCAGTGAAGGTGTTCAGTGCCACGTCTTCACAGTGGTCGGCCCACTGGGGGTCGCCGGTGATACCCATCATGATTTCGTCGCTTGCCATCTGCTCTACGAGGGCACAGGTCTCGGCACCCTGCCTCGGGTCGCTGTAGCCCACGCGGGCGTTCTCGTCGGCACCATACATACCTCCGGGCACCTGTCCGTAGCGGCGGCGCATCTCGTTGTGGTTAGCATAGGCGGCGGCAAGGTCGTCTTCGTCGCCGGAATAGACATAATAGGTGGCGGGTTCGCGGAAACCCTGGGCCACGTTCACTCCGTGCCAGTTGGGCAGGTCGCCGTTGAGCTCCCAGTTGCAGCTGTTCTCATGGAGTTTGTCGATGAGGGGCAGCAGGGCAGGGTCGCCGGTGCGGTTGTAGAGCCAGATGACACTCCACTCGTTGTCGGAGGCGCGTTTGTTCTCCCAATAATCCTCCAAGAACTGGTCGTCGGCCACGGTCATCTCCCATTTGAAGTAGTTGGTCATGGCGGTGAGCACGCGCTCGTCGGCGCTGTGCTCGTAGTAGGTCTGCAAGGCCCAGAGCATAATCATCTGCGCCCATACTTCCGGCCGGCCATTGGATGTGTTCTTCGGACCGAGGAAACCGTCGGACTTCTGGTTCTTCAGCACGGCATCAAACCATACCTGAGCCTCTTTCTTCATGGCTTCGTCGTCGAGGATGTAGGCCAGTGAGCAATATCCTCGCAGCCAGTAGGGTACCTCTTCCCATCCGTGGCTGCCGCTGTCGCTGAGCCATTGGTTGTTGTTCTTGTCGAGCCAGGCAGAGACAGTGGCGAGCTCGCCGTTCAGTCCCTTGCTCTGGCGCACGAGATATTCGCGTAGCCAGCCTTTGGGTTGCACCTTGCCTACAGGCAACTTCAGCAGATAGCCGCCGCTGAAGGGAGAACGGTAGTTGGGATAGTTGGTGTTGATGCCGAGTGTAGGACGGTCGACATTGGTAATCTCAGTTTGTGCCTGGATGCCTGCGGTCGTGAGCAGGGCTGTCAGACAGATAGCAATGGTCTTTTTCATATCTTTTATCTGATGATTTTCTTGCCGTTGATGATGAGATAAAGATTAGAATCTTCTTTACATTAATCAAGAGACTAATGTGGATCTTGTTTTTGTGGAACGGCAGCATATTTGATGTTCTGCAGCCCGGCGTTTCGCAGCATGAGCTTCACGTTTTGTATGCAGTGCATGGGTGTCTGCCGGTCGGCCTTGAGGATGACGGTTGGTTGTTCTGTAGCCTCGGAGGTAGCTGCAGCCAATGCTTCCGGCAGTTGTTCAGAAGGAATCAGGTCGTTGTTGAGTTGGGTGAGCAGTTGTCCGTCTTGCCAGCTCACGTAAAGGTAGATGTCGCCTTGGCGGTTCTGTGCAACGAGGTTCTCGCCGCGTGGCTCTTCAATGCTGATGCGTGGCGTAGTGTTGCGCATGTGGGCAACAATCATGAAGAAGAAGAGTACGGTGAAGATGAGGTCGGGCAGGGATGCAGTGTTCAGTTGCGGCATCGTGTGACGGTGGCGGCGGGTGATAATCATGACTCACCTCCTTCCTCGCTTGCGTAGCTCTCGGCAATGCGCCAGGGCAGTTGGCTGTTGATGTCTTCCTGCTCCTCGAAGGTGCATTGTGTCAGGGGATGATTATAAAGCTTGCGGGCCAACTGGTCGCGAGCATCGGCATAGGCCAGCGACAACTGGTTCTGCATCTTGAAATAAGCGTCGTAGGGAGCGTCGGGGTGGGGGGTAAGGGTGATGAGGTGGCTGGAACCTTCACTGAATATGAAGTCGGCAGCCTTGGCACGCAGCTGTTCGGCCGTGATGGTCTCGTCGTTAGCCATGAACTGTCCGTCAGCAGTCAGGACGAGGGCCAGCAGCTGGTCTTTGCTGACGTCCACCTGTACCTGCTGTTGCTCCTCGTCGGCAGCAGGCAACTGTCGGCGCAGGCCTTGGTCGGCATCGATGGATGTGGCCACCAGGAAGAAGATGAGCAGCATGAACGAGATGTCGGCGGTCGACGTGGCGTTCAGCACGGGCAGGCTGTGTCTTCTTCTGCGTTTCATCTTCTTGTGTTAATAACGGAATCACTTCTTGGTTCTCTCGTAGAGGTAGCTGACCAGCACCGCCAAGAGGCTCGCGCCGATGAGCACCATCGAGGAGATGACAAACATGTTGGCCAGTCGCAGCGGCATGGTCTCGCTGAAAGCTTGTCCGTTGACGCTGAGTGGTGTGGTGGGCGCAGTCAGGAAGGTCAGCAGGAGCAGTAGTGCGCAGGAACCACAGATGATGAGGGCATTGCGCAGCACGGGTACGCCGTTGAGACTTCGTTCGCTGCGGTCGCGGCAGAGGAAGGCTCTTGCCACGGACCACACGCTGACGATGACGGTCAGCAGGAGGATGCCCATCTGGAAGCCAATGAGCACGGTGGTGAGCTTCGGAGCCGTATATTCCGGGTCGACATCCCATGGATGGTGGAATCCAAACAGGTAGAACGCTCCGAAGACGGCCACTACAAGGGCTGTCAGCGTCAGTCTGACGATGCGTGATATTTGTTGTTCGTCCTTACTCATGGGCTTTGGTAGCTTTCAGCATGTCGGTGAGCGTGATGGCTGATTCCTCCATCTCGTCCACGAGCCGGTCGATGCGGCCGAGGATGTAGTTGTAGAACAGTTGCAGGATGAGTGCCACGATGATGCCGAAGATGGTTGTGATGAGTGCCACCTTCATGCCGGCTGCCACGGTGGCAGCCCCGAAGTCGTTGGCCTGCTGTATCTGGTCGAAGGCCATGACCATGCCGATGACGGTGCCGAGGAAACCCAGCGAGGGTGCGATGGCAATGAACAGCTTGATCCACGAGCATCCTTTCTCCAGCCGGGCGGTCTGCACGGCGCCATACGACTGCATGGCGCGCTCGCGTTCTTCATCGCTGTCGTTGGCTCGCAGAAGTCCCTGGTAGCAGATGGCGGCCACGGGACCGCGGGTCTGTCGGCATTGTTCGCGGGCAGCATCAAGGTCACCCTGGCAGACTTTCGTCTCCAGGTCGGCCATGAAGCGGCGGGTGTTAATCTGCGACAGGGTCAGGAAGACGATGCGCTCGATGCAGAAAGTCAATCCGAGTACCAGCGCCAGTGCCACGAGCGACATAAAGGTGGCGTTGCCTTCGATGAACTTTGTCTTCAGCACCTGCTGCAATCCCGGCTGCGAGACGGCAGTGGTCAGTTCTTCAGCCATGTCGCCGGCGGCGGTAGAGAGCGAGTCGGTCTGCGCTGCCAGGGGAAGAACCATCATGGCGAGCACCAAGGCCAGCACGAACTTCTGTATAATATTCTTTTTCATATTCTGCATGTTTATTTCGTGATATCATGCAAAGGTACGAAATAATGTTGAAAGGTCGTAAAATCCGGCGTGTGTTTAGGTTTTTTTAAAGATATTACACTTGCCGCCCTAACCTGTATAAAACAAAAAACAGCGCCTGTGTGCGCTGTTCCTCTTTCTGCGGAGAGACCGGGATTCGAACCCGGGATACCCTTTAGGGGTATACACGCTTTCCAGGCGTGCCTCTTCAGCCACTCGAGCATCTCTCCTTGTGCCGGCTGCGTAGTTCCGGCTGTGACTGGGTAATCCCGTTGGGATTCTCACTTCGTTCGCATCCCAAACCCTGCCACGGCCCAATCACCGAAAACGAGCTTTCGTGATCCCGTTGGGATTCAAACCCAAGACCTTCAGAACCGGAATCTGACGCTCTATTCAGCTAAGCTACGGGACCGTTTGCGGGTGCAAAGGTAGTCATTATTGGGGAGATGGCAAAATATTTGGCCAACTTTTTTTGCTGTAGGGGAAAAAGTTTGTACCTTTGCACGGTATTTCTTTCGATAACAATTGAATATGAGCAAATTGATATATCCCGAGCATTATGAGGCACTGCTTGACCGCCAGCAGACGGAACAGGGCATCAAGCTGGTGAAGGAGTTTTTCCAGCAGAACCTCTCGACGGAGTTGCGGCTGCGCCGCGTCACGGCTCCGCTCTTTGTGTTGCAGGGCCTGGGCATCAATGACGATCTGAACGGCGTGGAGCGTCCCGTGACCTTCCCCATCAAGGACCTGGGCGAGCAGCGTGCCGAGGTGGTTCATTCGCTGGCAAAGTGGAAGCGCCTCTCGCTGCGCGAACTGCAGGTGGAGCCGGGATACGGCATCTACACTGATATGAATGCCATCCGGGCCGACGAGGAGCTGGACAACCTCCATTCGCTCTATGTCGACCAGTGGGACTGGGAGGCCGTCATCTTGAAGGACCAGCGTACGATAGAGTTCCTGAAGAATGTAGTCCGCCGCATCTACTCGGCCATCCTCCGCACGGAGTTCCTGGCCTGCGAGACCTACCCCCAGCTGCGGCCGTTCCTGCCTGAGGAGATTCATTTCATCCATAGCGAGGAGCTCTTGCAGATGTATCCCGACCTCACTCCAAAGGAGCGCGAGGATGCCATCTGCCGGAAGTACGGAGCCGTATTTATAATAGGTATAGGCGGCAAGCTGAGCAATGGCGAGCCTCATGACGGTCGTGCGCCCGACTACGACGACTGGTCGACGCCCTCCGGCGACGGATTCACGGGGCTGAACGGCGACATCCTCATCTGGTACCCTGTGTTGGAACGCTCCTTCGAGCTTTCCTCGATGGGCATCCGCGTCGACGAGGAGGCTATGGACCGACAGCTGCAGCTCTCGGGCAAGACTGACCGCCGCACGCTCTACTTCCACCGCGAACTGCTCTCCGGCCAGCTGCCGCTGAGCATCGGAGGAGGTATCGGTCAGAGCCGACTCTGCATGGTGATGCTGCACAAGGCCCACATCGGAGAGATTCAGGCCAGCATCTGGCCCGACGACATGCGCAGAGAATGTGAGGCCAACGGCATGCGGCTCATCTGATAATTCAGGTAAAGGTATAAGGAAACGGGCGGACCATCCAGTGAGATGTGTCGCCTGTTTTTCTTATTATCAGGTCAGTCGTTCCGTTCTTGTTGAGCGATTCTTTCTGTCATTCATTTTCTCCGAGCAAGGCCCACTTTGGAAATTGACAAAAACAGGCTACATTCGGGAGCGCCTTTATATAAAGAGTCTAAGCGATGTTCGACGAGACCAAGTTGGTGCCCGATTTTTGGTCTCGTCGTGACCAAAAACAAGCCCGCTATCTGGTCTCGTTGTGACCAAGGCTTGGTCTCCATGTGACCAAAGGCTGGTCTCCATGTGACCAAGGGCTGGTCTCCATGTGACCAAGGGCTGGTCTCCTCGCGACCAAGTGTCGGTCGCGGCATGATATATATCCTTCATATACAGGAAAGCCCGCCCCTCCGGCAAGGAGAGGCGGGCTGTTGGTTGTGGGTGTGTGGGGATTTAGTAGCCCATCTTGACGAGATAGAACTCGGCGAGGGTCTCGCCGGTGTCCCAGTCGACGAAGTAGCCCGAGAAGCGCTGTCCGGGATTGGCGTTGTAGGGCAGCTGGTCCCATTCAGCAATGACGCGCGTGCGGTCCTGATAGTTGATGCGGATGCCTCTGTTGCGCACGTACCATGTGAAGGCCATTCTGCTGCTACGGCCCTGCCAGCCCCAGTCAACCTCGTAGCCTGTGCCGCTGGTCGAATAGTAGTCGTTGGCGTTCTGGTCGAAGAACATCGTCACGTTGAATCTCTCGTTGGTCATGACAGACGTGATCTCTCCCTGCCATTCGCCGGCCAGATAGTAGGCTATCTCCTGGTCGTCGTTGCACGAGGTCAGCGTGGCAGAACCGAGCGCCATCATCATGACCGCCGTGATGAGTGTAAAGAGCTTTTTCATGTTTTTATCTCCTGTTGTTTTGTTGTTATTGTCTGTTTCTGCCTACAAAATTACAAAAATTATTCTATTTCCGCAAGAGGAAATGTCCTAATAAGCATCGGGAAAACCCTATTTTTCGGAAAAAGTCGTCAAAAGATGTTATTTTTCCGTTTTGCTTTTCCTTCTTTCATCCTTTTTTCATATCTTTGCAAAGGAAAAGAATTTAGAATACAATCACCAATAGTAAAATAAAAAAGATGAAAACCGTTTTTGATTTCACCGTTAAAGACCGCAAGGGTCAGGATGTTTCGTTGCGCTCTTATCAGGGCGAAGTGCTGCTCATTGTCAATACCGCCACGAAGTGTGGCTTCACTCCCCAGTATGAAGAGTTGGAGGCGCTCTACCGCAACTACCACTCACAGGGTTTCGAGATTCTCGACTTCCCCTGCAACCAGTTCGGTCAGCAGGCACCTGGTACGGACGAGAGCATCCATGAGTTCTGCAAGCTGAACTTCGGCACCGACTTCCCCCGCTTCAAGAAGGTGAAGGTCAACGGTCCAGAGGCCGACCCGCTGTTCAAGTTCCTGCAGGAGCAGAAGGGCTTTGCCGGTTGGGACGAGAGCCATCCCATTGCTCCCATCCTCGACAAGATGCTCTCTGAGGCCGACCCCGACTACAAGCAGAAGGCCGACATCAAGTGGAACTTCACGAAATTCCTCGTCAACAAGTACGGTGTCGTCGTGGCCCGCTTCGAGCCGACGGAGAAGATTGAAGTCATCGCCAAGCAGGTGGAAGCATTGTTGAAATAAAAGTCCCCCTCCTCCCAATATGGAACATGTCAAGTGTCTGATTATCGGCAGCGGTCCTGCCGGTTATACAGCGGCCATCTATGCCGGCCGTGCCAACCTGCAGCCCGTGGAGTATTGCGGCATGCAGATGGGTGGACAGCTCACCCAGACCACTATCGTAGAGAATTTCCCAGGCTATCCTGACGGCGTTGACGGCAACCAGATGATGGCCGACTTGCGCCGGCAGGCTGAGCGTTTCGGGGCTGATATCCGCGACGGCGTTATTACGGCCGTAGACTTCTCGGAGCGTCCCTATGTGCTCACCACCGATCGCGGCGAGCAGATAGAAGCCGACTCCGTCATCATTGCCACGGGAGCTTCGGCCAAGTACCTCGGACTGGAAGATGAGAAGAAATACAACGGCATCGGCGTCTCGGCCTGTGCCACCTGCGACGGCTTCTTCTATCGCAAGAAGACCGTGGCAGTGGTGGGCGGCGGCGACACCGCCTGCGAGGAAGCGCTCTATCTGGCACAGCTCTGCCAGAAAGTCTATATGATTGTGCGCAAGCCCTACCTGCGCGCCTCGGAGGTGATGCAGCGCCGAGTCTTTGAAAACGAAAAGATAGAAGTGCTCTTCGAACACAACACCCTCGGACTCTTTGGCGAGGGTGGGGTGGAGGGTGCCCATCTGGTACGCCGAAAGGGCGAAGCCGACGAGCAGCTGGTCGACATCAAGATTGACGGATTCTTCCTCGCCATCGGTCACCGGCCCAACACGGAGATTTTCCGTGAGTGGATTGACCTCGACGAGACTGGCTACATCAAGACCCTCGACGGCACCCCGCGCACGAAGCTGGCGGGCGTCTTTGCCGCGGGCGACTGCGCCGACCCGCACTACCGTCAGGCGGTGGTGGCTGCCGGCTCGGGATGTCAGGCCGCCCTCGAGGCTGAACGCTATCTGCAGACTCTCTCATAACACCTTATATGCAAAGAAGTAATATCCTTTCCGCCATCGCCAGCGGACTGCTGGTGGTATGTGGCGGCGTGACAGGCATCTTTACCCTCGTCGTAGGCTATCTCGTTGGGCTGTTCTGCAAGAAGCACGAACCCCAGTATGAGTATTCAGTAAGCGACGAGCCCCTGCCTGCCACCAAGACTGTCGACTCGCTGGTGCATCTCTATGGCGAGCCCGACGACGTCATCCTCTTCAATGCCGCCAGAGGCAATGAGGCCAACAGCGTCGTGCTGGTCTACGACAGTCAGGGATTCTTCGTCGTCGGTGGCGTCAAGGTGCGCAGGGAAGAGATAGTCGACGTGACCTTCAACAATACAGCCAATCCGTATATGGCCAACGACTATCAGGTCGTCATCCAGACCACGCTGCGCGAACATCCTTCCATGCACTTCATGGTGGGACAGGACCTCAGCTGGGCTGGTGAAGTCGTTGCCCGGTTGAACAGCTATCTGTAGGTGTGCTCTCGAAAGAAATTAATAGGAACCGCCTGAGCCATCAGACATGACCATCGTACTTACCATACTAATCTACTTCTCTGCCTTGCTGCTGTTCAGCAGGCTGACGTCGCGCAAGGCAACCAACGACACCTTCTATCGCGCCAACAGACAGAGCCCGTGGTATATGGTGGCCTTTGGTATGGTGGGTGCCAGCATCTCCGGCGTTACGTTCATCTCGGTACCGGGTATGGTTGTGCGCACCGACATGACCTATTTGCAGACTTGCCTGGGCTTTTTCTTCGGCTATCTGGCAGTAGCCTTCATCCTCTTGCCCGTATACTACAGACTGAACCTCACCACTATCTATTCCTATCTGAACCAGCGTCTTGGGCAGCGCTCCTACCTGACGGGAGCCTGCTTCTTCCTCCTGTCGAAGATGACGGGCGCTGCAGTGCGCTTCTTTGTCGTGTGCTTCATCCTTCAGCGCTTCGTGCTTGATGCCTTGGGTGTGCCCTTCTGGGTGACTGTGCCCGTAATGGTGGCGTTGATATGGCTATATACCCGCCGCGGAGGCATCAAGACGCTGGTGTGGACGGACTCCTTCCAGACCGTCTGTATGCTCACCGCCCTGCTCCTTATTATATTTAAGGTAATAGGCGCGCTAGGCCTGACACCCTCAGAGGCTGTCAGCCTGATTGCCAACGACAGCCACAGCCGCATCTTCGTCTTCGATGACTGGATATCGAAACAGAACTTCTGGAAGATGTTCTTCTCTGGCATCTTCATCACCATCGTCATGACCGGACTCGACCAGGACATGATGCAGAAGAACATGACCTGCCGTTCGCTGCGCGATGCACAGAAGGACATGTGCACCTATGGGCTGGCCTTCTTTCCTGTCAACCTGCTTTTCCTCTCACTTGGCGTGCTGCTGATGGCCTTGGCCCGGCAGCAAGGCCTTGACGTGGAGACCATGAAAGGCGACGAGTTGCTCCCGATGTTCGCGGCCTCGGGCATGCTCGGTCAAATCGTCGTCATATTCTTCTCCATCGGCATCGTTGCCGCCTCTTTCTCTTCGGCTGACTCGGCACTCACCGCCCTGACGACGAGCTGGTGTGTCGACATCTGCGGCCGGGCTGACGATGAAAGACTTCGGAAGCGTTCGCACATCGGAATGGCCGTGGTCTTCACACTCTTCATCCTACTCTTCCGAATGGTCAACTCGACCAGTGTCATCGATGCCATCTACATCATGTGCAGCTACACCTACGGTCCGTTGCTCGGACTCTTCGCCTTCGGACTCTTCACCCGTCGACAGGTCAACGACCGTCTCGTACCATATATTGCGGTGGCCTCGCCGCTCATCTCATGGGCCATTGACGTGATGGCCAGCAACCTCGCAGGCTATCATTTCGGTTACGAATTGCTCATGCTTAACGGCTTGATTACCTTCACCGGATTATGGCTGACAGGATTAAAAAGACAAAAATGTCTTTAAATTGTTACTTTTTCATTATGTTTCATTGAATAATGAAAAAAATGTGTTACCTTTGCATAGAAATTTATTAAACATACATAATCATGGGACATCATCAATTAGATCAGTTAGACAAAAAAATCCTGCGTCTTATCTCTGAAGATGCACGCATCCCCTTTCTAGAGGTGGCAAGAGAGTGTAAGGTAAGTGGCGCCGCCATCCATCAGCGCATTCAGAAACTCAACAATCTTGGAGTGCTGAAGGGATCTCAGTTCAATATCGACCCAGAGAAGATTGGCTATGAGACCTGCGCCTACATCGGTCTCTATCTGAAAGATCCCGAGACATTCGACGAGGTGGTTGAGAAACTCAGAAACATCCCGGAAGTTGTTGAGTGCCACTATACCACAGGCGGCTTTGATATGTTCATCAAGGTCTATGCGCTCAACAACCACCATCTGCTGAATATCATCCACGACAAACTGCAGCCGCTGGGCCTTTCGCGCAGCGAGACCATCGTGTCGTTCAATGCCATCATCAATAGGCAACTGCCTATCGTTGACGTGCCCGACGAACTCTTCGACGAGTAGTTTGTCTGTTCAGTTTCAGGGAGCGTGCAAGCGCTCCCTTATTCTTTCACGTAGTCCACGAAGGCATAGCTGAAGGCATGCCGCTCGTCGGTCCCATGCCGCTCAATGCTGGCGACTTTCCAACCCTTGTACGAGGGGAAGAAGGCGTCAGCATTTTTGGGTGTGTCGTCAATCTCAGTCAGGCAGAGCCGGTTGGCCACAGCCATGGCCTGGCGGTATACGCTGGCGCCACCGATGATGAACACCTCCTCGTCGGCCTCGCAATGGTTCAAGGCTTCCTCCAGCGTAGGGAAGCACTCGCAGCCCGGCAGCGCCTTCGTCGTGCGGCTCAAGACGATGTTCCGGCGGTTGGGCAGAGCACCTTTGGGCAATGACTCAAAAGTGCGACGGCCCATGATAATCGTGTGGCCCGTCGTCAGCTGCTTAAACCGCTTCAGGTCGTTTGGCAGCCAATACAAAAGCTTATTCTCAAATCCGATGGCCCTGTTCTTGGCCACCGCAGCAATAATCGATATATTCATACTACATTCCTCATTGGCTTACCCCTCGGCCGCCATCTTCGTAGAGCAAATCATAATTACTAATTACTAATCATTGTTGTCCACTAAAAATCGCTAAGCGTTCTTTGAAATGATTGAAATATA
>CAMHUI010000004.1 GCA_946188345.1 uncultured Prevotellaceae bacterium | reverse complement strand
TGCCTGCCGACAATACAAAGAACAACCGCAAGGACAACAACCTCGGCGAGGACGAGTTCATCCTGCCTGCCGACAATACAAAGAACAACCGCAAGGACAACAACCTCGGCGAGGACGAAATCATCCTGCCTGCCGACAATAACAAGAAACAGCCTGCCAAGAAGAAACCCCTCGATACCGATGACATCGACGACGAGTACTTCGACCTTGACGGGTTCTAAGAAAAGCCCCAAACCCGCGATACATGAACTATAAACTCCTCTGGGTTGACGACGAGATAGAACTCCTCAAGGCCCACATCCTGTTCCTCCAGAAGAAAGGCTACGATGTCGTCACCGTGACCAACGGCACCGACGCCGTTGACCAGTGTCAGCAACAGACCTTCGACCTCATCCTGCTCGACGAGATGATGCCCGGACTCACTGGCCTTGAGACGCTGCAGCGCATCAAGGACATCACACCAGCCACACCCGTCGTCATGGTGACAAAAAGCGAGGAGGAAGACATCATGAACCAGGCCATCGGCTCCAAGATTGCCGACTACCTCATCAAGCCCGTCAACCCCAACCAGATTCTCCTGACGCTGAAAAAGAACATCCACCGCCGAGCGCTCGAGACCGAAACAGCACAGACGGGCTATCAGCAGAGCTATCAGGACATCGCCACGCAAATCAGTCAGTGCAGAACTTTCACCGACTGGTGCGAAGTATACCGCCGCCTGGTACGCTGGGAACTGGAACTATCTTCCACCGATAGCAACATGACCGACTTGCTGCAGATGCAGAAAGAAGAAGCCAACATCGGCTTTGCCAAGTTCGTCAAGCAGAATTACCTGGATTGGGTCAGCAGCCCCAATCCCCAGCCACTCCTTTCACCCTCCGTCTTCAAGCAGAAGATATTTCCCCTGCTCGACCAGCAAGAGAAAGTATTCCTCATCGTCATCGACAACTTCCGCTTCGACCAGTGGCGCATCCTCGCCCCGGAGATAGCCGAGCAGTTCGATATCGATGAAGACATCTACATGAGCATTCTGCCCACCGCCACACAGTATGCCCGCAACGCCATCTTCAGCGGACTCATGCCCGAGCAGATAGCCCGCCTCTTCCCCGACCTATGGGTCGACGAAGACGAGGAAGAAGGCAAGAACCTCAACGAGGCCCCGCTCATACAGACCCAGCTCGACCGCTACCGCCGCCACGACACCTTCTCTTATACAAAAATTAATGATTCTGCAGGCATTGAGCGCTATCTCGAACGACTCAATACCCATCTGGGCAACCAGCTCAACGTCGTCGTCGTCAACTTCATCGACATGCTCTCCCATGCCCGCACAGAGTCCAAGATGGTGCGCGAGCTCGCCAACAACGAGTCAGCCTACCGTAGCATCACCCAGTCGTGGTTCCGCCACTCTGGAATAGCCGACCTGCTGCGACGACTTGCGCAGACAGACTATCGCGTCGTCATCACAACCGACCACGGCTCCATACGAGCCTCCAAACCCGTCAAAATTATCGGCGACAGAAACACCAATACCAACCTGCGCTACAAGCTCGGGCGAAACCTCAACTACAACGCCAAGGAAGTCTTCACCATCAGCAATCCCCGTCAGGCCCAGCTGCCATCGCCCAACATCTCGACCACCTACGTCTTTGCCACCGGAGACACCTTCTTCGCCTATCCCAACAACTACAACTATTACGTCTCCTACTATCGCGACACCTTCCAGCACGGCGGTATCTCGATGGAGGAAATGCTCATCCCCCTCATCACCCTCACCCCCCGAAAACGATAGGGGGATGCCTCGAAGCCTCAGAAAGGGTGTATAAAGAAATATTCTTGTTACCTTAAAAAAGAAAAAGCGACAAGGAGTCACATGGACACCTTGTCGTTTTAGGTTTCTATGATTGTGGGTTGCTATTTCTTGACGAATTGACGTTGTCCATTTATCGGCGCGGCTCGGCATAGCTCAAGCAAGCTTGGTTCTGCGCTCACCGCTTGACGAATTGACGTTGTCCATTTATCGGCGCGGCTCGGCATAGCTCAAGCAAGCTTGGCTCTGCGCTCACCGCTTGATAAATTCAACGCGGCGGTTTTGGGCACGGCCGGCTTCGGTCTTGTTGTCGGCAACGGGTTCGTGGGAGCCTTTGCCGACGGCGCGGAGGTTGAACTCGTCGACACCCAGCGAGACAAGGGCCGTGACGATGGCTTCGGCGCGCTGCTGAGAGAGCGGGTCGTTAATCTTGTCGGAGCCTTGGTTGTCGGTGTGGCCCTGTACTTCGAAACGGGCCGTGGGGTTGTTCTTCATGTAGTCGGCTACCTTGGCAATCTCGGCCATCGACTCTGGCTTGAGTGTGGCCTTGCCTGTGTCGAAGAGGATGTTGTTGGTAACGAACTTGCCAGTCTCGACGATGGCCTTCTCGACGGCAGTCATCGACTGGGCATCGCGGTCGTAGAGAGCGACGGCTCCCTTGGCTATGACGATGTTGCGGAAGAAGGTGAGGTTTTGATAGTCGTATGGTACCTGGATGCACATCCAGTTGGGCTGGCTCACGCGAGGAAGGTTCACCACGCGTTTGTCGTTGAAATAGACTTTCAGCGCTCGCTTGTTGAACGACAGTGCAACATGGTTCCATCCCTTTTTGAAAGTGTATTCAAATGAGCCTTCATGGTTTCCGTTGAACAAATACCCATGTTCCGGGGTGTTACAGACACCATGTCTCAGCACAAATGCAGTCCTTTCACCGGAGTCATAGCCTTCGCCCGGGAAATCTGTACGCTCTTTGGTAGCAGCAAGAATCAGTTTCATGTCGTTCAGGCCGATATCGTCCTTCTGATTCCAGTAGTAGAAGTCGTACTCGATTGTGAACTCTTCTGGCAGATAGGCTCCCTGCTCTTTGATGAGCGGCTGCACTTGGGCATTGTCGGTCAAGTTGATGGCTTTTATCCCTCCGAGCGTCTTGGTTTCTACTGTTCCTTGGAACATGTCCCATTTCGAGGGGAATTCGCCGACGGTCTCGCCTGTGATGTCGTCTTGGAACAGGATTACTGCGCCACGTTTGAAGTCGTTTGATGAGGCTGCTGAAGGGTCGGCCTCGGCGGCTTCAATGTCGTCGGAAGCATTTTTCGACTTCTTGGAGCCTTTGTCTTTCGACTTCTTGCCGTCGAGGACTTCGTCCATTTCGCCGTCGACGGTTCTTTCTACTTTGCTTTCGATTTTCTCCTTGGCCTTTTCGATGGCCTTCTCGCCGAGCTTTTTCAGAAATGCCTGCGCGTCGGCCTCCATGCAGCAGGCCAAGATCAGGATGAGGATTGCAATGAGTTTTTTCATAATCATTTTTCGCTTTTATTGGTGTTTTTTACTATTATCGGTGCAAAGATAGAGATTAGTTGTCGATTGTGCAATCCCCCTTTTGGGGGTATTTTCATGTTCCTATATATAATAAGGTATAGAAAAGCAGGAAAAACTTGGCTGTTAGGAAGAAATTCATTACCTTTGTCCGCATGAAGAAATTTAGACTTGCTATTCTTATCTCATTGTTGTTGTGCAACATAGCTGTTCTTCACGCCTATCGTGACCATCGCAACCGCCACATCGAAGAGACCGAGGCGGCACTTGCCGGCAGCCATCCTCCGAAGGGGAAGGAACTGCTGAAGGCTTACATGGATTTGATGAGCGGCTACATGCCTCTTGACGGCGACAAGGCTGTCATGTATGCACGGAAGGCGCTGGCACTGAGCTATCAGCTCGATACACCCAATGCCCGCGAGAGTGCCCTCTATAACCTCGGTCTGGCAGCCTATGGCGATGATGACTTCGACACCGCTCTTGGTTATTTTCAGCAGGCGCTGGCCGTCACCGACTCGCTCAAGGGTGACCCAAGGTACACACAGGAAGACATCGACGACAACCTCTCGCAGCTATATGGGGCCATCGGCAACCTGTATAACCTGCAGGACAAATGTCACCTTGCCATTGAGTACTACCAGCGCGCATTGCCCATCTTCGAACGCCACAACTGGCTGCAGAGCCAGACCATCATCTATCATAACATCGGCGAGATGTATCTCTCGATGGGCAACATGCAGAGTGCTGAACAGAACTTCCTGAAGGCCATCGAGAAGGGAAAGCTCTCTGAAGACTCGCTCATGGTGGCCCTGGCTCAGAAGGGACTGACAAAGGTCTACCTCGGTCAAGATCCGGCCAAGGCATTGCAGACGGCGCAGGCCGCCTACGGCTACTACCACGCTCACCGCGCTGAAGAGCCCGGTGACTATACCACCATCCTGGCCGAGCTGGCACGTATCTATCTGAAGGATGCCTATCGTAACCTGCCCAAGACCAAGGCCTATGCCCGCGAGGCGCTTACCTTTGCAGATGGCGACCTGATGTCGGAGAATCGTTGCGACATCTTCGCCGTTAATGCCGAGGTGGCCATGGCCGAGAATCAGTGGCAGCAGGCCTACGACTATGCCCTTCAGTCGGTCCACGAAGACTCCCTGGCCAGCTTCACCGACGTCAGCTGTTACGTCCTGCTGGCCCATATCTGCATCGAACTTGGTCAGAAAGACGAGGCTCGCACCTATGTCAACAAGATATATAACATGATGGAGCAGTTTGCCACAGACCACTATCAGTCGGCCCTCTCTGAGATGGAAGTCATCTATGAGACTGATAAGAAAGGACTCACCATCAGCCATCTCGAGCAGCAGCGTCGCTGGCTGATGGTCATCACGGCCCTCTCAGTGGCCCTGCTCCTGCTTTCGTTGCTGGCCATCTATCTCGTCTGGCGCAACATCCGGCTGAATCAGGAGCGCTCTCGGATTGTTGCCAAACTTCAGGGCGAACAGGAAGAGCGTGTCCGCATAGCCCGCGACCTGCACGACCGGCTGGGAGGCATCCTGACGGCACTGAAACTGAAACTTGCTGACAGCATTCCTGCCGACGATGCTCAACAGGACAAGACAGCCGTTGTGCTGACCGACGAGGCCATCAGCGAGATGCGCAACGTGTCGCACCATCTGTTGCCCGACTCATTGCAGCGCCACGGTCTGCGCACTGCCCTGCGCGACTATTGCCAGACTATGAAGAATGTCACCTTCTCTTTCGTGGGCGACGAGAAACGCATCCGTCACGAAGAGACCATCTACTGCATTGTCTATGAACTTGTGAACAACGCAGTGAAGAGTTCCGGGGCCGAGCATATCAGGGTGCAGATGGTGGCGGGCGAAGACTTCACGGCCATTAATGTCAGCGATGATGGCAACGGTGGGCTCAAGAGCCATCTGGGACAGGAAGAAGGTTCCGGACTGCAGAACCTTCAGGAGCGGCTGAGCGTCGTTGGCGGAAGGCTTGATATGGTGTCGGAACCAGGGAAAGGAACGGAAATCAATATCGAGATACCTCATACTACCTAAGAAACCCCCAAATGGGGGGTTGCGGAAAAGCAGGAAAGTCACTATCTTTGCAGCCGAAAACCATCCATCAAAGCCTTAAGAGCGTATGATACAAATAGTGATAGCCGACGACCATCGTCTTGTTGCAGAAGGTGTTTCCCAACTTATTCACTCCCAATCATCAGCCCGAGTCGTTGCCATTTGTGGCACCCTTGAGTCTGCCGTTTCGTTTTTGGCTGAGCACCATCCTGACATACTGCTGCTCGATGTGGCCTTGCCCGATGGCGACGGCATCGATGCTGTCGGACAGTTGCGCCGGCAGAGTCCGCAGACACGCATCATCATCTTCACCATGTATGCTGAGCCCGCCGTCATCAAGCGTGCCCTGAACAACAACGTGGAGGGCTATCTGCTCAAGAGCTGTAGTGCCGATGAACTCAAGGAAGCCATTGAGACCGTTGCCAAAGGGGCTGCCTATATTTGCGAGGAAGCCCGCCAAATAATGTGTTGTGGTCAAGAGTGTCCCGCCCAGCTGACGGTTCGCGAGCGGGAAATCCTACGGCTTATCGTCGACGGATACTCTCAGAAAGAGATTGCCGACCAGTTATGTCTCGCCTTCGAGACGGTGCATAGCTACACCAAATATATTCGCCAGAAACTCGGCTCTCCCAACACTGCCACGCTTGTCAGAATGGCTATTGAACAACATTTGGTATAAATAAGAAAGGGGCGAAGCGCACATTGTCCAGTGCATTTCGCCCCTTGTCTTTTTGATAGAAGTTTTTTTACGACAACGCGTCGGCAAAATCCCGGCCATAGGTCCGGCAGTCGTCAAGGCTTGTCTGGTCGGGCACCCACAGCTTGCTGATGCCTTCGTTCACGAGTTCGAATCCAGCCTCTGCCAGTCGGGCACTGATTTGTTTGACCGCATCGCCGCTCCATCCGTAGGAGCCAAAGGCAGCAGCTTTCTTCTTCTTGAACTTTAGGCCCTTCATCATCTCCAGCAGTCCTGCAATGGCGAAGGAATGGCCATAGTTGATGGTAGGTGAGCCTACGAGGACGGCCTTCGACCGGAATATCTCGGTGAGGACATCGTTCTTGTCGTCGTGGGTGATGTTCAGTATCTTGACCATTGTATTGGGCGCAGCATCGCGGATGCCGTCGGCAATGGCTTCAGCCATCTTGCGTGTTGATTGCCACATGGTGTCGTAGACAATGGTAATCTGGTTCTCCTGGTAGGCATTGGCCCAAGCCTGATATTTTTCAATGATTTGCATCGGTTGGTTCTTCCAGATCACTCCGTGGCTTGGGCAGATCATGCGCACCGAGAGGTTCATCGAGAGAATCAGCTGTATCTTTTTCAGCACCATGGGGCTGTAGAGGTTGAGGATGTTGACGAAGTATTTCTCAGCCTCATACATCAGTTCAGCCTCACAGACGGTGTCGTTGTAGAGCGACTCTGTTGCAAAGTGCTGTCCGAAGGCGTCGTTAGAGAACATGATGCCACCGTCGCCGTCGAAATAGGTGAGCATGGAGTCGGGCCAGTGCAGCATGTTCATTTCGACGAAGGTCAGTGTGGTATCGCCCAGCGAGAGAGTGTCACCCGTCTTGACGTTGATGAAGTTCCAGTCCTGATGATAGTGTCCGCGAAGGATGGCTTCGCCTTTCTGTGTGCAGTAGATGGGCGTATCAGGTATCTCGCGCATCAGTTCGGGCAGGGCTCCGCTGTGGTCTATCTCATTGTGGTTCATTACGATATAGTCGATGTCGTGGAGGTTGATTTCCTGCTTTAGCCTGCTTACGAACTCACGGTCGTAGGGTTGCCAGACGGTGTCGACGAGTGCCACTTTCCGGTCGCGGATGAGATAGGAGTTGTAGCTGCTGCCTCGGTGGGTGGAATATTCGTCACCATGGAAGCGGGTGAGCTCCCAGTCAACTTTACCGACCCAGCTTACTTTGTCGGTTATTTGTTTTGCCATAGAGAATGTTTGTGGTAAGTGGTTTGTTATTTTTGGTTCTCTTCGTAGTATCTGAGGCCTTCCTGCACGTTCTTGATGAGTGCTTCCGATGACATAGTGGCCCCAGAGACGGCATCTACTTTCATGGTTTGTGCCTTCTTGATGTCCTTGCCGGCATATTTCTTCAGCACGGCCTTGGCCAAGTCGAAGAACTCGGGCGTCTCCTTGGTGGGCAGGGCTTCCACTTTGGTGATTTTGTTGCCTTTGATGTGGATTTCCACGGGGGTTGTGTACTTATAGCCTCGGATGGCTTTAGTGAGCGTCTTGGTGTTGACGATGGTCTCACCACCTTGCTTGGTGATGACGTTGCCGGCAGGCATCATGCTCATCAGCATGACGGATGCGGCCAGTAGCAGTTTTTTATTTTTCATAGTTTTCTTTATATTCTGAAGTGTAAAGGGTGGGGCAGGCAGCAACTACTTTGCGGCCTGCTGGGTGACGGCGGCTTATACCAGATGGCGGATGAGCTCTTCCCTGTCGCCGGGCAGGAGGTCGATGACGGGCAACTCTACCATCGTATAGCAACCGGGTTGCTGGCGCAGGGTGGCGCGGGCAACGTTGACGAGCACCTGGGCGGTGAGGGCGGGGTTGTTGATGGTCATGTTGAACTCGAAGTGCTGGTTCTGGGTCTTTCCGGAGACACCCTTGCGGACGAGGTTCACACCATGGCCCATGTCGCGTACGTCGTCGACGCTCTCAACCTGGAAGACGTGTGTCTCGTCGTTGGCGAAGTAGGGGTCAGCCTTGATGTCTGCCGTCACTTTCTCGAGGCTTACGCCTGGTTCCAGTTCGACGTAGACCATGCGTCGGTGGATGCCTTCGCCGAGGGGGATGGTCATTGAGAGGGCATTGCGTACGCCATCCTTCGAGCGCACGCAGACGCTGTGTCCCATCGACATGCCTGGTCCGAAGTTGGTGTAGCTGAGTCCTTTCGGCGCGAGGCTCTGCATGAGAGTGCGCACGATGGAGTCGCTGCCCGGATCCCATCCTGCGGCGATGACGCTGACGGTGCCCGTCTGGCGGTTGATGGCGTCGAGGGTGCGACGATAGTCAACGATGCCAGTATGGATGTCAAACGAGTCGACGGTGTTGATGCCCAGTGGCAGTATCTTCTTGGCAGTTTCTTCGCATTTGCGGGTTGGCGTGGCGAGGATGGCCACGTCGACGTCTTTGAGCTCCCGGATGTCGCTCACCACCTCGTAGGGTGTCAGCTCGAGCGGCTTGTCCTGAGCGCCCTGGCGGCGCACGATGCCTGCAATTTCAAAGTCGGGGGAAGCCTGAAGGGCCTCCACGGTGTAGCGTCCGATGTTGCCGTATCCGACGACGGCTGCTCTGATTTTCTTCATAATTGTTTGTTATCCGTTGTTTTTGATGTCATTTTGCCCTGCAAAAATACAGAAAAGGCAGGAGAGTGCCAAGATTATCGAGTCGCTATTAATTTTATTTAACTCATATTTTCAATGATATCAACGGCTGACGTGCCTGTTATCATCGGAAGATAACTTGGTCACTGTCGGCTGAAGTCAGTGAGAAAAGTCAAAGATTTCAGGGCGGAGCCACGGTAAAAACCAACTTTTTTTCAGCGCAATACAATAAAAAAGACATTTGCGACGTTAGAAAGAATGTATTAATACGTGAACGCCGCCTTCGCGGGGCGGCTAAAAAGTTTTTTGTATATGATAGAATACATCAGGGGAGAACTCGCGGAAATCACCCCCACCATGGCCACTATTGAGGCTCATGGAGTGGGCTTTGCGCTGAATATCTCGCTCAACACCTACAGCGCCATTCAGACGCAGAAGGAAGTGAAGCTCTACGTCCACGAGGCTATTATGACCGGTGGGCGCGACGATTCCTACACGCTCTATGGCTTCGCCACGAAGCAAGAGCGCGAGCTCTATAGGCTGCTCATTACGGTGAGTGGCGTAGGAGCCAACACGGCCAGAATGATACTCTCGAGTCTCTCGCCCAAGGAGCTGTGCAACGTCATAGCCAACGGCGACGAACGCATGCTGAAGAGCGTGAAGGGTATCGGTCTGCGCACGGCCCAGCGCATCATCGTCGACCTGAAGGACAAGATTGTCGCCTCTGGCGTGGCCACGGAACTCAGTGCAACGGGCAGCCATGCCGACATGATGGTGAACAACGACGTACGCAACGAGGCCGTGCAGGCCATGGTGATGTTGGGTTTCCCGCCCGCGCCGTCTTCGAAGGTTGTCACCTCCATCCTCACTGCAGAGCCCGACATGCCCGTTGAGCAAGTCATCAAGAAAGCACTGCAGATGATTAAGTAGATTAAGAAATGCAAAGATACAGACACATCTTATTATTAGCATTGCTGGCGGCTGTCGTTGTCAGCTATGCTGCGTCTGTATCAACCTTCTCCCAGGCTCGGACTCCTGAGCAGGCGGCTCCCCCTGACACCGTTGCCAAGCCCAAGGCGCAGCCTACGCTCGCCTCTGAGGACGACATCCCCGACTCCTTGCTCCACACCCGCTGGAAGGTGCAGCGCACTGTGCCCATCACCGACGACGACCTCCGGCAGAACGCCATGGACCTGCAGCGGCCGGAGAACCTGCAGCAGAACGTCGTCTATAACGACACACTCGACAGCTACGTGCTCGGCCAGCGCATCGGAAACAGCTATGTCAGCCCCCCCATCATGATGTCCATGCAGGAGTATCTGAACTGGAGCCAGCAGCAGCTCTTCACCGACTTCTTCCGCAAGAAGAATGCCGAGACTTATGAGGCCCAGGGCAAGGAGAAGTTTGACTTCACCGACATGCACTTCGACCTTGGCCCGGCCGAGAAAGTGTTTGGTCCAGGCGGTGTGAGAATCAAGACGCAGGGAACGGCCGAGCTGAAGTTCGGACTCACCATGAAGAACGTCGACAACCCCTCACTGCCCATCCGCAACAGAAAAACCACAACGATGGACTTCGATGAGAAGATCAACCTGAACATGAATGGTAAGGTGGGCGACAAGGTGAACATGAACCTCAACTACAACACCGATGCCACCATCGCCGCCGATGCACAGAACATGAAGCTGAAGTACGACGGTAAGGAAGACGAAATCATCAAGCTCGTCGAGGCTGGCAACGTGTCCTTCCCCGCCAACTCTTCGCTCATCCGAGGAGCCAGCTCACTCTTCGGTCTGCGCACAGACCTCCAGTTCGGCAAGCTGAAGCTGCAGACCGTCGTCTCGCAGAAGAAGTCATCCAACACCAGCGTATCAACCAAGGGCGGCGTGCAGCTGACGACCAAGGAGCTCAACGTGGCTAACTATGAAGAAAACCGCCACTTCTTCCTCTCGCAGTATTTCCGCGACCGCTACAGCGACGGCATGAAGACCCTGCCCAATCTTCTGACGGGCGTGAAGATCAACCGAGTGGAAGTCTGGGTGACCAACAAGCGCGGTACGACGCAGAACACCCGCGACATCATCGCACTGACCGACCTTGGCGAGAACGAACACATCAGCAGCCCGCTCTTCACTCCCACAGGCATGTCCATTCCGGCCAATGCCGCCAACACCGAGTATAGCCAGATGGTGGGACCGCTTGTCTCGGCCCGCGACATCGACCAGACCGCCACCACCCTCGATGGGGCAGGACTCGTCGGAGGAACCGACTACGAAAAGCTCGAGAGTGCCGTGCTGCTCAGCTCCTCGGAGTATAAGGTCAACTCAGCTCTCGGATATATCACCCTCAATACCACGCTGCTCACCGACCAGGTGCTCGCTGTAGCCTTCGAATATACCTACGGTGGACAGACCTATCAAGTGGGTGAGTTTGCCAGCGACCTGACCGACGTCAACCAGGCCATCTTCGTCAAGGCATTGAAGAATACCTCCAACAATCCTGCACAAGGCAACTGGGACCTGATGATGAAGAATGCCTACCGGCTCGACTCGTCAGTGGAGAAGGACAAGTTCCGCCTCGACGTGAAGTTCCAGAGTGACACAGCGGGCGTGTACCTTTCTTATATTCCAGAGTCGCAGGTGAAGGACCAACCTCTCATCCGGCTGATGGGAGCCGACCGGCTCGACAACAACAATAAGCCCCATGCCAACGGCTACTTCGACTATGTAGAGGGCTACACCGTCAGCGGCGGTACCGTCTTCTTCCCGACAGTCGAACCCTTCGGACAGAACATGTATGCCACGCTTGTTGAGAAAGGTGTCCCCGCCGCCGTGGCCGAGAAATACGCCTTCACTGAGCTCTACGACTCGACGCAGACGGTGGCCAAGCAGATTGCCGAGAAGAACAAGTATCAGATTGTAGCCCAGTATCGTGGACGCGGCTCGAACGTCATCTCGCTCGGAGCCGTCAACGTGCCCCAGGGTTCTGTCGTAGTCACCGCAGGTGGAGTCACGCTGACAGAAGGTACCGACTATACCGTAGACTATTCCGCTGGCGAAGTGCGCATCCTCAACCAGAGCATCATCGATGCACAGACGCCGGTCAATGTTTCGTCGGAAAGCAATACCGACTATGGGCAGATGAGAAAGACCATGTTCGGACTCAACTGGGAATACGACTTCACAAAGAACTTCCAGATCAGCGGTACTCTTCAGCACCTCTACGAGCAGGCCCTCACCACCAAGGTGTCCATGGGGTCAGAACCGCTCAACAACACCCTCTGGGGCTTCAACCTGAATTGGAAAAAGGAGAGTCAGTGGCTCACCAATCTGCTCGACAAGATTCCGTTGCTCCATCTGACGCAGCCTTCCAACATCTCCTTCGTGGGAGAGTTTGCCCAACTCATCGCCGGACAGAGCCACGGAACACAAGACAACGCCTCCTATCTCGATGACTTCGAGAATACCACCTCGAAGGCCGACGTCTCTACACCTACCTCGTGGATGCTATCGAGTGTGCCCTCGATGTTCCCAGAGAGCAATGACAAGTCGACCTTTCGCAGCGGCTATAACCGTGCGCAGATGGCTTGGTATACCATCGACCCGCTCTTCACCCGCCGTTCCTCATCGCTTACTCCGGGGCATATCAAGAGCGACCTCGACCAACTCTCCAACCACTATGTGCGTGAGGTGCCGGTACGCGAGCTCTATCCCAACCGCGACCAGAGTACCTATAACGGAGCTACCTCCATGCTCCCCATCCTCAACGTGGCCTATTATCCCAACGAACCAGGCCCCTACAACTTCAATACCGACCTGAAGAGCAACGGCGAACTCAATAACCCGCAGAGCCACTGGGGCGGCATGATGCGCAGGTTGAACACCACCGACTTCGAAGATGCCAACATCGAGTATATCGAATTCTGGCTGATGGATCCCTTCATCTATACCCGTCGTGAGGGTATCGAGAACCAATACGGAGGTGACCTCTATTTCAACCTTGGTGAAGTCAGCGAAGACATCCTGCGCGACGGAAAGAAGTTCCAGGAGAGCGGTATGCCCGTCGATGGCTCACAAAGCTTCACAACCACACAGTGGGGTAAGATTCCAACCCAGATAAACAATAACTATGCCTTTGCCACAAGCAGTGGCTCGCGTGCACTGCAGGACGTCGGACTGAACGGACTTGCCGACACAGAGGAACGCGCCTTCCCAACCTATCAGGACTACCTCAGCCAGGTTCAGGGCAAGGTCGATGCTGCTGTCTGGGACTCTATCTATGCCGACCCGGCGCGCGACAACTATCATTACTTCCGCGGCTCTGACTACGACCAGATGCAGGCAAGCATCCTCCGTCGGTACAAATACATCAACAATCCTCAGGGAAACTCTCCCGACTCGGATACCAGAAACGAAAGCTACGACACTTCCTACAAGACAACGCCCGACGTCGAAGACCTCAACCAGGACTATACGCTCAACGAATATGAGAAGTATTACCAGTATCACGTCTCGCTGAGAGCCCAGGACTTGGTGGTGGGTCAGAACTTCATCGTCGACAAGCGTGAAGGCGAGCCCACCTTGCGCAACGGCAACAAGGAGCCTGTCACATGGTATCAGTTCCGTATTCCCGTCGATGACTTCGAACAGAAGTTCGGCACCATCAGCGATTTCTCGAGCATCCGCTTCATGCGTATGTTTCTGACCAACTTCGAACACCCCATCGTGCTTCGCTTCGGAAGCCTCGACCTTGTGCGCGGCGAGTGGCGTGTCTATGAGCAGAATCTAGACAATGTAAGTGGTTCGGGCCGACTCAATGTCAGTGAAGTCAATATCGAGGAAAACAATGACAAGACGCCCGTCAACTACGTACTTCCTCCAGGCATCCGCCGTGTGCAAGACCCCAGCCAGCCACAGTTGGTAGAGTCTAATGAGCAGGCGCTCGACATGGTCGTCAGCAACCTCTCTACCGGTGAGTCGAAGGCCGTCTATAAGAATACCTATACCGACCTGAGGCAGTATAAGCGCTTGCAGCTCTTCGTTCATGCCAATGCCCTGGAGCAGAACACTACCAACCTTCAGGACAACCAGCTGGCTCTGTTCATCCGCCTCGGCAGCGACTACAAGAGCAACTATTATGAATATGAGATTCCGCTGAAGCTCACCGAGCCTCGCAACGACTATGACCGCTATTCACCCACCGATGTGCGTCTCGTATGGCCCGAGGACAATATGCTCGATGTGCCACTGACTATCTTCACCAACCTGAAGCGTGACCGCAACCGTGCGAAAGGCCAGGGGTTGGCTTCTTATACCAGGGAGTTCTCTGTTTATGATGCCGACCGGCCCAACAACCGTGTCACCGTCATGGGTAACCCGTCGTTGGGTGAGGTGAAGACGATGATTATCGGTGTGCGCAACAAGTCGAGTGAGGTTAAGTCGGGTGAGGTATGGGTCAACGAACTGCGCCTGAAGGAATACAACAACGAGGGCGGCTGGGCTGCGCAGGGTAACCTCAACATGCAGCTCTCTGACCTCGGCACCCTCAACATGCAGGGACGCTACCTCTCTGAGGGCTTTGGCGGATTGGAGGAAGGCGTAGCTACCCGTTCCAACGAGAACCTCATGAACTACAGCATCACGACCAGCCTCGACCTCGGAAAGTTCTTCCCTGACAAGGTGAAGGCCTCTGTGCCGCTATACTACTCTGTCACGAAGGAAGAGAGCAGCCCGAAGTATAATCCGCTCGACACCGACCTGGAGCTGCGTGATGCCCTCGATGCCATGACCAATCGCCATGAGCGCGACTCCATCGAGAGTATTGCCGTGACGAAGACAACCACTACAAACTTCTCGCTCTCTAATGTCCGTCTGGGACTGCAGCTGGACAAGCGTCATCCCATGCCCATTGACCCAGCCAACTTCTCCTTCTCCTACAGCCACTCCCACCGTAACACTTCCGGCGAGACAACCGTCTACGAGCGGGAAGACAACTGGCAGGGCCGCATGTCCTATCAGTGGGTGCCGGTCTATAAGGCCTTCGAGCCCTTCAAGAAGAAGATCAAGAGCAAGAGCAAGTGGCTCGACCTGCCCAAGCAGCTTTCCTTCAACTGGCTTCCCCAGAACATTTCGTTCAATACCGACATCAACCGCGTCTATCACGAACTGCAGGAGCGCGACATGGAGGATCTCGGAGGCTCTTCGTTGCCGCTGACCTTCAACCAGCAGTTCCTTTGGAACCGCGACTTCAGCATCAAGTGGGACTTCACCAAGAACCTCCACATGTCGTTCCAGAGTGCTACCCGTGCCGAGATTGAAGAGCCCTATACCCCCGTCAACAAAGACCTCTATGCCGACCGCTATGAAGCGTGGAAGGACTCTGTCCGCACCAGTATCCGCAACTTCGGAACTCCTCTCGACTACAATCAGGACTTCTCCCTCTCTTACAAGGTGCCGCTCAACCTTATCCCCATCTTCAGCTGGGTTACGGCCGATGCCAGCTACAAGGCAGTCTATACCTGGGTGCGAGGCAGCGACCTCGAAGATGGTACGTCACTTGGAAACACGATTACCAACAATCGTACCATGAGTCTCAATTCGACGCTCAACTTCGAAAAGCTCTACAACCTCATCCCCTTCCTCAAGGCCACCAACGACCGCTTCAACAAGGAGATACGCCGTACGCCCGCAACACCCAAGAAGACTACTCCCACCACGAAGAAGCCCGACGACAAGGCACAGGACGGCAAGTCGACCGACAATAAGGCCGGCAGCGCTCTCAACCAGCAGCTGCCAAAGAACAAGAAGGGGTATGAAGGCGAGATTACGCTCTTGCCCGACACCACCGTCAGCGTGAAGCACGGCAAGAAAAGCCGTCGTCTCATCGTCACCGCCAAGACTGAAGACGGACGCACTTTCCCCATCAAGTATAAGGTCTTCGACGACAATACCATCAAGGTGCTCACCAAGGTAGACTCGGCCACGAAGGTCAAAGTCACCGTCACAGCCAAGGAGCCCCTCGAGAACCTCACGTGGTACCGCACGGCACAGTCGGCAGCGCGCTTCCTGATGATGGTACGCAACGTCAGCGTCACCTATCGCAACACCAACGCCATGGCCTTGCCGGGCTTCATGCCTACCATCGGCGATGCCTTCGGACAGCGCCGAGGCGATCTGCTCTCGCCGGGACTCGACTTCGCCTTCGGTATGACCGGCGACGACTTCATCGAGACCGCACGCAGCAACGGATGGCTGCTGCAGAGCGACGACGTGGCTACACCGGCTACGACCAATACCAACGAAGACCTGCAGTTGCGAATGACCGTCGAGCCCGTGCGCAACCTGAAGATTGACTTCAACGCCAGCCGCACTAAGACGGCAGGAAAGAGCATACAGTATATGTATGTGGGCAATCCTACCACACAGACCGGAACGTTCAACATGACGACCATCTCCATCGGGACAGCCTTCGAGGGCATGGGCAGTGCCTCTAACGGCTACTATTCGAAGTCGTTTGAGCGCTTCTGCAACTCGCTCGAAGGCTACCGCCAGCGTGTCGAGAACCGCTACGACGGCGTGCCATATCCTGCAGGAACACCCCTTGCAGGCGAGCGCTTCAATCCCCAGAACGGCGGAGTGAACAAGTATAGTGCCGATGTCCTCATACCGGCCTTCCTCTCCTCGTATACGAACATGAAAGGCAATTCGCTCGACATCTTCCCGTCGCTCACCCGGCTGCTGCCCAACTGGAGCATCACCTATAGCGGACTCTCCAAGCTGACCTGGTTCCGCCGCACCTTCAAGAGCGTCAACCTGAAGCACTCCTACAAGAGTGTCTTCGCCGTGGGTTCCTATAGCACCTACAGCACCTTCATGGAGTATATGGGAGGCCTCGGATTCATTACCGATGCCACCACCGGCATGCCCATACCCAACTCCATGTATAACATCTCGACGGCCAGCATCAACGAGCAGCTGCAGCCCTTCGGCATTGATGTCACTTTCCTCAACAACATGACCGCAGGCATCGACTACAAGAAGACGCGCGTGCTGACGCTCTCGATGACGAGTATGCAGATCAACGAGGCTACCAGCAGCGACTGGTCGGTGAAGTGGGGTTATAAGATCAACGACTTCAACCTCTTCGGCGGCGGAGGCAACAGCCATCGCAAGGTGAAGAGCACCAAGAAGGATGCCGACGGCGAGGAACAGCAGCAGAACGCTACCCAGAAGCAGACAAAGAAGAACGGCGTCAACCATGACCTCAACCTCAACGCCACCTTCACCTATCGACAGCAGGCTGCCATCATCCGCGACATTGCCTCGATGGCCAGCACGGCCAACAACGGCAACAAGAACTTCAAGTTCTCACTCATGGCCGACTACACCCTCTCGAAGCTCCTCACGATGACGTTCTACTACGAGCAGCTCGGCAACACCCCGTTGCTCTCATCCTCCAGCTATCCCACCACCACGCGCGACTTCGGATTCTCGCTGAAGTTCTCACTGACAAGGTAGCTATGCCCCTATAGTATCTATAGTGACTATAGTTACTATAAATACTATTAATTAAAATAAGAAAGAAACCAATGAAGAAGCTCCTCCTCATCGTCCTTCTTGCGCTTGCCGCCCATGTGCAGGCGCAGAAGGCTGCCACCGACTATAAGGCACGTCTCGACTCCCTGCTGCAGGACCCTATGTTCGAGACCTCCCATGTGGGCATCATGGTCTACGACCTCACGGCCGGCCGAACCCTCTACACCCACGGCCATCGGCAGCTGCTACGGCCGGCATCCACCATGAAGCTCCTCACGGCCGTCACGGCCCTGCGCGAGCTCGGGGGAAGCTATTGCCTCAAGACGCGCTTCCGCTACCAGGGAGCCGTCTGCGACAGCGTCTTCACTGGTAGCATCTATTGCATCGGAGGCTTCGACCCTGCCTTCAGTGCCGACGAGATGAACGTCGTCATCGACAGCATCCGCAGCCGCGGCATCAATGCCATCCGCGGAACCATCGTCACCGACCGCTCAATGAAGGACCTGCTGCCCTTCGGCGAGGGCTGGTCGTGGGACGACCCCAACCCCACACTCTCGCCGCTGCTCTACAACCGCCGCGACCAGCTGGCCGAACAGATGGTCAGCCAGCTGAACGACGTCGGCATAGCGACGGCCGTCACCATCGTCGACGATGTCTGCCCCGACAGCATCCAGTCGCTATGCACCGTCAGCCACACCCTCGACCAGATTCTATTGCAGATGATGAAGAAGAGCGACAACCTCTACGCCGAAGCCGTGTTCTATCAGCTGGCAGCCGCCACGGGCACGCCCTTTGCCACCGCGGCTCAGGCACACGAAGCCGAGCGCAGGCTCATCGCGGAGCTGGGACTCAATCCGGCCGACTACCGGCTGGCCGACGGCTCTGGGCTCTCGCTATACAACTATCTCTCGGCTGAACTGCTCGTCCGACTGCTACGCTATGCATGGCAGAACCAGCAAATTTACGACCACCTCTATCCCACGCTGCCCAGCGCAGGCTTCGACGGAACCCTGAAAGACCGCATGAAGGGCCCCCTCACGCGAGGAAACGTGTGGGCCAAGACAGGAACCCTCACCGGCGTCAGCTCGCTGGCAGGCTATCTGCTCGCACCCAATCAGCACATACTTGCCTTTGCCATCATCAACCAAGGGCTGCGAAACGGGCGCGACGGACGCAACTTCCAAGACCGATTCTGCGAGGCTCTCTGCCGGCCATGAAGAAAGAATAACCATCCTGAAAGAAGTATCAAAACTATTGCTGTCCGCTAAAACTCAAATGCGCAAAAATTATCTTCCGCAATGCCTTTAAATAGGCGTTGCGGTTTTATTTTCAGAAAAGTAAGCCCCCTAATTGAAAAGAGTCAGTTCTTCAGGCGGCGGATTGTCCGTTTCGAGTATTTTAAGCCAGTCTCTCTCCGGCTGTTCGAAGAACGTGTAGCAGTTGACGTAGTACATGATCATGATACGGAACTTTTACCGGACAGCAATAAAAAATACATTTCCTTTGTGACATTTTGCATCATTCTGCATCTAAAGAATAGAAATGGCATACAACGAACAACATACCATCAGGCGCGTGCTCCAAGGGGATACCTCGGCTTTCGGCGAACTTTTCGACCGTTATGGACAGCGTGTCTATGGGCTGGTGGCCAGACTTACGGGCGACAGGGTTGAAGCCGAGGACATCGTGCAGGATGTTTTCCTGAAAGCCTATACCGGGTTGGCATTGTTCAAAGCGAAAAGCAGTTTCTCTACGTGGCTCTTCCGCATAGCCTATAACAGCGCCTTGATGCGCGTGCGCCAGCGGCGACTTCCCACGCTGAGCATCGACGATACGCAGATTGATGCCGTGACCGATGAGATGGCCACAGCGGAACTGGCCGACATGAGCGAGCATCGTATAGCCACACTACAAAAGGCAATATCTCTGCTTACCGCTGAGGAGCAGGCACTCGTGACACTCTACTACTACGACAACCAACCGGTGCGCAACATTGCCTTCATCCTCTCGCTATCGGGAACCGCCGTTACTACGCGGCTCCATCGAATAAGAAAGCGACTTTATGTATTGATACAAAAATTGGAACATGGAACAGAATAGTCAATTCCTCGACCCCGCCTTGCGACACGCATTGAACGAGTCGGATACAGCAATGCCCGAAGGGCTGAAAGCGAAAGTTTTGGGACAGCTTACTGCTACACCCACCAGTTGTCGTCGCATTCGACGATGGCAGGTGGTGGCTGCGGTTGCTATTATCATCATCGGAGTGGCGGCATTTGCTTTTTGGCCAAAGACGAAAATACAATATTCAGAGAAACCGGTGGCCCTTGTCGTTCCGCATGCGAAAACTACATCTCCAACCGAAACTTCAAAAACCTTGAAAACTTCTGAAGGTCAACGAGTGGTTGCGTCAGACTATAATGAGAATATAGTGAAGCCGAAGAGAAAAAACTGTCGTGTTGAGACAACGAGTGTAGCTGCTGCGGAAGAAAACAAACAGGCTGCAACGGAAGCTCACATGGAACATACGACGGAAGCCATTCCAATCTTGCCAGAGGTCACTGCCGTGGAAAAAAACGTTGTTCTTGTGGCAGAAAACAATCCGGTGCAGGAGGAAGTTCTTTCAATATCGGAAAGTGTGGAGGGTATTAGTCGCCATCAACTCCAAATGCTCCGTATGGCCATCGCTGAAGAGCAGATGCAACTGATTTGTGCCATGCAGCAAGATGTAAGAGAATTGTAAGTTTAACATTCTAATAATATAGCGTATGAAAACAATCAAATTATTATCAACCATTCTCTGCTTTGTTGTACTTCCTTTACAGGCACAGACGAACATCATAGCAGCGTACCTGAAACTCATGAATTCAAAAGGTGTTGAGGTTACCCGTAACATCGAGTCGGAGAAAATAGGCAAAAAGATGATAAAAGTGAGTGAGGTCTATGCATTTTCCATGCCGAAAAACAAAATCGATCTCATTCAGAATGTAATAGATGCTTTCAATGAGGACAGCTATAGTAACAACTGTTATTTGCTCAAGCAACACTCTGGACATCTGGAAACATCGGAGAGTCCCATTGAAACCTATCACATCGCGATAGGCAGTAAACCCGAATTAGGAAGATTTGTGAAAAAAATTACTATTGGTGGCCTACAGGGCATGAACTACATCGTGGCTTGCTTTATGGATACCGATGATGGCATTGAAGGCTGGCGCCACTGCTACGCATTGGAGTGGCAGGATATTAACGAGAATGGTAGGAGGCTGAAGACAATTACCGGCCGGCTTATTATGACCTATTCGGAAATTGTAGACCGCAAAAACAATTCGTTTCTTCAGCCAAACATTAATTTGCTCCAAAATGGAACCTTTAATTTTTTGACGGATAAAAATCAGATACTCATGACGTTTTTAGGCATTAAGGCTGCCATAATGAATAGCACGGAAGAGCGACTCGAACAATTTTGTCTCCTAATGAAAAGTTATGTGGAGCAACATGCGGAAAAGGTCAACGTAGAGGACCTTGAGTTATGGTGCGGGGAATTAGAAAATCTCTGTAACCATATCGAAACCAAGTATTTTGATTTGCATTCGCTTGGCATCTCGTATCTCCGTGCTGCCCAGAAAACCCTCAAACAGATATTGGAGCAGGCAGCCTCTTAGGAGATAAAAAAGTGTATATTTATCCGAGATGAAAAGCTATTTGAACATTATGAAAACAATCATCTCTATCCTGCTTAGCATAGTTGCAGTGGTGGGGCAGGCGCAGACGCAGACGAACGATCCAAAAGGATTGTACAAACTCATTGAAATTGTTCATCAAGACGGCAAACATGTAGAGGCAAGTTTCAAGCAGTATAAGTATTGTCAGGAGAACATCTCACTTATGATCAATTACTCCCCAACATATTTTGCTAACCAACCTTTCACTTTTAACATTACAAATCCCGACGGCAAACCGTTGTTATTTACGGGCGAATTGTCTAAAACAGAAAACAAGGGAGTTCAAGTTTTCGGTATAACTGATAGCACATTCATTTTACGTTGGTTCAACGACCGAGGCACTATCAACGAGCGTCTGTTCCCCTATCAAACGAACATTGACGAGATATACGAACATGTAAACGATTCTGCCGATGCCATACTACGGTCATTGAACTTGCTGCAAATGAAGATGGGAGCTAAACAGTATCGTCTGCAAGGCGTATGGAAACTGCGAGGCAAGCAGCAGACAAACATCGCTACATCACAGTATTGGATAGAACGGAGCAATCAAGAAATCTATCAAATATTTGGCAGCCATGAAGTACTGACGGTTTATGCTAATGCGAGGTTCCCGAAAAGAAATATGCTGTGTGATTTCAATCCATGCACCTATTTAAGTGAAACGGTCTTTGATTGTGACGGGCATGTTGCTATTGTGAATTGGTTTGACAGCGGTACCATTTCTATAACGACTATCGACCCCGAGGGACATCCAAATGTGACAGTTTGGGACCGCTGTAGCTTACCGGAGCATATTCAAGAAACATTTGGCACAAACACACCACAGATGAAAAAGGACATCTCACGTTTCTTTACTGATGAGTTCGAGCAGAAATACGGTTACAAGCCTGATTCCGTCCGTCTTGCATACGAGACTTTCGATTTCGCAGTGGATGCTAATGAACACAACAGCGCCATCTTTCCCGTTTTGATGCGCTGCGGCTTCGAAAAAGAATACAAGGCTATGAAAGATTCGCTCTTGGCACGTTTGATAAGGTGCGAGATAGATGCTGACGAAGCAGTTGGGAGTTATGTCTATTGGTTCTATAAGAATTTCGATCGCCATACGAGTTGTTCTTCTCGATTCTTTCGTAGGCAAAGGTCTGAAACCCTCATCAATTACAGAGAACTAATTTCTGAATACGCCCCCGAACCTGTGGGATGCAAGGTGGACAGCGAAACTTATCTTCTTCGCCTGCCATCCTGTATGGGGGACTTTCCCACATGGGAATGGATGTTGAAAAAGGAGGAGGAGTTCAAACAATCAGGTTGCAAGTACTTGATTCTTGATCTCCGCGGAAACCCTGGGGGCAGTGACAGTTACAGCGACTTTTGGGCTCGGATGATGTGTGACTGTGGTGCAATGAACGATCAGCGGTATTTTTACAGGAACACTATCGTTAACAACAAAATGCTGAAGAAAATTTGTGAAACAGAGCCTGGCAGTTTCTTTGATCGGGTTTTGGCCAATACGGATTCTACAGAAGAAGGAGACCTTATCAACTGGATAACATTTGAAAAAGGAACGGGCGAGTATACACCATCGGTAAGTAAAGGTGCCATCATTGTTGACAATTATAGTGCCAGCGCAGGTGAATCGCCGGTTATGTTGGTACGTAATTATTCCAAAAGTCATGCCAAGGTCTATGGCCGCGAACGGACAAATGGTTGCGAACAGACAGGAAATGTTAATACTGTCCGACTGCCGAACAGCGACATTTCTTTGAGCTACCCAATGACTGTAGCCGATACGTTTGAAGAAGCGTGCAAGGATCGTAATCCCGGATATAAGCCCGATGTCATGATTCCCTTGCCGTATCCCCAAAAGCTCACCGACAACATCGACGAATGGGTGTTGTGGGTAGCAAAGGAAATGAAGAAATAAGATCAATTTGTATATTTGCCCCGATTGGAAGGCAGTAGCCGGTACTGAAAGGATACTTTAAAGCAGTTTTAGTGCTACTAAAAAGTTTTAACGGACACCAATATATCAAAACATACCTCTCGTCCCCTCGAAAACTACCTCTCGGGGGGACTTTTCTATGTCCTTATTTTACAAGAACTTACAAAACGCAAAGTAAAATAGGCTATTTTGCTGACTAAAATAGGCTATTTTACTGACCAAAATAGGCTATTTTACTCAGACTTTTCTTACAAATCATTTTCACTTAGGTAGCAATTGACCAAAAGATCAATAAGTCGGGGTAGGGCGAAATGCACCAAGTCTTCCTCGGCTATCCACTTGTATCCCTCGGGCAGGGCGGGTTCTGCTTCGGGCTCCCACAGATAGAAGTCGGCCAGCAGGATGCGATGGGTCAGCACGTGGCGCACATCCTTGCGCAGCAAGCGGGCTCCCTCGGGCACGTCTCCCTCGACAAGCAGCGGCTCCCAAAGACCCTGCCAGATGTCGCCATCCGGACGGCGGCGGAAAGCTGTCTGACCCTGCCAGCGCACATAGACATAGCACATCCGGCGCGTCTTCACCTTCACCGTCTTCAGTTTCACGGGCAGCGTCGCCACCGTACCCTCGGCATTGGCCGAACAGCTGTAGGCCAGCGGGCAGGCAGAGCAGTCGGGCGACTGGGGTGTGCACTGCAAGGCACCGAAATCCATCAGAGCCTGGTTGTAGGCCGAGGCCTCCTTTGGCGGCAGAAGCTCCTGGGCAAGTTGGGCAAACAAGTGCTTGCCCTCCGTAGAATTGATGGGAGTAGACAGACCGAAATAGCGGGCCAGAACGCGGTAGACGTTGCCGTCGACCACGGCCACGGGCAGGTCGAAGGCTATCGAACCCACGGCAGCAGCCGTGTAGTCGCCCACGCCCTTCAGGCTCCTCAGCCCTTCGAACGACCGCGGAAAGCCACCCATCCCAACCACCTGGCGGGCCGCCGTCAGCAGGTTGCGAGCACGGCTGTAGTAGCCCAGACCCTGCCACATGCGAAGCACCTCATCCTCGCTCGCTGCAGCCAGCGCTTCCACCGTAGGCCAGCGCTGCATGAATCGCTCCCAGTAAGGACGGCCCTGCTCGATGCGCGTCTGCTGAAGGATAATCTCACTCAGCCAGATGGCATAGGCATCGCGCGTTTCGCGCCATGGCAACAGCCGACCGTGAGAGCGAAACCAGTCAAGCAAGGTGTTGGCAAATCTAACATCCGTCATATTCATCCATATAGCCATTTTCACTGCAAAGTTACCATTTATAACCTAAAATGCCCCTTGGAAATGCAAATTTTTGCTCATTTTCTTTGAAATATGCAAAAAAAATAGTTCCTTTGCAGCGTGAAACACTAATTATTAATACATATTTAACTAAAAGAAACTATGAAAAAAGTATTCATGACACTCGTGGCACTCATCGTAGCCACTACCACATTCGCTCAGACCAGCAGCGGCAGTTTCCAGTTTGACGAGTCGCGCCTCTACTTCGGTGCACGCTTAGGCCTCTCCGCTGCAGGCGTAACAGATGCAGGCTCAAAGGCAGGACTGACCCTCGGCGGCGTAGTAGGCCTCCGCGTATCCGACTCGGTACCCGTATTCCTTGAGAGTGGACTCTCATACACCCAACGCGGCGGTAAGGAAGCAGGAACAACACTCGGACTCAACTACCTCGAGATTCCCGTACTCATCAAGTATGGCATCCCAGTAGCCGACGGCATCCACGTGCTGCCCCTCATCGGCCCCTATTTCTCCTATGCAGTGAGCGGCCGCATCAAGAACAGCGACACAACGCCCAACATCGACATGAGCTCCTTCCGCGATGGACTCTACAAGCATCCCGACATGGGTATCAAAGTAGGTTGCGGCGCAGAGTACAACAACCTCTACCTCGAACTCGCCTATAAGTTCGGCATCGCCAACATCTCCGACAACAGCGCAGTCACAAGTCACGGACACGCCTTTACCGTAGAGTTCGGTGTGAACTTCTAATTACTCCCCGCGGAACCCAACCTTTCAGAAGGAGCGCGCCGACATCAGGCGCACATCCCCTCCTGATAGCAACAATGCGCCCCGAAAGTCGTTATGGCTTCCGGGGCGCATTTCCTTTACCAGACACCGACGGCTACTTCTTCCTCAACTTAGGCTCAGGCAGGGCTTTGCAGGTCGCGCGGACAAGGTCAGAGAGATAGTCGCGGTCATCCACATCGGCAATGTAGAAATAATCCCTGGCACCCTCGTAGGGCGGCAGAAGGACCACATTCCGGAGAAGCGAACGTCCGGAATCAGTGGGCTTCAGATAAAACCGGTCATCGCAGATGAGACCGAAAATCTTCCCGTCGCAATAGATGCCATAGTCGCCAAACATCTTCTTGGTCATAATCACACCCGCACCACTGCACTGGTCGGCAACATACTGTACAAAATCCAAATCACAAGCCATCGGCGTATCTATTATATTATAATCAGAGAACCGCTCCTTTTCGAGGATTCATTGACAGAACAACTTAAAAATGTTCCATCAAAATTTGGTGCTCTGAAAAAGTAAAAGTTCCGTAATCTCCTGGATTACAGAACTTTTCTTCTTGGGGTGCCCGGACGGACTCGAACCGTCGACATTCAGAACCACAATCTGACGCTCTAACCAACTGAACTACGGGCACCATGTTGGTTGTTTTGCTTTAAAAGCGAGTGCAAAGGTAAGGGTTTTATTTGGATTGACCAAATATTTGGAGACTTTTTTGCTCTCAAGAATGAAATTTATACGTTTTCTCTCGGCTAAGGCTCGGCTGGCGGCTATGCCATTCTTGTTGTTGTGATGATAGGGTGTGGGCTTGATGGGAAAAAAGTGAGGCGATGCAGGTTGTTGTCTGCATCGCCTCACTGGTGTTGCTAAATGGGTGTATGTTTACTCTGTGGGTGTCTCTTCTGCTGCGGGTGCTTCCTCTGCGGGAGCCTCTGTTGCGGCAGCAGGAGCTTCTTCTGACTGTTCGCCTACGGTGAATCCGGGAGCATTGACGGGGTTGGTGGTCTGTGTCTGTGTGGCATTCTGCTCGAGTACGCTCTGCTCTGTGGCTGCTCGAGGTGCTACATAGGCGCAGATGACACTGAGGATGACCATTGCTGCTGCGAGGGTCCATGTGGCTTTTTCTACGACGTCGGTTGTCTTACGTACGCCCATGATGGCGTTTGACGATGAGAAGTTGGAGGCGAGTCCGCCACCTTTTGATTCCTGGATGAGCACGATGCCAATCATGAGTATGGCGGCCAGGACGATGAGAATTACAAATAGTGTGTACATTTTTTTTAATTATTATTTTGTTTGTTATTTAATATCACTTTTTCCAAATATCGGATTTGGTCTGCAAAGTAACTATTTTTTTTCGAATTATTCAAATTTAATCGTTTAATTATTTCTAATGCCTTGGAATATCTGCCTTGTTTGATGTATATTTTGGCTAAATTCTCGGTCAGATAGCCTTCTTCTACTTCATTTTCGTCGGTTGTGGTTGTTGTCTCAGGTATCTCTGGCTCGTATTCGGGTTCGTCTTTGAGCTGAATGCGTCCGCCTTCGTTGTTGATGAAGTCGTCGATGAGGTCTTGTCCTCGGAGTTGTGGCATGGCTGTCGGTCCGTTTTGTTCGGCTTCGAGGAGATAGGCCACATAGTCTATGGCTGCATCTGCGGGTGTGGGCTTGCGGTGGTTTTGTTTTTCTCCGTCTTCGATGACTGGGAGTGATTCGAGGAATTCGTCTATGAGGCGGATGGTGCGTTGCTCTTTTTCTTCTTTTGTCTGTGGGGCCTTGCCGGCTGTCTCCTTGCGCAGCTGATAGTGGCTGGCTTCGATGAGCTGGAAGATTTTGTTGCGGTCGGTGAGATAGATGGCGGCCTTGCGCAGTTCTTGGTCGAAGGTGGAGTCGTGGAGGAGGTAGAGATTGTGCAGCAGCAGCAATCGTGCGGGCTGGTAGTATGGGTATAGGGCCAGCAGGGCACGGAGGTCGTAGAGGGTCTCCTTGTCAAGCTGGTTGGGGTGGTTGATGAGTTTTACTATATCCATGCTTCTTTCTCTGTTAGTGTTGCCGTGGTACGGCAACATCCTGGGCGGACCGGAAGTTTTGGTCGGTGCTACCAGTTGGCTACGGTTGCGTTGAATATCTGCTCTGCCAGGTCTTTGACCATTTGCCTTACGAGTTCTTCCTGTACGGCATTGAGGCTCTGTGTTGAGTCGTAGGTCTTGGATGTGGTGAACTGGCGTTCGAAGTCTTCGCTGTGTTTCTTATTGTTTGTGAATCGTACGTTGACGGTCATGGTGAGCTCTACTTGCGCTGAGTGTCCTTCGCTTGATACGGCTTTGTTGCGCTGAGAGTATTGTGTGATTTCGCCTTCTATCTGCAGGTCGCCGTCGCGTCTTACCTGCTCGAGTTTGGTGTGGTTGGCGAATTGGTCTTTGAGTTCATTGTTGAACATCGGCCCCATGGGTCCCCATACGTAGCTGCTTCGAATGGGGAAGTCGGCTATCTGGATGGTTTTGGTCAGGGTGTAGTCGATGCTGGCTCCGTTGAACGCATAGTGTGGTATGCAGGACGTGAGGAGTAGCAGTGTCAGCAGGCAGAGAAACCGAAGGCTGTGCAGAGTTCTCTCTGCACGGTTCTTGTCGGTTTTTAATGGCTGTTTCTCCATCTGGGTTTTATCTGTCTTTTTGACTTTTGTCGCTTACACGAGTCCGTATTCTTTGATGCGTCGGTAGAGTGTGCGTTCTGAGATGCCGAGTTCTGCAGCTGCTTTTTTCCGGCTTCCTCCGTTGCGTTCGAGGGCTTTGACGAGCATCTGCCGTTCGAGGCTGTTTAGGTTGAGGGTCTCAGCTTCGCTTATTTCTTCGGCCACAGCTTCTTCGATGTTCTGTGGCTGTGTGTTATGTATAGTCGTGACGGTGGCAATCGGGTTGCTGCTGCTTTGTCGCTGTTCGTCGTTGGGGTGGGTGAGGTATGGTGTGTTTGAGAATCCTTGTGCTCCACTGAGTGCGCGGGCTTCATTGAGCTGCTGTCGGATGCCGTTCATTTCCTTGCGCAGGTCTGTGATGTTGCCGCGTAGTTCGTATAGGATTTTATAGAGCATTTCCCGCTCGCTTTCGTAGGAGTGTTGCCCGTTGTTATTGGCGATGGTGGCGAGTTGCATGCTCTCGGGGTCTTGCGGGATATAACGTCTTAGGGTGTCAAGGTCGATTTCCCTCTTCTCGCTGAGCACTGACATCTGCTCGGTGATGTTCTTGAGTTGTCTGACGTTGCCAGGCCATTTGTAGCTGAGCATGAGTTGCTGTGCTTCTGGGGTGAGTACGATTTTTGGCATGCGGTTCTTCTCGGCCATTTGCATGGCGAAGAGCTTGAAGAGTAGTATGATGTCTTGTCCTCTGTCGCGGAGGGGGGGCATCTGTATGGGGATGGTGTTGAGTCGGTAGTAGAGGTCTTCACGGAATCGTCCTTCCGTGATGGCTTTCTGCATGTTGATGTTTGTTGCTGCTACGATGCGGACGTCGGTCTTCCTGATTTGTGTTCCACCGACTCGGATGTATTCTCCTGTCTCGAGTACGCGCAGCAGTCGTGCTTGTGTGGCCAGTGGCAGTTCGCCTACTTCGTCGAGGAAGATGGTGCCTTTGTTGGCTATTCCGAAATATCCTTCGCTTTCGCCGATGGCTCCGGTGAATGACCCTTTCTCGTGTCCGAAGAGTTCTCCGTCGATGGTTCCTTCGGGTATGGCGCCGCAGTTGATGGCAAAATATTTCTCTCTGCGTCTTGGCGACTGGTCGTGTATGACTCTGGGTATGATTTCTTTTCCGACTCCGCTTTCTCCGATGATGAGTACGCTAAGGTCGGTTGGCGCGACTTGCAGTGCCACGTCAAGTGCTCTGTTCAACCCGTCGCTGTTGCCGACGATGTTGTAGCGTTGTTTGATTCTTTGCAGTTCGGATGTGTCCATTGGGTGACAAAATTACATAAAATATTTCAAACGACTGCAATTTTGTCAGACTTTTTCTTTTTTTTCGCCGTTATTCTTGTCTTTTCTCTATTCGTCCATGGGGAAGAAACCGAATAGTTTTGCGTCAATCATATCGGTTACTTGTTTGAAGTCTTCTGGGTTGTTGCCGAATTTCAGCCTGTCTCCGTCGACGATGAGCAGTGGTCCTTTGTAGGTGCTGATCCATGCTTCGTATCTGTCATTGAGTCCTTGCAGATAGTCTATTCGTATGGATTTTTCGAATTCGCGGCCTCGTTTCTGTATCTGTGCGACGAGATTGGGTATGGTCGACCGGATGTATATCATGAGGTCAGGCAGTTTGACAAGCGAGATCATGAGGTCGAAGAGGTCGGTATAGTTGTCGAAGTCGCGGTCGCTCATCATGCCTTGGTCGTGCAGGTTTGGTGCGAAGATGCGTGCGTCTTCAAAGATGGTGCGGTCTTGAATGATGGTTTCCTTGCATTTGGAGATTTCTACGACCTCGGCGAATCGTTTGTTGAGGAAGTAGATTTGTGTGTTGAAGGCCCATCTGGGCATGTCGGCGTAGAAGTCGGCCAGGTAGGGGTTGTTGTCTACGGGTTCGAAGCGTGGTGTCCATCCGTATCGGTGGGCGAGCATTTTTGTCAGAGTGGTCTTTCCGCTTCCGATGTTTCCTGCTATTGCGATATGCATAGGTGTTTGGTGTTAGGTGGTGTGTGATGAGTCTTAGTCTGTGAACAGTCCGAAGAGAGTCCGGTCGATTTTGTCGATGATGCCAGCGAAGTCTTTAGGGTTGTTGAGGAAGTCGATGTCGTCGACGTTGATGGCGATGACGCGTCCTTTGTATTTGTTGAAGATGAAGTCTTCGTAGCGTTCGTTGAGGTTCTGCAGGTATTCCAGGGGGATGGTCTGTTCGTAGTCCCGTCCTCGTTTCTGGATGTTCTGCACGAGGTGTGGCACCGAGGCGCGCAGGTAGATCATCAGGTCGGGCACCTTGACGATTTCCGTCATCTGCTGGAACAGTTCCATATAGGTCTGGAAGTCGCGGTCGTCGAGGTGTCCCATGGCTTTGTTGGTGGCCGTAAAGACGTAGACGCCCTCATAGATGGTGCGGTCTTGGATGATGGTGTGGTCGGATTTGGCGATGTCGAGCAGGTCTTTGAAGCGCTCTTTCAGGAAGAAACACTCCAGATTGAAGGACCATCGCTGGATGTCCTTGTAGTAGTCCTCCATGTAGGGGTTGTAGTCCACGGCTTCGAACCGTGGTTCCCAGCCGTAGTGCTTGGCCAGGAGATTTGTGAGCGTTGTCTTGCCGCTGCCAATGTTTCCTGCGATGGCTATGTGCATGGTTTTTAGCTAACTTTCGGCAAAGTTACGAATAAAAAAGTAGAATGACGAATGTCGTGGGCAGAATCTTCTGAAAAAGTGTACTTGTCTCTTGGCTTGCTACGATTTTTATTATGCCGTTTCTTCGTTGGTGTGTTGTTTTCTTTTTTCGAGGTTGATGAGCAGCAGTCCGATGCCTGTCCATACGAGTTCCCTGAGTCGGATGATGAGTGCCACGAAGGCTCCGGCGCTGGTTCCCATTCCGAGTCCCGACACCGACATGAGGAATCCGCCTTCCCTTCCGCCCAGTTGCAGGGGGATGAAGAAGAGCAGGTTGGCCAGCAGGCTGGTGAAGGCGAGGATGAGGATGCAGTCGAGGTAGTTGGCTGTTGGCATGATGACGTGCAGCACGAACAGAATCTCAAGTGCCGAGAGTATTCTGCAGCTTATCTCCAGCAGCACGGCTCCCACGAAGGTCTGCGGGTTTTGGCTATGCAGGGCTGCTATCTGTCGGTCGATGTTGTCAAGCTGTTGCCGGTGTTGTTCGATGAATGGCCTGGCCCATTTGGAAAGCAGCGGTATGTGCCGCAGGATGTTCAGTGCCCTGACGGCGAGTCCTTTCCGATATCCAGCCATGAAGAACCATATTCCGAGTACGCAGAATAGGGTTGCTGCCGCCAGTACCACACCCATGAACAGGTTCAGTGGCTGGGTGATGAGGTAGAGTGCGATGGAGATGAGCCAGAACCAGAAGTGGCTGAAGATGTGGGTCATGGCATAGAGTATGACCGAAGATGTTGCCCGTTCTGTGCCGATGGCTGGTGCCAGCGACATGATGCGATAGGGTTCGCCGCCCATAAGTCCGGCTGGAGTGGCGTAGTTCAGGGCAAAGCCTGAGACGGTGAGTTTATAGAGCCACAGGAAGGAGAAGGGTAGGTGTTTCCTGCTTTCTGCTGCGTTGTCAGAAGGTGTGCCGGATGTTGTCTGTGCCTTGATGATGAGCCACCAGACTGCTGTGTTGATGGCATAGAGGGCTATCCACAGTGCGATGACGGCCAGAAACCAATAGCCTGCGTGCTGCAGGCCGCTCCATACTTCGGCATAGTCCAGCTGGCTGAGCATCAGTGCCAGTACGGCGATGCCGAAGATGAAGAAGGCGTTTTGGTATTTGCGGCTCACTCTTCTTTCTTCTTGGGGATGTTGAAGCGTACTTTCTCGCTCTCGTCGCGTTTCTCGTGATAGAGTTTCGGCAGTGGGTTGGCCAGTGGCTCGTCGTAGGTCTGGCGGTTGCGCACGATGTCGATGGCGGTATAGATGGCCTGTCTGAGTGCGCTTTCGTCAGCTTTTCCGCTTCCGGCGATGTCGTATTGTGGCGTGTCGTTGATGGAGGTGCATACCACGGGCAGTCCACTGTAGCTGATGTGTGCCTGTTCGTAGGTCAGAGTCTTCAGCGGCACGATGCCTTGGTCGTGGTAGATGGCCAGCACCAGGTCGAAGACTCCGTATTGGCGCTCGCCGAAAAAGGTGTCGGCAGGGTAGGGACCGAAGACGTTGACTTTCTGCTCGTTGAGTTTTTTCACGAGGGGCTTCATGATGTTTTTCTCCTCGTTGCCCTCGGCATTGCTGTTGAGGGCGAGCAGTGCGATGCGTGGGTTGTAGATGCGCAGGTCGCGTCGCAGCGCCTCAAAGAGGGTGCGGATGACGTGTTCCATGTTGGCCTCATTGATGGCCTGCGGTACGTCTTTCATGGAGAGTCCGTCGGCTGCTACGGCCACGCGCATGTCATGGGTCAGGTAGATGGGCAGTGCCTTCTGGCCTTCTCCGAGGCAGGTCTCCAGATAGCTTGCCAGTCCTCTGAAGGGGGCGCCTTCTATCTGGATGTTGGTGTTGCTGACGGGCAGGCAGACGAGTGCGTCGAAGAGTCCTTGCCGGTAGTCTGTCATGGCGCGGTCGAGGGCCTGCAGGGCGGCCTGTCCTGACTCGGGGGTGGCCTGTCCGAAGTCCACTTTCACCTCGTCGTCGAAGCAGGTGAGCAGGTTGACGCGTCCGTCCTGGGCATCTTCAGCCCGGTTGATGATGCTGAAGTTGGCCTCGATGTCGAGGGCCTTCCGGTGGTAGGCTGCCACCTTTGGCGAGCCGTAGATGATGGGCGTGCAGAGTTCGAGCATCTCGGGTTCTGCGAAGGTTTTAAAAATCAGTTCGTATCCGATGCCGTTTGTGTCGCCGTGGGTGATGGCCACGCGGATTTTTCTTTCTTCCATTGCTGTTTACGGGAGTTTATGTGGTTGATGAGATTGTCGGTTGTCAGTGTTGCTGCTGTGCCTTTCGTGCTGTCGATAGCAGTCCGCAGGCAGCGTAGATGTCCTGTCCTCTGGAGGCGCGGATGGTGGTGAAGATGCCGTTGCGTGTCAGATAGTCGCAGAATGACTGTATGGATGCCTCGCTGGTAGCTGGCAGCGGCACGCCGGGTGTCTGGTGGAAGCGGATGAGGTTGATGCGGCAGTCCAGTCCGTTGAGCAGCTGCAGCAGCTGCCGGGCGTGCTCATGGCTGTCGTTAAGTCCGCTGAAGACGATGTATTCGAACGACAGTCGCCGCTGGTGGGAGAAGTCGTAGTTGCGCAGCAGGGCTACCACTTCCTCGATGCCCATGGCCTTCTCGGCTGGCATCAGGCTGGCCCTTTGTTCGTGGCTTGGGGCGTGCAGGCTGACGGCCAGGTGGCATTGGCTCTCTTCGATGAAGCGTTTCAGCTTGCCGCGGATGCCCACGGTGCTCACGGTGATGCGCTTCGGGCTCCAGGCGTAGCCCCATTGGGCGGTGAGCACTTCTGTGGCTCGGAGCACGGCATCGAGGTTGTCCATCGGCTCGCCCTGGCCCATGAAGACGATGTTGGTGAGCTGTTCGCGCTCGGGCAGGGCGTAGATCTGGGTCAGGATGTCGGCCGGCGAGAGTTGGCCGTGGAATCCCTGTTTGCCGGTGTGGCAGAAGAGGCAGTTCATCTTGCATCCCACCTGGCAGGAGACGCACAGCGTGGCGCGCTCGCCGTCGGGTATGAAGACGGTCTCGACGAACTCTTTTCCCGCGCCGACGGGGAAGAGATACTTGATGGTGCCGTCGACGGAGTATTGGGCATCGATGGGCGCCTGACAGCCGATGCCATAGCCGGCCTCGCGCAGCCGTTCGCGGTTCTGCTTCGAGAGGTTGGTCATCTCGTCGATGTCGGTCACGTGCTTCTGGTAGAGCCACTGGGCCATCTGTCCGCCCGTGAAGGCAGGCATGCCCAGACTGCGGGCCAGCTCCTTCAGCTCGTCCTGCGTCTTCCCAAGCAGTGGTATGGTGGGGTTGTCAACCATGTCAGTTTTCAAGCTATCACTACAAAATCACTGCAAAGGTACTCAAAAACTCGTAAAAACGTGCAGAAATAACGCTTTTTTACACGCGCGGATATAGAAATAAGGTGGAAAAGGGTGGCCGTTTCGGAAAAAAAACGTACTTTTGTACGCAGAACTCCATTCTTAAACGTTTTTCTTGAAACCATAAAAACCCGTAATATGAGAAGTTCCATCTTCCGCGCCATCGCAGCCATCGTCATTGGCGCACTGTTAGTGAAATTCCGCAATGATGCCGTCGTCGCCATCACGGTGACGCTGGGCATCCTGTTCTTCATCTCCGGCATCGTGGCCTGCGTGTCGGCCTTTGTGGCACAGCGTCAGGCTGCCTTGGAAGAGGGCAAGGGCCTGGCCGACGGGCTGACATGGGTCGTCGGCATGGGCAGTGTCATCTTCGGCATCGTGCTCGTCGTCATGCCCAAGGCGTTCCTGGTGGCCCTCATCTACATCCTGGCCGGCATCCTGATACTCAGTTCGTTAGGCCAGTATGCCAGCCTGGCCGCCGCCACCCGCTACGGCAGGGTAGGGCTGCGCTGGTGGATTATGCCCACGCTGTTGCTGCTCATCGGCATCCTCTGCGTGGTCAACCCCAGCCAGATGATATCAGCCCCGCTGCTCATCATCGGGTGGGCTATGATGATCTACGGCGTCGTCGAGCTTATCAACGCGCTGATGATACGCCGCCTGTTCAAGCAGTATGCCGCCTCGCTGCTCGTCGTCGAGGAGCCCGGCCAGCCGGAGGAGCCGCAGGAGGCAGAGGTAGTGGGCGATGAGGCTGAAGAAGTAATCGAAGAGTCAGAAAGAGTGGCAGAGGAGGCCGAAGAAGTAACGGCCGAAGTAGCCCCCGAGGAGTAGCCTTCCCTTGTTGATTTGATAGTCTGCCTGCGGGCGAGACAGCAAAGAAAGCCTGCACAGAAGCGCAATTCTGTGCAGGCTTTCTTGCGTCAATACAGATGTCGGAGGGCTGACCAAGGAATGACCACTGTTTGGTCACGCTATGACCAGCCTTTGGTCACACTGAGACCAGCCTTTGGTCACATTGAGACCAAGCCTTGGTCACGACGAGACCAAAAAATGGAGAGAATCTGGTCTCAAACGACTTCGCTAAAGGCCTTTATATAAAGGTAGTTCTGGAAGTTAACTTTTTTTTAGATTTGGAGGATGGCCTTGTCTGGGGAAGAAATGAAAGGCGGGTGTCAGCCACCGAAAACGGTCTGAACGCCCTAAACGTTTTTCTCTTCAGGCATGAGGCCTTCTATGTATTTGCAGAGGATGCCGATGCCCTTGACGTTTTCTCCACCCTGTGGGATGATGATGTCGGCGTAGCGCTTGGTGGGCTCGATGAACTGCTCGTGCATGGGCTTGAGCACCTTCAGATAGCGGTCGACGACCATTGAGACGGTGCGTCCGCGGTCGATGGTGTCGCGCTGGATGTTACGGATGAGGCGTTCGTCGGGGTCGGTGTCGACGAATATCTTCAGGTCCATCATGTCGCGCAGTTTCTTGTTGCAGAGCGTCATGATGCCCTCGATGACGATGACGGGCTTGGGCTCCACGTGGATGGTTTCTGGCAGACGGTTGGAGAGGATGTACGAGTAGGTGGGCTGCTCAATGTCGTGTCCCTGACGGAGCTCGTTCACTTGCTTGATGAGCAACTTCCAGTCGAAGGCGTCGGGATGGTCGAAGTTGATGGCTTTACGCTCCTCGTCGGTCAGATGGGTGGTGTCGTTGTAGTAGGAGTCGAGTGGCACCACGGCTACATAGTGAGGCGGCAGTGCCTCTACGATTTTCTTCACGACGGTGGTCTTGCCCGACCCCGTACCTCCGGCAATGCCGATGATGGTGATTTTGTTCATATCTTTATGACCCCTTCCTGCCTTCTTCGATGGGGCAGGACCTGCCTGTTAGTCGGGGACGTTGGCAGGCTGATAGATGGTTTCGAATACTCTCTGATAGGTTTCAGCTTTCTTCTCTACGGCCATTGGGTAGGCTCGCGAGGAGCTGGGCATGCGCCAGAGGCGTAGCTGGCGGCCCTCGAAGGGGAAGGCTGTGCTGGTGCCTACGGCCGGCGAGGCAGCGATGTTGAGCTGTTGGCAACAGACGTCGGTGGCTTTCTCGCCTGTGGTGACGACGTCGGTGCACTCGGGAATGCTGTGCAGCAGAGCCCTCAGGTCGGTGGGTTCTACCACTTCGAGGTCTTTGTCGGCAGCCGTGTTCTTCAGCCTCTTGACAACCTTTGCTGTATCATAAAGCCCGATACCTTTCCCATGCAGGAAGGGTATCAGGCTTTCTATGCGGAAGGTCTTGCGGTCGGCGTCGACAAAATGGTTCTTGTCGCCGAAGAAGCAGAAACCTACGATTCGCCACATGTCGTTGGTGAAGTTGGGATAGAAGAAGTCCATCGACCACCGCTTCCGTGCGGGCGGAAAGCTGCCGAGCATCAGCAGGCGGCAGTGGTCAGGCAGAAAGGGCGACCAGGGATGGGACTCAAGCCCACCCTCGTTCACTCCCGAAGGTGCGGGGGATTGGCAACGCTCTCGTGTGGTCTTGCTGTTGCTCATGATCACCTTTTTTCTACCATCCAGCTCATGTAAGGTCTCCTCCCGTGGTAGGGGGCGGGCTATTGCTGTTCCTTGACCAGATAGACCACTACGGGTAGGTGGTCGCTGTAGCCGTCGAGCCATACGCCGCCGGCGTGGGTACGCAGGGGGGAACCCTTATACTTGCCCGACTGCTGGAAGAGATAGGGCATGCGGCACACCTGGTTGGAGAAGAACTTCAGTGTGGAGAGGTCTCGCTCGCCGTTGCGGTTGAGGACGTTGGGTGTCATGAGAATCTGGTCGAAGAGATTCCATGCACCGTTATACATCAGTGTTCCCTTGCCTTCCTTGGCCAGAATGTTGTACCAGGGGTTATACATGTCACCGTCTTCAACCTTGCTGATTTCAGGTTTTCCACGGAGTACCTTCTTCATGCTCTTGTTGGTGGGGTCGTCGTTCATGTCGCCCATGATGAAAATCTTGCAGTCGGGGTCTTCGCGCAGTAGCTCTTCCTTCAATGCAAATATCTGCTTGGCGCCGAGCTCGCGGTAGTAGGAGCCAGCTCGGCGGCTTGGCAGGTGGTTCACGATGATGGTGACGTGCTCGCCGGCCATGGTGCCGCTGACGGTGAGGAATCCGCGCGTCTGGCGGTCGTTCTCGATATCCTTTTTCTTCTCATAGACATAGGGTACGAGTTTGGCGCTGCGCACGGTGAAGAAGGCGGGGTTGTAGAGCAGGGCGCAGTCGACACCGCGCTTGTCAGGACCTTCGATGTGGACAAACTGGAAATTGCGGGCCTTGAGAGGCTCCTGGTTGCAGAGGTCGGTCAGGCAGTGTGCATTCTCAACCTCACTGACACCGATGGCAGCGCAACCCACGTCGGGCAGACGGTCGGTGCCCATGTCGGCCAGAGCTCGGGCCATGTTCTTCAACTTGTGCGAGTATTTCAGCTCGCCCCATTTGTTGCTTCCGTCGGGAAGGTACTCGTTGTCGTTCTTTCCCTCATCGTGGACCGTGTCGAACAGGTTTTCCAGATTGTAGAAGCCGATGCCATAGGCAAGGACCTTCTTCTCCTGTGCGTTGGCTGAGAAACTTGTTATCAGCAGACAGGTAAGTAGCAATAGTGTTTTTCTCATATACGCGTATAAATAATAATGTGTACTTGGTTGTAATAATTTTTCAAAGTGCAAATATCGTAATTATTTCTGACAAATGAGCATGTTTTTGGAAAAAAACGTAAAAAAAACTTTTTTCTTTAAAATTTTCTTTGTTACTTTGTACCCGAAAAAGCGGACCTAAACAATCTACAAAACCAAGGACGTAAAGAATAATTTATAACCATTACAATATGAACAGATTAAGATTAGCAGTGATTGCTCTCTGCTATGCCTCGTTAGCCGCGGCGCAGACTGACGGGAAGCAGGAGCAGAATGTCATCGTCATCGACGAATCGGCATTCACATTGTCTGAGTCGCAGCTCGGAGAAGACGACAACGTCTCGCAAGAAGTCACCGTGCTGGGCTCAAACACCAATGCCTATGCCAGCGAAGTTGGCTACAAATGGAGCCCGGCACGATTCAAGTTCCGTGCATACAACTCCAAGTACAACGATATCTACATCAACGGCAACCCTGCCAACGATGCCGAGAGAGGCGAGTTCCGCTACTCACTCGTCGGAGGACTCAACAACCAGACACGCAGCGTGGAGGCATCGCTTCCCTTCGAAGACAATAACTTCGCCATGACAGGCCTGGGCGGCTCAAACAACTATAACTTCCGCCCCAGCTCGCTGCCCGTGGGACACCGTCTCTCTGTAGCAGGCGCCAACAGAAACTACACCTTCCGCGGAATGTATAGCTATAATTCAGGCTTCAACGACAAAGGATGGGCATGGTCGCTCGGACTCACCTACCGCTACGCCAATCCGTCGACCGCCTATATCGAGGGAACATTCTACAATGCCTTCAGCTACTTCCTCGGAGCAGAGAAACTCATCAATGACAAACATTCCATATCGCTCGTCACATGGGGTAACCCGACCGAGCGCGGAGCTCAGGCAGCATCCACCGATGAGATGTACTGGATTGCCAATAACCGTTTCTACAATCCCAACTGGGGTTATCAGAACGGCAAGAAGCGCAACTCGCGTATCATCCGCGACTTCGCACCCTCGGCCCTCATGACCTGGGACTGGAACATCAACGATGACACCAAGCTCACTACAACGCTCTTCGGCAAGTATGCGCAGTATAGCAGCTCTCGCCTGAGCTACAACAATTCCACCAACCCGGCCCCCGACTACTACAGCACCATGCCCAGCTACAGCTACAACGTGTGGGATCCCACCGATGCCGACAACCGCACCGCTGCCGGCATGGCCGCATGGCGGGCTTCCTATGACTTTCTGAGCGCCTCGAAGGCCAACCGGCAGATCAACTGGGACCGCCTCTACTTCTCCAACAAGGTTGCATCGGCTCAGGGAGCTGACGCCATGTACTACCTTCAGGCCTATCACGACGATCAGCTGACCATCAACCTCGCATCGTCGCTCAAGAAGCAACTCTCCAAGACACAGTCGCTCAACTCAGGCTTCGTCGTGTCGACCAACAAGGGCATGCACTACCAGACCATGGAAGACCTCCTCGGAGCAGCCTCCTTCCGCAACCTGAATACCTACGTCGTCGGAACCTATCTGGAGACAGACCCGCAGGCACAGTATGACGTCAACAACCCCAATGCAGAAGTCAAGGTCGGCGACCGCTTCGCCTACGACTATAACATCTTCGTCAACAAGGCTCAGATTTGGAGCACCTATGCAGAGAATTTCGGCCCCGTCCACTACTCAGTATCAGCTCGCCTCGGCGGACAGACCATGCAGCGTGAAGGTAAGATGCGCAACGGTCTGGCTGTCGACAACTCCTACGGCAAGAGCAAGACGGCTAAGTTCGTTGACGGCGGATTCAAGTTCGGCTCCTCGCTCAATGCAGGCCGCGGCAACACGCTCTCCTTCGGTATCGGATATGAAAAGAAGGCTCCCGTAGCACGCACGGCTTTTGCAGCTCCGCAAATCAACAACGACTTCGTGAAGGACCTCAAGAACGAGGACGTCTTCTCCACAGAACTCGGCTACCAGCTCGAGACCTCCTGGCTGCATGCCAACATCAGCGCCTTCTACAGCCGACTGGCCCACGTCGCTGAATACAGCATGTACTACGACGACTCCCAGAACTCGTTCTCCTATGTCTCCATCAACGGACTCAAGAAGCACTACTACGGCGTTGAGGCCGGCCTGAACTTCAAGCTCAGTTCGACATTCAATATCAAGATGCTCGGTACCATCAGCGACGCTGAATATATCAACGACGGTAAAGTCATCTATACCAAGTCGCAGGACGGCAAGACCTACGAAGACATCGTCCTTTCGAAGGGTATGCGTGAGGGATGCACACCGCTCACAGCTGGTAGCATCGACCTGAACTACCACGCTCACGGATGGTTCCTCGACCTCATCGGCAACTACTACGACCGAATCTATCTCTATTACACGCCCGTAACACGCTATGCCAGCGAGAATACCACACGCGACAACTTTGGTCAGAGTTCCTACAACCGCTATTCTCAGGCTAAGGGCGACGGCGGTTTTATGCTCGACGCAAGCATCGGACGTAGCATCTATCTGAAGAAAGGCTCGCTCAGCATCAACCTCATGCTGACCAACATCCTCAACAACACCAAGATTGTGACCGGTGGTATGGAGCAGAACCGTAAGGACCGCAAGGACGTCAATGATGACGACATCCGCGCCTACAAGTTCCAGAAGAGCCCCAAGAAGTTCTATGCCAACGGTACCAACGGAATGCTCATCGTAACCTATAAATTCTAAAAAGCGAAACAGTTATGAAAGCACTTAAATATTTCTTCATGGCCGCTGCGACATGCCTCGCACTGACCTCTTGCCTCGATGGCGACGACTCGCTTTTCAATAACGATTGGAAAGAGCCGGTCTCTGACCAGGCTCCATTCGGGAACAATAGTATCACTGAAGACGGCATCATCACCATTGCCGAACTGAAGGCCCATCCCAACTATGCCGACGCCATTGCCAACAGCAGCAACAAACTCGTGGAAGACGATATCAAGCTGCGCGTCTATGTATCAGGTAATGACGTGGGCGGCAACCTCTACAAGCAGTTTGCCGTGCAAGACGAGACAGGTGCCATGATTGTTGCCGTCAACCAAGGCGGTATCAACGGCTATCTCGCCGAAGGACAGCAGATCATTATCGACCTGAAGGGACTCTACGTCGGTGGCTACGGCAATCAGCTTGAGCTCGGTGCACCCTATAACGGGCAAATCGGACGTATGTCGAAAGACATCTGGAACAGCCACGTCAAACTTGTCGGTGAAATCAATCCCGACGCTGTCCAGCCCGTAGACTTCTCAGAGGTAGAGAATGATATCAACACCAACAGCGGCCGACTCGTCATCCTGCGCGGTGTCACCTTCAAGGATGCCGACGGCACCAAGACTCTCATCGATGGCTCAGGCTCGGGTGGCAACTACTTCAACCAGCAGATTGACGGCTATTCATCCAGCAAGCTCATCGTGCGCACCAGTTCTTATGCCGATTTCGCTGCAACGGTCCTGCCTTTCAATAAAGAGACGGGAGAGAAGATTGCCTGCGACATCGTCGGCATTGCCACACAGTATCGTGGCACATGGCAGATTATGATGCGTAAGACCAGCGACCTGCGGATTGCAAACCAGTAGGAAGAAGAACCAAGAACGAATAAAAACAAAAAAGAAATATAACTATGAAGAAAATTATCAAATCAATGCTGGCAATAGCAGTTGCCACATTCGCATTCACAAGTTGTGAAGACGTTCCTGCGCCGTACAACATCCCTGGTTCAGAGGGTGAACCCGTCCTGCCAGAGGGAACTTATCTTGACGCAAACTTTAGCGGTAGCAATGATTTCGGCTTCATCAATGCCAATACAAAAGAAGGAAGCCAGGCCTGGGTTGTTGATTCCCACGGATACGCTAAAGGTACCGGTCATATCTCTAATGACGTGCCCAAGGTTGAGTCGCAGAGCTACTTTATCTCTCCAGAAATCAATCTCTCCGGAGCAGAAAAGGCTTATCTGCAGTTCGACTACATCCTTCGCTATGTGGCTTCTGGAACTGAGAACAAAGTGTTCCTGACCAGCGACTATACAGGTAATCCTGCTACTACCAACTGGGTTGACGTGACAGGTACACTTACCGAAGGCCGCGATTGGGACAACTGGTCTACCTACAGCCAGAACATTCCCCAGCAGTTCCTCGGACAGGAAAAGGTTCGCGTCGCTTTCTACTTCGCTTGCAACACCCAGAACGCTTCCACATGGGAAGTTAAGAATGTTGTCGTGAAGGAAGGTGAAGGCAATGGCGATGCTCCTGGTCCTGAAGAGCCGGGCAACACCATCGGTACAGCAGAGGCTCCAATTACCACTGCCGCTGCCATTGAGATGATTAATGCCCTTGATGATGGCGCCTCAACCTCCGAGAAGGCTTATGTGAAGGGTAAGGTCGTCAGCGTGGCAACCAATGCCGACAACTTCGCCAAGTATGGCAACATCAACTACTATATCTCCGACGACGGCACCAAGAACAATCAGGTTCAGGTGTATGCCGGTGATGGTCTCAATGGCGAGAAGTTCAGCTCCGTTAACGACATCAAGGCTGGTGACGAGGTCGTAGTCTTCGGTAACCTGATGAAGTATGTGAACAAGAGTCAAGTCGTGATTCATGAGATTGCCAACAGCTACCTTGTCTCCCTGACCTCTGGTGGCGACAATCCTACTCCGACTCCCACTCCCGACGAGTCGAACCTGGAGGCTGGCAAATACTTCTTCGTCTACAAGGCATCTAATGCTTACGAAGTATATGCTTACAAACCCTTCAACGACAACTCCTATGGCTACATGTATCCCACGGCCAACCAGACCAGCATCGCTGCTGACGGAACACTGACAGGTAGCGAGGCCGACCTCTTCACCTTTACGGCTGTCGAAGGCGGTTTCACCCTTCAGGATGCCCAGGGTCAGTACTTCTATATGGATGACACCCACAACAGCTTCCAGGTCTCAGCCACGAAGCCTGCCTCCAACTATGTCTGGAGCGCCAGTGTCGCTGAAGATGGCAAGGCCACGGTTAAGAATGTTGCTACGGGCAAGTCTATCCAGTTTGTCAGCAAATACACCGAACTCACCGCTACCGATAGTGGCGAAGGTCTTCCTCTGTTGGTGAAGCAGGGTGGCAAGGTGCCTACCGATGGTGACAACCCCAACCCCAATCCTAATCCCAACCCAGACAAGACGTTTGGAACCCTCGATGGCAATACCCTGACGCTGACCTCAGCCGAGCTGGGCCTGGAAAAGGGAGCCGTTGTCCCCACGCTGACCCTTGTCGATGGAACAGTCATCACCTTCGATGGTGGAGGCAACACCAATGCCCCCAAGTACTACGAGGCAACGTCGACAGCAGCAGAGGCCGTCCGAATGTATCCCAAGAACAGCTTCACGATAAACGCCGGCAACAAGACCGTCAGCGAGATTGCCATTACCTGCACCAATCAGGGCAATGATATCTGCAATGCCTCCCAAGCCGTTACCATTGAGCCAGGTTCAGCCACCTTCAACGATAACATGGTTGGAGCAACCCAGATTGGCTCATCTGTTGTGAAGGTGACCAACACCAGCGAGGCAACACGTGCAACGAGCCAGCTGCGCTTCTCGAAGATTGTCATCACTTTCAACTAAGTCTTTCTCTTGCTCGAAAGAGTAAAAGTAAGATTTTCAGAAAATAATCCTTAAAATATTTGGCAGGGTGCGAAATTCTTTGTAATTTTGCACCCTGCTAAGTGTATAGGCATCAGCCGAATACTTGCAAACGAAGTAACAAAGCAATATTAATAATAACATTTAAAGAAACAATGAAAAAAGGTATTCATCCCGAAAACTATCGCCCCGTCGTGTTCCGTGACATGTCCAACGGCGATATGTTCCTTACGAAGTCCACAGCAAAGACCAATGATACAGTGGAATTCGAAGGTGAAACTTACCCAGTGGTAAAAGTCGAAATCTCTAACACCTCTCACCCCTTCTATACGGGTAAGAGCACGCTCGTTGACACTGCCGGTCGTGTTGACCGCTTCATGAGCCGCTACGGTAAGATCAAGAAGTAAGACATTGCTTGACTATCTTTTTCAGTCGATATAGAGATTAAATTTTTCGGAGAGGTGCGTTCGAACGTAGTTGCATATGCGTGCGGGCGCACTTCTTTTTTTTAATAAAAGCTGACCTTCTTAGCAAAACCAGAGATGATGATGAAATTACGCCCCTTGTCACTATTGTTGTTGCCGTTGTTGCTGCTGGCTTCCTGCGGCACCGATGTCGAGTTTACTGACGACGACTCATCTTCTGCCGCCGTCCGCAATAACACCAACCGCAACGACACCCGCCAGTCAGCCGTCTATGGCCGTCTGGAGTTTCCCAGTCTCACCACCCACCATTCGCGCAATGCCGAGGCCGATGTCATGATAGTCCATCGGGCTTCCTTCGGTATCAACTACAGTGTGCAGTGGGACACGGAGAAGCATGCCCAGCGCTGGTCGTGCTATCGTATGCATGCCGGAAACAGCAGCAGTAAGATTGACCGCAAGCCCCGAGACACCTCAGGTAATTTCTCAGAGTATCCCAACGACCCCGACCTGCCTTCACAGTATCATTTCACCGTCGACCCCTATTGGAATTCGGGTTTTGACCACGGCCACATGATGCCATCAGCCGACCGTGCCTATTCCTACAATCAGGCGGCCAACCGGCAGACCTTCTACATGACAAACATGCAGCCGCAGCTGAATTCTATCAATGCAGGCATCTGGGCCGACATGGAAACGCGCATCCATGGCTATGGAGGCGTCTCTGGTTGGAACAATGCCAACTTCCGCGACACTTTGTATATTGTAAAAGGTGGCACCATCGACCGCGAAGCCGACATAATCAAGTACCTTGGCAGCGGAAAAAATCAGATTCCCGTTCCGCGTTATTTCTTCATGGCCATCCTCTGCAAGAGCAAGGCCTCAGGCAACGGAGGCTACAAGGCGCTTGGCTTCTGGGTAGACCAGACAGCATCCGTGCCCAGCAACTATGTCATGAGTAATTATGTCCGCAACATTGACGAGCTGGAGAATCTGACGGGGCTTGACTTCTTCTGCAACCTCCCCGACGACATCGAGAAGGCTGTCGAGTCGTTGCCACGTGACAACGTGGTCAGGGCCTGGAACTTAGATAAATAACCAGATTCCTGTGATGAAGCCCATTGCTCGTTGTCTCAAAGTCCTGACTCTTCTCCTTGCTCTGTTCTTTGCGGGCTGCGAGAAGCCTATCCTTGAAGAGTCGGATGAAGTGACGAGCGGGACTGACTCTTCCACCGATGACGGCATTCGTAGAATCCGATTTGTTGCCTCCCTGCAAGGGCCGGCCGCCTTTGCTCCATATTCCCTAACAGACTCGGAAGAGCCCATGTCTGACGAGCATCTGCCCGTTGCCGACTTGTGTACCCGCATGAGTCTTGCCTTCTTCAAGAATGGGGCGAAGGTGGGCAAGACCATCCATCAGACGCTCAACGACGCCAACTTCGGCACCTTCGAGCTGACCTTAGACAACGGCACCTACCAGCTTGTTGCCGTCGCCCATAGTGGCACTGCCTCAGCCACCATCACTTCGCTCAGCGAGGTTTCTTTCCCTAACAATAAGATGACCGACACCTTCCTTGCCTGCGAGGAAGTGGAGATTACCGACGGCACCACGTCGCTGCCCATCGTCTTGCAGCGCTGTGTCGCCAAGGTGCGCGTTCGGATACTTGAACCCACTCCACAAGTAGTCTCTCAGTATCGCTTCTATTATACGGGCGGCAGCAGCACGCTCAATCCCACCACAACCTTCGGTGCCAAGCAGTCGCGTCAGACCGAGCTGCGCACCCTCACTCCCGACCAGTTCTCCGCTAACTCCGTCTTCGAGGTCTATACCATCCCTCATGAAGCGACAGATGTCCTGCAGATGGAAGTATCTGCCCTTGATGGCAGTGCCAGTCTCATCGCTCAGCAGAAGCTCTCCTCCGTCGACGTGAGGGTGGGGCAGGAGACAGAGGTGGCAACCTTGTTATTCAGCGAAGACCCTTCAGCGGGGCGAGCTAAGGGTGCGACCGGTCGGTAAGGCTCTTTGCTTTGAAAAATCTCTTGTCCTGTTGCAAGAATATACAATATAATGGACGCACGAACGTTATTAAATTAGAAAAAAAACAGACACTATGAACATACGATACACCCTTTTGTCGGCATTGCTCTTGCCGCTGAGCGCCTTTTCACAAGCCCTCGACGGTGAAGAGGAGGCCGGTGCGCTTAAGCCTTTCAACGGGCTGGAGTATAAGGCCGAGGTTCAGGCTACCGTTTCCGATGGCACGACGCCACTCTGGCTCAATGCCAACCGCTATGGTCTGAGTTCGCTCGACGATGTCAACGGCTACGTTCGCGGCTCACTCATCCGTCCGCTCCGCAACGACTCGCTGCGCCACTGGGGCATTGGCTATGGTGCCGACGTGGCTGTGGCCACAGGCTTCACCAGCACCCTCGTCGTTCAGCAGGCCTTCGTCGAGGCCCGTTGGCTTCACGCCGTCCTGACGGTAGGTAGCAAGGAGCGTTTGCCCCAGATGAAGAATCCCTATCTCAGCTCCGGCGCCCAGACGCTTGGCATCAACGCCCGACCGATCCCTCAGGTGTGGGCCGGACTGCCCGACTACTGGGTGGTGCCCCGCACGAAGGGCTGGCTGCGGCTGAAGGGACATCTGGCCTATGGCATCACCACCGACGACAGCTGGCAGCAGGACTTCACCCATCAGCAGCAACGCTATACCGAGAACGCCCTCTATCACTCCAAGGCCATCTACTTCAAGGTGGGTAACGAGGAGCGCTATTTCCCGCTGTCGTTTGAGATAGGCCTGGAGATGGCCTGCCAGTTCGGCGGCAAGAGCTACCAGCCCGACGGCAGCGTCATCGAGAACGAGTCGGGCGCGAAGTCGTTTGTCAATGCCCTTTTCCCTGGAGGCTCCGATGCTACCGACGGCAACTACAAGAACGCAGAGGGAAACCATCTGGGCAGCTATGTGGCACGGCTGAACTACGACGAAGAGACCTGGGCACTGGGGTTCTATGTCGACCAGTTCTTCGAAGACAACTCTATGATGGTGCACATCGCCAACAACGGATGGGGCGAGGGTGCCGATGCCAACCGCATCGTCAAGCACCGCTACTTCCTCTACGACTTCAAGGACTGGATGCTCGGCGCCGAGTTCCGGCTGAAGTATAACCATCTGGTCAACGGCGTCGTGCTTGAATACCTCACGACGAAGTATCAGGGTGGGCCGACCTATCACGACCACACCGTCAACCTGGCCGAACACTATACCGGCCTCGACAACTACTACAACCACCATATCTTCACCGGTTGGCAGCACTGGGGCCAGGTCATCGGCAACCCCCTCTATCGTTCGCCGCTCTACAACAGCGACGGCCGCATCGTGGTCGAGGACAACCGCTTCCAGGCCATCCACCTCGGACTGAGCGGGCAACCCAGCGACCTGCTCGGCTATCGCCTCCTGGCAACCTATCGCAAGGGCTTCGGCTCCTACTATAACGTATACCCCAAGCCCCTGAAGAGTTTCAACCTGATGGCCGAGGCCACATGGCACTTCCCCGAGGAAAGCCGGCTGCAAGGATGGAGCATCCGCGGAGCCGTAGGCATGGACAGCGGCAAGTGGTTGGGAAACAACTACGGCGCACAGCTCACCGTCATCAAGCAGGGAACACTTGGGCGAAAGAAAAGGAAATAAATAATAGGGGATATTAACAGTCAACAACCATCATTCCGTAATGAAGAAGATACTTTCAACCGCTTGCATCATCAGTCTGCTGCTCATGCTCGGCAGCTGCGAGATAGAGACCTCCGACAATGGAAAGCTCGACGGTTTCTGGCAGCTGGCCACCATCACCACCATCGCCACCGAAGAGGTGGAGGACGTCACGGCCGAAGGCCTCACGTGGGGCTTCCAGGGCCGTCTGCTACAGTTGCGCCAGGCAACACTCGAGATGGGATACTTTACCAACATCCTCTGTCGCTTTGAGCAGACCAATACGACGCTTACCGTCAGCAGCCCCGTCTATAACAACCGCGACACGGGCGACCCCGCCGTGGAGGACATTGCCGAACTGCGACGCTTCGGCATCAGTGCGCTCACTGAGACCTTCACCATCGTCGAGCTCACTGGCAGCCGACTGAAGCTAAAATCACCAACCCTCCAGCTCGAACTCAGGAAGTACTAACCCCTCCCGTAGCGGCCTCACGCTACATTCCAACTCCATAGACGGCATCATTTCCATGCCGTCTTTTTTTGACCTATTGGTGTCTGGTAAAAATGTTTTACCTTCTTTGACTACCCCAGTGTTTATCCGTGTTCGTCAATATTTCCAAAACAAAGTGGCTTATTTGCGGCCCGCAGGGCCAGTGAGAACTTAGCCCCGGGCAACGCCCTGGGCAGCGAATTGGCGGATAAAACGCCCCGAAGGTGGCAAAAGAACGGAACAGGATGCAATTCTTTTGCCACCTTCGGGGCGCCAGTTACTCTGCACCCTCAACCCTGGGCGTTGCCCGGGGCTAAGTTCTCACTGGCCCTGCGGGCCGCTTTTTACCAGACAGCAATTGATATTAGGAGTTTTTATTTGGCTCCCTTTCTCCTGTTACATTCGCGGCACAGCATCTGGCAATTCTCTATAACAGTTCGGCCACCTTCACGCCAAGGAGTGATGTGGTCGCCCTCCATAAACTCATAATCAAACACCTTGCCGCAGATAGCGCACTTATGACCTTGCTGCTCCCATACCTTTAACTTAATGTCTTCAGGAAAGGCCCGTAAGTCGAGGTAGTGCTCGTCGCCAGTCAGAACGTATGGTATGATACCTGCCTGACGCTGTATTTCGCTGTCGCGCATCAGTTCGGAAATGCGTTTCCCGAGAGCTGCAGTATTTAAAGTCTCCGAACCATACTTGTCGTACAGCCAAGCCCAGTCCAAGCCCTTCATTATCTTCTTGAATTTCTTCATGTCAAAGTTGGTGATGGCCCAGTTGAGCACCGTTTGGAAGTAAGACCAAAGGTTGTTGGCATTAGGGTCATGCTGGTGGTCGGCCATATAGCCTACTATGGTCTGCCGATGGCCGCACCGAGTCTCATGGTCGGCTATCCACTGTAATGCCACCTTCAGAAAGTCCTGTCGGATGGGAGTTCCGTTGACCAGGTCTTTGCCCAAACGGGCTGCCCCGCTGTTGCTCTTTGAGAAGTGGCGCTTGGCATCGCTTACGAAGGGACCGGCATAGATGGCATTATTTATCTCTTGGTCGTTCAGCGGCTTGCCTGCAATGTTGATAGTCTTAAACCACTCCAGTTTTTCTGATGCTTCACCCTCACAGACGTAGATGGTAAGCGGATAGTTGAGGATGCGCTTCTGAATATCTTCGGGCTGATTGAAAAAGTTCTTAAACTCGTAGGCGAATTTTCCGTCTACATATTCGCAGAGCGAGAGCGTACGCTGCTGCCCGTCCATCACTTCGTAGGGGCACTCGGCATCCTCACTTCGCTTTACCCAGTACATCACGTTCAGCGGATAGCCTTGCAGTACGGTATTGATGACTGCCTGCTGTTCCTTTTCGTTGTAGATAAACTCTCGCTGGTAGGGTGGGCGGATGTCCAATAAACCATCGTAGCCACGAACACCTTGTTCATCGTTATTCACATAACCCTTGGTGATGTCACCAACGGTCACTTCTATTTGCTTGATTGTCATTCTTTTTCCTGCAGTCAAGTCTTTTTGGGATGTTTATTGCGAATTAATATTCTGCTGTATTGCCTTTTGCCTCTCACGACTCCACACCCACCACGGTCATCAGGATGTGCATTATAACCAATTTCTTTAAGGACAGAACTTGGTGCGGAAGCTTTTGTATTTCCACTTGCTTGCCATACTATTTCGAATTGATTGGGATTATATTTGTCAAGGAATGTTATAGGAACTCCCATAATTCCATCATAATCGCAAGGAATATCTTGTGTTCTATCTACATTAATGGCATTATAATTATCGTATTTCGGATATTCTTCTGGTGAATATCTACAAACTAAGTCAATTTCTTCATTCCTTTTTGGTATTTCCATGTTTGTGAACCAATGCACTCCTGAAACTCTTATCATACCAGCTTTGTGGTCTGTGGCTGTCGCTACATCTTCGTAAGGAGATACGAAATGGGCGGCACCTCCTTTAAAGCCATACCCAAGCCAAATTTTATTGTTAATTACGCTTGGGAATATTTCTTTATATATTATAGCTCCTTGGTTTCCTACTATTAAAAACTTCTTATCGTATTCCATTAGTTGTCCGATGTATTCTCGGAACAAGGAGAACGGTGGGTTAGTTACAACGATGTCGGCCTGTTTCAGGAGTTCGATGCACTCTGGGTCGCGGAAGTCACCAGTCTTGAGGATAGAACAAACGTTTTTGTCGTTTTGGAGTAGGTATTGAACGTCAGACAAGTCTACTGCTCCATCGCCATTCAGGTCCTTTACTTCCGTTATCTCTACCTTATAGGCTATCTTTTTGGGTTCTTCGGAAAAGTCGCCGAAGTCAATCATGAGTTCGTTGCCTTGGACGGGCGAACCGTTGTAGCATGTGCAAATCAGTTTCTTCAGTCCTAACTGATTGAACCGAAGTGCAAAGTACTTGAAGAAATTACTCTCATAGGGATCGTCGCAGTTGCACAATACTACCTTGTCGCGGAAGTGCTTCCAATAGTGTTGCAATTCCCGTTCGATGTCTGTCAGTTGAGTATAAAACTCATCTTTCTTTGCCGTTTTAGCAGCATTAAGGTTTTTGTTAGCCATACGTTACACATTAGTGCGTATTGCTTATCTTCGGAGGAGTAGGCTTCGCATAGAGCACAAAAAAGACATGGACGATTCTCATCCATGTCCTAAAGGCTCTCGCATGCCTACAAAAACCAGATAAGTCACGCCCATGCTTAACGCACAGACGCTTGCAACTTATTCATCGGTTTTTGTTTCTTTGAATTTGCGAGATTCTTAGGACAATTCCGAATAACAGCAAACGCTTGTTATAGTTCCACTAAAATCATACCGCCCCCCTGCGTTCAAGGACTCTGCCGTGGCTGATGCCTTTTAGGCATTTCGGCGATACTTGTTGCAAAGGTACGAAGAAAAATGTGAATCGAGAAAAAATAGATGGGATTTTTAGGAAAAAAAGATGATTGTCTATGGCAGTAGGGGCTCTATGGCAATCATGCGGCGTCTTTATGCAGATAAGGTTGTTGTCGGTTGCTGATGATGTGATGATTTCTTCACGGAGATGGGGTGAGAAGGTGGTAATCAAGATGCAAAAGATTATTTATTGCAAAGTAATAAATCATCTATTACTCGGTAATAAATCATCTATTACTCAGTAATAAATCATCTATTACTCAGTAATAAATCATCTATTACTTTTCAATAGATGATGTTTTGTGTTTTAGTTTGGCTAAAAAGTTGCAGCCAATTCTCTCCGTTGTTGGGAAGGGAATTGGCTGCTATGGGGTATCTTGTTGTGTCAGGTGTTGCTGGTGTGTGGCGCGTGTTCCTTTGTGTCAGAACTTTTTTCCGAAGGCGATGCTGAGGAATGTCATCCCGAGCAGCTTGATGTCGAACCACCAGGAGCGGTGCTCGAGGTAGTAGAGGTCGAGTTCGAGGCGTCGGAGCATCTTCTCTATGGTGTCGGTGTATCCGTTGTAGAGTGTGGCATAGGAGGTGACGCCTGGCCTTATCTGGTAGAGGTAGACGTAGCGTGGGTCGCGCTCGATGATTTGGTCGATGTAGTATTTGCGTTCGGGACGTGGTCCGATGAAGGCCATGTCGCCTTTAACGACGTTCCAGAGCTGTGGCAGCTCGTCGAGGTGGTGGTCGCGCAGGAATTTTCCGACGCGTGTCATTCGGGTGTCGTTTTCGTGTTGATAGAGTGCTGGTCCGTCTTTTTCTGCGTCGACGCGCATGGAGCGGAACTTATAGATGTTGAATGGCCGGCCGAAGCGTCCGATGCGCTCTTGCTTGAAGATGGCTGGTCCGCCGTCTTCGCGCCGGATGGCGATGTAGCAGATGAGGAAGAGTGGTGAGAAGATGACGAGACAGATGAGTGCTACGAAGAAGTCGAAGATGCGCTTCGTGTTGCGTTCGAGCTCATTCATTCCGTCGAGTATATATCCGTTTTCAAGTTTTGTCATTATGGTGCTTGCACGTATGTTTTTTCTTTATTATAGAACGTACGTCTTTGCTTTTTATTGTATCGTAATGAAAAAAAGTTGCATATATTCTGCACTTCTTCAGATGAGGCTTTTGAAGAAGGCTTTGTAGGCGTAGTGCAGGAAATACCAGGCTGACTTCATGGGGGGTATGTGTTCTATGTTTCTGTAGATGTTCCATTGCCATTGCATGGTTCTTAGCTTGCTGGCTGATACTGATCCGTTGGTGATACGATAGGCTGCAGCGATGGTGCCTGTATTTCGTGCGATGAATCCCATGTGTAGTATCTGCAGCCACATGGCATAGTCTTCGTGGTGGGTGTCTTTGATGATGACTTTTCCGGTTTTGCGGGTGTCGTAGATGCCTGTGAGGTTTCCTATGACGTTTCCTCTGAGCAGGGTTTTGTAGTCGGCCTGCCGTGGTGCGCTGACGATGCGGTCGCGTCGTTTGCTGTTCTCGTCGGTTTTCTCGTAGTTGGAGTAGGCGATGGCTACGAAGGGGTCGCGGAAGAGGGGTAGTTGCTGTTCCAGCTTATGGGCGTACCACATGTCGTCGCTGTCGAGGAAGGCGATGAACCGTCCGCGCGCTTCCTGGATGCCGATGTTGCGGGGTGCTGAAGGCATGCCGATGGGATTCTCGTTTTTGAGCACGTGGATGCGGTCGTCTTTCTCGGCATATTCCCTGGCTATGTCGGCAGAACCGTCGGTGGAGGCATCGTCGATGATGAGAAGTTCCCAGCGGCGGTAGGTCTGGGCTCTGACGGACTCGATGGCTTCGCGCAGGTATTTGGCGGAATTATGCATCGGCATGACTACCGATACGACGGGCTTGGCGTTTTTCTTTTCTTCCATATCTATATATAATAACAGAAAAAGTGCCAAACTATTGTGTTAATTCCTTACTTTTATTTTGCCATGTAGATTTTTTTTGTTTCCTTTGCTGTCAGAACCTTGTAACGCTTTGTCTATGAAGAATAAATGCTTTGTCTTGGCGGCTCTGTCGGCAGCGTTGCTGCTGACGGGGAGTGATGTGAATGCTCAGCAGCAGAAGGACGGCTATCAGCTGGTGTTTCATGATGAGTTTGATGGCGCTGGCAGCCAGCCTGATGCCTCGAAGTGGCGTCGGTGTGTGCGTCAGGCCGCTACGTGGAACCGCTTCATGAGCAACGACGAGCGGTTGGTGGAGGTGCGCAACGGTAAACTGTTGATGCGCGCCATGGCCAACGACGACCTTCAGGCCGATACCGTTCCTATGCTGACAGGAGGCATCAAGTCGCTCGGACTCTATTCGTTCCAGTATGGACTGGTTGAGGCCCGTATGAAGACGCGCCGCCACGACGGAAACTTCCCGGCCTTCTGGCTCATGCCCCAGCCTCCATGCGAGGACCATCCCAAGGGGGGAGAAATTGATATCTTCGAAACGATAGACAGGCAGAATATAGCCTATCAGACGGTGCATACCTATTGGACCAACGTGGTGGGCGTGAAGCGCCAGACACAGCCGAAGACACACAACGTCAAGAAGCGTGTGGCGGGCTGGCATGTCTACGGTGTGGAATGGACACCCACGGAGCTGAGGTTCTATATCGACGGCGTTCCGACGTTTACCTATCGCAAGAGTAATGCCCCCGAGCAACTGCGCAACGGACAGTGGCCTTTCGACCATCCGTTCTATATCATCCTCAACCAGGCATTAGGAAAGCCAGGTGGCTGGGCCAAGCCATACGACAAGGACTTCACGTACGAGACGCAGGTAGACTGGGTCAGGGTGTACCAGAAGAAATGAGAAATGAGGAATGAGGAATGAGAAATGAGAAATGAGGAACCGAAGGTTGGCGGCCGAAGGGTAAGCCAATGAGAAATGGGAAATGAGGAAGCCAATTAGGGTTTCCGGGAGTGGTCGATGGCATTGACTACCTGCAGGAAGTCCTCATCCCAGGTAGTCTGTTTTTGTTGGAATTCCAACAGTCTTTGTTGCATCTTTCCCATGTCATACGCTCCGTTGCACACCTCCAGCAGCCGTTTTCTGATGTCTTCGGCGGAATTGGGGTTGATGGTGATGCCGATACCATGCCTTTCTACGAAGTCACCCAGACAGGTCTGCTCGGAGTAGATGGCTGGAACGGTGAAGGCTAGCGACTCGTGGAACTTGTTCGAGATGGCATACTTCACGTTGAAGTCTTTGTTGGGATAGGCAGCCCATACAATGTCTGTCTGTCGGTAGAGTTCGGTAATCTGTTCGTATTGGTAATACCCTGTGAAGACAATGTTGTCTTCGCCGTCGGCATATTCTTTTAATTTTTCCAGTGCATGCCCACCCCCATGGAAGAATAGCTGGATGCGTTCCTCTCCCCTGACGGCATCCACGAGGCGCCGGAGCATGTCGATGTATCGGAGGGCACCGATGTAGGCTATGCGGATAGGCTGGTGGAGACAGTGCTCCTGTGGCTCAGTAGCCATGGCGGGTTTGTTCTCAAGGACTATCTGTGGTATCCGTGGAGAGTAAAGCTGCCGGAAGAACCGTGAGGCGTGGATGATGAGGTCGACGCGGCGCAGGTGCCAATGCTCCAGCAGTGTCGATGCCTTGCGCAGCAGGTAGGCTTCGGTGGGGACGTCAAGGTTCTCGTAGATGAACATCTGCCGGCTGCGGTCGAGACGCGGAACCGAAACCAGGTTGTTCCAATGGGAGGCGATAACGACGTCGGGTTTCAGCCAGTGGATTGTCTCATGGCAGAAACGGCGATAGCCCCACAGGTTGAGCAGTTTGCGCGTCTTGTTGCCATAGGCAGAGTCGCGTTTGTAGACGTAGTATCCCGGGATGTCGCCAGTATATCGGTTGCTTCTGTCCCATGTGATGACAGAAAGCTTCACCTCCTCGCCGTAGTGGGCGGCGAGGGAGTTGAGTATCTTCTCGTTGCGGGTGTTGATGGGGTAGGAGTCGTCTATAAGCGCAATATGTAGCATAGCCTTTCTTTATTCTTCTGATAGCGTGTTGATGATGCGCTGGCAGGCCAGACCGTCGCCATAGGGATTGACGGCATGGCTCATCTGTCGGTAGGCCTCTGCGTCGTCGAGTAGCCGGCTCACTTCGCTCACGATGAGACTGTAGTCGGTGCCGACGAGTTTCACGGTGCCAGCCTCCAAGGCCTCGGGGCGCTCGGTGGTATCGCGCATCACGAGCACGGGCTTGCCCAGGCCGGGAGCTTCTTCCTGGATGCCGCCGCTGTCGGTCAGGACAAGGGTCGACTTTTCCATCAGATAGACAAATTCAAGATACTGCAGGGGCTCAATGAAGAAGAAGTTGTGGGCCTCTCCCCAGCCCTCGCCCAAGGAGAGTGACTCCATGCCGGAGAAGACTTGATGGATGGGCTTCCGGACGTTGGGGTTGAGGTGCATCGGGTAGACAAAGTCTACATCGGGGTACTTCTCTGAGAGGTCCTTCATGGCTGTCAGCATGCTGATGAAGCCTTCGCCGAAGTTCTCGCGGCGATGGCCGGTGATCAGCACCAGTTTTCGCTGTTGCTGTTCAGAGTTTAGAGTTGAGAGTTTAGAGTCAATGGCAGGCGTAGCGTTTAATCTGGCGACGTCGTAGCCTGCATTGTGTAAGACTTCCTCTTGGGCCTTTGCCAGTGCGGGGTCGCTCTTCAGCCGGTCAACCACCATGTGGAGGGCATCGATGACGGTGTTGCCCGTGATGAATATCTTTCCGTGTGCTTGCTCAGCCTTCAGGTTTTCGGCCGAGAGTGGCGTAGGTGCGAAGTTATAGGTGGCGATGCGGCCTGTTATCTGACGGTTCATCTCCTCAGGCCAGGGGCTGTAGATGTTGTGGGTGCGCAGTCCGGCTTCTACATGGCCTACGGGTATTTGCTGGTAGAAGGCCGCCAGTGCGGCAGCTGTGGAGGTGGTGGTGTCGCCGTGGACCAACACGACGTCGGGCTGCACTTCTTTCAGCACGTCGCGCATGCCGGTAAGCACACGGGCCGTCACGTCGTAGAGGTCTTGCCCCTGCCGCATGATGTTCAGGTCGTACTCGGGTGTGATGTCGAAAATCTGAAGTACCTGATCGAGCATCTCCCGGTGCTGTCCGGTGACACAAACAATGGTCTCGAAACGTGCGTCTTGCTTCAGGGCAATCACCAGCGGGGCCATCTTGATGGCCTCGGGCCGGGTGCCGAATACCAATAATATCTTCTTCATATCTGATGTTTCTTCTATTCAGTCTTGTAAATACCTCTGAGGTTCGTTATCCAATAGTATGCCGTAGGGCAATAGAGCCGAATGCGTCGCAGCAGTACTGCCATGGGATATCGCATGGGCATATGGCGTCGGATGAGGAGCAGATAGTCTCTGTCGGAGTGAGTGGGGGAGTTGATGAATCTCTTTCTTTCAGCCAGTGACATCTTTCTGAGTTGCAGAATCTCATCTTCGCTGGACTCATGGTCGTAGTCGCATGCCCCGCATACCTGAGCGGTTGCCATAATGGGGATGCCGTGACGTTGGGCCATGAGGCTGTAGTCATGGTCGGCACAGCCGTGCAGGAAGCCGTCGTGGAAGATGCCGATGGTGTCGACTACCTGCTTGTGGATAAGAAGAATGTTGGCGTGGGCAAGGTCTATTTCCTGCGGCTGTCCTGTGGGAAGTGCCAGCGTGTGGCGTCCCTTGGTTTTGTTGGCGAAAATGAAGCCTCCGTAGGTGATTTGTTCGGGATTGTTCTTGTCGCAGGTGATGCCTGACGCAATGCCGTTGATGCCCTTCGTTGCCAAACCTTTCTGCTGGGCTTCAAACAATTGTTCGAAGACGTTTTCCCTGACATCGGTGTCGTCGTTCAGCAGTAGGAAGTAGTCCCATGTCTGGCCGCTATCGATAGCTGTCTGCCAGGCCAATCGCATGCCTCCGGCCCAGAAGAGGTTGCCGGAGCCTTGTATGATATGGATATCCTCTTGGGGATACAGATTCTTGATGGCTTCCTCTGTTCCGTCGGTGCAACCGTCGTTGGTGATGAAGACCGTCACCTGAAGCTGCCGGCCGGTCAGCTGCTGACAGGAAGCAATGGCGGCAAACAGATGCTGCAGACAGGAAAGAGTCTTCTGCTTGCGGTTATAAACGGTCAGGAGGGTTGCAATCTTGATGCTACTCATTACATTTGGCTGGGGATAAGATGATATATCATTCTTTGTAACCAGTATTTATTGACAAAGTTAATCATTTAATTTTGAACTGCCAAACATTTGCAGCTATTTTTGTATTTCTCTGGTTACAGGATATGATTACTGGTTTTGCATACAATAATCACGTTTTTGTTGCGTTATTATAATAACATGATTTTCTAATTTGAGTAGAATAAGACAAGTATACAAGAATTAGGCGGAGCCCGCTAAACATATATTAAGGCATTTAAAACAATGGGAAGACTACGCGTTTTGTTTGTGACACATACCGTTGTCATGGCAGGAGCTAACAGTTCTATGCTCAGACTTATGTTGGAACTGAGGGAAAACTATCAGATTGAGCCGATAGTACTGATGCCTTTAGTGCACCCAGCCTATGCGAAACGTAATCTTTTCAAAACGTGTCAGGAGCAACATATTGAATGTTTCTGCTATCGTTTCTATTGGTTCAAGGAAAGACGAAACTGGAAGAGCTATTTGAAATGCCTGTCTAATCTTCTGTGGTATCCATATATATTATGGAAGTTGCGTGCCGTTCGTTTTGACGTAATACACAGTAATGGAAGTGTAATCAGTCTTGGAGCATTACTCAGTAGGGTAAAGCATACGCCACACGTATGGCATCTGAGAGAATTCGGAGAGTTAGGACTGGGGCTGGTATCGTTATTGGGGAATAGCTATGAAAAGTGGTTGTATAAGCAGAGCGATGTATTTATAGCTATATCCAAGTCATTGAAGAGTTATTATTCTGACAGAATTCCCGCAGAGAAAATTGAGATGATATATAATGGTGTACTTCCTCCAGACGAGCAATTTGCAGCACGTCACCAAAATAGTGTTTTTCAATTCTGCATGGTGGGGTTGTTGTCTTCGCAGAAGAATCAGTTGGAATCACTTCGCGCTGTGGATATTCTTGTTAATCGATGGGGAGTAAAAAATTTCCATTTGTCTTTCATTGGTATGGAGGAAATCGTATATGCCCAGGAACTTGAGAATTTTATAAAAGAAAATAGTTTATCAGACTATATCACATTCCAGGGTGAGAGCGATAATATCAGTTTCCATTTGAGTCAGATGGATGCAGGCTTGATGCTGTCCAGTTTTGAGGCTTTTGGCAGGGTTACAATAGAATACATGATGCATAATTTGGCTGTAATTGCATCTGACTCTGGTGCTAATCAAGAGATTGTGGAGAAAGGTATTTCTGGCTTCATCTATCATTTAGGGGATGTTGAGGAGCTTGCAAGGCTCATGCGTTTGTTGATAGAAGATAGAACGAGAATGCTGAGTATCTCTGAGAATGGAAGAAATAGGGCAATGAAGCTGTTCACATCTCTTAGAAATACTCAGCAAATATATCAAACGTATTTATCTGTTATTCAAAAGTCGTAGTTATAATCTTCCGTCGATGATGTCTCGGGGCAAGATGCCTTTTACATCGTAAATGACGCCATTTTCGTTAAGCAAGCTCTTTAAGTCTAAGCCAAGGAACTCGTGGTGGGCCACGGCCAAAATGATGGCGTCAAACCTTCCGCCGCTGAGCTGGCTGTCGATGCAGATTCCATATTCATGTTTTACCCTGACGGGGTCGGCCCATGGGTCGAAGATGGTGATGTTGTCGGTGTATTCCTGCAGCGTGTGATAGATGTCTACAACCTTGGTGTTGCGGATGTCAGGACAGTTTTCCTTGAACGTAATGCCGAGAATGAGGATGTTGGCGTCTTTTACCAAGACACCTTTCTTATTCATGAGCTTGATGGTCTGCTGAGCCACATAGTCGCCCATGCCGTCGTTGAGTCGGCGTGCATTCGACATGATGCGCGGCAGAACGCCATAAACCTGTGCCTTCTGGATGAGATAGTAGGGGTCGACCGAGATGCAGTGACCGCCGACAAGCCCCGGCGAGAGCTTGATGAAGTTCCATTTGCTGGAGGCAGCCTCAATGACGTCATGGGTATCGATGCCCATGGCATTGAATATCTTTGCCAGTTCGTTCATGAAGGCAATGTTGACATCGCGCTGGGAGTTCTCTATAATCTTCGATGCTTCGGCCACGCGGATAGAGGGTGCCTTATGGGTGCCGTTGACAAGGACTGAGTTGTAGACATCGTCAATAATATCAGCCACCTCAGGTGTCGAACCCGATGTCACCTTCTTGATCTTCTCCACGGTGTGCTGCTTGTCGCCCGGATTGATGCGCTCGGGTGAGTAGCCGGCAAAGAAGTCAACGTTGAACTTCAGTCCGCTTACCCGTTCTACGACGGGAAGACATTCTTCTTCGGTTACCCCTGGGTATACGGTTGACTCGTAGACGACGATGTCGCCTTTGCTGATAACCTTTCCTACGGTTTCTGAGGCGCCCCACAGCGGACGCAGGTCGGGCCGGTTGTTCTGATCGACAGGGGTGGGAACGGCTATAACATAGAAGTTGCTGTCACGAATCTCATCGAGATTGGTTGTGCATCGGAATCCATGCTTGGTGATGGCTTCCTGAAGCAGTTCGTCGCTTACTTCGAGCGTAGCGTCATGACCCTGCATGAGGGCGTCGACACGCTCTTGGTTCAGGTCATAGCCGATGGTGGGATATTTTGTAGAAAACAGTCGGGCTAAAGGCAGTCCGACATATCCAAGGCCGATGACGGCAATCTTTATCTGTTTCATATGTTTTCGGTTTCTTCAAGGTTTTCTTGTGGATTTTCTGTTTCCCAAGTCGTCTTCAACTCGGGATAATAGAAGATGAGTGCCAAGAGCAGAAAATTAAAGAAGTGGGGATAAACCTCCATTGTTTCCATGAAAAGCACGGTCGTAAATCCCAGCAGTAATGCTCCCCCCGTTCTGTCGAGGTTGGGCCAAATACGGCGGAAGGCCAAGGCGACAATGCTGATGAAGACAAGTATCAGAATGATGCCCCCGTTCAGCAGGATGCTATAGATATAGTTGTGTGGGCCAATGGCAAAGGAGGCCATGTGCGCATTGTACCAATCGGTATCCACAAATCCATATCCGATGACTGGTGACTGCCAGAACATTCTGGCGGCTGCATCCCAGAGTACCGTGCGGTTGGTAAAGGTCAGGTTTTTTCCTAAGATGTCTTGTATGAAATATACTGCAAGCGGGTTGTCTTGCAGGCCTTCACCCTGAAAGCATACGCCAATTTGGAACAGCACGTAAAAGATGAAGAAAGTGATAAAGGCAATCTTCTGCAGCCGAACAGAAGGTATAAAGCAAGTGAGGGTGAAGAGGATGACACCTGTTGTGGCAGTCATTGACCCCACCAGTATAAGGGTGCCTATGGAGATAATGATGAGCAGGATTAGGTTTAGTATCCATTTCCTGTAGTATCTCACACAGACGTAGTTGACGATGATGGCCGTGATGAGTCGGATTCCGATAGAATTATAGTTGCCTCCTAGCAGATAGCTGTCCCATTCGTCAGTCATGAAGATCCAGTCGGGGAACATCAGCATCAGGGCTATATTTGCATAGGCTAACAATGAAAACGTGATGCCCATGCTCAGGATGATCAGTTTCAGGTTGTTGCGGAAGTAGTTAAACATGAGAATTGTCAGCAACACTCCTGCGCATATATATATGCAGTCCTTAATGTCGGTACCGTTGACTATGGTGAAAGATAATAACAATGTGAAGAACATTGTGCAGGCGAAATCGAATAATGACATCTTGGGTGTCCGGCAGAAAAGAAGGACCATGACGAGAAAGAATAGCAATGTCATGAAGAGGACAAGATACGACACAGGCTGCAGGAATCCGAAGATGTTGAACGTCACACTTGCCTGCACGACGATGCAACTGCTGGCAAGCACTTGTAACCATGGAAGTCTGTCGAGACGTATTTGCATATAAATCCTATGATTTCTTTTGTGGGATTTCACCCATTTTTATTTCTTCTAAAAACTTTATTTGCCAACATCTTTGTCATGTCTTTCTCTTCTGAGGTGAGGCTGGTAGTCCAGATGGTTGCCAATCCTATGATGATGGCTATGGTTATTGTCAGCAAGAAGCGGAAGGGAAAATCAATCTGGTTGATTATCACCCAGCAGGAGAGGCTGGTGATAATGGTAGGGGGAGCGATGCGCAAGAATACCTTGGTGGAGTAGTCTCTGATGGAGAGTCCTGCCAATGCTTTCAAGAAAGGTAGTCTGATGAGGGCTCCTGCCAGTTCGATGATGATGAACCACATCATGGCCATAGTTACGGTATATCCTTTGCTGAGCGTCAACCATATGAATATCAGTGTTGAAAGCTTCAGAGTGTTGATAACGAGCGAATAGTCTCTGATTTTTCCGATGGCCTGATTGGCAATATTCAGTCCTATCGTAGTCTGATCAACGAGCGCCGATATGAGAATGATACGGCATAAGGTGACACAATTGTCAGGAACTTTCTTTAGCCAGACGTCAAGGATGTTGGGCATCTCAAAGATGATGGGGATGACGATTAAAGCCAGCAACAGATAGGCGAACTTACTGGTTGTGGCAGCCAGGCTGAGCATGTGCTTGCGGTCATTGGCGCCTTCTGCCTTGACAATCTGCGGACTCATGGCATTGATGACTGCCTGGGCTATGAACTGCACTGCAGTGAATACCTGAAGGGACAATCCGTAAGCGGTATTGATGATGGTTCCGAAGAAGTTGTTCAGTACGACGTGAATGCCTTGTGTCCGTCCGATGACGCATCCCATGCTGTAGATGGTCCATCCGGCAAAACTGCTGATTTCTTTCAGTATGCGTCGGCTGATGCTTTTCCGTTGTGGCCAGAGCAAGCCTTCCTCAAACTTTGCGTGGGCATAGAGGGCAAAGGCCAGGTAGTTGAACGCCATGATGCCCACCATCATGCAGGCATAGGCAATGAGCCGGTCGCCGTTGATGTGCAGCAACATGAAGGCCAGCAACAGCTTGAATACTCCGTCGAGTACGTCGATGATGGAGATGTAGACGATGTTCTCGCGGGCGATGAAGAGCGCACGATAGGGGGCGGCGATGAAAGTGAAGAGGAGGGACAGCGCCATCAGCAGATAGACTTTCTTGGCTGCCGGTAGCTGATCGGGGGTGATGTTCAGCAGCGACACCAAGGGAGTCAGACACACCATTAGTCCAACGAGGACTGTTCCGATGACGAGATGCAGGAAGAGGCTGTTGGAGAAGAATATCTTCAGTCGTGACAGTTGCTCTTTGCCATGATAGAAAGAGAGGTAGCGCTGGGTTGTTATGACCATCGCATTGGTCAGGAATCCCAGCATGACGACGACGCCAGCCACCAGCGAGAACGTGCCGAAGGAGCGCTCTCCCAAGGCCACCAGCACCAGACGTGTGGAATAGAGCGACAGCAACACATTCAGGATGGACCTGATGTGCTGTGCGGCGGTGTTGACGATGGCTCTTTCTGCAGGCTTCATGAGTTGCTAATCACTTGACTGAACACTCTATAATCAACTTTCTTCTGCTGGTTTGAAGAACTTACGTATCTCTTCTTTCTCGATGTAGACGAAGCATCCGAAGAAGGTGAGCATGAGCATGCCGAATACGAAGTAGACGCGCTTCGGTCCTGTCGGTCTGATGGGCACGGCAGCGCCTTTGACGAGCGTGAAGGCCGGCGTACGTTCCTGCACCTTTGCTTTTGAGGCCTGTTGCTGGGCACTTAGGGTGCTGTAGGTGTTGTATTTCAGCTGCATGTCGTTCTCCAGGTCGTCGAGTCTGGAGCGCACGCTGGGCAGCGAGGCGTCGGTGTGGGAGTCGCCATAGGCTGCGTAGCGTTGGCGGGCCTGCTCGTATTCCATGCGGGCTTCGTCAACAAGCTCGGTGTAGTAGTCCATGTCGAAGCGGGCCTTGGTGGTGCGGTAGTCGGTGATGAAGTTCATCAGCACGAGACGTGTCGAGTCGGCCATCGAGCGGCAGATGAGCTTATCTTGGTCGGTGACGTTGATAGTGATGACAGCCGTCTTCTTGTCGATGCTGATGTGGATGTTCTTGCGCAGCTTCTTTGTCACGGTGTCTTCAATCTTTGTCATCCAATAGGGGTCGAACTCATGCACGTCAGTGCTACTCTTCTTGGACTTGAAGAGCTTCCTCATCCATCGGATAGGAGCCGACCAGGGCGACTGCTTCTGGTATTTGGCCAGATAGTCGTAGTAGGTGGTTTTGATTTCGCCGTCGGCACTCTCAACGTGGATGTTGAAGAGCTTCGATGCGAACCCGTTGTCGTCGAGTAGGTCGGGGTAGAGGATGGGCGAGATGGCATCGTTGGTCTGCATCTGGTCGAAGTCAAGTCCCATGGTCGACATGATGTTGCTCAGTGCGCCACCCGACAGCGAGTTTTCAGTCTCAGGGGCCACCTTCACCTCTGTGGTGTAGGTTCTCGGCACAGGCAGGATGTAGATGCTCGACAGAACGAAGGCAACGCAGAGGGCCTTGAAGATGAACCATTTGCGATTCCAAGCGTCTTTTATGATTTTTCCCAAGTCGATGACTTCGAGGCGTTTGTTTTTGTTTTCAGCCATATTCTTTCAGCGTTTTAATAGACTTTAGAGGATGATGTTGGCAATGGTTGCTATGATGGCTGCGAAGGAGCCTGCCGATGTGGCCATCGAGAGACGTTCGGCGGTGGTCATCTTGTTGAGGCTCTTGGCGGGAACCACAATTTCGCAACCGGGCTTGACCTTGGCATCGTGGCCAACCTTCGACACCATGCCGTTGGCATAGCGGATATAGGTCTGGCTCTTCTTGGCCTTGTCCGAGAATCCGCCGGCCTGGTTGACGTAGTAGCTCACGCTCTTGCCGGCCACGTAGCCGACGGTGTTGGGGTAGAGCACCTCACCGTTGATCTTGACCGTGGCGTTGTATTGCGGCACGACGAGGCGGTCGCCTTCGCGCAGCACGATATCTTCCTTGCCGCCGGGATTGGCCAGGGCTTTGTCGAGCTCGATACCAACGGGATAGGTCTCGCCGATGTCGTATTTCTTCAGCTGCTCATTGCCCTTCATGTTGGCCAGCGATGCGTTGCCCAGTCGGGCGGCTTGTTCCTGCAGAGAGGCTTCCATCTCTTCACGGGCTTTCTTCTGCACGGCTTCGGCCGACAGACGTTCCTGCTCGTTGTAGCGGCGTTCCAATCGGGCTCCGGCTACGAAGGCTCGGTCGTTCACACCGCCGGCAGCCTGAATGAGGTCGGAGAGTCGGGTGTTCTTCTTGGCCAGTGTATAGGTGCCGCTGAACATCACTTCACCGTCTACCTCGACGTTCTGCTGCTCGTAGTAGCCAGGGCTCTTACGCACGTAGACCTCGTCGAAAGGCATCAGTGTGAAGCCCGGCTCGCCATCGATGACAAAGCCTTCTTTCAGCTTGAAAGTGTAGGTGCGGGCGATGATGGTATCGGTGACCAGTGCGTTCGGGTCGCTGATGCGGCGCGAGATGTCGACCTTTGCCGTCGAGGCAGCGTCTTTCAGTCCGCCGGCCTGGAGGATGAAGTCTTCGATGGTCTCGCCTTCGGCATACTGATAGGTGCCCGGATAGTGCACCTCACCATGTATCTTGATGGTCTGGTCGACCATCTTCTCCTGCTTGGTGGGGATGAAGAGGACGTCGTTCTGCTGCAGGGCAATGTCGGCCACGGTGCCGTTCATGATGCCGTCGACATCCACCTGGATGACCTTCAGCGTGCGGTCGTCCTTCATGCGGTGCATCACGGCATGGGCGGTGAAGGCTTCCTCGGTGACGCCTTCGGCAGCCTCAAGCAGCTGGCGAACGCTGGTGATGTCGCCACCGACGTGATACATGCCGGGATGGAAGACGGCACCCTTCACCTCAACGGTGTTCTCGTAGCGAGTCAGGATGGAGTCAACGCTGACGGAGTCGCCGTCGGCAATCTGGAACGTGGACATATCAAACTCCTTGACCACATGGACGGAGTATTCGCGGCCGTTCTTGCGCACCACTCGCACCGACTTCTTGTAGGCGTCGCCAGTGAAGCCTCCGGCATATTCCAGCAGCGAGGCAAGGCTCTCGTTGCGCTTCATCTCGTAGAACATCGGGCGCTTTACCTTACCCGTGAGGTTGACCAGACAGTCGTACGAGCCCACCACAATCTGGTCGTTGTCGGTCAGACGTATGTCGCCCGACAGGCGGCCGTTGAGCAGGTAGTCATAGACGTCGACGGTGGAGATAAGGCGGTTGTTGCGGTAGACCTTGATGTTTCTCAGCGTACCGATCTCTGTTGGGCCGCCTGCCATATAGAGGGCGTTGTATACGGTTGAGAAGGCCGACATCGTGTAGGTGCCAGGGGCAACGACGTCGCCGGCCACGTTGACGAGGATGGTGCGTGTCTGTCCCACGGTCAGCTTGGCTTGCGATCCGGCATAGCGGCCGGCCAATTTGCTGCGCAGGCGCTGGTTGGCCTGGTCTACGGTCAGGCCTCCGATGTTGATGGGGCCGAAGCCGTCGATGACAATGTCGCCGTCGGGCGAGACTGTATAGTCAATCGACTTCTGCGTCTCACCGTAGATGTCAACCACTACGGCATCGCCTGGGCCGATGAGGTAGTCGCGCGGCGTAGCGATGTTCATGTTGGGCTCAAAGGTCAGCGACTCGTTGTTGAACAGGTCGTGGCCATAGATTTTCTGCTTCTCCTTCTCCTGCTCAGCCAGCAGGTCTTCCAGCCAGGCGATGGAGTCTACGGGCATAATGCCGCCCAGCTCGCCAACCATCATCTGGTATTCGTCGTCCTGGTCGTCAAAGGTGTGTTTCTTCGTGCGGGGCTTCTGCACACGCTTGTTCGACAGGTTGCCTGTCGGGTCGAGTTTCTCCTGCGTGTTGTTTTTGCGCAGACGGCTCTGGCCGTTCGTCGTGTTGGAGAACGAACCGTCGTCCTGGGCACCCAGACCCTGTTGCTTCTGTAGGCGTTCCATCTTCTTACGGACGCGCTGCACCTGCTTAATGTCTACACCTCGCTGCACCAGTCGCATGGCGATTTCTTCCTGTGTGCGGCCGTTCTCGTGCTCCTTCAGGATGTAGCTCATAATCTGCTCGTCGGTCATCGACGAAGACTGCGCCAAGATAGCCGTCGGACATAGCACGGCCATCAGCGTGATAAGAATGAGTTTTCGCATATATCTCGTCTTTTTCATTGTTTTGATTCGCTTCTTTTTGATGCTTTAATATGTATTATAACTCCGTTTTTGCAAAATTGTTGCAAAGGTAATGCTTTTTCTTTGAAAAAAAGTGCTTTTTTTCTTAAAAGTTGCACAGAAGCAAGTTTTTGTGCAGCCCTCTCCATCTTCCGCCATTTCCTGCACATTTTCAACTGGCGGCAGATGGGTTTGAAATATCTTTACAAGTAACGGATTCTTTATCTACAGCTGATTGTTGGGGCCAAGTATCTTTACGGAAACTCCCTCCATTTGTCCTGTTTTAGATTAAAAGCTTTGCTTCTTCCAATGCAATGCCTGCTTGATTCCTTCGTCGAAGCCAATGCATATACATCCTAACAAGATATCTGTATGGATGGTAAATAAATTTTACAAAACAAAGTAAAATGGCCAAAAACTTAAAACAAAAAACAGACAGCGGGCTATAGATGCCGATGTCTGTTCTTTTTGTGGAGCTGGCGGGAGTCGAACCCGCGTCCAAACAGGGAAACCATACGCTTTCTACACGCTTATTCCAGCCTTTGGTTTTCGTGCTGTGGCAAGACCTGGACCACCAACCGCAGCCTTATCCTCTAAAGTTTCGCCCGGCCGTCGAGGCACCTGCCGGACTATTCCCGATTTGTCTGCGCCGCTGAACCCTCAGATTCGGAAAAACATCCTTGGAGCGACGTCTCGTTCCCTCACCTGGTGAAGGAATAAAGCCAGTAATCTACTATACTTCGATTAGGCAGCGAGAGCATACTCATTGTTGCCAATTAATTTTCTGAAAGCTTCGTTTAAGGAGATAGCCTCCGAGGCTCCGCGTGCTTACGTACCATCTCAACCCGCTGTCAAATCCAGTCAACCCCAGATTATAGATGTAGTAATCCGCTGCAAAGGTACGCATTTTCCTTTGTTACACCAACAATAGCCCCCGAAATTTAACATTTTCTCAGAGAAACACCCACTCAACATCGAAAAATTATGAACGTTTTCGTTAAGCCAGATGAGCAGAGCCAAACTTGTTTGAGCTTTGCCATGGCGAGAAAACGGAGAATGAAATTCAACCTTTTCGTTAAGCCAGATGAGCAGAGCCAAACTTGTTTGAACTTTGCCATGGCGAGAAAACGGAGAATGAAATTCAACATTTTTCCCTTTTTTCTGTGTTGAATCCGAATTATTTCGTACTTTTGCAAACAAGTATCGCTGAATCGTCGTTGACGGCGCCGACCTCACACATCAGGCGTGGAATCCCTGAGCGCAGGGTGGCGGTATGATTTTCGTTGGTTAAAACAATAGCATCAGCTATTTATTCAGAGAATCTTGAAACCTCGGAAATTTCAATGATGTAACACTTTGAGTAAGTCAGCCGATGCCCGTGCGTATAGCGCGGGCATGACTTATATCTAGTGTTACAGGTACATTCCGAGGACCTCAAGATTCAAGAGAAGAGCCATGACTCGCGCTTCTTTTGTGTCCTGAGGTCTCTTGGTCTTTACCTGTAAGCAAGCCTGAAGATATAGTCTGTATGCTGACTAAAACAAGAGATAAATGAAATACGAAAACACATTCAAGGCTATTGACCAAATCCTGTGGAAGGAGCAGGGGTGTGGTAGTGAACTTGATTATTTGGAGCAGAAATCGTGGATGCTGTTCCTGAAGTACCTCGACGATCTGGAAACGGAACGTGAGGAGGAAGCCGAACTTGATGGCAAGTCCTACAAGCGACTGGTTTCTGGCTTCTATCGCTGGAGCCAATGGGCAACACCCAAGAAGCGCGACCCGCAGACGGGCCGAATGGTGCTCGATACTGTCAATGCCATGAGTGGCGACGACCTGGTGGAATTTGTTGACCAGAAGCTTTTTCCCTACCTCAAAGACTTCCAGAATACGGCTACCACTACCGATTCGCTGGAGTATAAGATAGGTGAAATCTTTGGAGAACTGCACAACAAGATTCGCTCAGGCTTCAACATGCGTGAGATTATCAACATGATTGATGAACTCCACTTCCAAAGTGCCGAGGACAAGCACGAAATGACCGTTCTTTATGAGAGCAATATCCAGCGTATGGGCAATGCAGGGCGCAATGGTGGTGAGTATTACACTCCGCGCCCTCTGATTCGCAGCATCATCAAGGTGGTTGACCCAAAGATAGGCGAGACGGTCTATGACCCTGCCTGTGGTTCGGCTGGTTTCCTCTGCGAGGCGTTCCTCTACATGAAGGATAAGATCAAGAGCGTGAAAGACCACGAGACGTTGCAGCACAACACCTTCTTTGGCAAGGAGAAGAAAGGACTGCCCTATATCATCGCCACGATGAACATGATCTTCCACGGCGTTTCTGCCCCCAACATCACGCATGGCAACACCCTTGCCATGAATCTCAGTCAGATACAGGAGAGCGACCGCAAAAACGTCATCCTTGCCAATCCACCCTTTGGCGGCAATGAGCGTGGTGAGGTGTTGCAGAACTTTGAAATTCGCACCTCCGAGACAGCCTATATGTTCATGCAACACTTCATCAAGATGCTGAAGGCTGGCGGTCGTGCTGGCATAGTCATCAAGAACACCTTCCTGAGCAATGGTGATGCCAGCGCGATAAGAAAAATGCTTTTGGAGAATTGTAATCTTCATACCATTCTCGACCTGCCCAGTGGCGTGTTCACGGGTGCTGGCGTGAAGACGGTTGTTTTGTTCTTCACCAAGGGCGAGCCGACGCAGAAGATTTGGTACTATCAGGTAGATAAGCACTTCACCAAGACGCAGCCATTGACGGAGGCTGATATGCAGGAGTTCCTTACTTTGCAGAAAACAAAGGTAGAGAGCGAACATTCATGGACACTCGATGTCAGCACCCTCGATGACAGTTGCGACCTGAGCGTTAAGAACCCTAACAAAGTAGAGGAAGTGGACGAGCGCACCCCCAGCGAGATCGCTGAAACTATCCTTGCCCTCAATAGCGAGAATCAGACGCTTATCAACGAAATCATGGAGATGGTGAAATGAAAGAAGGGTGGGAATTATTGACAATAAAGGAATGTTGCGACATTCTTGATTCACGAAGGAAGCCGATTACAAAATCTAAAAGGGAATCCGGTGCAATTCCGTATTATGGTGCAACTGGGTTGCTAGATTATGTTAAGGATTATATATTCGATGAGCCTCTTGTTTTATTAGGGGAAGATGGCGCAAAATGGGGAGCAGGAGAATGTTCTGCATACCGCATTGAAGGTAAAAGTTGGGTGAATAATCACGCTCATGCCTTAAGACCTAGGAGAGAGGTAATAAGTGATTATTGGCTAATTTATTTCCTGAACTATTCAAATCTGCAAAGTTATATAACCGGTGTAACTGTTCCTAAATTAAATCAAGAGAAAATGTGTTCCATTTCCGTTCCCATCCCACCTCTCTCCGAGCAGCTATCCATCGTAGATTATCTGGACTCTGCTTTTGCAAAGATAGATGCAATGAAGGCTAATGCAGAAAAAGCACTCAATGAAGCCAAAGCCCTCTTCCAAGCATCACTCAAAGAAATGATGGAACCAAAAGAAGGGTGGGAAGAAAAGACGCTTGGTGATTTAGCAACTGATATGTACAGAGGTTGTGGAATAAGACGTGACCAAGTAACAAAAGAAGGAACGCCCTGTGTTAGATATGGAGAAATATACACGACTTATAATGTTGGATTTGATACTTGTGTTTCGCACACAAAAGAAGAATACATATCTTCTCCAAAGTATTTCGAACATGGTGATTTATTATTTGCAATAACAGGTGAAAGCGTAGAGGATATAGGTAAGACGATAGCTTATTTGGGTAATGAAAAATGCCTCTGTGGTGGCGATATTATTTGCATGAAACATAATCAAAATCCGAAGTTTCTTGCTTATGCTCTGACTACTCCAGAAGCCATAAGACAAAAGGGATTGGGTAAAACGAAACTGAAGGTTGTTCATACAAACGCCCCAGCATTAAAAGCGATTAGCATTCCTGTGCCCCCTCTCTCCGAGCAGCAATCCATCGTTGCCACTCTCGACTCTCTGAAATCCAAAGTTGACCGCCTCCAAGCGAACTTCGACAAGATGTTTCAGGAGTGCGACGCATTGAAACAAGCAATATTACGACAAGTTTTTGAATAGTACAGTTATGGAAAGAGATATAAAAATCATACTTACGTTAGAAGATTATTTTGACATAATAAACTTCGACGACCAACCTCCCAAAGAGCAGATTGCATATATCCTTTATTATGTTACTAAAGTGGCTAAACTTAGAAAGGATATGGTTCCTGCTATAATTTCAGATAGAATAGAAGATCAATACAAATTGTATTTGAAACGAACCCATTTGAAAGATGGAGAGCATTATAAAGCCTTAACTCGGGCTAAAGTTAAAGAAATTATGGAGACAACACCCGAGTATTTTGAAGAATCATTATATGGCATAGTGGATAAAAGCGATAGAAATATCAAAGACGTTGCTTACGTTTTGACGAAATATAAGTTTAAAGAACTGGAGGACGAGTTTAAAAAGGAAATTAAGGATAAAATTATTAAAGTTAAAAGAGCACGTACAATAGAATTTTGGTATGTTTCAATTATTGTTCTGTTTTTTGCTTTCCTTCTCTTTTTCTCCTTATATGGTTTGTTTGGTATTCATTTAGAGGATAGAAATAATGAAACATTTGTCGTTAGTGAAATATCTGTCAAAGGAATCACCTCTATTATAGGACTTGGGATTACTCTTTGGGGTGCTGGTTATGCAGTAGGTAAACGTATGTTATTTTCCGATAGATAATAATTGACTATTATGAACGAAGCGCAGACCCGACTGAACAAGATAGACCCCAAGCTGCGGGATGCCGGCTGGGGGATTGTTCTAGGCAGTAAGATACTGGTGGAGCAAAGTGCCTATATAGCTCCTGGACGCATCACGACTACTGGTAACAAGAACCCTAAGAAGGCTGACTATATCCTGGAATACAAGGGTATCAAATTGGCCGTGATTGAGGCCAAGAGCGACGAGAAGGATGTGTCTGAGGGTGTAGGGCAAGCCAAGCTCTATGCCGATGCCCTGAATATTCGCTACACCTACAGCACCAATGGCGATGAGATATGGTTTATCGACATGGGTGTGAAGAATGGTAAGGGTGATTATGTCATCCCCAGCAAGGAACATGATATAGACAGTTTCCCAACGCCACAGGACTTGTGGCAGATGACCTTTCCTGAAGAGAACCCTTGGCGCGACAAGTTCAACCTGTGTGCGCTGAATCGTAGTGGCGGGCGCCAGCCTCGTTACTATCAGGAGATAGCCATCAAGAATGTGCTGGAGGCAGTGGCAAAGCAGCGCAACCGCATCTTGCTGACAATGGCGACAGGTACGGGAAAGACCTATACGGCTTTCCAGATATGCTGGAAGCTGACGCAGACGAAGTGGTCGACAAAGGGTGTAGAGCGTGCGCCGAGAATCCTGTTTATCTCTGACAGAAACATCCTTGCGAACCAGGCCATCAACGACTTCGACCAGTTCCCTGAGGACGCGATGTGCCGCATGACGCCCAAGGAACTGCGAAAGAATAACTACAGAGTCCCCACAGCCCGCAACCTTTATTTCACCATCTTCCAGACGATGATGACTTCACCTAATGCGCAGAAGGCAGAGGAACAAGGCATCGGTATTCCTGAAGGCTCAAACGACCAGCCATACTATATGCAGTATGAGCGCGACTTCTTTGACTTCATCATCATCGACGAATGTCATCGTGGCGGTGCCAACGATGAAAGCGAGTGGCGTAAGTTGATGGAATACTTTGACTCAGCTTATCAACTGGGTATGACTGCTACGCCAAGAAGAAAGGACAATGCCAATACCTATGCCTACTTTGGAGAGCCCGTATATACCTACTCGCTGAAACAAGGCATTGAGGACGGTTTCCTTGTTCCTTTCCGTGTGGACATATCGACGAGTAACATTGATGACTACCAGTATGAGGAAGGCGATAAGGTGAAGAGCGGAGAGGTGGACCCGGAAAAGATTTATACGGAGTCGGACTTTTATAATGGCAGAATACAGATAAAGGAACGTGACGAACATCGTGTGCAGGAGTTGCTGAACAAGATTGACCCCGACGAAAAGACCATCATCTTCTGTGCCACACAGAAGCACGCCATGATAGTGCGCGATATGGTGAACAAACACAAACGGCGACCAGCCAACAACTATTGTGAGCGAGTGACGGCTGATGACGGAGAAGTGGGAGAGGCAACACTGCGAACCTTCCAAGACAACGAGAAACTATTGCCCACGATTCTGACCACCTCGTATAAGTTGAGTACTGGTGTTGACGCCCGCAATGTGCGCAACATCGTATTGATGCGCCCTGTGCAGAACATTGTGGAGTTTAAGCAAATCATAGGTCGTGGCACGCGCTTGTTCGACAAGAAGTATTATTTCACCATCTATGACTTTGTGGGAGCAACTGAAATGTTCAAAGACCCGGAGTGGGATGGCGACACCTATTGCCCCGTATGTGGCAACTGGCCTTGCACTTGTAAGAAGAAACGTTATACAATGCCAGAGGAAGATGGTAGCGGCGGAATGTTCAGAGAGCCAGAGCCTTGCCCCGTATGCGGCAATCTGCCTTGCACATGTGAAGGGCCTAAGACAAATCTGATAGATATCAAATTGTCTAATGGGAGAAGACTCTCTCTTGAAACGACTTGGGAGCAGAAGATATTCTTTGGCGACGAGTTCATCAGTCTTGATGAATACGTGAAGAAACTCTTTGGCAGAATCCCGGAATTCTTCTCTGGATCAGATGACCTGAGAGAAAAATGGTCGAACCCGGAAACTCGCGAACAACTGTTGAGAACGCTTGATGAAGCAGGCTTTGCAGAAGATAAGCTAAATCTGCTGAAGAATATGCTGAAGATGCAGAAGTGCGACTTGCTCGACGTGCTGGAATACATAGCCTATGACTCAACACCCATAGAGCGGGCAAAGAGGGTGGAACTGGTGAAGAAACAGTTTGTTGATGCGCTGAATAAGGAGCAACGAGAATTTGATGACCTTATATTGGAATACTATGCCTGCAACGGCTTCAAGGAACTTGGCACAGACAAACTGAAGACCTTTATCAGCATCAGGTTTAACTCTATGAGGGATGCCAAGGAAAGGTTAAAGATGTCTGTTACTGACATACGTGAGCATTACTTCGAGTTGCAACGGAGATTGTATTGTGCGGTGTGAGGAAATACATCGAATACCGTATGGGTGATGGCACGGTGAGGAAGGTTGTTGTGAAGTAGTGAAATGTAAGATTTTTTTTACCGAAAAGCTCTGCCGACACCTCAGCCTTAGAATCCGAAATCGACCGCCTCGTCTATCAGCTCTACGGCTTGACGGAGGAAGAAATCAGGATTGTGGAGGGGAAGGGATAATTCTCCCCATCATAGGTAAAAAATAGCAAAAAACGCACTTAGCATAGTGAAAACGAAGGGATTTTGGATGAAAAGTATTATTTTTGCACGGTAATTACGCATGATGATGAGCGAGAGTTGTCAGACACGACGCATGTATGGCCACAACTACGCAGTGCCAGGAACATACGAGGTGACCATTGTGGTTGCCGGGCGGTTTCCTGTCTTTGGGGAGATTGTTGGTACAACAAAGACTGGCGGTGAAAGACCTCACATAAAACCGTCTGTGCTTGGGCAGGCTGTTCTTGACAGCGAGGTTCCTAAGATTCATCATTATTACCCGGAGGTCGATGTCTGGCAGGTGTGTCTTATGCCCGACCATTTGCACATGATAGTCCGCATCAATCAGACATTGTCCAAAGGCAAGCACCTTGGCATCGTCATTGGTGCTTTCAATGGCGGGGTCAGTCGTGCTTGGTGGGAATTGAAAGCCACCGTGTCTGGGGCGTCAGCCACAGAGTCTCGTCCTCCCCTCTTTGAGCCTAACTATAACGACCATATCCTGATGCGCGACGGACAGTTGGAGAACTGGAAGCGCTATCTTCGTGACAATCCGCTACGCTACATGATGCGGCGCGAATATCCCGATTTGTTCCAACGTGCGTTGTGCATTACCATTGGAGGAACACGCTACAGCGCCTTTGGCAACATGTTTCTTCTTCGTCAGCCAGAGAAACACCAGGTGATGTTCCACCGCTACACCGATGGTATTCCCACAGAAAACACAGAATACTGGCAAACTGAGAGCCAACGCCTCATCATGGCAGCCCTAAGCGGAGACGTGCTGGTCACTTCCGGCATTTCAGAATGTGAGAAGCGTATCAAGAATATGGCCTTGGAAAGGCATCTTCGACTGATTCATGTGCAAGCAGAACCTATTAGCCGCTACTGGAAGCCCGAGCGTAGCCGTTACGAGGCGTGTGCTCACGGCTCGCTTCTTGTACTTGCTCCGTGGCCAGAGGATTTGCCAAACTTTACAAGTGCATACGAGCACTTTCATTACCTTAACAGTCTTACTGGCACCATTAGCAGCATCGGCCATGCTACGGCCGTGGCAATACAAGGCTTACGCCTTGCACACGGTGGCTGATTATTGCTGGGTGACAGAGTCCCCCCAAAAAAGGCACGCATAAAAAAGAAATCTGTTGACTGTAGGAAGATGGAGGCAAGGTGTCGTCAAAGGGACGGAACTCTTGGGCGAGCTATCTTTCACGATAGATGATGATTAAAGGAAAGGAGGCTTTTATGAAAACAAACAGAATTATGGATGATATTCGTTGCTCAGTCTCGAAACGGCTTACATCTGCTTGGCTATCTCCAAGGATGTTGCGAGGAACAAGATCCCATACCTCGTAGGTGTCGTTCTCATTACCACTTGGACCAGGAACGCCCAAGTCGAAAAAATCCATCATGGGAATCCAAAAGCCATTGTCATGATTTTTTACCGAAAAATCTTGTCAGGATTTTTGGGTGTTCTAGAAAAAGATTTCCACTTTTCCTGCCACTTTTTTCAACCTTCATGGCTAACCTCACAGACTTTCGGTACAAATCGTCAAGACTTTTGTACCGATTCGCCCGATGATATCTTAGAAATCGCACCACGATTTCTTACTTATCGTCATGACTTTTGTACCGAAAGTCTGAACGAAAGCCTGCCCTTCGCAGTCCGAAAAGTCGGTTTTGTTGGTCGGTTTTTCGGCAGCTGAGACGGAGGGAATGGCTATTCGTTTCAGTCTCAATGGGTTGCGCAAAATGGCTCAAAACTGCGTTATTTGCGACCGTGGGAAAATAATTTCAAAAAAAGCCGCCTGTTGAAGGCGACTTTAAGGTTTTTTGTAAAAATAATTCAAATCCTGCGCATCCTGCGTTTACCTTCCTGCGGGTGGGGATGGGTGTGATGGCTTACTTGATGAGCTTCGTCAGCTGTGCTTCTGTGGCTTTTGGCAGGATGTGGCGGAGGTGGCTGATGATGCGCTGGTATGACTCTTCGGGTGTGCGTTCGCAGTGGCATGCCTCGCGGCCGTAGAGGTGTTCGGGCAGGGTGAGCAGCGACCATCCCCAACCATATTCGCGTCCGTGGCGGTCTTGCGGGTAGACGAAGTCTTCGGTGACGATGCGGCAGGCCATCTGCAGCCGCGTCACATAGGCATCGAAGCGGCTGCGCATCTTCGGGCCTGTGAATCCGCAGGCGGCGCGTAGCTCACGGGTAATCATGCTGCCGCCTTCGTGCAGCACGGCGAGGATGGCTTCCTCGATGGTGCCTTCCTCGGGTTGAGGGTTCGTGCTGCGGCGGTAGTTGCAGAAGTCGGGCCACCACTTCCGGCTGATGAAGCCGGCCTTGGAGTTGAAGAATTTACCGTAGGCGAAGTGTCCGTCGGTGACGATGGGGCCTTTCCATTTCCACAGAGGCCAGTCCCACCCGCCGTCGGGGAAGACGACGTAGCGGCAATCGTCGTCGACGAGCTCCTCGGCCGAGAAGCCTGCGATGCCGCTGTCGAGGAGCGGGAGAAAGCCCACTGTTTCGATGAACTCCATCAGCTCGGGGCAGCTGTGGATGGGTTCGCCGTGAAAAAGGTTGTCCATTGGAGAGGGCTGATGAAGGGGGCTATTTGATGACGGTTTTCTTGCCGTCGATGATATAGATGCCCTTGTTCAGTGTCGGCTGTCGGGTGTTGCCTGTCGGGTTGATGCGGCGGCCTTGCAGGTCGAAGCATTGTCCGGTCTGGCGGGCTGCTGGCTCAACAGCGTTCACGTCGGTCGTCTCGGGCTGTATGCTGATGGCATAGATGCTGGCGCTGTTCTCGCTGGCTTCTACGCGCTTGGCCTTGGCGCCTGCTTCCTGCTCAAGTCCGAAGATATAGCAGTAGGTAGGCTCGTCGACGGCATACTCTACGTCGATGGTGCCGCGTTCGTTCTTCTTGAAGGTGAGTGCTGCGTCAGCGTCGCCGCCAATCTTCACCTTCAGTTCGTAGTTTCCGCGCGTCATAGCGTCGATGCTGACGGTTCCCTCGCCGGCCGGCAGGTAGAGCACGATGCCGCTATACAGCATGCCGAATCCGGCGGTGCCCGTCTCTACCATATTGAGGATGTCGGCCAGGGTCTGCTCGCTCATATTCGAGTTCAGCGTCAGGCAGTGGTTTTCGGCATCGTAGCCGTCATCCCCGTGCAGGGCGTAGTAGACCCATCCGATGACTTGTCCGTCGAGGTCGGTTTCCTCGGTGAAGTCGCCGAAAACGATGTCGGTACGTTCAGCCGGTAGGAGGGGTAGGGGCTTGAGGGATTCCATGCCGCGTATGTAGACAGGGTTCTGCGCGCCGACTTGGTTCATCGGCAGCGTCAGGTAGGCATCCGGACATTCAACCTGGAAGTCGTACCCGGTGGTTTCTGCGGCATAGGTATACTCGAAGCGGTCGCCCTTGAAGGGGAAGTTGACGACGTCGCTGTAGGTGCTGAGGGTGGTGACCATCTGTCTGACGTTGGAATTGCCTGTCAGCAGGTTGCGGTCCTTGTATGGGTTTTCCCTATTGTTGGGCAGGATGAAGAACTGCTCGTAGCGTTTCCCGGGTTCACCTTTTAGGATGACTCCGGTGGCATGGCCTTCATTTTCTTCTTTGTAGACGGCGTCCACCTGCTCTAAAGCTACGGTATTGCTGGCTTTGTCATAGTCTACGGCAATATATGCTTTCAGGTCGGCCGGCAGGGCAAAGTTGGTGTCGAAGGAACCATAGGGCGTGCCGTTGGGGTCGTCGCTCAGCAGAATGAACGGATGGAGGGCTTCGGGTGTGTATCTGAAGCGTCCGGTGGCAATCTTATAGTGGCTTACGGGGAATACGAAGTTCTCGAGGGTGCTTCTGCTGAAGTTGTCGTTCGGACGGATGGCCCATGGGTAACGATGCTCAAAGACGAGGCTCTTCACGCTGTTGCATCCGCTGAAGGCATAGTTGTCGATGATGAGGTCGTGCGTACGGCTGTCGATGACAACCTCGTTCAACGCCGTGCAGCCCTTGAAGGCATTGGAGGAAATCTTGGTGACATTAGGTATGCGAATCTTCGTCAGTGACTTGCAGCCCTCAAAAAGGCTTTCGTCGATGTAGGTGATGCTCTCTGGGATGACGATGTCGGTCAGTGATGTGCAGTTCAGGAAGGCACTTGCGGCGAACGACTGCAGCTGGCAGGGCTCTTCAAAGGCTACACGCTCCAGGGTGGTGCTGGCCTGGAAGGCAAAGCGTCCCAGGATGGTCACGGAGTTGGGGATGGTGATTTCCTTGGTGCGCACGCCAAAGAAAGCACTGGTGTCGATGTTCTTCAGCGTGTGCGGCAGTTTGATTTCGTCGATGGTCCTGGTGGAGAAGGCATGGGGGCCGATAACGGTGAAGTCGTCGGGCAGTACGCATTTGTTGGCTGCACAGACCAGTATCACATCGCTGCCATCCTTCTTCATCACGACGTTGCTGCCTGCAGGTGAATAGAAAGTGGTGTTGCCGTCTTCAATGGTAATCTCGTCAAGGTTGGAGCAGGAGTCGAGCACCCGGCCGTTGAAGTTCGCACAGCTCTTCGGCAGGCAGAACGACCGGAGGCTCTGGCAGTTATAGAATGAAGACTCGCCGATGTCCTCCACGGAGGAAGGCAGGCTAAGGTCTGACAGGACGGGACAGTTATAAAAAGTGGTGCCGACGATGTGTTTCAGACCCTCGGCTGCAGTAAACTTGCGAAGCTTCTGCATCTGTATAAAGCATCCGCCAATGCTTTCAACGGTTTCCGGGAGCGTCACCTCTTCCAGTTCCTTCACAAAGGTGAACTTGGCAGTGATGGAGACCAACTTGTAGCCATTGACTTCACTCGGAAGGTCCATCTTGACAATGGCTGTGTTGTACGTTGAGCCATTGACTTCACCGGTCAGCTCGCAGGTCTTCTGCTCTTCGCTGAGGATGCGGAAAGTGCCCGTGACGGTCTGTATCTCGCCAGTCGACGTGAAGCCTTCCAGTGCTTCGGTGAAATTGTCGTTGTCTGCAGCCTGCATGGCGGCAGGCATCAGCCATGTTGCCAGCAAGGTCATAAACACTTGGAACATGATTTTTGTCCGATTCTTTTTCATAGCATTGTTTTTTTTTAATCTTTTTGCAAAGGTAATAATTATTAGTCGAAATTGAATAAAAAATCTTTTTTTTCCTTTGTTTTTCTCTCGCTTAATCGTAACATGGACTTTGTCGAAGTTACTCACGCTCGGAAGAACAAACTGAAAAAACTGCCTTTTTCCTTTGTTTTTCTCTCGCTTAATCGTAACATTGACTTCGTCGAAGTTACTCACGCTCGGAAGAACAAACTGAAAAAACTGCCTTTTTTCCTTTGTTTTTCTCTCGCTTAATCGTAACTTTGCACATGAAATTGATAATACTATGGACTATCAGATTATTTTAGAGCATATTGTTGACCGGCTGGAACCCTTCCGCCATGAGGGTAAGCAAGCTGACTATATCCCAGCCTTGGCCGAGGTCAATCCCGACCAGTTCGGTATCTGTCTGGAACCGCTCGGCGGCGCGCCTGTTACGGTGGGCGATGCCGACGTGCCCTTCTCCATACAGAGTATCACGAAGGTCTTCATGCTGGCCATGTGTCTAAGCATGGAGGGCGACAACCTCTGGCAGCGCATGGGGAAAGAGCCTTCGGGCAATGCTTTCAACTCGCTCGTCCAATTGGAGTATGAACACGGCAAGCCCCGTAACCCGTTCATCAATGCCGGGGCATTGGTCATGGCTGACATCCTCATTGACCGGTTGCCTGATGCCAAGCAGCAGTTCATTGAGTTCTTGAGGGCCATTGCCGGCAGCCATGTGGACTATCAGCCTGCCGTGGCCGAGTCGGAGCGTTCGCAGGCATATCTGAACACCGCTATCGTCAACATGCTGAAGTATCACGGCAACATTCGCAACCGCATCGACGACGTGCTCGACCTGTATCTCCTCTGTTGCTCGGTAGAGATGAGCTGCCGCCAGCTGGCACATGCGTTCAGACCCTTTGCCGATCATCGGCAGCCATTCTGCTATGCGGGCATCCAGCTGACGATGTCGCAGGTGAAACGCATCAATGCCATCATGCAGACATGTGGCTTCTACGATGAGGCGGGCGAGTTCTCTTTCCTTGTAGGACTGCCTGGAAAGAGCGGGGTAGGAGGCGGCATCGCAGCCATCAATCCCAACGTCTATTCCGTGGCCGTATGGAGTCCTCGGCTCAACGGCAAAGGAAACTCAGTGATGGGGCTGAAGGCCTTGGAGATGCTGACTACCGATACAGAAGAGTCTATCTTCTGACCTCCTGGTACTTCTTACGTACATATAAAATAGTTCGCGAGTATGAAGAGAAAGATTTATTTTGCAGGTTCCATTCGAGGTGGGCGTGTCGATGCCGACCTCTACCGCCGGATGATTGCTTATATCCAGCAGACTGATACGGTGTTGACAGAGCATGTAGGAAGCGAGAAACTGCTACTGACCGAGCAGGGACGGCAGCGTGATGGTCGGATATACGACCAGGACACCGCCTGGCTGCGGCAGAGCGAGATGCTTATTGGCGAGTGCACCTGTCCGTCGCTGGGCGTCGGCTATGAGCTGGCCTATGCTGAGCGATACAGTATTCCTTGCCACCTGCTCTACAACTCTGCCAAGACCCAGCTCTCGGCCATGCTTACGGGCAATCCCTATTTCCATATCTATCCCTACACGAACGAGGAGCAGGTCTTCAATATTCTGGAAGACATTCTCAAGGTGTAAGGCCTCTAAAGGGAAAGAAACAAAGAAGAGACGCTACCCGCAAATGGGTTGCGTCTCTTGCTTTTGAAGTATATTGAAATTGAAAGTTGTATGTTCTATCTGCGTCCTCCGAAGTTACCTCCGCGGCTTCCTCCGCTATGTCCGCCGCTGCTGTGGCTGCCACCGCTGCTGCGGGTTGAGGCGCCTGCTGAGCTGTGGGATGAAGAGCTGCGGCTGGATGAGCGTCCGAAAGAACTGCTACGGCTGGCAGATGAACTGCTGCGGCTTGATGAGCCTCCGAAAGAGCTGCTACGGCTGGCAGATGAACTGCTGCGGCTGGCAGAGCCTCCGAAAGAGCTGCTGCTGCGGCTGGATGAACTGCCGGAAGAACGATAGGAGTCGGAGCGTGAGACAGGTGCCTGACGCGTAGCTGCATCGTTCTGGCGGGTCGTCGTGGTGCGGACCGAGGGCGGGTTGTTCACCGTGGTGCGGGTGCTGCTCTCACGACCAAAGCGGGTGCTGTTAGTAGCAGCATTGCTGCGCATTTCCGTACTGTTGCGTACGCCTCCGAAGTTGCCTCCGCCGGTTTGGCGGTTGCTGCTGCCGTTGGCCGAGCTGCCTGAGCGGGTGCCTGTCATCGGCTGGTGGGGCTGAGAGCTGCTGCCGATGTGGCCATTGTTGGCATGGCCATTGTTAAGGTTCTCGCTACGGCGATTGTCACCGAAGTGCTGGTTGCGCCCGTCGTTATTGCCATGGCGGGGAGGATTCATTCCGCGGTTGCCCTGTCCGTAGTCGCCACGGTTGAAGCCGTCGCGCATGCCGCTGTGGGGTGCTCCGCCGTGGTGGGGACGGTGCCAGTCGCGTCCGTGATACCAGGAACGTCCGCCGTTCATGTGCCATGAGTGGCCGCCGCGATATACGGCGTAGAAGCGAGGCATTCCGAAGTAGAAGTAGTCACGGTAGGGGTAGCGGGCATAGATGCCGAAGTGCCAGAAACCATCGCGCCAATAGAGGGGACGATAGAAGTAGGAGGCGTTGAGGAATGCCCGATACTGCCAGTCGAGCAGGATGTAGCTCAGGTCGAGGTTACGGTGCTCCCAGTACGTGCCATAGAGGTCGTCGTAGTGGTTGACACTCATCAGATAGTCGAGGTTGATTTCGTATGCAGCCTCGTATTGCTCTTCGGTGAGGTTGAGCTCATAGGCCATCTTATCTGTGAGGAACAAGGCCTGCTGACGCGCCTGCTCGTAGCTCATGGCGCTGGCCGAAACTGTCATCATGAACAGTGCTGCGAAAGTGAAGAGTAACTTTTTCATAGTGCTTGTCCTTTCTATCATTTTTAGCGTTAATAATCTTCGTTCTTAATGTTCACGTTGCAAAGTAACGAAGATTTTCTTAGCCCTGCAAAGGAAAAACCCTATTTGTGGGAGGAAAATCCCTAAAGCTATCCAAGTACCACGTCGAGCACCATCATCAATACGAATCCGATGGCGAATCCGATGGTGCCGAGGTTGCTGTGCCTACCTTGTGAGGCTTCCGGGATGAGTTCCTCGACAACGACATAGAGCATCGACCCTGCCGCAAAGGCCAGCAGGAAGGGTAGCAGCGGTTGTAGGATGGATGCCAGCAGGATGATGGCGATGCTTCCGATGGGCTCAACCAATCCGCTGAGTCCGCCGACAAGGAAAGATTTTGTCTTGCTGTTTCCCTCAGCCCGAAGGGGCATGGAGATAATGGCTCCTTCGGGAATGTTCTGGATGGCGATGCCGAGCGAGACGGCCAGTGCGCTGGCTGCTGTGATGGTGGTACCGCCTTGTAGCATGGTTGCAATGACAACACCCACGGCCATGCCTTCCGGGATGTTATGAATGGTGACGGCGAGTGCGAGCATCGACGTTCGTGAGAGGTGGCTTCGCGGTCCTTCGGGACTGTCGTCGCCTGGGTGCAGGTGGGGCGTCAGCATGTCGATGAGTAGCAGGAACCCCATGCCGGCGAGCATGCCGACGGCAGCAGGAAGTACCGACAGGGCGCCATCGTGGCCCGACATCTCGATGCTCGGGATGAGCAGCGACCACACCGAGGCTGCCACCATCACGCCCGAGGCAAAGCCCAGGAGGGTGCGCTGAACGATGCCCGACATGGTGTCGCGCATCAGAAAGACAAAGGCAGAGCCTAACAGCGTTCCTGCAAAGGGTATGATGAGTGCGAGTGTGGTGCCGTCCATCATTGTCTGTTTTTTTTATAGGCCCTCTGGCCATGCGGGTGACCAGAGGGAATTGTTGGGATGAAGAGTCTCTAAAGTCGGCCTATAAGGCGAAGCTTGATTTGAAGAACTGTTCTATCTTGTCGTAGGGTATGACGCCGGCCACGTCGTCGTAGAGGTCGACATGTGAGGCTCCCGGGATGATGAGCAGTTCCTTGTTGCCTTCGGTGGCACTCTGTCCTTCCACGTGCTTGCCTGTCATTCGTTCGAAGGCATACTCGCTGAAGTAGCGTGAGTGGGCTTTCTCGCCATGGATGAGCAAGACGGGGTTCTCAATCTCCTGTGCCCAGCAGAGCAGGGGCTGGTTCATGAACGATTGGCATCCGATGACGTTCCATCCGTCGGTGGAGTTGCCGCTGCGCTCGTGGTATCCGCGCGGAGTCTTATAATAGGAATGGTAGTCCTTGACGAACCATGGTGCATCTTCTGGCAGCGGGTCGATGACTCCGCCTGCACGCTGGTAGCTGCCGCTCTTATAGTCTTCAGTGCGCTGCCGGGCTATGGCCTTGCGCTTCTCCATGCGCTGGGCAGGCGTGTCCTCGCTCTTGAAGTAGCCTTCCACGTTGACCTTCGACATGTCGTACATGGTTGCGGCTACGGTGGCCTTGATGCGCGGGTCGATGGCAGCAGCATTGACGGCCATGCCGCCGAAGCCGCAGATACCGATGATGCCGATGTGCTCGGGGTCTACGTTGTCCAAGGTTGAAAGGAAGTCTACGGCGGCGAGGAAGTCTTCCGTGTTGATGTCAGGCGATGCCATGCGGCGGGGCTCGCCTCCGCTCTCTCCCGTGAACGACGGGTCGAAGGCAATAGCCAGAAAGCCGCGCTCGGCCATGTGTTGGGCATAGAGGCCGGAGCTCTGCTCCTTCACCGCACCAAATGGGCCGCTCACGGCGATGGCGGCGTACTTTCCTCCTTCAGGGGGAGTGAGTGGGGTATACATGTCTGCGGCCAGTTCAATGCCATAGCGGTTGTGGAAGGTGACCTTCTTGTGGGCCACCTTGTCGCTTTTCGGGAAAGTCTTGTCCCATTCCTGAGTCAGTGTCAAATGTGTCATATTCTCTTTCTTTTTTGGGTTCGTGCATGCTGAGAGCACTATCGCAGCCAGCATTGCCAGGGTGATTACTTTCTTCATTTTCCTTATTACTATTACTGTAAGATGCTGCAAAGATAAGAAAAAATCCGCAGACTGCCATGCAATAATTTACGGATTTTTCTAACGATATTACAGAATGAGTGTGTTTCTTCTGTTTCTTGTTCCCGTCAGTTTCATCGCATCAGGCTTTATTGAATTTCTCCTTGCTCTGCTTGCAGCGGGGGCAACGCCAGTCTTCAGGCAGGTCTTCGAAGGCTACGCCGTCGTGCTCTGCCGGGTCGTATACAAAGCCGCAGATGGAACAGACGTATTTGCCGGAGGCTTCCTGCTTGGAGAAGTCAATCTCGTCGAAGATGGTTTCTACAGGGTGTTCTAAGTCCATGACGCGCCGTGCCTCCAGGTTCTCATAGCCCTGGGGGGTGTGGGTCGAGAGATACACCGTGGGGTGGCTGCTGACGAATTCGCGAACATGGTTCAGAGTCTCACGGGCTGCTGCAAGGTCGTCGAAGACAACCGACAGTTTGTTCTCGTAGAGGGCTTCGTCGACGTAGGTGATGTCGCCGTGAATCATGTAGAACAGCCCGTCCTTCTCAACGACGACGATACTGTTGCCGTTGGTGTGGCCTTTAGCTTTGATGAAGTAGATGCCGTCTTGTATCTTCTGACATTTAGGGAAGTTGTAGTAGGCTCCGTCGGTGAAGCTGACTGGCACCAGCCTGTCGAGTCCCTGCAGTTCCTGGGCGGTCAGCTCGTCTGCGTTGACGTAGATCTCGGCATTGGGGAACGAACGCAGCTCACCGCTGTGGTCGGCGTGGCGGTGGGTGAGCAGAATCTTGGTCACCTGTTCGGGCTGGTAGCCGAGGGCCTCGAAGGCTTCCATATAGCTGCAGATGTCCTTTCCTGTATAGGCAGGTGATGATTCGTCGGGCACTTCCTCAGGTGTTCCTGCAGGCAGTCCGGTGTCAACCAGGATGACTTCACTGCCAGTGTCGATAAGATAGTTTTGCAGACTGCCGCGATAGCGGATGTTCTTGTTGAATAGGTCAACTCCCTCTTCGCCGCCGAAGACAAAGGGCTGAGAGTAGAAACCGTCTTTCCTGAATTTTATGGCTTTTATTTCCATGGTGGCGTTATTCTTGAATGTTGTTGTTTTTGGCCTTATCAAATAATAAGGGGACGCCGGATGGCGTGTCTCAGCCTTGCGGCTCAGTCACTCCAATCAGACGTCCTCTCGTTTGAAGAAAAAAATTATTGCGTCGTGGTGCGTGAGCACCAGTCGAAGCCGTTGTATTCGTCACGCGGTGTTATTTGGCAGGTTCCCACTTGCAGCGCACGGGCGATACGATGGCACCGTCTTTCTTCAGCTCTGCGAAAGCCTTGTCCACTTCCTTGCGGTCGGCGCCGAGTGCCTTCGTTACATCGCCTGCAGAAACAGGCTTGCCAGCCTCGCGCATGGCCTTTAATACTTGTTCCTTCATACCTATTATTATAATTAAACTTGAGTAAACAGCCAGTTCTGCTTGCCGATGTTCTCAATCATCTCCAGTGCGCCCTGGCTCCAGTAGAGGTCTTCCTCTTCGTCGGCCAGATAAGCCTTCATGATGTCATAGGTGGTGGGGTCGTTGATGAGTCCCTCACAACATTTGTAGAGCAGGTCTACGCCAGCCTTCTGGATGTCGAGGTCGGCCTTGATATAGGCTACGGGGTCGCAGCACAGTTCGCGAGCCTTGGCTCCCTCAAACTTGATTTCGCCGCCCAGGTCGAGAATACGCTCTACAAACTTCTCTACCCACGCCATCTCCTCGTTGAAGTGGTCGATATACTTCTGGCCCAGCTTGCTGAAGCCTTGCGACTTGAAGATCTGTCCCTGCAACTTGTGCACCAGTGCGCCCTCGGTCAGTCCCGTTGCGAAGAACTGGAGGGCCTCAATTGATTTCTTTGCGTCCATAAAAATGTTTTTAAGTTAATAATAGTGACTGCAAAGTTATAGCCTTTTTCTGTGTTTCACAAAGACAGAACGATACAAAATTTGTCTGAAACGATACATTGTTCAGGAAAAATCCTTATCTTTGTACCCGATATGTATAGTTTGCGCGAGGCATGGATGAAGATGCATGGGGCGGAACCCGTGGCCCATTGGGACGGCAAGATATATTGCAACGAGACCGATGCGACCATCACCTACCGTGCCAACGAGACCCATGGCTACATGGCAGCCTACACGTTTACGCTGGTCACCCAGGGATGGCTCACTATCGTCTACAACGGTAAGGAGCTGACGCTGCGTGCCGACGACGTCTATACGTATTCCCCCGGCCTGTCCGTCACCATTATTGACGCTTCTGACGACTACCACGGCATCTGCCTGTTGGCCGACGAGCACGTGACCATTGAACTGCCCACCATCCACGACCTCGTGTATATTGCCTATACCCCCGTTGTGCAGCTGCACGAGCCCAAGGTGGCACTGCCTCACGACGATGCCTTGCGGCTGGCCAAGAAGATGTTGGAAATACGCGACTATCTGCACTCAGACCATATCTACAAGGCAGAGATTCTGCGTATGCTCTATGCCGTCTTCCTGCTCGACCTGCAGAGCGTGCAGGAGCGTGCCATTCCCCAGCGCACCGTACCCCAGCGTGTGGAGGAAATCTTTATCGGCTTCATCCGCCTGTTGCCACTCCACTTCGCCGAGCATCACGACATCGCCTTCTACGCCTCCGAGCTCAACATCTCCAGCGTCTACCTCTCGCGTGTGGTCCGACAGGTGGCAGGCCGAACCGTCGTCGACTACATCAATCAGTTCATCATCATGGAAGCCTCCTTCCTGCTTACCACCTCGCAGCTGAGCATCGCCCAGATAGCCGACCGACTCCACTTCGCCGACCAGGCATCCTTCAGCAAATTCTTCTCGCGCATGAAGGGCCTCTCGCCAAAAGCCTACCGCAATCACTAACCGGCAGAAACCCTCGCGGCGGTGTCACAGCTATCCCTCTTTCCTTATTATTGAGATTATCCGGCCCTCTTATCTTTTATACAGTCGTGCAGAGACAAAGCCTTGGTCACGACGAGACCAGCCCTTGGTCATATAGAGACCACCCTTTGGTCACACAGAGACCAAGCCTTGGTCTCAACGAGACCAGATATGGGTCTGATTTTTGGTCACGACGAGACCAGATTTTTTTTAAAATTTGGTCACAAAGAATCTTTCTTAACCTCTTTATGCAAAGGTTGTTCCGGACATTAACTTTTTTTTGCTTCCTAAAAAAAGAGGGGGCGCTATTGAGAGAAAGTCAAGGACGATGATTCCCAAAAGGGCGCTTAATCGTGACATTGGCTGCGCCGAAGTTACTATCGCTCGGATGAACAAACAGAAAAAAAACGCCTTTTTTCTTTTGTTTTGTCCTCGCTTAATCGTAACTTTGCAGTTGATTTAAAAAACAAAGACTATGCGTAATTCTATCGACTGCTTCCTGCCATGTGCTGATGTGCAGGCTATGGGAGGCATCCTTGACACCCTGCGCCGCTCGAAGAGTGTGCGATATATCTATCTGTTGGCGTCGCCGACGTATGCCGCTGCCCACGAATGTCCGGCCGACTGTGAGTGGTTGGAGGTGGATAGTCTGACGGCCTGGAGCACGGTGAGCGCCGTGGCACGGAATGCTCATGCAGCCTATGTGCTGCTGGGCGTGAGACCCACGCTGGCAGCGCTCGGGCAGAACGCCACGGAGCGTTTCATGCAGACGGCAGAGAACATGGAGGCCGTGATGGTGTATAGCGACTATCAGGTAGTCCAGGGCTCGGGAGAGCAAGTGAAGCATCCCGTCATCGACTATCAGGAAGGTTCGCTGCGCGACGACTTCGACTTCGGTGCCCTCTGGCTGGTGCGTACGGACGCCCTGCAGGCTTTCTGCGCAGAGGCAGAGGCTGAGGAGGAGTCGGCTGGAACACTCTATCTGCCGTCGCTCCGCTACGCCGCCTTCTATGCCCTCAGGCTCGCACTGAGCCTCGTGGGCAGCCTGTGCCACCTGAACGAATACCTATACTCTGAGCAGGAGACCGACGGAAGAGCCAGCGGAGAGAAGCAGTTCGACTATGTGAACCCGCGCAACCGAGAGGTGCAGGTGGAGATGGAGCAGGTCGTCACCCGACATCTGGCGGCACTGCAGGCTCTCGTCGACACGACCAGTTATGAGGTTCCCGACTTCGGCGAACAGGAGTTTGCCGTCGAGGCCTCTGTCATCATACCCGTCTATAACCGCGTGCAGACCATTGCCGATGCCATAGCCTCGGCGCTGCAGCAGGAGACTTCCTTCCCCTTCAACGTCATCGTGGTGGACAACCACTCTACCGACGGCACCACCGAGAAAATCAAGGCACTGGGTGGTCATCTCATCCACCTCATCCCCGAGCGGACGGACCTGGGTATCGGCGGCTGTTGGAACGTCGCCATCAACGACACACGCTGCGGACGCTTCGCCGTGCAGCTTGACTCCGACGACCTCTATTCATCTGTCCACACGCTGCAACGCATCGTCGATGCCTTCTACGACCAGAAAGCCGCGATGATTGTCGGCAGCTACCGCATGTGCGACTTCCAGTTGAATACGCTCCCGCCGGGACTCATCGACCATCGCGAGTGGACCGACGAGAACGGCCCCAACAATGCCCTGCGTATCAACGGCCTCGGAGCGCCGAGGGCTTTCTTCACACCCCTGGCCCGGCAGATACAGTTCCCCAACACCAGCTACGGAGAGGACTATGCCATGGGGCTTGCCTTCTCGCGCCGCTACCGCATCGGTCGCATCTACGACGAGCTATACCTCTGCCGCCGATGGGAGGGCAACAGCGACGCAGCCTTGAGCATTGAGCGGCAGAATGCCAACAATGCCTACAAGGACCGGCTGCGCACCATGGAGCTGAAGGCCCGTGAGCGCCATACGGCCGGGCACGTCGAAGACTCGCTCGACAGATACTTCGATCGCCAGCTGGACCTTTGGGACGATGCCCGTCAGCGCTATCGCGACCTGCTGAGAGCCAGAAGCCGCGAGCTGGTCAGCGGAGAGCAGACACTCAGGGTGCAGTGGAACCCAGCACGCATCGTCTCTACCGGGGCGAAGATTGACAAGGTCTCCATCAAGGAGCGTCCCTGCTTCCTCTGCGCCGACAACCGCCCGGAGGTGCAGCTCAGCAAGGTGGTCGACAACGACTACCAGCTGCTCGTCAATCCGTTCCCCATTCTTCCCATGCACTTCACCATCCCCAGCACCAAGCATAAGCCACAGCGCATCCGTGGCAACTACGGCGAGATACACCGGCTGCTGACACGCTACAACAACCTCGTCGTGTTCTACAACGGCCCGCAGTGCGGTGCCAGTGCGCCTGACCACATGCATCTGCAGGCAGGCACCAGTGGCATCCTGCCCCTGCAGAATGCCTGGCCACGGCTCAGCCGCGACATCGACGTCATTCATCAGATGGCCGAAGGTGAATTCATTGGTCTGGTGCGCGACTATTTGTGCCCGATATTTGTCATCGTCAGCCGTTCGCAGAAGTCTGACGAAACCATGTATAACGTCCTATACAAAGCCCTCCAGCAGAGTGCTGCCATCACAGGCGAGGGCAGGGATGAACCCTCGCACAACATCCTGGCATGGCGCCATGCCGACGACTTCGTGACTGTCATCATACCCCGCAGCAAACACCGTCCAGACTGCTACTTCCGCGAAGGGCGCGAGCAGATGATGGTTAGCCCCGGTTCGCTCGATATGGCAGGCTTCATCGTGACACCCCGGGAGGAAGACTTCCGTGGAATCACTGCCGAGCAGGCCACCAGCATCATCGCCGAATGTGGCATCAGCATGCCCGAAGCCGACAGCATCGCACAGCGCATACAAACGCTCTTCGAAGAAATCGTGCTGACCACCCAGTCGGCCCTCTTCGATGGCGAGGAGCCCAACGTCAAGGTCGGCATCGTCAGCGGTGAGCGCATCAGCTTCACACTGAACGGAGCCCACGAGGCCAAGGGCGAGCACGTGGAGGGCGAGCAGGAGGTGAGCGTGTTCGAAGGAGGAATACTCTGGCAGGGAGAGCATTACCGCGAGCTTACCTTCCGGCCGTTAGCATCCGAGGCATCGTTCTCGCTGCGTGACGTCGTCATTGGAGTAAACTTCCACTGGGAACGCCATGAGACACAGACCTTCCAAGGCGTGCTGCGACTTGTCGTAGAAGAAAACAAAGTCTGCGCCATCAACATCCTTCCAGTTGAGCAATACCTGCAGAGCGTCATCTCCAGCGAGATGAACGCCACCTCGTCGCTTGAACTGCTGAAGGCCCATGCCGTCATCTCGCGTAGCTGGCTGCTGGCTCAGATGCAACGCATGAAGACGCACGACCAGCAACAGAACAGCTTCTTCTCTTTCATCAAAAAGGAAGACGAGCTCATCCGCTGGTACGACCGCGACGACCATACCATCTTCGATGTCTGTGCCGACGACCACTGCCAGCGCTACCAGGGCATCACACGTGCAGCCAATCCGCACGTGGCTGAGGCTGTGAAGGCTACCCGCGGACAGATCCTCATGAGCGAGGGCGATATTTGCGATGCCCGCTTCTCGAAGTGCTGCGGAGGAAGGACCGAGGAGTTCCAGTATTGCTGGGAAGACATCAAGAAACCCTATCTCGTCTCTGTCAAGGACCCGTTCTGCAATACACGCGACGAGGGCATCATCCGACAGGTGCTCAACGACTACGACCAAGAGACTCAGGACTTCAACGACTGGCATGAAGAGATTACCAATGAGCGTCTGCAGGCCCTGTTGAAGCAGAAACTAAACCTCGACCTGGGAGCCATCGTCGACATCATCCCCCTGGAGCGAGGCAAGAGCGGACGCATCTGGAAACTGAAGCTGCAAGGCACCAAGGGACACTTCACCATCGGCAAGGAACTCGAAATAAGACGCGCCTTGTCTGACTCTCACCTGAAGAGCAGTAACTTCGAGATACAGAAAGTCTATCCCAAGGGAGCCGAAGGTGACTCAGTGCCCTTGACCTTCCACCTGCATGGACACGGTTGGGGACATGGCGTGGGACTCTGTCAGATTGGAGCTGCTGTGATGGGAGAGCGCGGCTACAGCTACGACGAAATCCTGCTGACCTACTATCAAGGCGCTGAGATCAAACGTATTTACGAATAATACCATATTAAGATAAAAGTATGAAAAACAGAAATCCGTGGGCATGGGTGCCCTCACTCTATTTTGCTGAGGGACTGCCGTATGTAGTCGTGATGACGGTCTCGCTTGTGCTCTACAAGCAGATGGGACTCAACAATGCCGACATCACCTTCTATACCTCGTGGCTCTACCTGCCGTGGGTCATCAAACCCTTGTGGAGTCCATTCGTTGATCTTATTAAGACGAAGCGTTGGTGGATTATCTCGATGCAGCTGCTCATCGGAGCAGCCCTCGGAGGAGTGGCCTTCACCATACCTACGTCGGCATGGCTGAAGGGTTCGCTCTGCTTCTTCTGGCTGATGGCTTTCTCCAGCGCCACCCACGACATTGCAGCCGATGGCTTCTACATGCTCGGACTTGACCAGCATCAGCAGGCTTTCTTCGTTGGCATCAGGTCGACATTCTATCGCATAGCAACCCTCTTCGGACAGGGGGTACTCATTATGATTGCAGGCAACCTGCAGGTGCTCGCCCGCAACAGCATTGCCTTTTCGTGGGCCCTCGTCTTCTATGGAACAGCCGGCATCTTGATTGCCCTTTGGCTATGGCACGGGTTCATCCTTCCCAGGCCCGCTGAGGACCAGGCCAAAGAGCAGGGCAGCGCACGCGACATCCTGAATGGCGTCGTGGATACCATCCGGACGTTCTTCACCAAGGCTCCCGTCAAGACGGTCGTCTTGGCCATTCTCTTCATGCTCCTGTACCGGATGCCGGAAGGATTGCTGGTGAAGGTCTCGACACTCTTCCTCCTCGACGGGCGCGGTAGCGGTGGCTTGGGCATCGCCCCACAGGAACTCGGATTGGTGCAGGGCACTGTCGGTGTGATTGGTCTTACGCTCGGAGGTATTCTTGGCGGTATGGCTGCAGGGCGCCATGGCTTGCGTCGGTGGCTGTGGCCAATGGTCTGCGCCATCACTCTGCCAGATGTCGTCTATGTCTATCTCAGCTATGCTCAGCCCGAGAGTCTTCTCGTGGTAAATGTCTGTGTCTTTATTGAGCAGTTCGGCTACGGATTTGGATTCACTGCCTACATGCTCTATCTCATTTACTTCTGTCAGGGTGAGTATAAAACTTCTCACTATGCCTTGTGCACGGCTTTCATGGCATTGTCGATGATGATTCCCGGACTGTTCGCCGGAGCACTGCAGCAGGCTGTGGGCTATCAGACGTTCTTCCTCATCGTCATTGCTACCTGCGCCATCACCTTCTTGGTAACGGCCTTCCTCGATATCGACCCGAACTTCGGAAAGAAACAGCCAGAAGCCGACTAAAGGGAGCGCGCTCAAAGAATTATAAGTTACTATGTTTGCTTATGCAGGCATAGTAACTTTTTTTATTGTATTCTATCATTGTTGTCCACTAAAAATCGCTAAGCGTTCTTTGAAATGATTGAAATATAG
>CAMHUI010000003.1 GCA_946188345.1 uncultured Prevotellaceae bacterium | reverse complement strand
CATTCACGTCATGCTGTAACCGCCTCCGAGAGTCATTCCGAGCCACAAAGTTACAAAAAGGCATAAAAATAGGCCCTTGGCTAAATCTGAAAAAGAAATGCCAAGGGCTAATGTCTCAACTTAGGTTGAGAGTTTCTGTCTGTCATAGACTGTTATCTGTCGCCAAACGTTATGTCACGCCGTATTTTGCTGACAGTATTTGGATGAACGTTCAAGAACGAGGCGATGTCTTGTAAGTCAAGTAACTCCATGATACCAGGACAACGTTGCAGCAACATCTCGTAGCGTTCACGGGGCGTAGTACAATGGAGGTCAAGATAGCGCGAACGGAATTGGCTGAGAATGTGCTCGCCAATCATGGCTCGTAGTTTCATCGTTTCCATGTTTTGATTGAAGAACAGTTCCAGTTGCTGGCCCGTAACCCTCAGTACGCGACTGGGCGCCATAGCCTCAATTGTGGCCTGTGACGGACGGCCATAGAGAAATGTGGGGTAGTCACACACGAACTCACCCTCAAACGAGAACCACGTGATATGTGCCTTGTCATCGCTCATGCCATATTTTACACATTTGAAACATCCCTCAGTGACAAAAGCGAACCACCGCGCCGGGTCACCCTCACGCTCCAACTGGTCACCCTTGCGGTAAGCGATTTCCTCACCCTCCCGTTCGCAGAACTCCCGCAGTACCTGCAAATCCAAGCGATTATTGTTGAATTTCTGTTCCATTGTAATTGTTTTGTCATCTTTTTCTAAAGGAATTCGAAGAAAACAGTTTATAGGTTTTCTATTGGAGGGAGAGCACCAAGTTTGTTGTTTAAGTATGCACGTTGAAGCGACCGCATCTTGTTAACACCATTTTTAGATACAAGCGAATGTAAAACTGAATTGCCATTTTCTTCTTTGTCCATCAGCCAGAAACTATCTTTGCGCAAATATTCGCCTACAGCATTGAAGAGAGGATCATAGTGGGTGGTGAGGAGTAGCTGACTACGAGAATTCGTTTTCAAAAATCGTTGAATCATATACTTTAAAAGCAAGGGGTGCAGAGAAGATTCAATCTCGTCGATAGGCAGAAACTTGTTGTTTTGTTCTGCCACATAAATGGCGGTTTCGACCCCAATAGACCGAAGTGTTCCATCGCTTTGGCTGGATTTTGGTAAGGTGTAGATTTCCTTACCTCTTGTGTTATTAACTGATACACGGAAATCTGTTTTGAATCCTGTTTGCATACGTGGATCCTTGTTTAGTTTACTAACGTTTTCTTCGGATAGTCGTCCTGTGGCTTGCATGAACTGAATCATTTCTGGTGTCAGCGACATGTAATCCTTCTCAACTATCATATCTTCGATGTTTAGGCCGATTTGATGACTAAACTCCAAGAGGTGATTTTTGGCATCGGGGTTATCGAGCATTTTACTTTCGGCATAGGTAAACATATGTTGACCTAGTTCGATGACAGGTAGCGTGTGATTTATCATCCAATCACGAACATCGTCTATCTCGCCTAGGTTACAGTTAACCCCCTTGCGTGCGGCAAAAAAAGACGTATTATTAAGACACTTGCCTGTAAGCTGGTCTTTAACAACTGCAGGAACTTTGATAAGGGCAGAGTTGAATTTCAAAACCGTATTACCATCATTAAGTTCGCGGTGCATGAGCAGTGAGGGCTGGTTGCTATTGTAGACCAGAAGTTTCTCGGACAAGATAGCTTGGCGGGTTAAAACAAGCAGATAGACATACTTCTTTTCGTTTACATATATCTTAAGTTCAAACTCTGATGGTTGTGTTGGGGTCTCTGTATCAAAAGCAAAAGGCTCAATACCAGTGGGTAATTCATCGTCACCTGTTTTTCTTTTCCAAAACCTAAACAGATATTCAAAGGCTTCGAGCAGGTTAGATTTACCTGAGGCGTTGGCACCATAGATAATTGCCAGGCGTGACAGGCGGGTACCATCATTCATGGTGACTAACATCGAGTCTTGCCGAAAATCGTCCTTTGATGCTTCAAAACTTATGACGGTTTCTTCCTTGAAAGATAGGAAATTCTTGATTCGGAGTTCGTGTACCATAATCATGTTGTGTAATGTGGGTACAAAGGTAGAAAAAAATGCCGAATTAGACGTTGATTTTCTAGTATATTTAGGTTTAATTATTAAAAATAGGACAAAATGTGTCAAAATGGCAGTTAGATTAACTATTGTATCAGCTAGTGTCAGTGTGCTTTGTCAGTAGTTAACATGGTGGCGGTATATGATGTAGATTCACGATTTATTGGGTGATTTGACGCAATTTGTGCCAAAAGCAAAAATAAAAAGTGGATTCTTTTGGTCTTCTTTTGCGAGTTTGGTACATTGTTTGTATTATTGAAGAATAAAAAATATAAAAATATGAAGAAAACTAGATTTCGTGCGTATCAATTAGGTGAGAAAGGTTCTTCCTTCTCTTATAGTGTTGATAACCATTTTACGCTCATTGAAGGTAGATTCAACGAGGTGAACAGGGCTAACGTCTTGTATGAGATGAAGTGTGCAGGTGTAACTCGTGTAAGCTGCCTGCATATAACCAGTTGGGATGAAGATCATTGTAAAGAGACTGAGCTGAGAAACATTTTGAGCGAACTAAGACCCTTACGTATTGAATATCCAGGCTATGAGCCAGATTCAGATTGTGGTAAGGCTTGTAAAAAGATGATTCAGAACTATTGTGTTAGGAACATCATTTGTTCAAAGGCGGTAACGCCAGACTATATAAAAAGTCTAACAGTTGGAGAAAATAGGCAATATAATGATATTCTGTATAATCCGACAGAGGGTCACACTTCACACAACGATAATTCTATAGTGAAATTATTTCGCCAAGGTCGATTTACGCTCCTTAGTCTGGGCGATTGCGAAAGCAGCGAAATCGCACAAACTATAGAAGGATGCTCCATTGCATCCACAGAAGTGGACGTGATGATTCTAGCTCACCATGGTGCTGATAACGGATTCACGACAGAGAAGTTTGTCAACAAGATCAATCCCAAGGTGACAATCTGCTCAAGTAATTACGATAATCAGTTTGAGCATCCCCGTCAGAATGTCCGTAACATATTATTTAATCATGAGCCTACTATTCCTTTGTACACAACAAAGACTGGCGATGTGGTAATTACCTGTAACGAGGATAATGTAGTGCATGTTTATAACCTGATTTCTAACAATACTAAAATGAGTTCTCTAATGACTTTTAGTCCTAAATTGATCGTGTCAAATAATTATGATTAATAATAGTAGAATAGGATTGGCCCTTTCGGGCGGTGGTTACAGAGCTGCAGCGTACCATATTGGTGCGTTGCGTGCTCTGCATAAACTAGGAGTGCTGGACAAGGTAGATGTTATATCGTCTGTATCTGGCGGTTCTATCATTGCAGCCAGCTATGCCCTGCATGATGGTGACTATGAGAACTTTGAGAAAAAGTTTAGCGAGAAGATGCGTAAAGGAGTGTTGCATCTAGCCTTAATTAATCTGTTTTTGGTGCTTGGCCTAGTTGGTTTGGCGGCTTGGCTTGGTGGTGGCTGGGGATTGATGACCTCATGTATTGTGCTGTGGTTTGTATGGTATAATGTATTGCCTGTAAGCTGCCTGATAGCTAAGCAATATGACTGGCTATTCTTCCACGGGAAGAAACTGAAGGATTTGAAACCATGTCCTGTGGTAACTATCAACGCAACGGACTATCCTACGGTATCCCAGTTTACGTTCTCACGTGAGAGGATGTATAACTATTATTATGGGATTGACGCATTCTACCATGAGCACTTTCCTGTGTCGAAGGCTGTTATGGCGTCATCGTGTGTGCCGTTTGCTTTCTGTCCGATACGAATACCCCAAACTTTCAGAACAAGTGTCATGAAAGGAAAGAAATTACCCATGTTGCTGGATGGCGGGTTGTATGATAACCAGGGGACCCATGTGCTAACGGACAAGATGAGTCCATACAAATGCTCGTACATCATAGTTAGCGATGCCGGTAATGGTGAGGTGTCTGACAAGTGGGTATTTAACCCACTGATTACTTTGAAGAGGACTTCTGAAGTATTCATGCAACGTATTAAGAAGATACAGGTACAGCAGAATCTATTTATGAAAGCACTTCCAGATAAGAGGTTTGCCTATGCACTATTGGAATGGGATGTTAATGAAAGAATGCTGAAAGGTTTTGTGGAAAACCTTAAGCATGATAACATCTACCCAGAGGTTGTGGTAGCCTACCAGATAACGCCTGAAGACATAACTCAACTGAAGAATAGTGATACGTCAGCTGTGGCAGGAGAAAGAATCATAGCAAAACTGAAAAGAAACATCCTGTGGGATGACTTTAAGAGTTTGAAACCCTCTGAAGAAGAACACAAAAAAGCCTATGCTATAGGCACATGGTTGTTTGGACTCAGTAAAGAGGATGTAGAATTGCTGTCTAAAGAGGCAGAGTGGAAGGTCATGATGCAGGTGAGATTATATTTACCAATGTTGTTAAGTTAAGATATGGAAATAGTAGTATTTGATGTGGGCAACGCGTCTTGCAATTATATTTGCTCGCCCAATAAGTACGCGATGATGATTGACTGCGGGAGTTGTTTAGAGAAGGAGAACCCTGTAGATTTTATTAAGAGATGTAATAACAACGATAAAGGGTTGTTTAGATCTAATCCTTTCGTTACATCGGAAGGCAAAACTTATCCTTTGACATTGCTTCATATTACGCATCCCGATGATGACCACGTGAGAAATTCTGAGAGAGTGTACAAGGAGTTGACGCCTTATCTGCTACGCCATACCTATACCGAACAGTATGACGATGCTGCTTCTATTAACAAAGACTATGTTAAGAACTTTGATAAGGAGTATAGAGGAAGCTGCCCTGAGAGGGTTGATTGGGGCTTTGATGAGGAATACACCTTTTCAATACCTATAGAGACTGTCAAAGCAGACCCAAATCTTCGCAACAAGGTCAGGAACAACAGCAGTATTATCCGTTATGTGAAGTATAATGGTGTTAAGATTCTATTTGCTGGTGATCTAGAGACGGCGGGCTGGGAGTGGCTAGCTAAGAATAACGAGTTCTTCAAAACATTGATGAAGGGCGGTCTTGATGTTTTGGTGGCTCCACATCATGGTCATGATTCAGGATTCCCCAAGGCTCTGTTTGACCTTACTGGTAATGTGAGGGCTATCATCTTGTCTAAAGACTCAGAGGCAACCAAGGAGGGGACAGATGTTTATACAGGATACTCTAATTATGCCGATGGTGTGAGGTACTACAATACTAATGATAAAAACATGTATTTTGGCAAAGTACTCACAACTCGAAGTAATGGTAATGTCTATTTGTTTGTGGATCCCCAATATGGTTTTTATGTAGCGACAGAAACTGCATCACCTAATCACAAGAAGATTTAAGGCCTATGATGGATAAATACATAAGAGTAGCAAGGGTATATCCAGCCGTATTGGGAATGCTCCCCACATGTATATTGCTTGCAATGTGTATGGGGAAGTGGTTCCCCCAGTATGAAGCACTGGTTGGTAACGTACAGTGGGTGTTGTGTCTTATCGGTGGTACTGCGCTGGTTAGCATGGCTGTAGGTTATCTGGTAAGGGAGGTATTTAAGGAAACGTCAAAGTGGCTTTTCCAGTACCGCTTGTTTAAGAAGGACGAGACGGAGATGCCAACTACGCAGATGCTACTATGGCGAAACGAGATAATATCGCCCGAATATCATAACGAGATAGCCGCCAAGGTGAAAGAAACATTCGGAAGGAAACTGCCCACTCGCAAAGAGGAAGAGGCTGACCACGGTTTGTCCAAGATGAGGATAGCGGAAATCGTGAGCCAGATAAGGCAGAATTGTCGAGGCGACGAGATATTGAGGCAGTATAACATAGAGTTTGGCTTCTGCCGCAATTATCTTGGTGCAAGTGTGTGGAGTATACTATTTCTAATAAGTATAGGTGTTACCAACATATTTTACGGTTGGCTACCGTGGTGGACTATTGTTGTAGCGTTAGTGCTTCAAGTGCTGTTGATGACAGGCAGTTATATGTTGTTGGAAGTCAGAGGGTGGGCTTATGCCAAATATCTATTTGCAACATTTACAGGTAAATAATAAAAAGTTTATGAAAGTAGTTATTTTTAATGTTGGGGCAGCTTTAAGTGCCTATGTTGAAACTGATAACAAGAAAATCGTGATAGACTTGGGGAAGAGCAGAGACTTTTCACCAGTAAATGATTTTCTCCTTCCTCTATTTAAAAAGCGTGGAGAGGAGAAGTATTCTGGAGATAAGTATTACTTAAGTCAAGTTTTCATCTCGCATCCACATCAGGATCACATCTCCGATTTGAGTGATTTAGATGAACACTTTTACATAGATTTGTACACTACTCCAAATGACCTAACTATAGGTGCAGACGCGCATAGAAAGAATGTGAATTGGGATTTGGTGGATGATCCTGATAGTGCTGATGTGAAGAAAGTTAAAGAGGTGTATAAAGGTCGCCAATTGCCACTAAGGGTAAGCCTACCAAACAAAATGACACTCGGATACATGTATCCAGGTGATGTAGAGGACAATGAAACTCTAATAAACGAAAGTTATACCAACAATATCAGTTTGGTCTTATATATACACGCTGGATACAAGATTCTTTTTGCGGCTGATGTCCAAAAAGAAGGAATGAAACAATTGCTTGAAGATGACAAGGAACTGAAAAAGAAGATTGGCCAAGGAGTAGATTTCCTTGTGTGCCCTCATCACGGTTTGCGTTCTTCGTTCAGTACTGAACTTTTCGATGCGATGAAAGATGGCAAGACAAAGAAACTAAATATTGTGTCAGAGAAATCTGCTACTGATGACAAAAGAAATGTAGATAGTAGGTATAGTTCTACTGATTATTGTAAGGGTGACAATAACCTGAGTACAGAAGAAAATATCGTTTGCCAAAGAAAGACTTCTCAGGGTCATATCTTTATTGATGATGATGGTACGGTAACGGTAGAGAGTGATATCAAAAAAATAATAGATAAATTTTGATTGATATAGGCTAAATCACGGCTGCCTGAAACATGCAGCCATATAAAGATCCCCGCCACAGGACGGGCTACAATGATTATGGCAAAAGATAGTGATGGCCGTAAATTCAATCGCATTCCTGAATATGATCGAGTCCAGAATGGCAAAACCATTCATGTGTCTGCTCATGTCAGAAGCAATCGAAGCGATTGTAAAGGCCAAAAGAAAAAATGATTGTTGCTTCTTTAAGGATTGTGCCATGGCGATGTGAATCGTTATGGCATTTAATTTTCTCTTTATACGTTTGCAAATTCCACCGAGACTCCGTGACATTTCGTGACAGAAATGGGGAAACTGAAACAAAATGTTTACGCATTGTTTACGCAGACATGAAAAAAGCACTTGCGAGAAATTCGTAAGTGCTTGATTTTTAGTGTGGACCAGCCAGGGCTTGAACCTGGGACCTCCAGATTATGAGTCTGTTGCTCTAACCAACTGAGCTACAAGTCCTAAAAGGGATGTCGCCGATGGATTGGATAGGGCGACGGTCCTTTTCGGGTGCAAAGGTACGAATAAAAAACGAAAAGGAAAAAGGAATGGTGATTTTTTTTGTTTTCACCTTCCCTTTTTCCTCTTTTATGGGTGCGTCTGCTGGTGGCTATCTGTTGTTGCGGGGTGTGGTGATTCCTGGCCACTGGTCGGTGCGGAAGGGATACATGGGCAGTCCGTCGGCATTGTAGACGAGGTTCTCGGTGACGGGGTTGTTGGCCCATGCATAGCGCACGGCTACGGGGAAGGCTACTTGGTCAGACCATACGACGATGGTGTTGCCTTCGAGTCTGGCTTGTGCCCAGTAGAATTTCTGGTCACTGCCTGCGATGGTGAAGGCTTTCCCGTTGGGCAGCTGCATGCCGTCGGCATGGTCGAAGTGGAGGCGGATGGTGTTGCCTTCTATCTCGTAGTTGGTATAGACGGGACCGGAGTAGGCGACTTTCTTTCCGTAGGTCTGTGCGAGGGCCGAGAGTGCGAGTCGTCGGCCTACTTCTTGTTTATTTTTTGGATGGATGTCGTTCTCGAGTCCTATGTCGATGGCACAGGCTATGCCGGTGTTCTGCAGGTGTTGTGCGGTCCACATCTGTGCTTCGCGCAGTTCGGCCCATGTAGACTCTTCGGGTTTGGTTTGCTGGCGCATGAAGTTGGCGAGCTGTACGATGTAGAAGTCGAGGTTGCTTCCCCACTTGGTGCGCCAGTCATTAATCATGAGTGGCAGCAGCTCGCGATACTGGAAGGCGCGGTCGACGTTGGACTCGCCTTGGTACCAGATTGCTCCTTTGAGTGCATAGCCTACGAGGGGGTTGAGCATGGAGTTGTAGAGCACGGTGGGGATGTTGGGGTTGCCTGCCATGTTGACGGGTTTGGGCGGGAAATTACGCAGGTCGACTCCGACTTTGTATTTCCACTCTCCTGCGAGGGATTTGCTGTCGTTGCCGCAGCTGAGTGTGAGTTCGTTGTCTTTGCCTGTGAGTCCTCCGTCGGCTCCGGTGTCCATGATGCGGATGGCGATGGTGGCCTTGCCGGCTTTGACGAGTTCTGCGGGGATGGTATAGGTGCGTGGTGCGAACCAGATGTCGGTGTGTCCTATCTCGACGCCGTTGTAGAAGGTGATGTCTTCGTCGTCGATGGCTCCGAGGCTGAGGGTGAGGTCGTGTCCTTCCCATGCTGCCGGGATGTCGACGGTGCGACGTATCCAGACGACGCCGTCGAAGCCGGGGAGTCCCGTTTCCTCTACTTTGCTGGGCATCGGGATGGTGGGCCATACGAGGTCGTTGAGGTCGGCTGCTGCCCAAAGGTAGCTGCCGTTTTCAACGCCTTGCTCGCCGTTCTTGATGGCCTGCCAGTAGGCTTTGTCTTCCTGCTCGTATTGTTTGCGCTGTGCTTCGACGTCGGCTGGCATGGTCTTGACCTTGTCGATGGTGTTGCAGAAGTATGGCATCTGTCGGAGAGACTCTTCGCTTGTCCATGACTCGGCGAGGGTACCGCCCCAGTTGGTTGCGATGAGGCCGATGGGTACGTTGAGGCTCTTCTGCAAGTTGACGGCAAAGAAGTATCCTGCTGCCGAGAAGCCTGGGATGGTGTTGGCGGAGCATACTTCCCAGCCTTCTGTGGTTGCTGCGATGTCGGTGCGCGGCAGTGGGCTGGTGACGTGCTTCATGTTGATGATGCGGATGCGGGGGTATTGGTCGGCATTGGCTATTTCTTGTTCGTAGTTGTCGATGAATCCCCATGCGGCGAGGGGCATCTCCATGTTCGACTGTCCGGTGCAGAGCCATACTTCGCCGATGAGCACGTTCTGCAGGATGCGTGTGTCGCTTGCAGTCTGGATGGTGACGTTGTAGGGTCCTCCGGCCTTGGGCGTGGCGACGGCTACGCGGAAGTGTCCTTTTCTGTCAGAGGTTGTGGTGTAGGCCTTTTTGTTCCATGAGGTGGTCACGGTGACTTGCTGGTTGGGCTTGGTCTCGCCCCAGATGGGGGCATCGGTCTTCTGTTGCAGCACCATATTGTCGGAGAACATGGGTTGCAGCTTAATCTGTGCCTGAGCGGTGAGGGCGCAGGCGAACATGAGTAGTAGCAATTTGTGTTTCATATTCTTTTTAGTTTGTATGCCTTTTTGTTTGTTAAACGTCAGAGGCGGCCTTTTTATTTTGTTTTTCTCCAACTTTTTTGCGACATTGAAAAAGGCCATGCTGACGTGCTGTCAGTCATGGCCTTCAACATGATTATGAAAAGGTTTATTCTTTCTTATTCTTCAACCTTGTCTTCCTTAATCTTGCGACCCATCCAGAGGAATGCGATGGGCGATGCGATGAAGATGGATGACAATGTTCCGAAGATGACACCCAGTGTCATGGCGAATGCGAAGCCCTTGATGCTGCTGCCACCAATGAAGAGGATGCAGAGCAGCACGATGAGGGTTGACAGCGAGGTGTTGATGGTACGTGCCAGGGTCTGGTTGATTGAGTTGTTGAACAGTTCCTGGATGTCCTGTTTCGGATGCAGGCGGAGGTTCTCACGGATACGGTCGAATACGACCACCTTGTCGTTGATGGAGTAACCGATTACGGTCAGCACGGCACCGATGAATGTCTGGTCGACTTCGAGTGAGAACGGCATGACGTGCTGTAGCAGTGAGAAGAGTCCGATGACGGTGATGGCGTCGAAGGTCAGTGCGACGATAGAGCCTACCGAGAAGGCAACCTTGCGGAAGCGCAGCAGGATGTAGAGGAAGATAGCTACGAGTGCGATGAGCACGCTGTAGATAGCTCCGTAGGTGATATCCTTAGCTACGGCTGGTCCTACCTTTGAAGAGCTGATGATGGAACCGCCTTCGCGTACGTCGGGGTTCTTGAACGACTGCACGTCGGCCTGGCTGACGAAGCCAGCCTTCTTCAGACCTTCGTAGAGCATGGTCTCAGTCTCGTCGTCGACGGTAGCGCTGTTGGACTCAATCTTGTAGTTGGTCGAGATACGGATGGTTTTGTTGTCAGTACCCAGTGTGAGGGCGCTGTTGTTGGCCTCGGGGAAGGTCTCGGCGAGCACTTCGCGAATCTGCTCGGGCTCGACGGGGTTCTCAAACTGCAGCACGTAGTTGCGGCCACCGGTGAAGTCGATGCTCTGGCTCAGTCCCTGTGTGAAGAAGCTGACGATGAAGGCTACCAGTGCGATAGCAGCCACGGTGAAGGTCTTCTTGTACATGGACATGAACTTGAAGTGTGTTCCCTGCATGAGGTTGCGCGAGAAGCGTGTGGTGAAGGTCTGGTTGAGCCACTTGTCCTTTGCGAGGCGGTTCTCGTAGACCAGGCGTGTCAGGAACACAGCTGTGAAGAAGGAGCAGATGATACCGATGATCCATGTCGTAGCGAAGCCGCGGATGGGGCCTGTGCCGAAGACGTAGAGGATGACACCGGTGATGATGGATGTCAGGTTGGAGTCGAAGATAGCCGAGAAGGCGTTCTCATAACCTGCCTTCAGGGCCTGCTTGATGTTCTTGCCACCGCGCATCTCCTCCTTGATACGTTCGTAGATCAGCACGTTGGCGTCGACGGCGGTACCGAGCGACAGCACCATACCTGCGATACCCGACATGGTCAGGGCTGCCTGGAAGGAGGTGAGGATACCCAGCGTGAAGAAGATGTTGACAATCAGGGCGCAGTTGGCCATCATGCCAGGGATGATATCATACATCATGAGCATGTAGATCATCAGCAGCACAAAGGCTACGATGAAGGAGATGACTCCCTGCTCGATGGACTTCTGTCCGAGGGTAGGACCTACGACTTCTTCCTGAACGATGCGGGCAGGAGCGGGCATACGTCCGGACTTCAGTGTGTTGGCCAGGTCTTTAGTGTCTTCGACGGTGAAGTTACCGGTGATTTCGGTGTTACCGCCGGAGATTTCGTTCTGTACCCGGGGTGCGCTGTAAACGACACCGTCGAGTGTTACTGCTACGGCGCGGTTGATATTGGCCTTGGTCATGGCAGCCCAGCGGCGGGCACCGTCGGTGTTCATCGACATGGTTACCTTCGGGCGTCCGGTCATCTGGTCGAACTCATCGCGAGCCTCGGTGACGACGTCACCTTCGAGGGGAGCGCGGCCGGTAGAGCTGGTTACCTTGATGGCGTAGAGGCCGAACATGTTCTTAGCGTTCAGACCGTCTTCAGGCTTGGCACCCCACATCAGTTTGCAGTCGCTGGGGATGATTTGCTTGGCGAGGTTGGAGTAGATAATCTTGTTCACCTCTGCGGTGTCGCGCAGGTGAGCATATCCAACGAGTGCAAGTGCGCCTTGTCCGGTGGGGAAGAGGCGTGAGAGCAGCGGGTTGCGCTTGTGGGCTTCTTCGAGAGCGGCCTTGTCGTTGGTGTTGGCAGCTACGTCGTTGAGCTTGAACTCTGGAGTGGTTGTCGTGGTGTCGGCAACGGCCTCTTCGGCTGCGGGCTCAGCGGCTGTTGCTTCCTCTGCGGGAGCTTCCTCGGCGTTGTCGGCAGTCCCTTCGTTCTCGTGGGCATAGCGCTGGTCGAGCTGGGTGAAGTAGGGCACGATTTCCTCGGCGTTGTAGGTCTCCCAGAACTCGAGGTTGGCAGAGCCCTGCAAGAGCTTACGCATACGCTCCGGCTCGCGGATACCAGGCATTTCAACCATGATACGTCCCTGCTGGCCTTCCAGTTTCTGGATGTTGGGCTGTACGACGCCGAACTTGTCGATACGTGTACGGACGACGGTGAATGAGTTGTCGATGGCTTCCTGCACCTGTTCGCGGAGGGCTTTGATGACTTCCTTGTCGGTGCTGTTGGTCGAGACTTTTCCCTGGAGCTGTTGTGTGGCGAAGATTTCGGCCAGTCCGCGCTCGGGAGCGTTCTTTTTCCAAGCTTTTTCAAACAGTGAGATGAAGTCGTCCTGACTTGTCTCTTCTTCTTTCTTGGCTTCGTTCATGGATTTTACGAAGTCGGCGTCCTGCTTGTGGTCGGCGAGCATGTCGATGACATCGGGCACTGAGACCTCAAGGATGACGTTCATACCGCCTTTCAGGTCAAGTCCGAGACCAATCTGCGTTTCGAGACATCTCTGATAGGAATACACGCCCAGATACTTCACAGAGTCCTTGTAGTCCTGCTGTGCGATGGGATCTTCAATCTTGGCGGCCTGTTTGTCGTAGTAGCTGGTGGCAGCTGAGAACGACAGGTAGAAGATGCTTGCAAGCGTCAGTAAGACGGCTGTTACAATTACGATACCTTTGTTTTGCATTTTTTGTTTTATTTTTTAATTATTAAATTTTCTTTTACCGAATTAGCGCACAAAGTTACATAAAATTTCCCGATGTACGAAATTTTAGGCGTGTTTATTAGTCTTTTTTTAAGGTTTCGGGCCTTTTTTGAGCTTGCAGACCACTGGATTGTGGTCAGAAGCGTCGATTTTTCGGTCTGTTTTACATTCGTAGGGTGTCCAGTCTTTGGAACAGAGGATGTTATCGATTCTTACCAACATGCCGTTCTCGTGGTAGGTGAATCCCGGTCCGAGTCCGGCCGCTTCGTAGCAGTTGGTGAGCAGCCGTCCGATGATGTGGTTGGTGTATGAGAGCGGTGTGTCGTTGAAGTCTCCGCAGACGATGATGCTCTCTTGTGCGTGGCGGCTGATATAGTCGGCTACGGCTTCTGCCTGTGGGGCGCGTCTCAGCGAGGCGGCCTTGATTTTGTCGAGCAGCTTGTGTGACTCTGCTCGGGCTGAGTCGCGGTCGATGCTGCGTTCGACGATGGACTGGAAGCCTTCGCGGTCGGCATGAGAGAGCTGGAGGCTCTGCAGGTGGTTGTTGATGACGAGTACGGTGTCGCCGTCGATGTCGACATAGAATACGCCTGAGTGGTTGCCGCTGGTGGGGTCGGGGAAGGTGATGTTTTCCTTCTTCACGATGGGGTAGTGGCTGTAGAGTGCCAGCGGATTACCCCGTGTCGGGCAGCAGATGGTGTCGTGATAGGCATAGGCGTCGTTGAGAATCTTTTCGACGATGGACTTGCGGCTGTTCTCTATGGCGGCTTCCTGCAGGCAGACGAGGTCGGCCTGTTGGGCCACGATGTAGTTGGCCAACTCAGCCCGCTCTTCGTCAGTGTCGGCGGGCTTGTGTTGGAATCCGGCCACATTGTATGTCAGCACCTTCAGGGCTCCTTCGGGGGCTTTCGCAGGGAGGTTCAGGGGCGCGTATTTCCTCACGGGGGTGTAGCAGAGTAGCAGTCCCGCCAGGGGCAGCAGCACGTAGCGGGGCTTGAACAGTGTCCAGAAGGCGAGGAAAGCCAGGTTGACGAGTAGCAGGGCAGGAAAGACGAAATGTGCCTGCGAGAGGGTAGCATGCTCCAAGGGGCTGAGCCTTCCGCTGTAGCCTACTGCTGCCATCAGGATGATGGTGGCAATGTTGGCTCCTGCGATGAGGCGTCGCGTGAAGTTCTTGAGCGTCTTGAATATCATGGTTTTTGTCAGCGTTACGCGCGCATGTGCATATATATAATAATGTGTGTAGAGAGTGTATATCCGGCGCGCAATCAGTTCTGCCGGTTGCTCTGGTCGAAGAGCGTCTGCTTCTCGTCGCGCGAAAGGCTGTCGTAACCGCTTTTGCGTATCTTGTCGAGGATGCGGTCAATCTCTTCCTGCTTTTCTCGCTGGCGGGCATTATAGTCCCAGTCGGGGTTTCCCGTCGGGGTGTTGTCGGGCTGCTGGCGCTTGCGCTGCTGCCACTGTTGCTGCAGGCGGTCGAAGAACTGTTGCCCGTTGCTCCGTCCGTAGCCGATGGTGGGGTGTTTCTGCCAGTAGCGTATGAGGAAAAATCCGAAGAGCATGCCTCCGAGGTGGGCAGTGTGGGCCACGCCGTCGCCCGAGGAGTAGATGGCCAGAATGAGCTCTATGGCCGCATAGCCCACGACGAAGAATTTAGCCTTGATGGGTACGGGCAGGGGGAAGATGAAGATGCGCTCGTTGGGGAATATCATTCCGAAGGCGAGTAGGATGGCGTAGATGGCTCCCGAGGCGCCGACAGTGGTGCCGAGGCTCATGGTGGGATGGCCGAAGAGGCCCGCGAAAGCTAAAAACTGTGCCAGCTCTTGAATAAGACCCGCTCCCAGTCCGCAGAAAATGTAATAAAAAAGGAATTTCTTAGGACCCCATACTCGTTCCACCACACAGCCGAACATCCAAAGCGCAAACATGTTGAAAAACAAGTGCGACCACGAGCCGTGCATGAACATATACGTGAAGAGTTGGAAGACGTGGAAGTCGGGTGCCTTGAAGAAGTACAGACCGAAGATGTTGTTTAGCGTGTAGTCGGTCACCCGTTCACCGGCCACGACGAAGGTCTCTCCGCCTACAGATATACACAGCAGAAAGGCTACGATGTTGACAATCAGCAGACATTTAGTCACGATAGGTATGTTGCGCATGGCAGAAAATCTTTAACTTGTTATTAATGGCGCAAAATTACGAAAAATATCCCGTAAAAGGCACTTAAATGGCCATTTTACCACAAAATTTCAAAAAAAAATGCATTTTTTCCAATTTTTTGTTTGTTTTCTTGAAACTTTATCATATATTTGCGGAAGATTTTCGAAATACTCTTTATTATTAATCATTTAATAAACAAAAATTATGAACAAAACACAATTAGTTGAGAATGTAGCAGCTGAGGCTCAGATCACAAAGGCTGCCGCAAAGAAGGCTGTTGAAGCCGCAGTTGCAAGTGTAAAGGCTGCCCTCAAGAAGGGTGAGAAAGTTCAGCTCATTGGCTTCGGCACATTCGAAGTTAAGAAGCAGAACGCTCGTCAGGGTGTGAACCCCGCAACTGGCAAGAAGATCAAGATTGCCGCCAAGAAGGTTGCTAAGTTCAAGCCCGGTAAGGAACTGGCTGAGGCTGTGAAGTAATTTTGTAAAAATTTTTCACAACACAAGTGGCGGCTCTCACCTTTGTGAGGGCCGTCACCTTTATAGTGTCCCATATAGGCCATCGTCACCCAGCAGCCGTGCACCTTACGCCGCTGCATCCCTGAAAAACTTATAGAAAGCCACATAGAAATGGCGTAGGATGATTCACCAATATCAGTCATTTTGAAGATGACCAGCCTTTGGTCACAATAAGACCAGCCTTTGGTCACAATAAGACCAGCCCTTGGTCACAACGAGACCAGCCTTTGGTCTCAACAAGACCAAGCCTTGGTCTTCAGGACTTCTGACCCAGGAATTGACATGGCCAAATAGAAAACTTAACCAAGTTTTAGTAGGGATAGAAGGTGAAGTGATGGTTTTCTGTTGGCTTTTCCCTCGTTTTTTCGTAACTTTGACTCCGTCGAACTTACTTGGCGCTCGGAAAAGCTCAAATAAATTTGGCTTTTCCCTCGTTTTTTCGTAACTTTAGATAAGTTCCTCCATCTCGGCATAAAAAATAAATAAATTTATTTTGTTCTGCTCTCGATTTTTCGTAACTTTGCAGCTGCAAAAGGCGGTCCCATAGTTCAATGGATAGAACAAGTCTCTCCTAAAGATTAGATCCGAGTTCGATTCTCGGTGGGACTACATAATCAGAGGACGGGCTCCTCCGTTTATGGTGGAATGACGAACCCAGAAGTCTTCTGTCTGTCAGACCCTCTCCCTTCGTCCTGTTACTTTAACCGCTTCACTTTTCACTTAAAATACCCCTTCCCCCATGTTAGGAGCAATCATTGGCGACATCGTAGGATCGCGTTTTGAATTTGACCAGAAGCCTACCGAGGACTTCGAGTTATTCTCTGACGACTGCAGCTATACCGACGACACCATCTGTACGGTTGCCATTGCCGATGCCATCCTCAACGGCAAGCCTTACAAGGACAGCCTGCTGGACTGGTGCCACCGCTATCCCAACCCGATGGGAGGCTATGGGGCGATGTTCCACCAGTGGTTAGAGTCGGCTAATCCGCTGCCCGTGGCATCCTATGGCAACGGCTCTGCCATGCGTGTAAGTCCCGTGGGATGGCTCTTCAACGAGTATCAGGATGTGCTTTCGCAGGCCAAGCAGAGTGCGGAGTGCAGCCACTGCCACAGCGAAGGCATCAAGGGTGCCCAGTGTGTGGCGACGCTCGTCTATTGGCTGCGCACCTGTCGCATCACCCGCGACGAGGTGGAGGGAGCCGTGGCACGTAACTTCGGTTATGAGTTGCCGCCGCTCAAGGACATCAACCGCCTTGGCAGCCTCGGCCACTTCGACTCCACTTGTCAGGAGACCGTGCCCTGGGCTATACGCTGCTTCCTTGAGAGCAACAGCTTCGAAGACGCCATCCGCATTGCCGTCATGGCACAAGGCGACACCGACACGAAAGCTGCCATCACCGGAGCCATCGCCGAGGCCTACTACGAGGTGCCCACGGAGATAGCCCAGAAGGCATTCTCCTATCTGCCGGCAGAGGTGCTTGACATCCTGCAGCAGTTCTACAAAAGATTGGAGGAAACCATGTAGAAAAAAAAGACAGCCCCCGCATCGCGTTAGATGCGGGGGCTGTTGCATAAGTATTTCTGATTACTTATTTCACTTCCCAGATGTCGTTTGTCTCGAGCAGTTCCTCGAACGTGTGGTAGGGCTTCTGGGCGCTGACCTCGGCGAGCTGTGCGTTGACGGCATCGTCGTAGGTAGGTGCTTCCACGTCGCGAATGACACCGAGGGCAATGGGGAACCCGTCTTCAGGCGTCATCATGGCAAGCTTCAGTTGCAGCGTGTCGTCCTGGCAGTGGGCATCGTGAGTGAGGATGTCGTCCAGCGTGATGCCGTTCTCGCCAATCTTCACCACCTTCAGTCCGAAGCCTTCCTGCATGAGTCCGTACTCCTGGTTCTCTCCAAAGACTAGTTTCTCGCCGTGGCGCACGTAGATGGCGTTCTTCTGTCGGCCTTCCTTGTTATATACAAGGTCGTGGCATCCGTTGTTGAAGATGACGCAGTTCTGCAGGATTTCGCATACGGCCGCTCCCTTGTGTTCATGGGCTGCCTTGAGGATTTCGATGGTGCCGGGCTGGTCGGTTGCTACGGCGCGTGCGAAGAAGCGTCCGCGTGCACCGAAGCAAAGTTCTGCTGGGCGGAAGGGGTCTTCAACGGTTCCGTAGGGCGACGACTTCGACACGAAGCCACGGGGCGACGTAGGGGAGTACTGTCCCTTGGTGAGGCCATAGATGCGATTGTTGAGCAGAATCATGTTCAGGTCGATGTTGCGGCGCATGGCATGGATGAAATGGTTTCCGCCGATGGCCAGTCCGTCGCCGTCGCCGGAAATCTGCCAGATAGTAAGCTTGGGGTTGACAACCTTGGCACCCGTTGCGATGGCGGCAGCGCGGCCGTGGATGGTCTGCATGGCATAGGTGTTGACATAGTAGGGCAGTCGCGACGAGCAGCCGATGCCGATAAAAACGTTCGGGAAAAGGACTTTTTTCTGATAATGGTGTTATCAAGCACTGATAACTCGATGATCTCACATTGATAATCCGATTATCTCACATTGATAACACCATTATCTCACATTGATAACAGGATGATCTCACACAGGTAACAGGCGTACTTTTAAGAGATCATCCTTTCGAAGCTATGGTTTCCCATCAACAACAGCCAATATCGAAAGAAAGAAAAAGCCCCCCAGGGCTTCCCGGGGGGGGATGGATATTATATCTACTTTTCAGCGTGTAATGATGACCTTGCGGCCGTCCTTCACATAGACTCCCTTTGGTTGGAGGTTTGAACCCCTCTCGCCATTCCCCAAGGGGAGGTAGGTGAGGCGTTGTCCCTGCAGGTTATAAAGCCCTGCTCTTTCTGACTTCCCTACTGGTGACGGGATTTGGCTGATGCCCGTAGGATGTTCTCCAACATATTGTCCGATGAAGAGGATGGCATGGGTCGACTGCTCACTGATGACATAGAGGAAGGGTCTGTTGAGATAGAATTGGGTCGAACTGGGAATAGATATCTCTCCATCACCAATAATGGTGACGGCGGCAGCCTCGGTGCCTTTTTCGTTGACTTCTATCTTTGCCGCCTGCTTCATGAAATCAATATACACTGGCGAATTGCAGAAGTAAGGAAATTCGGCTGAAGGACTGAAGGCGGTGGGCATTCCGAGGTTTTTCATGATTTGCTTCAGATACAGATCGGTCTGAGTTTCAAAGCGGGGCATCTTCAGGTAGAGATAGTCGTATCCGCGATTACTCTTGACGGGCCATTCGCTGTCAGACAGGCTCTGGAGTACATCGTCGATGGTTTTTCCTTCGTTCGGCAGGAAGACGGTCATGGTGTAGCCTCCGTTGCCATAGGGCAGGTTGGCAGCGCGGTAGAGGTCGTTTTCTACTAAGGAGACATCCTCCATTTCCTTATTCATCATCTGTACGGTTTCCTGTCCGTTGAAGTCTTCTTCGTGGGTGTTTGTTTCGTCAAAGGGACTACTCCATATGCCTTTGAAATAGAGGGCATTGAGCAGATAACTCACCATATCCTCATCAAAATCCTCCTCGGTCAGTATTTCCTTTATCATTCCTTCGGTATGGTCGCTGGCCCAGTGGTTGATGACGTCACGCGTCATGCCGTCGGCAAAGTCGCGGGCCTGTGGGGTAGCATCGTAGAAGGTGAGTGCTTTCTCCACGAAACCGTCCTGCAGCTGATAGCCCTTTCCTTCGTTGACGAAGATGGTGTTGCTGAAGGTCATCCTGGTCTTTGGGTCTACGTCGGGCATCTCTGTCATCAGCTTTCGGCAGAGGCTGTTGATGGCATCGGCTCCTCCGTCGGCAAATCCCAGCACATTGTTGATTTCCTCAAGGGTCTTTCCGGCAGCACCGTTGTTCATCATGCCCAGCGCATAGGTGATGCTCAATGGCGAGAGCACCATGTTTATATTCTCGCGGGCTTCGCGGAACAAGTTGAAGGCGAAGTGGTTGTTTTGCTTCAGCTGCTGGCGTTCGTCTGCCGTCAGGGTTATTTCCTTCGGTGCATTGAAATCTTCCTGGGTGAATAAAGGATAATCATCGTTATCATAGACAGCTATGAACTCCTCATAGTCGCAGATACAGTCTACCTCGGGTTCGAACAGATAGTGAACAAGACCTGTCTTGTTGAATCCGATGCCTTCAACGCCGACAATGTCGGATGTATAGGTTTGTCCTAAATCATCGGTGCCTACATACTGATATCTTCTGAATTTACCTGTTGCTGTATTGATGGTGCTCTCGACGGGTTGCAACTTCGGGCCTTCTTTGTAGCCTTGCATGGTGAAGTCGATGAGCAGAAAGTCTTTTTGGGCATAACTGTCCCATGCATATACTTTTCCGTCCTCTTCGCGATAGGCAGCATAATAAGTGCCCTCGTCATCGGTATAAAACGAATCAACAGAAGGGTGAATATGACGATATACCTTCCTATACGTCTGTCCATTGATTACGGTCTCATCCTTTAACTCATAGGACACCAGTGAGAGGGTGTGCTCATAGCCATCATACTGGCTGCCATCACCCTTGGGCTCCGTCGACTCAAAGTGATGATGAAAGTAGAACCACTTTCTGCCTTGTTCCAGCATAGACCGATGGTCATCTTGTGCCCATGCCGACAAGGACATCAACACAGTCATTGTAAGAAGTAGAAGTTTTCTCATATTTCTAAGTTTTAAGGTTTAATCATTTTCGCTACTTGGTTTCTCATTATCCTCAGATTGCTATCCCCATTTAATTAAAGTGTTTTTATAAATTCATCCCATTCGGCGGTGGTGCCCTTCCGCCCGAAAGTCTTCTCGAAGAGCCGGCTGCGACTGTTGGTCACCGACTGTTTCGAGTGGGCCGTGAGCAAGGCAATGGCGGCAGGTGCGGCTCCTGCCTTCAACAGCAGACAGACATGATATTCCTGCTCGTTCAGTTGGCGGAATGAAAAGAGCCGTCGGGTGAAGTCAGGGTAGTGTTCGTTCACCTGTTGTTCCAGCTGTTGCCATTCGTCTTTATTGAGCGGACGGTCGGTGTCGACCGCCATACGCTGTTGCAGAAAAGGGATGGGGACAGGGTTTCTGTTCTCTTCGGGCATATTGGCCATACGCTGTTCGTAGTCGGCCAGCTGCCGCTGCAGTTCGTTCAGTCGGAGGGTGAACACAGCCTGTCTGCGCCGACTGTTGAGGAACAATCCTACAAAGGCTGCCGACAACAGGCACAACAGGGCAAAGACAATGGCCAGTATCTGTCCGCGACGGGTGGCGGTGAGCTGTTGTCGCACCGCCTCCCGCTCATGGTGCTGATAGTCGTAGAGGGCACTCATCCGCCGCAACGTCTCGATGTCGGTCAGACTGACCACCGAGTCGGTCAGCAGTTCATATTGCTGCAGGTGATAGAGGGCTTTGTCAGCGTCGCCGTATTTCTTCATGCTTATGTCGGCCAAGGCGGCATGGGCAGCCTGCTGGGTGTAGAGGGTTCCTACGTCGAGCAACTGCCGATAGTAGTACTCGGCAGAATCGGTCTGATGGACTTTCGTGTAATAGTCGGCTGCCATGTAATAGAGTCCGCTCTCACTCTCGGCATCCACCAGCTTGAGAGCCTCCATCAGCAACGGTCGGGCTGCCTGCGGACTGTCCTGCTGCAGATAGAGGGCTGCCTGCTGACCCTTGATGTCGCTGACCATCAGGTCGTCGCCCATGAGCGTGGCAAGCCGAAGGGCAGCATCGAAACAAACGCGGCAACTGTCGAAGAGGGCCTGCGAACGATAGACATTACCCATGTCGCGAAGGTCGTAGATGAGTCCTGACGTGTCGTTTAACAATGAATCGTAGTGATAGGCCTGGCGGAAGGCTTTCAATGCCAGATCGTTAATGTTCTGTTCAAGATAGAGGCTGCCGATCATATTCCATGCCATCGCCCTTGTCGTGTCGTGACGAGCCACGTCGACGGCTTCCTCCAGACACTGCAGGGCCCTGGGTGAGTCATGTTCCAACAGCAACGTGTCGGCACGAAGCAGCAACACATCGGCAGAAGGTGCGTGGCGGCAAGCCGTCAGAAGAAAGACGGCAAAAAGCAGGCTTGCTATCGTCAGTCGTCTTACCATATCGTATCAAAGTAAATCAGGTTTTTAACAGCATCCTCCACATACTGATGGGAAGTACATTCGAAACGAATCGTCATTCCTTCTTTGCGAATATGGTAAAATCTGTCATTTTCATACAAATAATCTTCCATCATGGCGTTGTAGTCGTCGTTGAGCCGATTGATGTCAGTATAAGTGTAGGTAATATCATAACCCATCACCTGAGTCCCATCCTCATTCAAAACAAGGTCGATGGAACATTGTGTGTCTGTATTATACGATGCACTCTCATAATGTCCGTCGGCATAATGGCCAAAAAGGAAGTTGTCGGGCAACATGTCGTCGACGTATGGACCGTCACCCACGCTGCGCAGGAAGAAGACACGCTGGATGAGTTCCATTGGCATCCCCCTGTAGATAGGCGTGAGGTCGTAGCCTAACTGTGAAATGTCACGCTGATAGTCGGCCTGACAATCGGTATAGGAATACATCTGGCGCGGGCGGCGCGGACGCGTCAGTGTGCGGCGAACGTAGGGATTGTCGGTAGAACCTGTATCTATGTCAAGAATGACAAAACAGTCCTTACTTCTGTTTTCTTCCAGTGTGCGCAGGAAATAAGCATCGGCATCGACCTGCGAAAAGAAATCATAATAGAGCAGGGCCGACTCACAAAGGCTGTCACGACACTCAAACTTATAGTACAGGGTGAAACGGTTTCCCTCGACGGGTTGCGGGAAAAAGTAGACGGTGCTTTCCTTCATGTCTCCCTGCCACCCTACGGCGACGGGCTCTGGCTGGGTGGGTCGCTCGGTTGTCATACTGTCTAAAAGAGAATAGTCGAAGACGGCATTGGGTCCCAGCTGCAGCCAATCGCCCCAATAGGGTAAGCCATTTTTATTTTCCAGATAAAACTTTCCTGCTCCCATATTGCGCTGTTCTACTCCATAGTTTCCATCCTTGGTGCAGATATAAAAATAGCCCTGTCCGGTAGCCTTCACTATGAAAGCCATCAGAAGGACTAACAACAGCGCATATCTTCTTTTCATATTCTCTGTATTACACGGAAAAATGTGTAGACGCTGCAAATTTACACACTTTTCCGTGTCTTCTCCAAACTTTTGAGTACACAAATAATACACAAAAGTATTTAGAGCCGAAGATCGACTTTCGATCTTTTTATTTCACTTCCCAGATGTCGTTGGTTTCGAGCAGTTCCATGAACGAGTGGTAGGGCTTCTGGGCGCTGACCTCGGCGAGCTGTGCGTTGACGGCATCGTCGTAGGTAGGTGCTTCCACGTCGCGAATGACACCGAGGGCAATGGGGAACCCGTCTTCAGGCGTCATCATGGCAAGCTTCAGTTGCAGCGTGTCGTCCTGGCAGTGGGCATCGTGAGTGAGGATGTCGTCCAGCGTGATGCCGTTCTCGCCAATCTTCACCACCTTCAGTCCGAAGCCTTCCTGCATGAGTCCGTACTCCTGGTTCTCTCCAAAGACTAGTTTCTCGCCGTGGCGCACGTAGATGGCGTTCTTCTGTCGGCCTTCCTTGTTATATACAAGGTCGTGGCATCCGTTGTTGAAGATGACGCAGTTCTGCAGGATTTCGCATACGGCCGCTCCCTTGTGTTCATGGGCTGCCTTGAGGATTTCGATGGTGCCGGGCTGGTCGGTTGCTACGGCACGGGCAAAGAACCGTCCGCGGGCTCCGAAGCAAAGTTCTGCGGGGCGGAAGGGGTCTTCGACGGTTCCGTAGGGCGACGACTTCGACACGAAGCCACGGGGCGACGTGGGGGAGTACTGTCCCTTGGTGAGACCGTAGATGCGGTTGTTGAGCAGAATCATGTTCAGGTCGATGTTGCGGCGCATGGCATGGATGAAGTGGTTTCCGCCGATGGCCAGTCCGTCGCCGTCGCCGGAAATCTGCCAGATAGTAAGCTTGGGGTTGACAACCTTGGCACCCGTTGCGATGGCGGCAGCGCGGCCGTGGATGGTCTGCATGGCATAGGTGTTGACATAGTAGGGCAGTCGCGACGAGCAGCCGATACCAGAGATGACGGCGGTCTCATAGGGTGCTACGCCAATCTCTGCCATGGCCTTGTGCAGCGAGGCGAGGAAGAAGTGGTCGCCGCATCCTGGGCACCAGCGAGGCTGACCTTTCTTGAAGTCGGCAGCAGTATATGTTTGTTCCATAATGATTTTTCGTTAATTAAGAATTCTTGATATATAGGTGTTGTCGTAAGTGGGGGCCTCTTTTGTCAGTATGACTTTCTCAAATCCGGCAACGAGTTCGCTGACCACGAATGGTTGGCCTTTCACCTGGTTGTACTGGTAGGGTGCGAAGTTGTTGATGCGGATACGCAGGAGGGCCGCAAACTGTCCGAGGTTCTGTTCGGCGACGACTACTTTCTTGTAGCGCAGCAATACATCGGCCGTGTTCTTGGGCAATGGGTTGATGTATTGGAACTGTGCCAGTGCCACTTTATGTCCGTGCTGGCGGAGTTCTTCCATGGCCGAGTAGAGGTGGCCGTAGGTTGAGCCGAAGCCTACGATGAGCAGTTCGGCATCGTCCTTGTCGCCTTCCACGACGACGTCGGGCACCGGGATGCGCTGCACCTTGTCGTAGCGCAGGTGGTCCATGCGGTCGTGGTTTTCGGGCTCTGTGGAGATGGCTCCGGTCTCGCCGTCTTTCTCGAGTCCGCCGAGGATATGCTGGAAGCCTTCTTGTCCGGGAATGGCCCAGTAGCGCACGCAACTCTCCTCGTCGCGCTTGTAGGGTGAGTACTTATATTTCTGCTCTTCGGTGGCGTAGTGGGGGTGTATCTCCGGCAGTTCGGCCATCTTCGGCAGGTGCCATGCAGCCGATCCGTTGGCAATGAAGGCATCGGTGAGCAGGACGACGGGCGTGAGATGTTCGAGGGCTATCTTGGCAGCCATGTAGGCTGATTCGAAGCAGTTGGTTGGGCTTGTGGCAGCGATGACGGGCATGGGGCTCTCGCCGTTGCGGCCGTAGAGGGCCTGCAGCAGGTCGGTCTGCTCCGACTTGGTGGGCAGTCCGGTGGAAGGTCCTCCGCGCTGTACGTCGATGACGACCAGCGGGAGCTCGTCGATGACAGCGAGGTTGATGGCTTCTGACTTCAGGCAGAGGCCCGGTCCTGACGTTGATGTGGCTGCCAATGCTCCGGCGAAGGCTGCTCCGACGGCAGAGGCGCAGCCGGATATCTCGTCTTCGCACTGTACGGTGATGACGCCCATCGACTTGTGCTTGGCCAGCTCATGTAGGATGTCTGTGGCCGGGGTGATGGGGTAGGAGCCGAGGAACAGCTTTAGTCCGGCTTTCTCGGCAGCGGCCATCAGTCCGTATGCGGTGGCTTTGTTGCCGGTGATGTCCATATATCGTCCGGGTACTTTGTGCTTCGACTCAATGCGGTAGGTGGCTGGCACGGAGGCGTGGGTGTTGCTTCCGTAGTCGTAGCCGGCCTGCACTACCTTGATATTGCTTTCGGCGATGGCGGGCTTCTTCTTGAATTTCTCGCGCAGGAAGTTGAAGGCGAGTTCGAGGTCGCGGTTGAAGAGCCAGCAGACGATGCCCAAGGCGAACATGTTGCGGCACTTCAGCACCGACTTGTTGTCCATGCCAGTGTCGGCCAGACAGTCTTTCACCATCTTGGTGATGGGGCAGGCCACGACGCGGTCGGGGTCGACGTCCAGTTCCAGCAGGTAGTCATCGCTCTCGAACTGGGCTTTCTTCAGGTCGGCTGGGCCGAAGGAGTCGGTGTCGATGATGATGGTGGCCTGAGGCTTGGCATAGCGCAGCTGGGTCTTCAGTGCGGCGGCGTTCATGGCTACAAGTACGTCGCAGAGGTCGCCCGGCGTGAGTGCCTGGCCCTGAGAGATGTGCACCTGATAGCCGCTGACGCCTGTCAGCGAGCCTTGCGGGGCGCGTATGTCGGCTGGATAATCGGGAAACGTAGAGATGCCGTTTCCTACTGATGCAGAAATAGTAGAGAAAATGTTGCCGGCGAGCTGCATGCCATCGCCGCTGTCTCCGGAAAATCTTACTACCACTTGCTCGAGTTCTTTCACCTCGGGCTGGTGTGTAACAGATGGCTCCATGTGTTTCGTTATTTTTTTTAGGTTTGGTATTTAAAGGTGTGTGTTTATGGCACAAAGGTACGAAGAAGCAGGCAGATAACCAAAGAAAAGGCAATTTTTTTTGGTCTTTCAGGTCTTGGCTTTTCTTTATTTCTTCCGATGGAAAGGCAATAATCGCTTATAGGAAAGGTGATGCTCAGTTGTTGATAAGCAGATGTTCATTTGCAGGAAATGGTATTCCATCTTGCTGAACATTTGGCGGCTTACCAGTCTTGTGGGTGGATGTTGCCTGAATCGGCAGGCTCGTTAGCAGGCAGCTTGCGTGTTTCCTTCAGCCCTGCTTCGTCGAGCATGAGGAATCTGTGGGCGTATTGTGCGGCCAGTTCCCAGTCGTGGGTAGAGAGCAGGATGGTCTTCCCGCCGTCTTGTGCCAGGTGGCGCAGCAGCGCAAAGAGGTCGCATCGGCTGGGATGGTCGAGGAAGGCAGTGGGCTCGTCGAGGATGATGACGGGTGTCTGCTGTGCGAGTGCTTTGGCGATGAGTACTTTCTGCCGCTCTCCGTCGCTCAGCAGTGCGATGTCGCGCCGGGCCAGAGGCGTGATGCCTACCTGGTGGAGGGCTTCATCGACGATGGCCTTGTCTTGAGCCGTGAGCGTCCCGAGCAGTCCTGTATAGGGATGGCGTCCGAGCGCTACGACGTCGCGCACGGTGAGCCGCTGCAGGTCGAGTCGCTCTGTCGTGACGATGCTGAGTCTTTGTGCCCGCTGTCGTCGCGAGAGTTGTCTGAGGTTGTCGGACCCTATCGTGATGGTGCCGGCGAGCGGCGGCAGGGCTCCCGTGAGGGTCTTCAGCAGGGTGGTCTTGCCGGCTCCGTTGCGCCCTAACAGACACGTCAGCCTGCCGCCAGGCACCTCGGCAGAGAGATGTCGGGCCACGGGCTGACGTGTGTCGTAGCCGATGGAGAGGTCGTTGATGCGAATGTCCATCGAGGGCAGTCTATGGGCTTACTTCACACCAATCTCGCGCAGCAGGCGGTCGGCGTGTCCCCAGCGGTCCATCATGAAGACCACGTAGCGGATGTCGACGCCGATGCAGCGGGCCAGACGGCTGTCGAAGTTGATGTCGGATGAGAGCGAGTCCCAGTTGCCGTCAAAGGCCAGGCCGATGAGGCGTCCCTTGCCGTCGAACATCGGCGAGCCGGAGTTGCCGCCGGTGATGTCGTTGTTGGTCAGGAAGCAGAGCTGCATCTTGCCGGTGGTCTTGTCGGTGTAGGGCTGGAAGTCCTTGGCCGAAAGAAGCTCATGCATGACGGGCTCGGCGAAGTATTCGAAGTTCTGGTCGGCCTTCTTCATTTTCTCCACGATGCTCTCAGCTGTGGTGTAGTAGCCTGAGGGCTGTCCGGCGAGTTCAAAGCCGCCCACCTGTCCGTAGGAGAGTCGCATGGTGAAGTTGGCGTCGCTGTAGTGGGGCAGGTCTTCCTCCATGCGAATCTTGGCGGCGCAGAGATAGCGCTCCTGCTCCTCGATGTCGCTGTAGTGCTGCATGAGCGTCTCGCGGATGTCGGCCAGCGAGGCGATGAGGTCGAGACCGTAGTTCAGACCGAGGTCCTTCTTGTACTTTTTACGGTTGATGTATATTTTCTTGCCGCTCTTCATGAGAGCCGACTTCTTGTAGAGCTGGTTGACAAACTTCTCGTACTTGCCGTCGAACTTCTGGTCGATGGTCTTGTAGAACTCTGGCAGAGCCGATGCGGGTACCTGTTGGCGATAGTTCTTCAGCAGAGCCACCATCACCTCCTTGTCGAGGGCTTCGTCCCACTCGTCGCTGTTGTCCTGGAAGACGATGTATTGCTTCTTGGGGTTTTCTGCCGGGCCTATCAGCTCCATGCCGCGGGCCTGCTGCATGGCACGGGTGTTGAATTCGCTGGTGCGGCTGAAGGTCTCTATCCAGTTGTAGAAGGTGCGCATGGCATCGAGCCGCTGGCCGTAGTACTCCTCCATCTTCTTGAAGTCGAGTTTGTCTTTCAGGAAGCCCGTCTGCTGCTGCCAGCGCTGCAGTTTCTCTTCGAACTGCTGCTTCTGCTGGATGATGCCGATGGAGTCGATGCACTTGTTCATGCCGATAGAGTTCTTCCAGTAGTTGGAGCTCTGGGCGTACTTCGAGTCATACTTGATGCGCACGGCCTCGTCGGCACGCATGTGGCGCAGCATCACCTCCTGCTTCACGCCACGCACCTGAGCACGGGGAGTGTTCTGGGCATCGCGCATCTCGCGGATGCCATACGAGGAGAGGTAGCGCGAGGTAGAGCCCGGATAGCCGATGGTCATTGAGAAGTCGCCTTCCTTGTAGCCTTCCATCGATACGGGAGCCCAGTGCTCGGGATGATAGGGAACATTGTCTTTCGAATATTCAGCCGGTCCGTTGGTCTTCGGGTCGGCGTAGATGCGGAAGACGCTGAAGTCGCAGGTCTGGCGCGGCCACATCCAGTTGTCGGTTTCACCGCCGAACTTACCCATTGACTTGGGAATGGCAAACACCAGTCTCACATCCTTGAAGTCGCGGTAGGTAGTGGCGAAGTAGCGGTTGCCCTCGTAGAAGGGTTTAATCTCCAGGCGCAGGGTGGGGTCTTCGGCCTTTACCTGCTTCAGCATGGCGTTTTCCAGCGAGTCGAGGAACAACGATTGCTGGCGCTCGTCCATCTTGTCGAAGCCCTGGGCCATGATGTCGTCGGTGATGTCTTTCTGGGTGACCATGAACGATACGAACATGTGCTCGTTGGGCAGTTCCTCCTCGTAGGAGTTGGAGATGAAGCCGTTGAGCATGTAGTCGTGTTCCACGGTGGAGTGGCTTCTGATAGACTCGAAACCGCAGTGGTGGTTGGTGAAGACGAGTCCGTCGGGGCTCACCACGACGCCCGAGCAGTAGCCCGAGAAATTCACACAAGCCTTCATGATGGCGTTGTCGCCTTCGTAGAGGGCACTGTAGGGAAGCTCGAAGCCTTCCTCTACCATCTTCTCATAAACGGCCTGCGGCAGATTATACAGCGTCCACATGCCTTCGTCAGCCTTGGCCGACGTCATCGCCAGCAAGGCGACGAGGGAAAGAATAATCTTTTTCATTTTCTTTTATATAGTTTATTGATGATTCCACGGAAGTCCTTGAGCAGGATGAGTGCTGCGAAGGCGATGATGAGCAGGGTGTTGGCGGCCAGCTGCAGGACTGAGGGCCATTCGTTGGGGATGAACTGCATCGCGACAAAGAGCACGGCAGCCGCCAGCACGTAGATGCCCATGTCGCCCAGGTCATAGGGGATGGGGTTCTTGCGCTGCCCGACGAAGTATGACAGCAGCATTGCCGTGCCATAGCCGGCCACGCCGCCCCAGGCACAGGCCATGTAGCCGTACTTAGGGATGAACAGGATGTTGACGGCAAAGAGCACGGCACAGCCGATGAGCGAGAACCATGCCCCGTAGATGGTCTTGTCGATGAGCTTATACCAGAACGACAGGTTGAAATAGATACCCATCATGATTTCTGCGGTCATAACGATAGGCACCACGCGTATGCCTTCGCGATAGTCGGCGCCGATAATCAGCTGCAGCAGCGGCATCCAGCCCACCACGCAGAGGAAGGCCAGCAGCGTGAAGACCAGGAAGTACTTCATCGCGGCGGCATAGTATTCGGTCTTGTCGGCATCCTTGTTCTTGGCAAAGACAATGGGCTCGTAGGCATAGCGGAAGGCTTGCGTAATCAGGGCCATGATCATGGCTATCTTCACACACGAGCCATAGATGCCCAGCTCTACGTTGGCCTGTGCCTTGTCGGGATAGACCAGCGGAAAGACTATCTTGTCGGCCACCTGATTCAGTATGCCTGCGATGCCGAGGATGAGGATGGGCCATGAGTAGCTCAACATGCGGCGCAGCAGCCGGCCGTCGAAGTTCCATTGCACATGGAGCAGGTCGGGCAGGAAGAATAGCGTGATGAAGGCCGTGCAGAGCAGGTTGATGAGGAAGACATAGTAGACGGATGTCTTACCCAAGATGACGAAATAGAACACGTTGAGGCCGATGTTCAGCACGATGAACAACAGCTTCAGTGAGGCAAAGCGGATGGGACGCTTCTGGAAGCGCAGATAGCTGAAGGGCAGCGCCTGCAAGGCATCCAGTGCCACGACGGCACCCATCATCAGCAGGTAGTCGGGGTGGTCGGCATAGCCAAGGGCCTGGCTGATGGGGGTGATGAAGCCGAAGAGCAGGCCCACAAAGACCAGCGTCAGTGTGCCCACCGTGGCAAAGGCCGTAGAGAATACTCTGTCGGGCCAGCGTCTTCCTTCCCCTGCAAGGTCGGCAGGGGCTTCTTGGTTGGCAAAGCGGAAGAGGGTGGTCTCCATGCCGAAGGTGAGGAGCACGAGGATAAGCGCCGTGTAGGCATAGACATTGGTGCTGATGCCGTAGTCGCCCGAGTCCTTGGGCATATAGTGGGTGTAGAGCGGTACGAGCAGGTAGTTCAGAAATCGGCCTACAATGCTCGACAGGCCATAGATGGCCGTGTCTTTTAAGAGTCCTTTGAGGTTTGCCATTTTTTTTGTCAGTTTGTTTTATCCGAAGAAAAGATAGCAGATGAAGATGGCAGCGATGATGCCCGCCAGGTCGGCCAGCAACCCACAGCTGACGGCGTGGCGGGTATTCTTGATGCCCACCGAGCCGAAGTATACGGCCAGGATGTAGAACGTGGTGTCGGTGGAGCCTTGGAAGATGCTGGCCAGTCGGCCCACGAAGGAGTCGGCGCCATAGGTCTGCATGGCGTCGACCATCATGCCGCGGGCTCCGCTGCCAGAGAGTGGTTTCATCAGGGCTGTCGGCAGACCGCCTACAAACTGGCTGTCCATACCCGTGGCCTCAACGGCACAGGTGATGCCTTGGATGAGCCAGTCCATCGCTCCTGAGGCACGGAAGATGCCGATGGCCACGAGGATGGCTACGAGGTAGGGAATGATGCGCACGGCCGTCGTGAAGCCGTCTTTGGCACCTTCGATGAAGGCATCGTAGACGTTCTCGCGCTTCCGCATGGCAGCCAGGATGAAGCCTACGATGATGGTCATCAGCAGGATGTTGGCCGCGGAAGTGCTCACCACGTTCATCATCTCGGAGTCTAACTTCTGGAATCCCCAGATGATGGCAGCCACGACGGCGCACATGCCGCCCAGCGTGAGCAGCATCGTGCGGTTCAGCAGGTTGATCTTCTGGTAGAGGCTGGTGACGATGATGCCGGCCAGCGTCGAGAAGAAGGTGGCCAGTAGGATGGGCACGAAGATGTCGGTAGGGTTGGCGGCCCCCATCTGGGCGCGGTAGACCATGATGGAGACGGGGATGAGCGTCAGGCCCGAGGTGTTCAGCACGAGGAACATGATCATCGGGTTTGTGGCCGTATCCTTCTTGGGGTTCAGCTCCTGCAACTGCTCCATAGCCTTCAGACCTAAGGGCGTGGAGGCGTTGTCGAGGCCGAGCATATTGGCAGCGATGTTCATGAAGATGCTGCCCGACACGGGATGGCCCTTGGGAATGTCGGGGAACAGTCGGGTGAAGACGGGTGAGAGCACACGGGCCAGGGCGTTGACAACGCCGCCGCGCTCGCCAATCTTCATGATGCCAAGCCACAGGGAGAGCACGCCCGTCAGGCCCAGAGAAATTTCAAAGGCCGTCTTCGAGGAGTCGAACGTCGACGACATCATGGCCGGGAAGACCTCTGTGTCGCCGAAAAACACCAGCCTCACCACGCCAATCAGAAACGCAATGAGGATGAACCCTATCCAGATATAATTCAGTACCATATTCTTTCCTTTTTATAAGCGCCCCCCTTACAGTTGTCCGGCCTCCACCTGCTGGATGATCTTTTCCGTCAGCCTGTCGGCACCCTCGGCGTCATACTTCTTCGTCAGGCTGGCCCCGTAGGTCCAGGCAAAGGCCTGATAGAGGCCGGCCGTCAGCGGGCCGTAGAAAGCCTGGATGAGCTTATACGACGACGAGTTGCACTCGCGGTGAATCAGCTTGATGAGCAGCTTGCCCTGCTGGAAGGTCAGCTTCTTCATGCGCGGCGTGTAAGCCTTCTTGATGTCCTGCTCGACCAGCTTCAGGTGCTCGTCGCGGGCCTTCTGCGTGGGCAGCGTCTGCAGGTAGTCATACGTCTCGATGATGATGCCGCGCACCTCCTTGGCGATGGGCAGCGTCTTCTTCACGTCGCGCACCATCTTGTCGTAAGCCTTCCGCTGGCGGTTGTTCTTGAAGATAGGCTCAGGATAGATATAGAGTGTGTTCAGCTCGACATACTGGATGCTGTCGCCGTCGACAAGCGTCTTCGACAGCTTCATCGTGGGCGAGTAGCCGTCGGCGTCATGCTGCTGCGCGCCAACGGGCAGGCAGCAACACAGCGTGAGTATGAAAACTAGAAACCTCATCTGAAAAGCCTATAATCGATGCAAAATTACAGAAAAAGCCTGAATAAAGTGCCCATCGCAGCAAGAAATTAAGTTTTCTTTAGAGGAAAGCCCCCAAAACCTCTCCAGGTCAGGGTAAAAAGCAAGGAGAAGAAATGTCAGGAATTTTTACCGAAAATTCCTGACAGGATTTTCGTGTGTTCTAGAAAAAAAACGAGACTCTTGGGGCCAACTTTTTGACACCTTCTGAGGTGAGTCAAAGACTTTTGGTACAAATCGTCAGGACTTTTGTACCGATTCGTTGCACGATATCTTAGAAATTGCATCACGATTTCTTACAAATCGTCATGACTTTTGTACCAAAAGTCTGCACGAAAGCTGGTCTTTCGCTGTCCGAAAGGTCGGACAAGTTGGTCAGTTTGTCGGTGGTTATCAAGGCTGAAAACGCTATCTGCTTCACAGTCAACGGGTTGCGGAAACGGACTCAAAACTGCGTTATTTGCGACCAAGGAAAAATAATTTCAGAAAGTGGGCCTTCTCAGCGCGGATTTCGGGCCCTTTTGTCAAGAAAATTCAAAAGTTAATCGGCAGAAGCCAGTCTAAAAACCGTCTGTCAGTCTGTTCGTTTATCATGCACGATGTCGCTCTGTCTTTGTGTTGAAGCGTGGCTTGTCTTGTGGCTGTTACTCTTCGAACAGTTGGCGGATGGTTTGACGGGCGCGGAAGATGTTGACCTTTACCTGGGCCTCGCTGATGTTGAGGATGTAGGCGATGTCGCGGTAGCTCTTGCCTTCGATGTCGCGCAGCTGGACGCAGGCTCGCTGCTTGTCGGGCAGGGAGTTGATGATTTGCTTCACGCGTTGGAGTCTGTCGTGGCTGATGGTGTCGTCGAGGGGCGTGGGCCGCTGGTCGGCTACGGGAGAGGTGAGGAGGGCGTCGATGGACTCGTGTTGGTTGTCCATGCGGCGCAGGCGGTCGAGCGAGAGGTTGTGGCAGAGGGTGTTGGCGTAGGCTTCGAGGGACTCGATGGTGTCCCACTGTTCGCGCCGCTCCCATAGCTTGATGAGTGTCTCCTGCACGATGTCCTCGGCTTCTTCGCGGCTCATCGTGATGCGCAGAGCCAGACGGAAGAGGCCGTCTTTGAGTGGGAGGATGTCGTGTAGGAAACGTTGAAGCATAGCGGTCTGGGATACCCGCCCCCTTGCCCCTCCCGAAGGGAGTGGGGATTAAAGAGTAATACTTGTCGGTTGCCAAAAGTCCACTCCCTTCGGGAGGGTAAGGGAGTGGTTTTGTATGCTATTCGAGATAGGTGTATCCGTAGAGTCCGGAGCGGTAGTTGGAAAGGAACTCCTTGCCCTCTTCGAGTGAGATCTTGCCTTGCTTGACGCTTTTCATGACCCAGATTTCCAGCTGCCTGACGAGTTTCTTGGGATTGAACTGCACGTAGTCGAGCACTTCTTCCACGGTCTCGCCGTCGATGATCTGGTCGATGTGGTAGTGTCCGTCCTTCACGGAGATGTGTACGGCGTTGGTGTCGCCGAAGAGGTTGTGCATGTCGCCGAGGATTTCCTGATAGGCTCCTACGAGGAATACGCCGAGGTAGTAGGGCTCGTTGCGTCTGAGGGCGTGTACGGGGAGTACGTGGGAGATGTGCAGTCCGGTGACGAAGTTGGCAATCTTTCCGTCGCTGTCGCAGGTGATGTCCTGCAGTGTTGCGTTGCGTGTAGGCCGCTCGTTGAGTCGCTGGATGGGTGCGATGGGGAATATCTGGTCGATGGCCCAGGAGTCGGGCAGGCTCTGGAAGAGTGAGAAGTTGCAGAAGTATTTGTCGGCCAGGAGCTTATCCAGCGAGCGCAGTTCCTCGGGGATATGCTTGAGCGACTTGGCGAGGGTGTTGATTTCGCGGCATACGCTCCAGAACATCGATTCTATCTCGGCGCGTGTCTTCAGGTCGATGAGGCCGTGGGAGAACAGGTCGAGCGCCTCTTCGCGTATCTGTTCGGCGTCATGCCAGTCTTCAAGCATGTTTCGGGGGTTGAGGTTGTCCCATATCTCGTAGAGGTCGCGGACGAGTTGATGGTCTTTTTCTGAGGCCTCAAACTCTTCGGGCATCTCGGGCAGCGTGGCCGTTTCGAGCACGTCGATGACGAGGACGGAGTGGTGGGCGGTCAGCGAACGGCCGCTCTCGGTGATGATGTTGGGGTGGGGGATGCCGTTTTTGTTGGCTGCATCGACAAACTGGTAGATACAGTCGTTGACGTATTCTTGGATGCTATAGTTGACGGAGCTCTCGGATGATGACGAGCGCGTGCCGTCGTAGTCGACGCCGAGTCCGCCGCCGCAGTCGACGAAGTCGACGTTGTAGCCCATCTTGTGTAGCTGCACGTAGAACTGTGCCGCCTCGCGCAGGGCGGTCTGGATGCGGCGTATCTTCGTTATCTGCGAGCCGATGTGGAAGTGGATGAGCCTAAGCGAGTCGTGCAGGCCTTTCTCGTCGAGTATCTGCAGTGCCTTCAGCAGTTCTGAGGATGTGAGTCCGAACTTCGAGGCGTCGCCGCCGCTCTCCTCCCATTTGCCTGAGCCTGACGAGGCCAGCTTGATGCGGATGCCGAGGAGGGGTTTCACGTTGAGTTTCTTGGCGGCGCGGGCAATGGTCTCGAGCTCGTTCAGCTTCTCGACGACGATGAAGATGCGCTTGCCCATCTTCTGGGCCAGCAGGGCCAGCTCGATGTAGCTCTGGTCTTTGTAGCCGTTGCAGATGATGAGCGAGTCGCTCTGGCACTGCACGGCGATGACGGCGTGGAGCTCGGGCTTGGAGCCGGCTTCGAGGCCAAGGTTGAATTTGCGGCCGTGGGAGATGATTTCCTCGACGACAGGCTGCATCTGGTTGACCTTGATGGGGTAGATGACGAAGTTCTCGGCCTTGAAGTCGTATTCCTCGGCGGCTTTCTTGAAGCAGGAGGCCGTCTTCTCGATGCGGTTGTCAAGGATATCGGTGAAACGCAGCAGTACGGGTGTGGTCACATCGCGCAGGGCCAGTTCGTTCATCACTTCGTGAAGGTCTATCTGGGTGTCGTCCTTGCAGGGTGTCACATAGACGTTGCCTTCTTCGTTTACACCGAAATAGGAGGTTCCCCAACCATTCAGGTTGTAGAGTTCCTTCGAGTCTTCAATAGTCCACTTCTTCATATTTTCAGATTAGCAAATTTACGGTTATAGCTGGAGTAGTTTTTTCACTTCGGCCACAGAGACGGCTATTTTTTCGAAGTTATCCATCAGGCTGACGTCGAGTGTGTATTTGGCCTGCGAATAGAAGGCTTCTCGTTCGGCCAGCTGTCGGCTCATGAACTCCTTCACCTCGTCGGGAGTCTTGTTGAGCAGCAGCGGCCTGACGCCCTTGCCCATCTGCAGGTGCATGTAGAGCACGTCGAGGTCGGCTTTCAGATAGATGGTCTCAGCCTGCTGGTTCATGTAGGCCATGTTGTCGAAGAAGCAGGGAGTGCCTCCACCGCAGCTGATGACCACATCTTCGAACTCTGCCACCTCATGGAGCATGTTGTGTTCAATCTTCCTGAATCCCTCCTCCCCGAACTCATCGAATATCTCCTTCACGCTCTTCCTGCGGCGGGTCTGGATGTACCAGTCGAGGTCGTAGAAGGCGATGCCGAGCTCCTTGGCAAGTTCTTTGCCGATGGTGGTCTTGCCGGCACCCATGTAGCCGAGTAGGATGATACGGATCATGAAACGCTTATGCCTTCTTAACAATCTTCATGCACTCTTCGTAGGTCATTTCCTGTGCCTTGGCCTGCTGTGCCTTGGTGAGCCGGAAGTTCTTGCCGTCGTAGGCGAGGTAGGGTCCGTAGCGACCGTTGAGCACTTCCAGTTTGGGGTCTTCGTCGAAGGTCTTCAGGTGGCGCTGCTGCTCCTGCTGGCGCTTCTCGTCGATGAGAGCTACGGCCTCGTCGAGGGTGATGGTCAGCGGGTCGGAACCCTTCGGCAGGGAGACGTATTTCTTCTGGTGGAGCACATAGGGGCCGAAGCGTCCGGTTCCGATGACGACATCATCGCCCTCGTACTGTCCGATGGTTCGCGGCAGGCGGAACAGCTCCAGAGCCTCTTCCAGGGTGATGGTCTCGATGCTCTTGTCGCTGGGCAGCTGGGCGAAGCGGGGTTTCTGGTTCTCGTCGGCAGTGCCAATCTGTGCCACGGGGCCGAAGCGGCCAATCTTCACGGTCACGTTGCGGCCGGTCTGGGGGTCGATGCCGAGGGTGCGCTCGCCGGCCTTATGCTCTGAGCGTTCGTTGATGACACGGTCGACGGTGGGTTCGAAGTCTTTGTTGAACGACGACATGGCCTCTGCCCAGCCTTCCTTGCCTTCGGCAATCTGGTCGAACTCCTGCTCCACGCGGGCCGTGAAGTTGTAGTCCATGATGTCGGGGAAGTGCTGCATGAGGAAGTCGTTGACCACGGTGCCGATGTCGGTAGGCAGCAGCTTTCCTTTCTCGTTGCCCACGACCTCCTTCTTCGTCTTCGAGGCTATCTTCTGGTCTTTCAGCGTGTCGATGGAGAAAGAGCGCTCTTCGCCCTTCTTGTCGCCTTTGACAACGTATTCGCGTTGCTGGATGGTAGAGATGGTCGGCGCGTAGGTGGAGGGGCGTCCGATGCCGAGTTCCTCAAGCTTCTTCACGAGTGAAGCTTCTGTATAGCGTATGGGACTCTGGGTGAAGCGCTCGGTGGCTGTTATCTCCTGTCGGCGGATGAGGTCACCCTCCTTGACGGCAGGCAGCATGGACTCTTCCTGGCTGTCGGTGGTCTCGTCGTCGGTGGATTCGCGGTATACTTTCAAGAATCCGTCGAACTTCACAACCTCGCCCTGAGCTATGAACTTCGGTGCGGCGGCCGGACTGCCGGCGTTGGCACACAGGACGGGTATCTCGATGGTCGTCTTCTCAAGTTCTGCATCAGCCATCTGTGAGGCGATGGTGCGCTTCCAGATGAGGTCGTAGAGGCGTCTCTCCTGAGCAGTTCCCTCGATGGTGACGGCGTTCATATAGGTGGGTCGAATGGCTTCGTGGGCTTCCTGTGCACCCTTGGAGTGGGTCTGGAAGTTTCGGGGGCGGCTATAGGCCTCGCCGAACTGGCCGAGTATCTCCTCTTTGCTGCTGTTGATGGCAAGCGACGAGAGGTTGACAGAGTCGGTACGCATGTAGGTGATGCGTCCGCTTTCGTAGAGTCGCTGAGCCACCATCATGGTCTGCGACACGGTGAAGCCCAGCTTACGTGCTGCTTCCTGCTGCAGGGTGGAGGTGGTGAAGGGCGGTGCGGGTGTGCGCTTGACAGGCTTCTTGGTGATGTTGCCCACGTTGAATGTGGCGTCCTTGCACTGCTGGAGGAAGGCCAGTGCCTCATCGTGGGTCTTAAAGCGCTGGTCGAGCTCTGCGCGGAACGTTCCGTTGGGAGCCTCGAAGACGGCCGTGATGCGGAAGTAGGGCTCGCTCTGGAAGGCCTGTATCTCGCGTTCGCGCTCAACGATGAGCCTGACGGCTACGCTCTGCACACGTCCTGCCGAAAGGGCTGGCTTAATCTTGCGCCAGAGCACGGGCGAGAGCTTGAAGCCCACAAGGCGGTCGAGCACGCGGCGTGCCTGCTGGGCGTTGACCAGGTTCATGTCGATATGACGCGGGTTTTCGATAGCCTTCAGGATGGCCGGCTTGGTGATTTCGTGGAACACGATGCGCGACGTTTTCTCCTCGTCGAGGCCAAGCACCTCGCACAGGTGCCATGAGATGGCTTCTCCCTCGCGGTCTTCATCGGAAGCCAGCCAAACCTTGTCGGCCTTCTGGGCTTGCAGGCGAAGCTCCTTCACCAGTTTCTGTTTCTCGTCGGGTATCTCGTACTCGGGCACCATCGTGGTCTCGTTGATGCTCAGTTCCTTCTTCTTTAAATCGCGTATGTGCCCGTAAGAGGACATCACCTTGTAGTCCTTGCCAAGGAAGCGCTCGATGGTCTTCGCCTTGGCGGGGCTCTCTACGATGACTAAGTTTTTCTTCATGATGTTTATTTTACGTTTTATTATTGTTGTCAACAGTCGTGCGCCTTAACCCTTTTTGAGAGCATAGCGTCATTTGGGGCGCAAAAGTACGGAAAACTTTTCGGTACACCTTATTATATATTTATTTTTTTATGTTTTTTAAGAATTGGGTCTGTCGTCGCAGGTGGAAGAGGAGCTCCCAGAATGAAGTAAAGATAATCATTCGTTGATGATAAGGGTTATCGTTCGCAGGAGTTAAGACCATCAATCTGAGAACATGCAAAGATGGCCTGAAAAGCATCTGGTTTCTAACGGACATTTGAAAGAAAAAAGTTTAAAAATCTTCCATTTCATCGGGATAAAAGCGGTTAAGAGATTAGTACTCCCTGAGTTCATACAAGTTGTCAGAGTTGAAGAATGCGTTGATGTGAAAAAAGAAATATTTTTCGGTGTCTTTTAGTCTTTTTGCACAAAAATACAAGAAAATTGCACAAAAATGCCTTTGCGATTTATAAAATAAATTGCAATTTTGCAGCGAGTTAACCCCAAATCTATAAAACGTCAGCGTGAAGTATCGCAATAAAAAGCACTTGATGCAAGCCTGAAAAGGCTACTTTGTGAACGAACCCTGAAAAGAAAGAGATCAATAACCTTTTTATTAACCACAATCAAAACCAAAAAGTATGAAAAAGAGATTTTTACTCTTGGCTGCCATGGCAACATTGGCAGTAGGTGCAAACGCACAGACTGAGTTGGAAGGTGGCGTCCTCGTCGACGTGCTTCCCGCAAATGTCACCGCCAACGTGAACAACTCACGTAAGGACATCAAGGACAAGAACATCATCGTTGCCGGTTCTCCGGAAAAGGGCTACAAGGCATTCTTTGCAGCCATCGACGATGAGCATGGTGAAGAACTCTGGGTAACCGACGGAACCAAGGAAGGTACCCACATGGTGAAGGATATTCTGCCTGGTAGCGGTAGCTCCGCTCCTATGAACCTCGGCCGTCTGAACGACAAGGTAGTCTTCGCTGCCTACACCACGGATGAGGAATACGAACCCTGGGTCAGCGACGGCACAGAAGAAGGAACCTTCATGCTCGGCGACCTGAACCAGCTCCACGGTTCTAATCCTATCGCTTTCCACCAAATGGACGAGACTCGCGCCATCTTCGCCGCTACTGACGACGAGAGCGAGGCTTTCGATGCTGAGACTCCCCAGCAGTGGCTCTGGATCACCGACGGTACCGTTGAAGGCACCAAGCGCGTGGTTCCCGAGAGCGACGATGAGGATTTCTACATCGCCCACCAGCCCGACATGAAGTTCCCCGGACAGGACAACACCGACCTCCACTCCAACTACGTACGCGTAGGCCGCCGTGTATTCTTCAAGGCCGACAAGGTCAACAAGTCTACCGGTGAAGAGCTCTGGGTAACCGACGGTACCGCTGAAGGAACCTACATGGTCATGGACGTCAACTGGGAGCGCTGGGGAGAAGGCCAGCCCGGTTATGAAGAGGGTTACACCCGCAATGCCGGTCTTGACAACCTCTTCAACTTCGACAACAAGGGTTGTATGTTCCAGGCTTGGACTCCCGACTACGGCGGCGAGCCTTGGTATACCGACGGTAAGGTAGCTGACGAAGTCAACGTTGCCTGCACCGAAGACCTTGTCGATGGACGTGGTTCTGAGCACACCTACATGATTGCCGACACCAAGCCCGGCCGTGGCGACAATGGCCTCGGACTGCACGCTGGTACCTTCGGCGTAGGCGTTCAGACCTATAAGGGACGTGTCTTCTGGCGTGGCTACGATCCTAAGGGCGGTTATGAGCTCGGCGGAACCAACTGCGAAAAGGACGACTATGTATTCTATGACATCTGGGACGAAGAGCCCTCTGTCGACCACAACTCCTACACCGACCCGAACGTTGTGTTCGACGGTCTGCTGCTCTACTGCGCCGCTCATGGATTCGATGCAGCCCGTGAAGACCACTATGGTGGTGAGCTCTGGGCCTTCGACGGTGAGAAGGTGTTCCCGCAGTATGGCAACTGGCAGCCCTCTACCCACAGCAACTGGCAGAAAGAGCCCGTCGTAGCCGGTGGTTCGCTCTACTGGTGGAACGAGGAGAACTGGGTAGCCGGTGGCTTCGGAACCGGTCTGTATCGTCTGGATGCTTCTGATGCAGAGCCCGTCTATGTTACCAAGAACACCATCGATCCCGACGGTGACGGTGTACACACCATCCGTAACATGGGCAACGGTGTTGCTTTCTCTTCCAGCAAGACCAAGAGAATCTACGTCTACACCTATACTAAGCCAGGTTGGGACGGCGAGAGCGACAAGGGTCTCATCGAGCCCGATTTCGGTCCCCAGGAAACAGGCGTTGCAGTTATCGAGCACGAGGCAAAGGCTGAGAATGGCGTCTACAACCTCAATGGCGTGAAGGTGGCCAACACCGCCGAAGGCCTGCAGAAGGGTGTCTACGTTGTGAACGGCAAGAAGGCTGTCGTGAAGTAACTCACTCTATAAAGCCCCCTCCCAACCTCCCCATCCGGGGAGGGAGGGGGCCTTTTCCCAATACATATTTATTATATAATAATGGTCCCACCTCCAGGGGAAATTGGGAGGGGGCTTCACTTTTTAATAACAATCCTATGCGTAAACACGAGAAGAAAAGACTCGCAACGCTCCTACTGCTTGCACTTTTCGCAACTGTCACCTATGCCCAAAAGGTCATGGTGAAAGGTGTCGTTGTAGACAAACAAACACAAGAACCGATGATAGGCCTTACCATCAAGGAAAAAGGCAACCCGTCATCCGGAGCAGTAACTAACATTGACGGTGAATATGCCATCAGCGTACCGTCAGACGCAACCCTCGTCTTCACCTACATGGGCTACAAGACCATTGAGGAATCCGTCAAAGGCCGCAACAGCATCAACATAGAGATGACCCCCGACGTGGCACAGCTTGACGAACTCATTGTCATCGGTTATGGCGTCCAGAAAAAGAGCGACGTAACCGGATCAATTTCATCCATATCTGGAAAGGATATCAACAACATTCCTGTCTCCTCAACCCTGCAGGCCCTGCAAGGACGCGCAGCAGGTGTGAACATCATTCAGAACACCGGTGCCCCTGGCGGTAAGACCACCATCCAGCTGCGCGGTGTGGGTACGGTCAACGACTCTGACCCCCTCTATGTGGTCGACGGATTTATTGTCGACGACATAGACTATCTGAACCCCAACGACATTGAAAACGTAGAAATATTCAAGGATGCAGCCTCCAGCGCCGTCTACGGCTCACGTGCCGCCAACGGTGTCGTAGCCATCACCACCAAGAGTGGTAAGGAAGGTAAGATCAAGGTTACCTACGACGGCTACGTCGGTATATCGAATCCTTGGAAAGTCATCGACGTGATGGGTCCCGAAGACTTCGCCCTCATGTCAGACTATATCCACCGCACCAACAACCGCTACTCCATCGACGGACAGCTTTACATGTCGAAAGATGCCAATGGCGACTATTATCTTGACGAACGCAAAGTGTTCGAACTCGATACCATCCGCCACAACTCTGCCGGCAACTACTGGGATGCCATTACCCGCACCGGTATGAAGACACAGCACGGTCTGAGCGTCTCCGGCGGTAGCGACCGCACACAGTATATGGCCTCCACAAGCTACTATCGTGAGAACGGTATCGTGAAGACCTCCGACTACGAGCGCTTCAACGCCCGTCTGAACGTCACCACCAAGCTGGCCAAGTGGCTGAAGATGACCGGCAACATGGCCTTCACCAGCGACGGACGCAACGGAGTGCCCGAAGGTTCATCAAGTATCCTCCAGAAGGCACTGAAATACAGCCCGATGGAGTATCTTCACGACAGCAAGGGCTATTGGTACGCCGACAACCCCATTGCCACCATCGACCGCTATCAGTCATTCCGCAAGAGCCAGCGTCTGGACATGAACCTCAGCCTCGATGCAAAGATTTGCAAGTATCTGAACTACCAGTTCAAGGCTTCTTACTACAATGCTACGGCACAGGCCAACAACTTCAGTATGGCCTGGGGTCTTGATGAAGACTTCGGAATTGGAACGCTGACCACCGTCAGCCAGACCCGCACCAACACCGACAAGTGGGAAATCAACAACCTGCTGACCTTCATGTGGGAAAACAAAGACCACCACGTCACTGTGCTTGCCGGTCAGACAGCTGAAAACTATAAGTACGACTACATCGACGGAAGCCGCAAAGGTACACCTACCAACGAGTCTGCTTTCCGTTACTTCAATATGGCCTATACCGGTGATAAGGTATACGGACGTCCCACTCAGTGGAGTGCCATCGGTCTCATCGGCCGACTGAACTATAACTTCCGCGAGACCTATCTGCTGCAGGCCAACATGCGTTACGACGGCTCATCGAAGTTTGCCAAAGGCAATAAGTGGGGCTTCTTCCCCTCTGTCTCCCTCGGATGGCGCTTTACGAATGAAAAGTTCATGAACTTCCTCACCCAGAACGACTTCCTCTCCTATGGTAAGCTGCGTGTAGGATGGGGTAAGCTGGGTAACAGCCGTATCGACGAGCTCGCACGCTACACCTATCTCTCAACAGGCTACAACTATCCCATCGGCCTGAAAGAGTCCATTTATCCCGGTACCACGGCAACCGTCCTGGGTAACCCCGACATCGTGTGGGAAAAGAGTGAGAACTACAATGTTGGTGTCGACCTGACCTTCTTCAACAACCGTCTGTCATTGACTGTTGAATATTTCAACCGCAAGACCACCGACATGTTGATTCGCGTACCGACCGTCTCTGAGGCAGGTCTTAACTCCGCCCCGATGACCAACGCCGGTTCTGTCAAGAACTATGGTTGGGAATATGAGGCCAAGTGGCAGGACCGCATCGGTAAGGACTGGCATTATGAAGTAGGTTTCAACCTCTCATGGATTAAGAACAAGGTGCTCAGCCTCGGCACGGGCAATGAACCTATCTGGGGTAACGCTGTCGGCCTCGACATCTCCGACCCCGTCACGAAGACTGTTGTCGGACAGCCCATCGGCTCGTTCTACGGCTATGTAACAGACGGCATCTTCCAGAACTTCGACGAAGTTGCACAGAGTGCTCAATATGACTTTGGTAAGAACTCTTGGGAGCAGACCACATTCCCTGGAGACTTCCGCTTCAAGGACCTCAACGGCGACGGTCGCATCACTGCTGAAGACCGTACCTTCCTTGGTTCGCCTATCCCCAAGTTCGTCTTTGGTGTGCCTCTGGCTGTGGGCTACAAGAATATCGACCTGAGTATCTTCTTCCAGGGACAAGCTGGAAACAAGATTTTCAACGTCATGGACTATACGCTCTACAACGCCAACAACGGCAACGTTTATGCCGACCTTCGCGAACAGCACTGGTCAGGTCAGATTGAGGGTATGGACCGCGACTTCTTCCCGATGAACCTCGATGCCACGGTTCCCGACCTGCGCAGCAACAGCAACAACAAGAACTTCCGTGCCAGCGACTTCTTCGTGCACGACGGTTCATACGTCCGTCTGAAGGAAATGAGACTCTCTTATACCTTCCCGCAGGCCATCCTTGACAAGCTGAAGGTGTCGAGTCTCGCACTGTCGCTCACAGGTTACAATCTGTTGACCTTCACCGGCTACAACGGTTTCGACCCGGAAGTAGGTAAGGTGGTAGGCACTGAGGGTAACAATATCAACCTCGGCGTAGACCATGGTAACTACCCGCAGGCCCGCTCGTTCACTTTTGGTGTTAAACTTGGAATCTAATAAAGAAGGAGGATACAGATATGAAGAAAATATTTTTAGGCTTTTCCTTGCTTGCAGCCTTGGCACTGACCAGCTGCAGCGACTTCCTTGACAAGGAAATAGAAGGCTATGCCACTGATGAGACTTTCTTCCAGACACAGAGAGAAATTCAGGAGGCACTCAATGCCACTTACGACATTCTGCAGAGTGACAGCTACAACGACCAGGAGTGGCGTTTCGGCGAAGCAACGGCCGACAACGTGCTTGGTGGCGATGAAGGTCTCTCCTCGCAGATGGGACAGCTGGTGCAGTTCCAGTTCGACACATCGAATACTTGGATTCTGCAGCGTTGGCAGGTAAACTATCGTGGTGTCCACCGTGCCAATCAGGTGATTGCCAATATGGATAAGGTGAAGATTTCCACCACCAACTACAACACCTATCTGGCCGTCCGTCAAATCTACGGTCAGGCCAAGTTCCTCCGTGCCTTCTTCTACTTCAACTTGGTGAAGACCTTCGGTGGAGTGCCCATCCGTCCTGAGACAGAGACCGTCGCAGAGCTCATCATTCCGCGCAACACCCTCGAAGAGTGCTATGCCTATATTGAGAAAGACCTTCGCGAGGCAGCCCTGATGCTCCCCGTCACCTACGACGGCAACAACAAGGGTAAGGCAACCAAGGGTGCTGCCGTTGCCCTGCTGATGAAAGTACTGATGTATCAGGCCAAGCCCGGCGTGGAGTCTGAGAAGTGGCAGCAGTTGAAGGAGATGGGTGACTACTTCGTGGGTGGTACGACCATGACCTACGGACAGATGGTCCAGTATGATGGCTCCGAAGACTGGGAAGCCCTGCGCAAGCGCCTGTGGTTCAAGCCGCTGGCTGAGGCTGCTGAGGGTGACCCCTATGAGAACTTCGACACGCCCCTTGACCCGCTGAGCAGCGTCTACAGCCTGGAATATCGTGATACCTATGGCAACCTGCTTCACAACGGCGACCGCTACTCCTATATCTATCAGTGGTATAAGGATGGTGAGTTCTGCCGCAGCTCCGTCTTCGAAGTTGTATTCCATGAGAGTGCCGACGGTACCTCTGGCGACACCAACGAAGGCTCTGGTATCTATCTCTTCAACAGCAACCAGATGTGGTGCACCAACGACCTGCTCGGTGTCATCTTCACATCAGGTGATGTCCGTCGAGAGAAGGAGTTCATAATCCACCACCAGCAGGATACCCCTGACGGCATCATCTGGCAGAACATCGAAGGCCACTATGTAACGTTGAAGTGGTACATCCCTCAGAAGGACTATCCTAAGTACGACGGCGACAACCAGTGCAACCGTCGTGTCATCCGCTATCCCGAAGTCGTGCTGATGTATGCCGAGGCCCTGAATGAGTGCGGCGACCGTGAGGGAGCCCTCGCCCAGCTCAACAAGTGTAAGGCCCAGGTCAATACCATCAACAACAGCACCGCTCTCTATAAGCCAGGCAGCTATGGTCAGATCCGTGATCAGATTTGGCAGGAGCGCCGCATGGAGTTCGCCTTCGAGTGGGACCGCTTCTTCGACCTCGTCCGCCAGGGACGTGCCGCCGAGGTGCTTCACACCTTCGGTGCCAGCCGCCCGAACAACCGCGGACGTTTCTTCCGCAAGGGAGTCAACGAGGTGTTCCCCATCCCGCAGAACACCATCGACCTCTCCAACAGCGTTGTTGAGCAGAACCCGGGATACTAAAGTTTAGAGTTTAGAGTTGAAAGTTTAGAGTTTAGAGTTTAGAGTTTAGTGACTGGAGTCTGCAAATATAAAACTTATAGACTGATAAAGATATGAAAGCAAATATGAATATCATTCAAAGAGTCATGAAACCGGCAATGGCCGCACTCACCATCTGCCTGATGGCAGTAGCCTTCCTCGGTTCCTGCACCAGCGACAACGAAGAAGCCCGCACTCCGCAGGCCATCTTCAACGTCTCCAAGACCGACCTCAACGTCAATGAGTCAATGGAACTCACCTTCACAGGTGTTGCCGACCAGGTGGTAGTCTTCACGGGCGACAATATGCATGAGTATGCCAAGCGTGCAGAGAGCAATACCGGCTTCGTGCTCAACAAAGGCGTATTCACCTATGCCTATACCACACCCGGTACCTATACCGTCACCGTCATTGCCTCTACCTATGACACCTACCTTGGCGACAACCAGCAGATTGACATCAAGGAGTTTGAGGTAACCGTCAGCGACAATGCAACCAAGATTGAGAGCATCTATGCCAACATTGCTCCTAACGTCTACATTGCCGAGGCCATCAACGACCACGACTGGGTGCTCGCCCTTCCTACCAAGCAGGTGAACAACAACAAGGAGATTAACCTCAGGCCCACCAACCAGCGACTCGCCTTCACCCTCGAGTCCGACAACATCGTGCTCTATATCGATGGCGCCGAATACAACTACAACAAGAGCAAGTTCGACCTCTCGAAGAAGCACGAGATACGTGCCGTGGCACCCTCAGGAGCCGAGCGGGAATACACGCTGTATGGCATCATCTATCCTGAGCTCAGCAACGTAAAAGCCGGCGACGCAGCGCTCACGCTCGTTCGCAATGCCTACTATCAGGACATGCTGACCTACACCTATTCCGCCCTGCCTGAAACCGCCGGACCCCTCACCCTCACCTATACGGCCGATGCCGACGCCGTCTTCTATGCCGACGGAGTGGAACAGCCCTCCGGCTCAGCCATCGACCTGACACGGCAGGGAGTGGAATACACCCTTGTGCGCACCAGCACCGAGAACCCCGCCGTGAAGGCCACCACGCGCATCTACTTCGCTCCGGCAGAGTAACCCTCGCGGTGAGCATCCTGCAGCCAAGCCCCTCCCAATCCCCACTGTTTGGGGGGCGGGAGGGGCTTTCCCTTGAACACCGTCAAGAGACAGACCCCAAAAGAGAGGAAACCAGAGCTGCTGGGATATGCCCTAACCAACGTTTTCGTTAAGCCAGATGAGCAGAGCCAAACTTGTTTGAGCTTTGCCATGGCGAGAACCGACGACAAACTGAGAGCAATCAAGCTTGCTTGTTTTGCCGAGGTGCGAAGGAGGAAGACAACGTCAAAAGGTCGGATGAAATCCAACAAAAAGAGAAGATGAAGAGATATTGTTCCCTATTGCTGACCCTGCTGATGGCGAGAGCCGTCATGGCCGTGGAGTATGAGCCCTATCGGGGGTCCCGTATCTTTTGGGACACCTCCACTCGGCAGACGGTCTTTCCTACCGGCTGGTATGCCCGCATGTTGCAGTTGCAGGACGGCCGTCTGATGGCCGTCTGTGAACATGGTGGCATTGAGGTGCGTTTCAGCGAGGGGCGAGGTGTATGGTCAGACGCAAGGCTCATAGCCACATCCCACGACAATATCGGCATGCGCACTCCCGACCTTGTGCAGTTGAAGGACGGGACTATTGTCGTAGCCTATAATCCTCGACCGGAAGAGCCTTATACAGAAAACCGCAAGTTTGGAATCCGTGTCAAGCGTTCCACCGACAATGGTGAGACGTGGGGGCCTGAGATTTTTGTCTACGACGCCCAACATCTTTTTTCCGATGGCTGTTGGGAACCGTCGCTGCTGGAACTGCCCTCTGGCGAGTTGCAGCTTTATTTCTCCAACGAAGGTATCTACACGTCGAGTAACGAGCAGAACATTTCAGTCTGCCGTTCGTTCGATGGCGGACAGACCTGGTCGGAGCCTGAATTTGTCTGTTTCCGCAAAGGCTACCGCGACGGGATGCCATGCCCAATTATCTTGAAAGACCAGTCAGAGATTGTTGTCACCATTGAGGACAACGGCTGGCCCGGCGTTGGCGACTTCTTCCCGACAACGGTTCGCTGCCCGCTCGATGTCAACTGGCACGACTATTATGTTGACAAAGACAGCCCCAACCGCGAGAAGACCCTTGACTTTGCCTACTGTCCCAATGCAACAGGCGGTGCACCCTATCTGCGCATGCTGCCTTGGGGTGAGACGGTGATGTCCTATCAGTCGGCCTATGGCCGCGACGGCAAGCTGTCGATGTATGTGGCTTTAGGCGATGAGCATGCGCGGGGATTCAAGTCGCTTCAGCATCCATTCCATGTAGACAGCCAGCAGACGGTCATGTGGAACTCCGTCTGTGTCGTGGACACCGGTCAGGTGATAGCCCTTGGCGGTGTGGGCAATGCCATAGAGATGATTAAAGGCTATGTGGTCAGCAAGCTCCAGGCACCTTATTCTCATCCTGTAATTGACGGCAAGCAGACTCGCAATGAAGGTTATTACCAACCTTTAGCTACCCAGATATTGACAGGCACAACCACGGGTGTCCGTACGGCGGGCGATATCGCCTACGACAGCGACTCGCTTTATGTCTTTGTCCGCATCAACGACCGCACCGTCAAGGCCATTGCCAGTAACAGCGGTGACGCAGCCAATCTCTTTATCGATGTAGAGAACCGCAGTGGTCGTGCGCCGCTGACCGGTATGCACTGGATATCCCTACGCCGCGATGGCTCTGTCATGCTTGCACATGGGGATGACTCTAAGAAGCGGTGGATGACCGACAATGAACAGCAAATACATTCCGTCGTTGTCGACAAGAACTCCTACTATATAGTTGAAGCAGCCATACCTTGGGCAGACCTTGATGTCTCAGGCGGCATCGAAGGCTCGACCATGCGGCTGAATCTTGAGTTGCAAGACAATCAGAACAACGGGTCTGCTGCTGTCACCGAGGGCATTGTTGATGCCATTCGCAATCAGTCGTGCACCTGGATGGAACTCTACCTGCAACCCAACCCTGAGCCGACCAGCGTCAGCCTGCCTGCTGACGAGTCTCAAAGTCAAGTAATCTTCGACCTTCAGGGCCGTCGGGTCAATTTGCCTTTCAATAATCCGAACTCAGCATTATCTAAAGGCATCTATATCCGGAATGGAAAGAAATTCTTAATAAAATAATGCACGATGGACAGAAGACGTTTCTTACAAAACACAGCTATGCTTGCTGGGGCTTTTTGCCTTGACCTTCCTGCTTTTGCCAAGAAGCTGGCCACGCTTGGTCAGCCGCGCCTCAAGGTGGGCATCATGAGCGATGTGCACATCACCACCCCCGAGACCTATGACTATCTTGAGAAGGCCCTTGTCTATTTCCGTGACCGGGGAGTCGATGCCGTGCTTATTGCCGGCGATATGGCCGACTGGGGCATGGAGCGGCAGATTAAGACCTTGGCCGACACTTGGTACTCCGTCTTCCCCAAGGACAAGGCTCCCGACGGCCACCACGTGGAAAAGCTCTTCGTCTATGGCAACCATGATATTGAAGGAAAGAACTACAGCGATTGTCGCAAATACATGACCGAAGAAGAAGTCACCCGTGAAGAAATCGGTCCGCGGCGGGCTGAGGTGTGGAAGAAACATCTGAAAGAGAAATGGGAGCCTATATATATAAAAGAGGTTAAGGGATATAAGTTCATCGGTGCCCACTGGGTCAACTGGGAAGGCATCCCTGGCTTGGAGGAATTCTTTGCCAGACACCATCGTGAGTTCCCAACCGACAAGCCCTTCTTCTATTTCCAGCACATGCATCCCAAAGGCACGTGTTCGGCCCCTTGGACCTGGGGACAGGACGACGGCAAGAGTACGGAATTGTTCAGCCATTATCCCAACCTCGTTGCCTTCTCCGGCCACAGCCACACGTCGCTTACCGACGACCGCACCATCTGGCAGGGAGCCTTCACCAGTGTGGGAACGGCTTCCATGAAATACATCATCCCCTTTGGCGGTCGCGAGAACTCCAAGGTTTTCGGCAATAGCGAGAAGGTTCCTTCGCAGATGCCCGTCATGACGGACATGCACCGCGGCAAGCATGCCCAGCTGATGACCGTCTTCGACGATTGCATCACGCTCGAAAAGCATGAGTTTGTCTACGACCAGCCCTTGGCCGACAACTGGATCATCCCCCTTCCGCTCAATGGCGCTGCGCCCCTCTCGTTCGAGAACAGGGGCAGACAGGCACAGGCACCCCAGTTTGCCGAGGGTGACCAGGTCTGCATTACGCGTCTCGACGGCAAGGACCGCTACGGTACGGCTCAGAAACAGCTGGTGGTTCATTTCCCCACCGTCTTGAAGAAGCGTACTGGTAAGCGGGCCTTCGACTATGAGGTGCAGGCCGAAGTGCAGGATGTCGACCATACCAAGGTCGTCAGCACCAAGCGCGTCTTCAGCAACGGGTTCTTCCTGGGCGAGCAGCAGGACGAGGGCGAGGCGGTCTGTGTCTTCGGCGAGGCCGACCTGCCGGCCAACAGGAGGGTGCGATTCCATGTACGTCCCTGCGAGTGTTTCGGCAAGAAGGGCAAGGCCATCGTCAGCGATTGGGTCGACCCCATTATTGTCAGGAAATAAGTCACTCCGAAGGCCGTTACCCCGTTAACAGCCGTCGGAAAGAAAAAAAAGTTCAGATTTCCCCCACCCTTTGCGGTGTTTTCGATTATTTGTAGTAAATTTGCGAAAGAAAACGATAGATAATAAAAACTGATAGCGATATGAAAAAGTTTACATCATTAGGACTACGTCCGACTTTGGCTTTGCCAAGGCTAAGCTCAGCAGGTTTGGCTCTGCTCTTTTGGCTTAACGTAGGCGTTCTTTTGGCATTGGGCAGTGTTGCTGCCGAGGCTGCCCATGAGCCTTACAACAGTTCTCGCATCTTCTGGGACACGGCAACGCGTAAGACCGTGTTCAGCGGTGGCGGCTATGCCCGCATGATAGAGTTGCAGGACGGCCGCTATATGGCCTGCTGCGAGAGTGGGGGCATCAAGATTGCCTTCAGCTCTAACAAGGGTACGACGTGGGGCGACGGCATCCGTATCGTAGACAACGTGAACAACACGCCCAACTGCGTGCCCGACCTCATCCAGCTGAAGGACGGAACCATCATCGTGGGCTACAACCCCCGTCCGTCGACTCCCTATACGGAAGACCGCCGGTTTGGCATCCGCTGCAAGCGGTCTACCGACAAGGGCCTGACCTGGAGCAATGAGATTTTCATCAACGATGCCTCGTTCACCTTTCAGGACGGCTGCTGGGAGCCTTCGTTCCTTGAGCTGCCTTCGGGCGAGCTGCAGTGCTACTTTGCCGACGAGGGTCCCTACACCGGCAGCGGCGAGCAGCAGATTTCGATGTGCCGTTCGTTCGATGGCGGACAGACATGGAGTGAGGCCATCAAGGTCTCTTTCCGCGCCGGCTATCGTGACGGCATGCCCGTGCCCATCCTGCTGAACGGCGAGACCATCGTAGTAGCCATCGAGGACAACGGCTGGTCGGGCTTCGGCTCCTTCGTGCCTACCACCGTGCGCTGTCCGTTGGTGAACAACTGGAACCGTTTCTGGATTAATGCCACGAGCCCGAACCGCGACCGAAGCATCAACTACGACTTCTGTGCCCGCGCGTTGGGCGGCGCACCCTATCTGCGTCAGCTGCCATGGGGAGAGACCATCATGTCGCACCAGTCGGACTACGGGCCGGGCCAGAACCAGATGTATGTCTATGTGGGCAACGACCAGGCCAAGGACTTCAAGGCCATGTCGCAGCCCTTCGGCCAGATTGGCGACAATGATAATGTGCTCTGGAACTCATTAGCCGTCGTCGATACGGGTACCGTGGTTGCCATCGGCGGCATCAGCGGCCATATCGAGATGATCAAGGGCTACGCCGTGCGCGAGCTCTTCGCTCCCTATGCCGAGGGCATCACGCTCGATGGCAAGCAGACCACCGGTGAGGGCTACTACAAGCGTGCAGCCACACAGGTTCTCCTGGGGCAGCAGCAGGGCGTCCGCTTCACCGGAGACTTTGCCTATGACCGCGACTCGCTCTACTTCACCTCACGCGTCTCCGACCGTACCCAGTTCCCCAACTCTGGGTCCAATACAGATGGCGTAGCCCTCCTGCTCGACACCGAGGACCTCTGTTCCGTAGCCCCCATAGCAGGGCAGTACCGATTCTTCTTCCGTCTTGACGGCAACATCGACGTATGGGAGGGCAGCGATGCCACCAAGCGTTGGAGAAATAACACCGAAGCCCCCGCATCCATGCACCTCGTAGTGAAGAAGACCACCACCTACTACATCGTTGAGGGCGCTATCCCCTGGAGCTACTTCGGCTTCGACTTCCCGCCGATAGGCAAGCAGATGCGTGCGGCTATCGAGCTCTCCGACCGTAGGGCTGCAGCCACCACCGAGCCAGTTCTTGAGCTCATGCCCGACTGCCAGCGCAACGCCTCGTGGACCTATATGCCCTTCCGGCTCCTCGACACCGACCTGCTCGCCATCGGGAATCTGCCAGCCTCGCACCCCCAGGCTGCAGCGCCCTGCGCCGTCTACGACCTTCAGGGCCGACGCGCCGACAACCCGTCGGCAGGACAAATCTATATTAAGAACGGACGAAAATATATTGAAAGATAACTCAACTTTCGCAAGTGCGCCCCGAAGGGGCAATGATAACTCAGCCCAGGGCAACGCCCTGGGTATGGAAGTTGGCAGAGAATACGCCCTGCAAGGGCAACAGAAACACATGAACGAAATCTTTTGCCCTTACAGGGCGCAGTCCAACAACGATTTCAAAACCCAGGGCATAGCCCTGGGCTATAAGCAGGTTGCCCCTTGACTTTCCCTTCGGCCGTCGACCTTTGGTTCGGGGCGCACTTGCGAAAGTTGAAAAAGATAACATTTCCCCTTAACCAATCAAAAATAGATAGGTAAGACTTCATAAAGTAAAATCGGCGGTTTTACTGACCAAAATCGGCGATTTTACTTAGAGAAAGCTTACCGTTCATTTTCAAAACGCTATGAAACGACTGTTTACTATCCTACTGGCAGCTGCCACTTTTGCCTCGTTAGAGGCTGCACGGCACGAGCCTTACTCCAGTTCCAGGCTGTTCTGGGACATGGGTAGCCGCAAGACATTGTTCAGTAACGCCCTCTATGCCCGCATGATTGAGCTGCAGGACGGCCGTCTGATGGCCGTTACCAATATCTCCGACAACATCGTTGTCTCCTACAGCAGCACCTGGGGCAGCAACTGGTCTACGCCTCAGGTCATTGCCACCCATCCCTCGATGCAGCATCTGTTTGATGCCGAGGTGGTGCAGCTGCGCGACGGGACTATCATCGTGCCCTACAACATCGGCACCAATACCCCCTACAGCGACGACCGCCACTATGGCGTCCAGCTGAATATCAGTACCGACAACGGTGAGACTTGGAGCAAGCCCATCACGGTCTATACGGCCGGCATCGACTTCGGGACGGGTTGCTGGGAGCCCGCCATCCTTGAGCTGCCGTCGGGAGAGCTCCATCTCTACTTCTCCGACGAGAGCCCCTATCCGGGCGACAACCACGACCAGTGCATCCAGCTGACCCGTTCATTCGACAAGGGTCGCACGTGGAGCCCCGTAGAGACCATTTCCTATCGACCCGGAGCCCGCGACGGCATGCCCGTGCCCAACATCCTTGGCGACAGCATCGTGGTCACCATCGAGGACAGCCGCTGGCCGGGCGAAGAGACCTTCGTGCCCGTCACGCTGCGCTCGTCAATCGAAGAAAACTGGCACGGCATCCACATCCCTGCCACCAGCGAGCGCCGCAACCAGGTTATCGACTATTCCTGGTGTCCGCGGGCTTGCGGAGGAGCACCCTATCTGTGCAGGCTGCCTTGGGGAGAGACCGTGCTCTCGCGCCAGTCGTATTACGAAAGCGGCAACTACGATGTCATGAACATGTATGTCTACGTGGGCAATGAAGAGGGCCGCGGGTTCAAGTCAATGTCGCAACCCTTCCCCGACAACGTCGAGAGCAAGGTGTCGATAGAGTGGAACTCCATAGCCGTCATCGACACCGGCATCGTCGTGGCCCTGGGTGGAGTAGGGGCCAAAGGCTCTGTCAGCAAGCATGTCGACATCGTGAAGGGCTACCCCGTTCGAGAGTTCAAGGCCTACTATGGCACGCCCACCCTCGATGCCGCCGTCACCAATTACGAGTATCATACAAAGCTGGCTAATCAGGTGATGATGGGTACCAACACCATCGGTGAGCGCGTCTATGCCGACTTCAGCTACGATGAGCAGAACCTCTACTTCGTCATCAGCGTCGCCGACCGCACGCCCGTCAACGAAGGTTCTTCCATGGATGTAGTCCACCTGCTGCTCGACCCCCATGACCTCTGCGAGACCCTTCCCTCTCCGGGAGTCATCGACATTACCCTGCGTACCGACGGCACCTACCTCCTTCAGCAAGGAAAGAACTATCTCTGGACCACCTTTGAGCCGGCAGCACCCATCGACCTGCATGTCAACGTCACCTCGAAAAACTACGTCATCGAGGCAGCCATACCCTGGCAGACCCTCGGCCATGAGGCCCCGCCACAGGACCAGCGCATGGGAATGGCCATCGAGGTGCAGGACCGCCGCGACGGAAAAAGCTACCTGGAGACCATGCCCGACGTGAAGCGCGGACAGTCGTGGACCTATATGACCTTCCGGCTTGAAGACCATGCGCTGGGCATCCAAGCCCCCCATTCCGGCACACAGCCCTCGGCACCCAATGCCCAAAGCCTCTTCGACCTGCAGGGGCGCCGCGTTATCAACCCAGTCAAGGGAAAGGTTTATATCCAAAAGGGTAAAAAGGTAAGAATGTAAAACGGTAAAAAAGCAGAATGATATGAGAAGGACCTTATGTATCATGGCAGCGCTGCTGGTAGTGACGGCAGGCTTCGCCAAGCGCAAGCAGTGGACCGAGAAGCAGGCCTGGCAGTGGCAAGAGCAGGTCGGCGTCATCAAGGGATTCAACGAACCCTATCCCGCCTATCCCGGACAGACCAATCGCGACATCTTGAAGAAAGCCGTTGAACTGGGCTTCAACAGTGTTCGTTTCTGGATACAAGGCACCACCGACAAGGAGCGCATCGACTATATCCAGAAAATGATTGACGATGCATCCGCATGCGGCATGACCGTGTCGCCCGTCATCGCCTTCGGCGAGCGCAACTACTATCGCAAGACCGGTCCAGAGCGGGCAGCCGACAGCCTCGCCTATGAGAAGAGTGTCCGCACCGTCGTACGCCACTTTGCCAAGGAGAAGCGCATCGTCTTCTGGGACCTCTGGAACGAGCCCCGCTTCGAAGACCGCGAAGACACATACCAACAGATTGACATCATCGAGCAGATGGTGCACTGGTGCTGGGAGGAGAACGTCTCGCAACCTATCACCTCGTCCATCATCTGGGCCACCATCAATACCGACAACAAAGCCCTCCGCCGTACTACAGAGGTCGAGGCGATGATGGATATCCACAACTTCCATTCCTACGACTGCGCCCTAAACTTCAGCCATAACATCTACGAGACCCTCGACTACATCAAGTCCATCAGCGACCGCCCGATGGTGGCCACAGAATGTCTGACGCGCACCAACGGATCAGGTCTGGCAAGAACCTTTGCCGCCTTCGCCAAATACAAGGTGAACTTCTATATCTGGGGACTCTTTATCAACGACCGCAACTGGGAAGCCCGCTGGGATCGTTCTACCTACGACCCCTACGACCCCATGTTCCACAACGTGCTCTATAGTGATGGCGATCTCTACGACGCCCGCGACATTGAGCTCCTGCGCAACTATCATTTTGCCGCCGAAGGCGAGCAGGTCGACGCAGGGCTCGAGATTACCGAGCGCTGGAGCCACGAGCGTGCCTGGCGCTGGATGGTGGCAGGACCACTGACGGGTGTGGAACTCAAAGGAGCCACTCCCGCACTTCCCGAGGAGCGGGGATGCAATGCCGTGAAGGTGAAACTAGACTTCATGCAGTGGAAGAGCAACCCCGAGGGGTTCTTCAAACAACTGGAAGAACTGCTTGCCCAGGCCGACGCACAGGGCATCACCGTGATGCCTACGCTGCTGACCGATGATGAAGCCTTTGTAGAAGTGGAACAACTGGGCCGCTACGTGGGCGATGTCATCAATCATTACTATGCCGACACGCGCATCAAGGCTTGGAACCTCTACGACCGTCCGGGTCTGAAAGTCAATGATACCAAGCGCCTCTCTCAGCTTGTCTGTGCTCTGTTCCGCTATGCCCGCAACCAGTATGCCAACCAGCCGCTCACGATGACACCAGTGGTCAGCGTGAAACCCTTTGAGGAAGGCTTCGACCCCTGGAAGGCCATGATTCACGGGCGCACTGCAGGATGGGACCGGTTGCAGTATGAAGGCGGCAGCACGCCCGACCTGGTGTATCAGATATGGAGTCTGAGCGATGTCACTTCGTTCGCTACTGAGATGCCGGCCGCAGAGACGGGCTGGCTCGTCAGCATCTGCTACCGCTTCGGCAGACCCATCTTCTGTACGTCATGGGCTGCCTCGAGTGATACCGATGTCGCTGCCACGTTGGAGCGCTTCAGTGCGTTCCATGTGTTCTGGTTCGCCGATAAGCCTCTGCCGGAGCAGGCGCTCACCTTCCGCTTCAAGCAAACGAGCACCCAGCGGCAGATAACAGAGGGAATGTGAGGGGGGTTAGAGGTTAGAGTTTAGGGTTTAGTGTTTAGAGTAGAGGGATATGAGCGTGAAGCGTTTTGGTCTGACAGTGTTGCTGTGTTGTTGTTGGCTGCTCTCTTGGAGCGTCAACTACCGGTTTCGGCATATAGCGAGCAGCGACGGCCTGCCCCATCAGCAGGTGGAGGCCTTGGCACAGGATGCCAAGGGCAACATCTGGATGGGCACCCGTAATGGTCTGGCCCGCTACGACGGCTATGACATCAGAAGCTATTTCCATGAGGATGCCGACAGCTGCTCGCTCAACCACAACTTCGTGATACGGCTCTTTGTCGATGGCAACGGGCGCATCTGGGTATGCACCCAGCGTGGCATCTGTCGGTACAGGCCTGAAACCGACGACTTCCGTTCCTACGATACGGGCGGCATCGTCAATTCTGTGGTGCAGCAACATTCCGGGCGCATCATTTGCGGCGGCATGGGACTATGGGTATATGACGAGCAGGCCGACTGTTTCCGTTCTCAGGAGTCTACATCGGGCTATTTCGTTGCATCGATGACGGTCGATGATGCCGACAACGTCTATGTAGCGACCAATCGCTCGGTGTTCTGCTATGATGCTGCCCTCACGCGTGTGACATCGCTTGATGCAATCCTGCAACCCGACTTCTTGACGGGCACGGACGACATCCTGCCCATCTTCTACGACTCTCAGGGGCGTTTGTGGCTGGGCCGCAACGGCGAAGGTGTGATGACGATGGACGGCCACGGCAGGGTGGAAGTGCTCTCACCGGCGATGATCTCCAACGGCATCGTTCGCGTCATAGCCGAGGATGCCCAGCAGCGCATCTGGCTGGGAACGGAGAAGGGCGTGACTATCGTCCATCCTGACGGACACATCGAGATTGTGCGCCATCGGTTTGACGACCCCTATCGCCTGAGTGACAATGCCATCTATTCCATCATCAGCGATGTAGACGATAATATCTGGATAGGTTCCTACTTTGGTGGAGTGGACGTGTTGCTGAGCAACAACAAGCAGTTCCAGTGGTTGGAGCCAGGCCTGCAAGGTGGGCAGATTCACGGCAAGGTGCCTCGGCAGATGGTAGAGACTGAGCCTGGTGTGTTCTGGATTGCCACAGAGGACGGCGGTTTGAACATCTACAATCGCCAGGCCGGCACGGTGACGCTCTTCGACAGGCTGCCCCAGCTGGGAACGAATGTCCACAGCCTCTACTACGACCGTAGCCGGGGAGAGATGTGGATTGGCACCTTCCGAAGCGGACTCTTCCGCTATAACCTCCGCACCGGGGCTGCTCGACGCTATAACTTCACCAACGGACTGAAGAGCAACTCTTTCTTCAGTATTGCCTGTCAGCAGAATGGACGGCTGTGGTTTGCCACGACCAAGGGGCTCTACTACTACGATGGGGAGACGGACCAGTTCAAGATGCTGGGCGACAATACGCTCGACAATCAGTTTGTCTATACGCTCTTTGTCGATGCTGAGGATAACCTCTGGGTGGGCATGTGCCAATATGGCCTCTACCGGATTGCCTCAGCCGACAACCGCATCACTTATTGGCAGAAGGCTGCCGGCGGGCTGCGCGACAACTATGTCACCAGCCTTTATCGGCAGCCAGGTAGCAACCGTCTCTGGATAGGTACCAACAACTGCGGCCTGCAGTATATGGACTTAGAGAAGGATTCATTTGAGTCTATTGAGAGCGACATGCTCCTGCCGCATATCACGGTGTGCAGCATCATCAGCGATGTGAAGGGTCGTCTCTGGGTGAGCACCAGTCAGGGCCTCTATCAGTACTCCATGGACACGGAGACGCTGATGCGTTATACCACGGAGAGCGGTCTGCCCACCAATCAGTTCAACTTCTCATCGGCCCTGGCTACCAGCGACAGCCTGCTGACGTTCGGAACGGTGAATGGTATGATTTCGTTCAACCCCTTGACGCTGTCGAGCAGGAAAGGTCCGTTGACGGTCCATCTGAAGCATCTGCTGGTGAACAATCAGGAGATGACGGCCTCCGTAGAAGGTTCGCCGTTGAAGGGTGAGTTTGACGAGACCCAGTCGCTGACGCTGAGCTACGACCAGGCGCGGCTGTTCAGCATCGAGTATGGTGTCATCATGCCGGGCAACACCACCAGCATCGAGTATCAGGTGCGCCTCGACGGCATCGACAAGGATTGGCGTAATGTGGGCAGCGAGCGAAAGTTCACGGGCTACAAGCTGCCGCCCGGGACCTATCAGCTGTTCCTTCGTGCCAACGATGCCAACGAAGGCTGGGACGACTGTCCGGTAAAGGCGCTCCGCATCGTGGTGCAGCCACCCTTCTATCGTTCCAAACCCGCCTATCTGCTGTATCTGCTTCTGCTGTGCGCACTGGCCTATGTGGCCTATCGGCTCTTCTCCATCCGCGAAAAGGAGCGCAGCGCAGTGCGTGAGGCCAACATGGAGCGCGACAAGATTGAAGCCATCGACAAGGCAAAGTTCGACTTCTTTACTAATATATCCCATGAGCTGAAGACGCCTCTGTCGCTCATCGTGGCACCGCTGAGAAGCATTTCCCGTCAGCAACTCGACGAAAGTTCCAACCGCCATCTCGACATGGCCATCAAGAACACACGCAAGATGGAGAGCCTCATCAACGAGCTCGTCACCTTCAACAAAGTCGAGACCGACAGCTTCCCCTTCTACGTTCAGAAGGGCAACCCCCTGCAGTTCATCGAGATGATACTCTATCCCTACCACGAGATGGCCGGCGAGCGAGGCCTGACGCTGACCTCGGAGTTTGAAGACAACGGAGAGGAAGTGTGGTTCTCGCCTTCCTATGTTGAGCATATCGTCAGTAACCTGCTGTCCAACGCCATGAAGTTCACCCCCAGTGGTGGCCGCATCATGGTGAAAGGCAGCATCACCGAGTCCACGTCTGCCCCCTCACCTACCTCCCCCAATGCAGCCTATCTCTGTCTCTCCGTTCAGGACACAGGCATCGGCATCGCCAAGGAAGAACAGGGTCGCATCTTCAACCACTACTATCAGACCAAGCGCGGCTACAATGCCGACAACAGTGGCTGGGGCATCGGTCTCTCTCTGGTGCAGCGTCTCAGCGAGATTCACAAGGGTCGCGTCAGTGTGGAGAGTGAGCCAGGCCATGGAGCCAAGTTCACGGTGTGGCTCAATGTGTCCGACTCAGCATTCCCGACAGCCAGCTATCTGAATGAAGACAAGACCATCGTGCCCCTGAGTGAATATAAGTTCTCGTCGACCCTGAGCGATATCGACGAGTTCAACACCCGGCACTCCACACCCACCACACAGAGCCCCACACCAGGTACGCTGCTCATCGTCGACGACAACCGCGACCTGCTCGACTTCCTGTCCAATTATTTCTCCTCTAAGTACACCGTCCTGACGGCCAGCAACGGGCGCGAGGCGCTTGAGATAGCCCGTACTGAGGCTGTGCAGATGGTCGTCAGCGACGTGATGATGCCCGAGATGGACGGCATAGAACTCTGCCGGCAGCTGAAGGGCGATGTCCACACCTCCCATATCCCCGTCATCCTGCTCACGGCCAAGAGCGAGCAAGACGATGTGGCCATAGGCTATAAGAGCGGTGCCGAGGCCTATGTCTCCAAGCCCTTCGATCCCCAGATACTCGAACTCCAGGTGAACAACATCATGCAACTGTTGCAAACCCGTCAGCAGGAAATCGTCGACGAGCTTGATGTTCCGTCAGCCCTCAACTCTCAACCCTCGACTCTTAACTCTTCACCCTCAGCCCCCAACCCTCAACCCTCAACTCTCAACCCTCAACTCTCAACTCTCAACTTTCATCACACCACCCTGCTCAGCGAGATAGACAAGACGTTCATCCGCCAGCTCAACGAAGTCATCGAGCAACATATCGCTGACAGCGACTTCGCTATTGCCGACATCACCAGCCAGCTGGCCATCAGCCGCTCACTGCTACATACCAAGATGAAGAGCCTTACCGGCATGTCGATGGGCGACTATATCCGCAAGCGCCGCCTCTACCTGGCCTGCCAGTTCCTGCGCGAGGGCTACAATGTCTCAGAGACAGCCTATCGCACCGGCTTCTCCGACCCGAGTTACTTCTCGAAGGCCTTCAAGAAGCAGATGGGAGTAAGCCCGACGGAGTATATCAATGTTTCCGTTCAGCCAAATGAGCAGAGTTAGCTTACTTACACTCTGCCATGGCGAGAAAACGAAGGAATTTATTCCAACGACAAACCCGTTGACCCTAAGCCCTAACCCCTCACCCTACTATAAATAATGTGTTGAAAACAATTTAAGTTTAAACCAAATAATAGTCCTATGAAAAATTTAAAGACCTTCTTCGTGCTATTGGCATTGCTCTTGCCCTGGCAGGTACAAGGGTATGAAGTTACCCAAGTAGTTAAACAGATTAAAGGAATACGTTATATTATTGATGCAGCGGATTCCTCTGCACTCCCTGTAAATTCTCAGATTATGGCGGTTCCGCCTTATGAGTCGATAGGAGAGTGCTATCCTGTGGGGACGACTTGGGATGAGGTGTATTGCAGCAATCTGAAGACATCTGAGGATTTTTTCTACAGAACCTTGCTTGACGACGCTATCTATGAGCGGATACGTTATACGGTAACCAATCAGACGGAGCAAAAGGGGGAACATACATACAAATGTGTGGAGCGAAAATGGATAGAAGGCGTCGGAAAACTTGAAAGCATGCTTGCCGACAAGACGCTCTATCTGCGGGAAGACAATGGAAAAATTTATGTCTATGATAGCGATAATCAAAAAGAAACACTGTTCTACGACTTCAACAAGATTCCTTTCTTAGGTACCCTCTTAGAGGCTAACTATGCCGACTTCGACTTGCATACCGACCAACTGGGCGATGGAGAGGAATATGATGTTATTGACTGGTACGACGGGCGGTGTGTCATACGGGGCATAGGCTATTCTTTTGGCATCATATCGAACTGGTCGATGGGTTCTTATGAAGGGAAAGGAATGGCGCTCGACAGCTTCACCCGCAACGGGGTGCTGCTGTATAAGAAGACCTACGGCATGCCCTCTGCCATCACGACGGTGACAGAGAGACAGAAGGCCGATGGCACTTTCTACGACCTGCAGGGCAGGAAGACCGCCTCGCCCGCGAAGCTGCAGAAAGGCATATACATACACAATGGACGGAAGTATATAAACAAATAAGAATTCATCAATAAAAAACTGACAACATGAGAAAACTGCTAATCCTGTTGGCACTGGTCGTCGGAACGACGGCAGTAGCCCAAGACAACAAGTCACGACGGCAGAAAGCCCCGACGGCTGCTGCCCAGACAGAAGTGAAGGCTCCGGCTTACACCAATCCCGTGCTGCGCGGCGTGGCCGACGCAGGCGTGCTGAAGTATGCCGGCAAGTACTATCTCGGAGGAGTGGCCACCATGGGCGACTTCTTCGTCAGCAGCGACCTTGTCAACTGGGATCAGCGCATCCATGTCTACGACTTCGATACCGACTACAACCGCGGCACAGGAGCCAAGAATAACCAGGTGCACTCCGATGACATCGTCTACAGCGGCGGACTCTTCCACCTGCTCTATTCGGCTAACTACTGGGGTAAGGACCGCCACATCGTCCATATCATCCATGCCACGTCGCCCAACATCGAAGGCCCCTTCTATGAAGACCGCGACGACCAGTGGTTCGAGAACCGCATCGACCCGCAGGTGTTCCGCGACGAGGACGGCCGCCACTATCTCTACATGGTGAAGTTCACCGACGGCAACACCATCTGGGCACGCCCCATGAACGACGATTTCTCGTTCTCGGGCGATGCCGTGCAGCAGTTCTCTTCGCAGCCCGGCACCTGGGAGACCATGGACAACCGCGTGGCCGAGGGACCCTTCGTCATCAAGTATCATGGCCGCTACTACATGATGTATAACGCCAACCATACGGCAGCCGAATACGGCAACTACCGCCTCGGCATCTGCGAAGCCACGTCGCCTATGGGCTTCAATCCTGGCGGCAAGTACCCCTATCCCGTGGTCAAGCCCCAGACCGACCAGCTGGAGGAAGACTTTACCGACCTTGTGCGCTATGGGGCAGAGGGATATAACGCCGTCGACCTGTCGCGTGACACCATCGACTTCGACGTCACGCGCCCCGTCCGCGGAACGCTCCGCCTGAAGATAGCCCAGCGTGGCGGCCTGCAGCTCGCCCTCAACGGCCATCCCATCGAACTCAACCCGTCAGCCGACTATAAGCTGATGACCATCGATGCCAGCTGGTTGAAGCAGGGTCACAACCAGTTCATCGTCAGCCGACCAGAGGCTCAACAGCGTCGTTCCAACAGCACCGAGCCGGCCCGCAACCGACGATTTGGACAACTTGTCGCACTCGCGCTATACGATGTGACTGGTAACTCCGTGGCCGACGGCGACATGCTCCTCACACCCGGACAGCCCAACATCGTTCGGGGACCCAACGGATGGGAGTGGTGGCTCGTCTACATGGCCAACCAGGGCTTCCGACGCGACCAGTATATTGACCGTATTCACTTCGTCAACGACCACCTGACCGTCGACGGCATCACTGGCCATAACACCGACCGGCCCTACAATCCTGCCCGTCCGCAGTATTGCGGTGCATCGCTCGACAGCATCACCTTCTCCGATGCCTATCTGCTGGAAGTCACTGCCAAGCCTAAGGCCGGCGGACCTGCTGAGGTGTGGCGCATCGAGAAGAACCACTCGCTGCTGAAGGCCTGGCGCGACAATGTGCTCGTGCATGAGTCGGCCAATGCCAACATCCAGCCGCAGACCATCCTCGATGCCGCCGCAGGATACGACATCGTCTACGTCTCCTATAACGACGGCTGGGACGAGTATGGCCGCCTGTTCAGCGGTTGGCAGGGTCTGCAGCCCACGTCCGAGGGCCTGCCCCTGACCAAGGGCGATGTCTTCAAGGGCAGCGCTGCCACCGACTATGAATTCACGGTCAGCCTCGACAACCGCACGCCCGACCGTGGACGCTACGGAGTCTATGCCGCCTATGTCGATACCCAGAACTACGTCCGTACCACCATTGATGCCCAGCGGCAGATGCTCGTCGTCGAGCAGTGTGTCAAGGGAAAGACCACCGTGCAGGAAATGCCCTTGGCCTATACCTCCGTCCACTATCCCGACCTGAAGTATACCGACTCCTTTGAGAAGCAGTATCGCTTCGATACCCCCACCTATGTCTCCTCCGTCTTCTATCCCCATCTCGACGCCGACAACGATACCTATGCCCGCGACCTCGGACTGAAAGCTTCGGCCGAGCGGTCGTATAACGCCGACATGGCCGGACGCATGACACTCGAGTACCTCGATGCCGACGACAACAATCGTTGGAAGACCATCGACTATCAGCCAGTCTCCGGCGACGAAGGCTCCGCTGCCTGGCAGCAGGTCGTCTTCCCTGCCGTCAAGACCACGGCCCTGCGACTCATCAACCGCGACCCCACCCAGCACCACCGGCTCGTCTATAAGCTGAAGACTACCCGCCAGTTTGAGGCCTGCCAGCAGCTGCGCATTGAGCGCCGCGCCGACAACGTCGCCATCTACGTGGGCAACGAGAAGAAAGCCGAAGTAGTGCTGCCCCGCGCATCGAAAAAGGCAGAGACCTCACCTGCACGCATCGGACTCTACTCCGACGGTCAGGCCGACGTCATCCTGCGCAGCAACCTCTACTATCCCGTATTCTGACAGAAGAGGTTCCGCATAAAAGGCCGGAGGTCTAAACACTGTCAGACCTCCGGCCTTTGTTTACCAGACAGCAATCATTCAAATAACATTTTTTCCACGTATGCCTTCGTCGACTGGTACAGCGGAGGTGCCACAGTAGGTCTACGAACTATAAGGACCCATAGGACGGGTTCTTTCCCGATGTCCCATGAGTCCTTGAGTCTGTATAGAGGAGAAACGCCTTTTATCTGACCTCGCCCTTCTTTCCGTTGACGATATACGTGCCCTTTGGGGCTGTGTCCATCACGCGGCGCCCCTGCAGGTCGTAGACGCCTTTCCTTCCGGCGGAAACAGGGGCGATTTGTTCGGAATCAGGAAACTTAGGATGTGATACTGACGTCAACAGGGCATCAATGTTCATACGATAGAGTTCATTGCTGCAGGCTTCAGGAGTGGTCATGCAGTAACTTGGGAGCAACAGCCATTCGTCTGTCAGCAGAAACCATGTTCCCTGAAAATCAGTGAGGCTATCGACAAGTGTTGTCCATGTCTCGCCATAATCCCTGCTGATGGCCAATAATACGCTATTCTTACTCTTCGACAAAGCATAGGCGACACCAGGACGTGTGTTGTCAAATATGACGTGCCAATACATGGTCCTCTTCTCATATTTCAGCTCGTGCTGCAAGACGACATCCCATGTCTCGCCGCCATCAACCGACCGGTGTATCCCTTGTGTAGAAGCTCCCAGCATAATCTTATCGTTGTCTGGGCAGAATGAGGCAGCCAAAAAAATGGGATTAGTAAGGGAATGGCTATCGGTCGAGAGGTCTCTGACCGTTTCGAAACCGTCATCGCTAAAGAAAAGATAACCAACGCAACAGTCCCAGGTTCCATCAATTCCAATGGCCAAGATGTGGTCGTTGTCAGAAGGGCTCACTGCAAAAGTAGGAACTCCTATCGTCTTCCCTCCCCACTTCTTCCCATTCTCAAAAACAGGATCTAAGATATTCCAGGTTTCTCCAAAGTCTTCCGTGCGATACCACGAATATTTACGTCCAATCGCGCCACCAAGATAGAACCTACCCGGGAATTGAGAATATGGCGTCAAGTTTAGATAATACTGGTATTCATTTCGATCTGGCATACGTTTTGAATAGGTCTTTCCCCAGTCGGCACTGTAATAGACCTGCGTAGTATTCCCTGCATCAAAGGCTTCAAAAAGAATATGGTTCTCATTTTTAAACAGTTGTCTGATATTTACCCCCTGCAAGGCATAGGGTTTCCATCCATTCTGCTGGTCGTAGAAATACACTCCGTTGGAAGTTCCGACGAACAAAGTGTCACCATCTATCGCCACTGCACGATCACCAAGGGTGGGCGTTTCTGCCTGATTAGCCGAGAAAGCTTTCCACTCCATCGGCTCCAACATCTGAGCACTGCATTCCAACAAGGAACACACGCTAAATAATAAAACAAAAATAATCTTACACATACGTGCTTGTTTTTTTTTAAGTTCGATACTATTGTAAATTCAATTATAGGACTTTCTGCAATGTAGGCTGGCCTCCCGTGGCTGACGTAGAATGTACATAGGTCACACTGCCATATATGGCTGTATTGAAACCCTGAGGCAGGGTGTCAAGCGAAACACTTAACCCCGTATAGCTTGCTGGTCTGTAGATATTCGGCCCTAAGGCAACCAACCTCTTGTTTGAGCCGGTATTCGCTATTTCGGTGTAGGATGCATCCCTAAGCATGTCAATACTGCCATCACCATTTACTGTAAGTAGGGCAAAGGTATTCGTGACATAAAGAAATAATGTCAGAAAGGATAAAGGAAAAATGTTTTTTCATCGTATGTATAGATTAAGTTTTTATATGATCCAAGTGCAAAGATACAGCTTTTCTCTCATTCAGCAAAGGGATGAGTTCAAAAAAATATAATCTTATTCATCATGTCCGTAATTTTAACAATAGAGGTTTCATTCGTATATTAATAAAGACAACCAAGGATGTGTTTTGTAAACCATGCATCCTTATTTTTCTATGAATTTTTCTCGTACACGCATCTGTTAACATGATGATGCGCCAATAGTTGTGAGACGCTGAAGGCGTCACCGCTCAGTAACCGAGGGTACGAGCGAAGCGAGCACCCCCGGATAAGCCAGCGCCCACCCCTTGGATCGACCCTGACGGGGTCGCCGAGCCGTGTATATACCAGCTACGGGCTGCGGACTTTCAAAATCTCTTCTACGGACTTGAGGGACTCTTTGAACTTTGGGGAATAATGTCGGTCCTTTTTTGTCCTTATAGTCCGTAGACCCAACCTTCTAAAATCCGCAGCCGCACTTTTCACTGCTACTCCAATATCATCAACCCAGGGCGCTGCCCTGGGCTATGTTCTTGTTGGCCTTTGAGTTTCCCTTCGGCCGTCGACCTTTGGTTCAGGCCGCTTTTTACCGGATACCAAAAGTTGTGAATTATCTTGACAAAAGAGTCCAAAATCCCCGCAGAGAAGGCCCACTTTCTGAAATTATTTTCCCTCGGTCGCAAATAACGCAGTTTTGAGGTGTTAGAGTTAACGGATTGAGGATGAGACAGATAGCGTTTTCGCCCTTGATAACCACCGACAAACCGACCAACGAGTCCGACTTTTCGGACAGCGAAAGGTAGGCTTTCGTGCAGACTTTAGGTACAAAAGTCATGGCGATAAGTAAGAAATCGTGGTGCGATATCTAAGATATCATGCAACGAATCGGTACAAAAGTCTTGACGATTTGTACCAAAAGTCTGTGTGCTTGGCCATGAAGGCTGAAAAAAGTGGCCGGAAAAGTGGAAAACTTTTTCTAGAACACCAGTAAATCCTGACAGGATTTTTCGGTAAAAAAAAACTGACAAATGCGGTCTGATGCCAGAAAGCAGATGGCTGACGTGGCTTGTTTTCGGTCTATGCCTGCTTGAGCCGCTCGATGCCCTGGCGGATGGAGGTGAGTCCGAAGTCCTCGGGGCGTAGCTCACTTGGCGACAGCCACAGGCACTCGGCGGCATCGTCGGCTGGGTGGAGCGTGGCGTCGTCGCTGACGGTACAGCGGAAGAAGAGGTCTTCCGTGGGGATGCGCAGGCCGCTGTATTCATAGACGTTGGGGATGGAGAAGAGATAGTCGGCCTTGACAACATGAAGGCCCGTTTCTTCTCGCACCTCGCGACAGACGCCCTCTTCTGCCGTCTCCAGCGCGTCGACAAAGCCCCCTGGCAGGTCAAGAGTGCCGCGGGCCGGCTCCTTGGCACGCCGCACCACAAGAATCTGGCCGCTATGGTTGGTGATGACGGCAACGGTGCTGGCACTCGCGTTCATAAACAACTCGAAGCCGCACGCATCGCAACGGCGGCTCTTCTCGCTGTCAACGGCAAAGGCACGGCTGCCGCAGACGGGACAAAAAAGGAAGCGTTCTAACCAATGGGACATCGTCTTTTCTTCTTTATTTGCTTGCAAAGTTAAGGCTTTTTTTGTAATTTTGCACCATTATGAAGAAGAAAGTTCTCATCGTCATGGTTTGTGCCCTGCTGGCGCTGTCGGTCCGGGCACAGGAGAGTTTTGTGAGGCCGTTGTGGGAGCAGGGCCCGCTGGTAGAGAGCATCGACGCCAAGGACACGGCCAGGGTGCACGTCTTTCTGCCTGCCAGACAGATAGCTACGGGCCGCGCCGTGGTCATCCTGCCGGGTGGAGGCTACGAGCATCTGGCCATGGGACACGAGGGAACCGACTGGGCTCCGTTCTTCAATGCCCAAGGCATCGCCGCCATCGTGCTGAAATACCGCATGCCCCACGGCCGGTGCGACGTACCCATCAGCGATGCCGAGGAGACCATCCGGATGGTGCGCCGACAGGCTGACGACTGGCACATAGACCCGCGGCAGGTGGGCATCATGGGATTCTCGGCCGGAGGACATCTGGCTGCCACCGTGGCCACCCACGCCCATGGCGACGCCAAACCCGACTTCCAGATACTGTTCTACCCCGTCATTACCATGGACCGCGGCTTCACCCACATGGGCTCCCACGACAACCTGCTGGGCAGGAACGCCACGGCCGACGACGAGAAGACCTACAGCAACGAGCAGCAGGTGACCAGGCAGACACCGCCGGCCTTCATCTTCCTGAGCGATGACGACGACATCGTGCCGCCAGCCAACAGCGTCACCTACTACCAGACGCTGCTGCAGCACAACGTGCCGGCAACGCTCCGCATCTACCCTTCGGGCGGACACGGATACGGCATCAACAATTTCTTCCGCTACCACTACCAGATGCTCACCGACCTGCGCAGCTGGCTCGCCACCCTGAAGCCCGCAGCGCCGGCCATAGACGCTAAGCAGGAGGGCCGCAAGATGACACTGCCGCTATGGCCGAAAAAGCCTGCCGTGAAGAGCGCAGACAAGCGTGACACGGCCAAGGTCTACGTCTTCCTGCCTCAACCCGAGAAGGCCACGGGAAGGGCTGTGGTCATCCTGCCGGGCGGAGGCTATGCCGGACTGGCCATCGACAACGAGGGATTCGGCTGGACCCGATACTTCAACGACCTGGGCATCGCAGCCATCGTGCTGAAGTATCGCATGCCCCACGGCCGGCCCGCCGTACCCATCAGCGATGCTGAGGAAGCAATGAAACTGGTGCGCCGCAACGCCAAGGCATGGCACATAGATCCACGCCAGGTGGGCATCATGGGCTCGTCGGCAGGAGGCCACCTCGCATCGACCATCGCCACCCAGTCGGAAGGCGAGGCGAGACCCGACTTCCAGATACTCTTCTACCCCGTCATCTCGATGGACCCGAAGATAACCGACGACGAGACCTACGCCAACCTGTTTGAGAAGGTCAAGCCCAAGAAGATAGACGAGGGAAAATACAGTAGCGATGTTCAGGTGACACGGCACACGCCGAGGGCCTTCATCTGCCTTGCCCACGACGACTCCGACGTGAACCCCGAGAACGCCATCTACTACTATCAGCAACTCTACCGCCACGACGTGCCCGCCACCATGCACATCTATCCCGACGGCGACCACGGATTCGGCTCGCAGACGACGTTCCGCTACCACCAGCAACTCATCGACGACCTCACCCTCTGGCTGGGAAGCTTCTGAAAAAGAAACAAAAAGACAGGAATAAAAAGCGCACTGACATGCTGTTGGGCCAAGCAAACCAAGGCAGCATGTCAGTGCGTTTTCTTTATTCTTGTCTTACGACTCAAGCAAAGACCTCCGTCAGAGGAGGCTGCGGATTTCCTTGTCGAGATCCTTAATCTGTACGTCGCGCATGTGGACGGTGTTGTCGCGCTTCAGCAGGAAGTAAGTGGGTATCGACATCACATTGTAGCGCATGAGGTTCAGGCTGTTGAGTCCGTCGGCATCGTAGACACAGGTCCACGGCAGGGCAGCCGTCTGCGTCTTCCAGAAGTGTTCGTTGGCATCGTAGCCCACCTGGAAGATTTCCAGGCCTTGTCCGTGGTACTTGTTGTAAATCTCTCGCAGTGCCATGATGCGCTCCGTAGAGTCATCGGCTCCGAAGATGTGGAAGTCGAGCAGCACCACCTTGCCCTTCAGGTCGGAAAGGCGTACGGTCTTGCCCTTGTTGTCGGGCAGGACGATGTCAACGGTATTCGACACATCCACCTGGCTGAGGTCGATGGCCTGGTTCTGACGGTTGCGGATGATGCGCTGGTCCTTCATGCTCTGGATGGCGATGTTGTGGAGGTTCTCGCCTCGCTCGGCGCCAGGGTAGTAGGTATCCCATGAGGTGGCCACGGCGGCATATACCTTCGTGTCGTCCTCGCTGGCACGGGGATTGAAGATGAGGGCCGTCTGCCCGCCTCCCAGGTAGACGGTCTGGAAGAGGGCGAAGTAGGCATAGGCCTTCATCGGCTCGGCGAAGATATAGTTGCGCTTCACGTTGTCTTTATACTCAGCCACCACGGCGTCAACTTCCTTTCCAACGGCCTCGAGGTTCAGCTTCGGGTCGCGGACGATAGACTGGATGCGGCTCTGAAGCTGCATCTGCAGGAGGGTGAGCTCCTTTATCTTCTCGCAATCGTCAGAACCCTCGACGGTGTATTGCGACCCCATCGTGGGATAGGAGGCCTTCACGGTGACGGTCTCGGCTGAGTCGGCGGCAAGGTTGATGATGCGGTTGGCAATGCGCAGACGGTAGAATTCGGGAGCGTCGGCTGCCTGCTGGCTGAAGCTGAAAGCTCCGTCGGACTTCAACGTGGTCGAAGCCAGGACCACAGGACCGCTCAGGCTCATGTGCTCGAAATAGAGCACGGAGTCCTCGGCTTCGGTAATGGTTCCCTCGACTTGATACTTTCCGCCGCTGCAGGCAGAGAAAACGATGGCTGTAGCCGTTGCTGCAGCCATCGTCATCAGATAGTTTATCATCTTCTTCATGTCTTCTTCTTTTTTTACTTTCGGCTGCAAAGGTAGCAATTAATGCTGAATTATGAAAGAAGAAAAGAAAAAAAGTGCACGAAGATGATGGTAAAGTTCCCCGACATTCTGCTCCAGACTCTTTAGCCCAGAGCAAGGATTGCCGGGGAACTTGCGTCGTTCAGAGTTTTATCTTCAGCAGCTTCACGCCGTGGGAAGGAATGAGGAACTCTGTGGTGTTGAGGTCTTTCTGCCGCCAGAGGTCGCGGAGCCCCTTGATGGGAGCCTTGAGCCCGAGAGCAGCGCGATAGGAGGCGAGGTCGGTGGTGAGGTCGTCAAGTCCGAGGTTGAAGAGACCTACGGCATAGGTTCCATCGGCCAACGGACGAATCCATATCTGCAGGTCACCGTTGACAACAGCCTGGCGGGCTTGCTTGCCGAGTACGTCCTGGTTGACGGCATTTACCTCGTGGTTGCAGAGCAGTGCCACGGTGAAGTCGTCCATCTGGGCCACGTCGCAGCCAATGAGCATATTGGAGGCCAGTAGGGCCCAGAGCGAGATGTGGGTATACTGCTCGTCAGGAGTGAGCCGGGTGTCGCGGAGGTTGTTGCTCCATCCCACCTTGCCGACGATAAGCATGTCGGGGTCGTTCCAGTGGCCGGGAGCGGCGTAGGGATCAAGTCCCACCTGCCGGCAGAAGCCGATGTCGTAGAGCGACTCCCAGGTGTCGGTGATGTCGCCGGTGGTACGCCACGAGTTGGCATCGACGGCGTGACCCCATGTCCACACCTGTGCCATACCGTACTGGCAGAGCGAGTAGAAGATGTCGCGAGGCTGCTGCCGCAGATACTGCTGCATCTTCATGTAAGGCCGCGCAAAGGCTGCCACCGAGTGGTCGCCCAGCTTTTCATACTCGCGGCCATAGCCACACCAGTCGTACTTCAGATAGTCGACACCCCACTCGTTGTAGGTCTTGGCATCCTGCTCCTCGTGGTCGATGCTGCCGAGATAGCGTCCGCAGGTATAGTCGCCGGGCGAGGAATAGATGCCGAACTTCAGTCCGTTGGCGTGGAGCCAGTCGCCGAGACCCTTCATGTCGGGGAACTTCTCGTTGGTGGCGATGGTGCCGTCGGCATTACGCTCTTTGGCTTCCCAGGCATCGTCAACATTGATATAGCTGTAGCCATAGTCTGCCAGCCCTTTGTCGAGGATGGCCTGGGCCGAGGAGATAACTTTCTCCTGCGAGACGGAGAGTCCCCAGCAGTTCCATGAGTTCCATCCCATAGGCGGCGTGAGGGCAATCTTCTCGCCTACCCGCAACGTGAAGGCCTGCTCTGTCTTACCCTTGGCGTTCTCGGCCACGAAGGTCAGCTTGTAGTTGCCTGCCTTCTTCACGGCACCGGAGATGACACCCGTCCGGGCGTCCACGGAGAGTCCTTCCGGCATGCCCTTGATGCTATATTTCATGGGTTTTTCACCTGAGAAGGCCATGCGGAGGATGACCGGCGAGCCGGTGCGGACTCCATAGACCTGCGGTCCATTGTAGCGCGGCGTGGCAGGTGCTGCCGGCGTGAGGATATATTTGGGCGAATAGCACTCCGTGGCCTGGGCACCGGTCTTGGCGTCGGTATAGGTAGCCTTCAGGCGCAACTGCTTGTGCAGGTCGTAGGGCAGGCTCATCGTCTTGGCCTTCTTGGTGACGTTGAGTGACCGGGTGTAGAGCTCCTGATTGTTCTCGAGGTCAACAACAGATACCTTCATCTGTCCCTTATAGCCCACCTTTGAGTCGAGGGTGATGTCGCATACTTTCTCTCCGTTGGCTTCTTTTTCGGCGAACTTGATGTCGACGGCATCAGCCAGCATGACGGGCTCAACGGTTACCTGTCCGTCGAAGATACCCCCAGGGTCGTTGCCGTTGTAGACACGCACGGCAATGATGTTCTCCTGGTCCCATTTGATGAGTTTACCGTCGACGACATAGCTGCGCACCTCGTCGTAAGCCATCTTGTAGCCGCCGTCGTCCTGAGGCATCGAACCAGTCTTGCCGACGAGCACACCATTGACGAAGGTCTCGTCACAGTCGTCGACCTTGGCTACGCCAATCTTCACCAAGCTCTTGTCAAAGGCATTTTCAACGAGACTCTTGGGGATGACGACCTTCATGCGGTACCACGCATAGTTGTTGGGGTTGCTCACACCGAAATTGGTCCAGAGTTCTCCCACAGGAACTATTGTCCACTGAGAGTCATCAAAGTTCATTCTGTTCCATGCAGCCTGGTCGCCGACGTGGAAACGCGCTTCACTGATAGTGATCTTCTGTGCCTGCACTTGCAGCAGACCCATAACCATGAATGTGAATAGTAAAAGATTTTTCTTCATGACGGTTTAAGTGTTAAATTAATGTATCTGACCACAAAGTTACTACTTTTATTCATAAAAAAAGAAAATAAATTCCAGAATATTCGTTTTCTATCAATAAAATAGCTACCTTTGCACGGTTTTTTGAAAGCCCGCACCCCACAGACGCAGCTATTTATATCACCAGATGTTGATAAAACAATAAAGTATTTTTTTTGATTTTTTAGATGAACGTAATTACAAAAACCCTTCAATTGGCTGATGGAAGGACCATCACCATTGAAACAGGAAAACTGGCCAAGCAAGCCGACGGCAGCGTAGTTCTTCGTATGAACAACACCGTCCTTCTGGCCACCGTTTGTGCCGCAAAGGACGCCGTACCCGGCACCGATTTCATGCCTTTGCAAGTTGATTATCGCGAGCAGTACAGTGCCGCAGGTCGTTTCCCCGGTGGATTCACCAAGCGCGAAGGCAAGGCAAGCGACAACGAGATCCTCACCAGCCGATTGGTTGACCGAGTTCTCCGTCCCCTCTTCCCCAGCAACTATCACGCAGAAGTTTTCGTCAATGTCATGCTCCTCAGCGCCGATGGCGTTGACCAGCCCGATGCCCTTGCAGGCTTTGCAGCCTCAGCTGCCCTGCAGTGCTCAGACATACCCTTCGAGTGCCCCATCTCTGAGGTACGCGTAGCTCGTGTCAATGGCGAATATGTCATCAACCCCACCTTTGAGCAGATGAAGCAGGCCGATATGGACATCATGGTCGGTGCTTCGGCTGAGAACATCATGATGGTGGAAGGCGAGATGAAGGAAGTTTCCGAACAAGACCTTCTCGGCGCACTCAAAGCCGCCATGGACGCCATCAAACCCATGTGCGAACTCCAGGCTGAACTCTCCAAGGAACTCGGTACCGACGTGAAGCGCGAATACGACCACGAGGTCAACGACGAGGCCCTGCGCGAACGTATGAACAAAGAGCTCTATCAGCCCGCCTACGACATCACCAAGCAGGCTCTGCCCAAGCAAGAACGCACCGAGGCATTCGAGAAACTGCTCAGCGACTTCAAAGAGAAGTTCCTGGCTGAGGTTCCCGAAGACTCCGAAATCTCCAAGGAGGAATACGACGCCATGATGGACCGCTACTACCACGACGTAGAACGCGACGCCATGCGACGCTGCATCCTCGACGAAGGCATCCGACTCGACGGACGAAAGACCACCGACATCCGCCCCATCTGGTGCGAAGTGTCGCCCCTGCCCATGCCTCACGGAAGCGCCATCTTCACACGCGGCGAGACACAGAGTCTCTCCACCTGCACACTTGGAACAAAGCTCGATGAGAAACTCGTCGACGACGTGCTCGACAAGAGCTATATGAAGTTCCTCCTCCACTACAACTTCCCGCCCTTCTGCACCGGCGAGGCCAAGGCCCAGCGCGGCGTGGGACGCCGTGAGATTGGTCACGGACATCTTGCCTGGCGCGGACTCAAGGGACAGATTCCCGAGGACTTCCCCTACACCGTACGCCTCGTCAGCCAGATTCTCGAGTCCAACGGCTCCAGCTCCATGGCTACCGTCTGCGCCGGAACCCTCGCCCTGATGGACGCCGGCGTGCCCATGAAGAAGCCCGTCAGCGGCATCGCCATGGGACTCATCAAGAACCCCGGAGAAGATAAGTATGCAGTGCTCAGCGACATCCTCGGCGACGAAGACCACCTGGGCGACATGGACTTCAAGACAACTGGTACGCGCGACGGTCTGACTGCTACGCAGATGGACATCAAGTGCGACGGTCTCTCATTTGACATCCTCGAGAAAGCCCTCATGCAGGCTAAGGCCGGCCGTGAGCACATCCTGAAGTGCCTCACCGACACCATCGCCGAGCCGCGTCCCGAGCTCAAGCCTCATGTGCCCCGCATTGTCGAGTTCGAGATTCCGAAGGAGTTCATCGGCGCCGTCATCGGCCCTGGCGGAAAGATCATCCAGCAGATGCAGGAAGACACCCAGACCACCATCACCATCGACGAAATCGACGGAGTGGGCAAGGTACAGGTGTCGGCACCCAACAAGGAATGCATCGATGCCGCCATCCGCAAGATCAAGGCCATCGTCGCCGTACCGGAAGTCGGCGAGGTATACGAAGGAACCGTGCGCAGCATCATGCCCTACGGCTGCTTCGTGGAAATCCTACCCGGAAAGGACGGACTGCTCCACATTTCGGAAATCGACTGGAAACGCCTCGAGACCGTTGAGGAAGCTGGACTGAAGGAAGGCGACAAGATCACCGTCAAGCTCCTCGAAATCGACCCGAAGACTGGCAAGTACAAGCTCTCCCACCGCGTGCTCATCCCGAAGCCCGAGGGCTACGTAGAGCGTGAGCGCCGTCCGCGCCCCGAGCGTGGAGAGCGTCGCGAGCGTAACAACAACGACCGCCGTGAGCGTCGTAACGACGACCGCCGCCAGCCGCGTCATGAGAACCGTGCTGAAGAGCACGACCCCATGGCCGAGCGTGAGCCCCGCGACTTCAGCGATGCCCTCGACCACGAAATCGACATCGAATTCTAAACAGCCAACGCTGTATTGAATACACAGCAAGAGGCCGCCTCACACCACGTGAGACGGCCCCTTTTCGTTTAAGCCCATAGCTAAGACCTCGACACCTCCCACCTCCGTAGCTCCATACAACGAACCGGATGACGAAGCCCTACCGTGTCAGTCCGTGTCATGAATCATTCAAGATGTATTTTGATAAGTTACCCCGTCGCGCTATAAAAAATACTAATTTTTTTTGTTGTGCGACCGACTTTTCGTACCTTTGCAGTTCCAAATGAATTATTGAATGGCAGAGAGGAAAGACAAGAAGCAGCAGGAGCCTCAGAGCGACAATGAGCTGGTACGCCGGATTGCCGAGCAGAAATATGAGTTCGGCTTCACTACCGACGTGCATACCGACATCATTGAGCGCGGACTGAACGAGGACGTGGTCAGGCTTATCTCTCAGAAGAAGGGAGAGCCGGAGTGGTTGCTGGAGTTCCGTCTGCAGGCTTTCCGCCATTGGCTGACGATGGAGCAGCCGTCGTGGGGCCACGTGCACCTGCCGCCCATCGACTATCAGGCCATCTCTTACTATGCCGACCCTACCTCCCAACGCCCATCCAAGGAGGGCGCAAGCGGGAGCATAGACCCTGAACTGGAGAAGACGTTCGACAAGCTGGGCATTCCCTTGGAGGAGCGGCTGGCGCTGAGCGGCAACACTGCCGTCGACGCCATCATGGACTCCGTCTCGGTGAAGACGACGTTCAAGGAGAAGCTGCGCGAGAAGGGTGTCATCTTCTGCTCCATCGGCGAGGCCGTGAAGGAGCATCCGGACCTGGTGCGGCAGTATCTGGGGTCGGTGGTGCCCTATCGCGACAACTTCTATGCCGCCTTGAACTCGGCGGTCTTTTCCGATGGCTCGTTTGTATATATCCCGAAGGGCGTGCGTTGCCCAATGGAACTCTCGTCGTACTTCCGCATCAACGCCCGCAATACGGGACAGTTTGAGCGAACGCTCATCGTGGCCGACGACGACAGCTACGTGAGCTATCTGGAGGGCTGCACGGCCCCGATGCGCGACGAGAACCAGTTGCATGCGGCCATCGTCGAAATCATCGTCATGAACCGTGCGGAGGTAAAATACTCCACGGTGCAGAACTGGTACCCGGGCGACGAGCAGGGCCGCGGCGGTGTGCTGAACCTTGTGACGAAGCGCGGCGACCTGCGTGGCGAGGGCTCGAAGCTCTCATGGACGCAGGTAGAGACGGGCAGCGCCATCACGTGGAAGTATCCCTCATGCATCCTGCGCGGCGACAACAGCGTAGCTGAGTTCTACTCCGTGGCCGTGACGAACAACTATCAGGAGGCCGACACCGGAACAAAGATGATTCACATGGGGCGGAACACCCGCTCGACCATCATCTCGAAAGGCATATCAGCCGGCCACTCGCAGAACTCCTATAGAGGACTGGTGCGAGCCACATCGACAGCCGACAACGCCCGCAACTACTCATCTTGCGACTCGCTGCTGCTGGGCTCGAAGTGCGGCGCACATACCTTCCCCTACATGGACATCCACAATCCGTCGGCCATCGTCGAGCACGAGGCAACGACGTCGAAGATCTCCGAGGACCAGCTGTTCTACTGCAACCAGCGCGGCATCCCCACAGAGCAGGCAGTGGGGCTCATCGTCAACGGCTATGCCAAGGACGTGCTCAACAAACTGCCCATGGAGTTTGCCGTTGAGGCTCAGAAGCTGCTCAGCGTCTCGCTGGAAGGAACAGTGGGATGAGGCAAGCTATTCCTATACACATGCGAAAATAAAAAAAGGAAAAAGATAAATGTTAGAAGTTAAAGGCTTACATGCCACGATTGCAGGCAAAGAGATATTGAAGGGCATAGACCTCACCATTCGCGACGGTGAGACGCACGCCATCATGGGTCCTAACGGCAGCGGCAAGTCTACGCTCTCGGCTGTGCTGACGGGTAACCCGCTCTACGAAGTGACCGCGGGCGAGGCTTGGTTCAACGGCAAAAACCTGCTCGAGATGAAGCCCGAAGACCGCGCCCACGAGGGGCTGTTCCTCTCGTTCCAGTACCCCGTGGAGATTCCCGGTGTGTCGATGACGAACTTCATGAAGGCGGCCGTTAACGAAAAGCGTAAGTATGAAGGGCTGGAGCCCCTGAACGCTGCAGAGTTTCTGAAGCTGATGCGCGAGAAACGGAAGATAGTAGACCTCGACGCCAAGCTCTCGGGCCGTTCGGTGAACGAAGGCTTCAGCGGCGGTGAGAAGAAGCGCAACGAAATTTTTCAGATGGCGATGCTCGAACCTAAGCTGGCTATCCTCGACGAGACGGACTCTGGTCTGGACGTCGATGCCATGCGCATCGTGGCCGACGGAGTAAACAAACTCCATACACCCGACACTTCGATTATCGTCATTACGCACTACGAGCGACTGCTCGACATGATACGTCCCGACGTGGTCCACGTGCTCTATCAGGGCCGCATCGTCAAGACCGCCGGCCCCGAACTGGCCAAGGAGATTGAGACGCGTGGCTACGACTGGATAAAGGAGGGCTACGCCCTAAATGAGGAATGAGCAATGAGAAGTGAGAAATTGAGTCCTGAGCAGCAATACATAGACCTCTACGAACAGGAGCGGGCAACACTGTGCGACCATTCTTGCGGTGTGATGAACCGTTGCCGTGATGCCGCCTTTGAGCAGTTCCGCCAGCAGGGATTCCCGACACGCAAGGTGGAGCGCTACCGCTACACCAACGTCGGCAAGCTCTTCGAGCCAGACTATGGACTGAACCTGCGGCGCCTGAACATCCCTGTGAACCCCTATGAGGCCTTCCGATGCGACGTACCCAATCTCTCGACAGCACTCTATTTCATGGTCAACGACAGCTTCTATCAGGAGACCGACCATCGGCAGCTGCCCGAGGGTGTCGTGGTAGGGTCGTTGGCACAGCATGTCCACCAGGCCGAAGGCCTCTACCACCGGCTTGCAGGTGAGGCTGCCGACGGCGTGACCCAGCTGAACACGATGCTGGCACAAGACGGGCTCTTCGTCTATGTGCCGCGAGGCGTCAAGGTAGAGAAGACCATCCAGGTCATCAACATCCTGAAGTCGCCCTCGGCAGGCCTCATGGCCAACCGACGCGTGCTCATCGTGCTGGAGGAAGGCGCCTCGCTGAAGATGCTCTTCTGCGACCATGCTGCCGACGACGTCAGCTTCCTTACCACCGAAGTCATGGAAGTCTTTGTGGGCCAGGGGGCTTCCCTGGAACTATACTCCCTGGAGGAAACCCATTATAAGAATGTACGCGTGAGCAATGTCTATATCGAGCAGCAGCGCGACAGCCACGTCCACCACAACGTGCTGACGCTGCACAACGGCACCACGCGCAACCAGCTCAACCTCGTCATGCGCGGCGAGGGGGCCGAGTGCACCTGCAACGGCTGCGTCATCGCCGACAAGCAGCAGCACGTCGACAACAACACCCTCATCACCCATGCCGTTCCCCACTGCACGAGCAATGAACTCTATAAATACATCCTGAACAACCAGGCCACGGGTGCTTTTGCAGGCCGCGTGCTGGTGGAGCCCGATGCCCAGCAGACGGCATCTGAGATGCGCAATCAGAACCTCTGCGTCAGCAATGAGGCACGCATGTATACCCAGCCAATGCTTGAGATCTATGCTGACGACGTGAAGTGCTCCCATGGCAGCACCGTGGGCCAACTCAACGATGCCGCCCTCTTCTACATGCAGCAGCGAGGTATCTCCCGGCAGGAAGCCTATCTGCTCCTCCAGGAGGCCTTCGTCAAGGAAGTCATCGACCAGATACAGCTGCCGCAGCTGCGCGACCGGCTGCACTACCTCGTCGACAAGCGCTTCCGAGGCGAACTCAACACCTGCAAGGGCTGCAAGCTGTGCAGATAAACTCCCAACTCTCAACCCTAAACTCTAAACTCTAAACCCTAAACCCTCAACTCTCAACATGAAACAAATTATCTCTTCATCCCTTTTGCTGCTTGCCGCGTTCCTTTTTTCTCCGGCCGTCAGCAGCGCTCAGACCAATCTTGACTACGCCAAGGAGTGGACTTCGGCAGGTGCCTCCTTCTCATCAGGCGTCGCCGTCGACCTCACAGGCGACGGAATCTGCGAACTCCTCTACGGAGGTTCCGGAAATGTCAACACCAACCAGACTGGCACCAGCGACTACGAACGCAACCGCACCGTCCACGTCATGAAGTATAATAAAGCCTCGAAGTCGTGGAGCATCAACAACTTCTACGGCGAGACCTATTTCGACCCCGGACTGAACATCAACTGCACCGACCGCCCCAGCTTCTCACCCTGCGACATCAATCAGGACGGCCTCATGGACATCGTGGCCTTTGAGACTGCCGGCTTCGAGTCAGAGGGACAGCCCTTCCTCGACCATATCAGCCGTGAGGGCGTCTTCCTGGGCTGTGGCGACGGCACCTTCTCGCAGGCTGTGCTTACCTTCGTTGATGCCGACGGCAACGCTGTCGACTTCGACGAGCGGGTCATCATTTCTGCCGACGTGGCCGACTTCAACAACGACGGACTGCCCGACATCGTGGGCATAGGCTATCAGAAGAAAGGCTCCAACTCCAAGAGCTATCCTACGGCCAACGTCGTACTTCTCAACCGCGGCAATGGCGTCTTTGAGGTGTCGCGATTCTTCTCCGACAACTATGTCAAGGACTATGGTCAGGACGGAAAGGAGTTCCACCTCCAGCAAGGACAGGTGCAGGCCTACGACTTCAACAACGACGGCTACACCGACTTCTTCGTCAATGCCCAGTCGGACGATCGCTCCGTAATGGGCGTGCGCATCGGTGTCTCTTCCCACTTCTCCGACCTCTTCCTCAACGACCCCGCCCATCCCGGCCACTTCCGCCGACAGATGATCTATCAGAACCGCGACGTGGTGTTTGAGCCCATGAGCGAGGGGGGCATCGCCATTGCCGACTTCACGGGCGACGGCATCGCCGACATCTTCTATTCAGGTTGGACCGGCAACGGTCGCCAGAACTATCGCTGGGGAGTCTATGCCGGCCGTATCGACGAACAGGGCAACTACCTTCTCACCGACCTCGGCCATGAAGGCATCGAGGAGATGCGCAACCAGAACTCCACCGCCACCCAATACCTCGCCCTCGACTGGGACGGCGACGGCCTCTACGACATCGTCAACGCCGGATGGTCAACCAGCCAGAACACCCAGACCACCTTCATCAGCCTAGGCCGCGGCGACGGCACCTTCACCAATGCTTATCGGCTGCCCGGCTACTCAGAGGGCTGCACCGTGCCTCTCGACTGGAACGCCGATGGTACGCCCGACTACGTTATGATAGGGCGCACCGACGACGACACCTTCTTTGCCACTAGCGGATTGACCAACACGCTCGTGGCGACAGTCAATCCCTCCTCAGCCACCGAACGGCCGGCCCAGCCCAGCCTGCGTCTCGCAGCCATCAACGGCAGCCAAGTAACCTTCGAGTGGTCAAGCCCAGCAGCAAGCAATAAAAACGTCACCTACGAATATTTTGTCCGTGACGAGAAGACCGGTCGCCTCGTGGCCGGCGGCAACGCCTACGTCGGCGGTACCCGCGACGGTCAGCGCAAGGTGCTGCAGCCCGGCAACGCTGCGGGCGCCAGACGCGTCACCCTCACACTGCCCAACGGCAGCTATACCTGCGGTGTGCAGGCCGTCAACGCCCGGTTGCAAGGCTCCACCTTCGCCACTCAGACCTTCACCCTCAAGACCAGTAGCGCACAGCCCCTCGACCCCGCCATGCCCACACTCAGCGATGCCACCACCAACGCGGAAGGCTGCTCCTACGGCGGACCCGTCATCAACCGCGATTGCCCCGACCCCACTGTCATACGCTCCACCGACGGCTACTACTACCTCTTCTCAACAGAAGTCATCCACAATGTACCCGTCTACCGCTCGGCCAACCTCGTCGACTGGAACCGGGTCACCACAGCCTTCACCGACGCCACCCGACCCAGCTTCGTCAAGGACGCAGCCATCTGGGCGCCCGACGTGGAGTATTTCAACGGAAAATACTATCTCTATTTCTCCATGTCCACCTGGGGCGGCGAGTGGGACTGCGGCATCGGTGTAGCCACTGCCAGCAGGGCACAAGGACCCTATCGCAACACTACCAAGCTCTTCATCTCCAGAGAGATTGGCGTCCAGAACTCCATCGACCCTTTCGCCATCGAGGATGGCGGCAAGAAATACCTCTTCTGGGGCTCCTTCCGGGGCATCTATGGTATCGAACTCACTGACGACGGCATGGCCGTGGCCGAGGGAGCCAAGCCGCAGAAGATAGCTGGCACACTGACCGAGGGAACTTACATCATTCCCCACGATGGCTACTACTACCTCATTGGCTCTGCAGGCAGCTGCTGCGACGGCGAGAAGTCATCCTACCACCTCGTCATGGCACGCTCAGAGAAACTATTCGGACCCTACGTCAGTAAGACCGGTGGCCCGGCCATCAACAACAACTTCTCAAATCTGCTCTATCGCTCAGCAGAAGTCATTGCCCCCGGCCACAACGCCAACTTCGTGCAAGACGACGCCGGACAGTGGTGGATGCTCTATCATGGCTACGACGCCAGCAACGTAGACGGCGGACGCAAAACCTACCTCTCCCAGATACACTGGGACCGCGACGGATGGCCCTACGTGCGCGACCAGAAGCCCACCGTCGAGAGCCCTTGCCCCCTCATCGGAGAGCAATACAAAACCGGAATCCAGCAACCCACTACATCAGATACCCTAGGAGACGAAGCAGTCGTTGTCGGGCCACACCTCGTCAGCGACCAGCTCACCATCACTCACACCCTCGGACAGCCCTTCAGCTATCAGGTAGTCAGCCTTCAGGGCACTCCCGTCGCCGAAGGCCGCGCCACCGGCGAGGCAACCGTCAGCCTCTACGCCCAGCCGCAGGGTATGTATCTCGTCACAGTGCGCAGCCGTACCGGAGTCCACACCGAGAAAGTCATCAGAAAGTAGTGGATGGTGAGAGTTTAGAGTTGAGAGTTTAGAGTTGAGAGTTATAGAATAAAGATAGATTCCCGGTCTTCCAGACTCAATAGAGAAAAAAGAGGAGGGCGTTTGTGGGCTTGTGTTTTTTACTTAGAGTAAATGATGAAGCAGGTAAAAACAACAACCCCTCAACGCCCTCCTTTCTTTTATTGTCTCCCAACATTTCTCAACTCTTAAAGGGCGGAATCAACATTCATAGCCTGCTCTTTTCTGCATTACCGGCACCCGTACCGCGATATTTCGACGGGGTGACATTGAATCGGTAGCGCAGGGAGAGCGTCACGCAGCGGGAATCGCTGTCCTCGGTCTTGCGAAACACGAATCGGTTGCTGTAAAGTGTAAACCGTCCGATGCCGCCATTGAAGACGTCTTCAGCAGCTAACTTGACATGAAGCCGCTGTCTGCAGAACTCTTTGCTGACGCTGAGAGTGAGCAAAGGGTTGGTACATGCTGATACGGCATTAGCCCCTGTACAGCCATGAGAATGCACGTTGAAGTCGGCTTGCAGCAGCCAGTCGTGCTTGAGCATGACGCTATTGCCCAACTGCAGCGACAGCATGGGCTTGTTGAAGCTTTTCTGTCCGTCCAGGAACGCCGCCTTTAACCAGGGCTTCATGAGCGAGACATTGTACTGTGGTGTCCATGAGGCCTCATGTCCTAATTTGATGCTCTTTTGAGCTCCCAGCGTCATGATGATCCAGTCGGCGTGGTCGTAGTTCCTGTAGGTTACAAGATTCACCTTCGAGTCTTCTGGAATACTTTCTGCCGTATAGAGGATGGGGTCGACGCAGTGGGTGAAGCTGACATTGAAATAGAGCCACCTCCACATGGTCATTGAGCTTACGTTATGGTATTTGACAGGTTTCAGGAAGGGATTGCCCGTCTGTCGGTTGAGCCGGTTCTCGTAGATGACATCGCTGCTCAGCTGCCAGTAGCTGGGGCGCTTGGTACGTTTGGCATAGCTGAAGGAAAACTGCAGATTCTTTACAGAAGCAGACAAGGATGCCGAAGGAAAGAATTCATCATAGCTCCGGCACTGGTCGTCGCGCCGGATGTGGCTGACAAAGTATTCCGACGTCACATGCTCATAGCGCATACCGGCAGCCAGCCGTAGGCGGCCCATCTGCTGACGCAGTTCAACAAAGGGAGCTATGGCCTGCTCATGCTGCTCGTTGTTGCCGCCAAGGATGTAACCCTCTACATTTTCGAAACTGCTGTTCCATCGGGTATTGGTATATTCCTCTCCTATTTCTAACTGCCCTTTCCCTATAGGATGCGTCACGAAGAGTTTCTCTGCCACCATCCTGCTGCGTGTATGGGCATAGGTGTTCTCGTTGCGGTCTTCATGCGCGTCGCTCAGTTCTTGTTGCCGGTTGCGATTCTGCTGATCACGATAGGTATAGTCGGCATTGAAGTCGATGCCGAATTTCCCAACCTTACCCGTGTAGTAGATATTTGCCTGATGCTTTGGCGCACCTTTGGCCCTGTTGACACTGCTGTTCTGCAAACGGTCATACAGGGAGCCGTTGGCTTGCAGGATGTCGTCGTTGCTGCTCCAAGTCTTCACGTAGTCGTAGGTGTTCTGATAGAACCCGCCAAAAGAGTTTTGGTCGTTCAGTTGGTAGTTGAATCCGAAGCGGCCTTCAAGGAATGGATTGTAGATGTTGTCTTTTTGCTTGTTGGCTATTTGCCACAGCGTGTCTGCATAGACAGTTTGTTCAAACTCGCCTTTCTCCAAGCGTTTGTTGTAAGCTCCAAAAAGGTTTGCAAATAATTCCAGGTTTCCTCTTCGGTAAGTCAGATTGACCCGCTCATTGTTGGCAACGCCATGTCCCTTGCGGCTCCATGAGTTCATTTCTACGCCGAGACCTTCTCCGGCAGCCCTTTTGGTGTGGATGATGATGACGGCATTGACTGAGGCATCGTAGCGGGCACCAGGGTTCTGAACCACTTCGACGTTGCGGATGTTGTCTGAAGGGATATTGCGCAGCTCGGTCAGCTCGGTCAGCTTGCGGTTGTTTACGTAGATGAGCGGAGATCCTTTACCTAAAATTTCATAGCCATCTCTTTTCTTTGTGATGGTGGGCACTCGCGAGAGGATGTCTTCTGCTGTCCCAAGCCGTTCCATGATGGTTCCTTCTACGTTCATGATGAGGGAGTTGCCTTGGAGCTGTACCTTCGGCCGTTCGCCCTGCACCACCGTGCCGTTGATGGTATAGGTATGGGAGCTCATTCGGATGGTGCCGGCATCGGGCTGCAGGAATCGTCGCCAGATAGTCTTATAGCCTATGCAGGAGATGCGGGCCAGCACGCCTTCATGAGAGTTTAGAGTTGAGTGCTGAGAGTTTAGTGTTGAGGGTTGAGAGCTGATGGGTGTTTCATAGGGGATGGCGAAGTAGCCGCTCTCGTTGGATACGCCACCGCTGAGCAGGGTGGTGTCGGCTGGAAGGAAAAGGGAGATGTTGGCATAGGCCACAGGCAGCCCGTGCTCGTCGACGACGGTACCAGTCAGGTGGATGTCGGTCTTATGGGTACATTCTACGATGATCTGCTGTCGCTGTTTTCCCGGAGCTTCCGAGTTCTGGTCTGTGACAATGGTCATGCGGATGGGGTAGAAACCAATCATCTGCCTGACGGCTTCGGGTAGGGACTTGCCTTTTACGGTAGTTGTCACGCGGAAGTCTTCCAGCTCGTCGTAGAGGAAATGAATGGTGTATTGGTCTGTCTCTTCATTGAGTTGCCGCAGGGCTTTAGCTATGGATATGTTGTCGTAGCTGCGGGTGATGCGCTGGGCTGTTGACGGTAGGGTAATGGCGGTGAGAAGGATTGGGAGCAGGTGGGTGATACGTCTCATTTCACAATCAGCTTATTGTTGTCGATGACGATGTTAATGCTATCGAAATGGTTGAGGGTCTCGACGACCTTTTCCATTGGTTGCCCGGGATACCATACGAAGTAGAAGCGCAGCGGCTTGACAGTCTCGTTCTCGAAGACTACGTCTGCGCCGTAGTGGCTGGCTATCTCTGTCAGCATGATTTCAAAGGCTATATTGTCGAAGGTCCTGCTGTCGTTGTCCGTGCCTTCTTTTGGAGAGAGGGTGAGGGTATCGGGCTGTGACTCTACGGGTTTTGCCTCCACCACGTCTGCGGGCTGGATGGCTGGCGACTTGGTTGATTGGCGGTGAACAATCTGAATGGCGGCAAATGTGATGCCTGAGATACATATTAATGAGATGAAGGCGGCGACCATCTTGCGGAACTGACGATGGTGTGGCTGCCTGGCAGCTCTCCGCTCGTCCCTCTTTTTACAAAAGCTTTTCCAAGCAGCATCGATGTCGGTCGAGTCTTGCTGACGAAAGCTCTGCCTTACCTCGGTCAGGAGATGGTAGGTGGCTTCGTCGTGGCTGATGATTTCGCCGATTTCCTGTTCGTTGTATGCCTGAGGGTTCTCCAGCATTTCCAGGAGCCGTTGCGTGTTGTCATTGGGGATTTCCATTGTCATTCGTTTTTGGGGTTTACATTCTTTCTGATGTGTTCGATGGCCTGCCTCAGGTATTTGTAGCAGGTGTTGATGTTCATCTGCAGCTGGGCAGCTGTTTCACGGAGGGTCAGGTCTTCGTCGAAGCGCAAGCGAAGGATAGAGCGGTGAGGCTCGTCCATGGCGGCTATGCAGTTCCGGATGGTCTCCAGCCGTTCTGTCTGCAGGTCGGAAGACCATATGGCGGGCTCGTCGGCGATGGGGTAGAGTCCCATCACGCGTTGCCTGATAGTAAGGTGGTGCAGGGTGTTCAGGCAGCGATGGTGGACGGCGGTCAGCAGGTAAGACTCCATCCTGGCTTCTTCCGGCAGGATATCGGCCTCGATGAGTCTGAGAAAGATATCTTGCACGATGTCGTCGGCAGCGCTGTCGCTACCCAGCATGCCGCAAGCCAGACGGTGCATGCGGTGATAGTGCTGGCGGAATAGCCGTTCAGTGATGTTCTTGTCAAGCATGTATATCCGTTGTTTTCTCATTGGATTGCTTTTATAGGTGAAAAGTTAAAAATGAAGAGTGAAAAATGCAACCCGCGAGGACTTTTCGTTTTTTCACTTTTCGTTTTTCGCTTCTCGAAGGTATTGTTATTTATAAGACAATTCTGACAATTTGTTTTTTTACGGGAGATGCATTTTTTTTGTGCCGGGTAATAAAAAAGATTGGCAAGAAGGCATTGCCGACGTCTTCTTGCCAATCTTTGTGGGTGTTCAACCTTTAGAGGATGGTATGGTAGAGTTCTATAATCTGTTCTTTGCTGACTTCGCGGGGGTTGCCGGGTGTGCAGACGTCTCGGAAGGCTTGCTCGGCGAGGGCAGGGATGTCGCTCTCTTGGATGCCGAGGTCGGTGAGGCGTTTGTTGGTGCCTACACGTGCACTGAGGTCTTCGATAGCCTTGCATGCTGCATCGGCGGCTTCCTGCTTGGTCATGCCGTCACGCCAGACGCCTACGGCCTTGGCGATGTCGGTATACTTATCGAGTGCTGCGGGCATATTGAAGCGCATGACGGTGGGTAGCAACATGGCGCAGGCTACGCCGTGGGGGACGTCGAAGAGGGCGCTCAGCGGGTGGGCCATGCCGTGGTCTACGCCGAGGCCAACGTTGGAGAAGGCCATGCCGGCGATGTATTGTGCTACGGCCATACCATTGCGGGCGTCGGCGTTCTGTGGGTCTTCAACAGCTACGGGCAGGTAGCGGTAGATCATCTCAATGGCTTTGAGTTCGAACATATCGCTCATCTCCCAGGCTGCCTTGGTGATGAGGCCCTCGATAGCGTGGGTCATGGCATCCATACCCGTGGCTGCGGTGAGCGACTTGGGCAGCGAGTACATGAGCTCGGCGTCGACGATGGCCACACAGGGGATGTCGTTGGGATCGACGCATACCATCTTGGCCTGCCGGGTCTCGTCGATGATGACGTAGTTGATGGTGGTCTCGGCGGCTGTACCTGCTGTGGTGGGCAGCGCGATGATGGGGAGCGACTTCTTCTTGGTGTCGGCTACGCCTTCGAGTGATACGATGTCGGAGAATTCGGGGTTGTTGACGACGATGCCGATGCCCTTGGCCGTGTCCATGGAGGAGCCTCCGCCGATGGCTACGATGAAGTCGGCACCAGCCTCTTTACATGCTTCGATACCGCGCTTGACGTTGGTAACGGTGGGATTGGGCTTCACGTCGTCAAAGATGGCGTACTCGATGCCGGCGCCGTCCATGACGTCGAGCACCTGCTTGGCCACGCCAAACTGCATGAGGCCTTTGTCGGTTACTACGAGCGCCTTTTTGAATCCAAGGCGCTGTACTACTGCGGGCAGCTCGTGTCGGGCGCCCGGGCCGAAGTAAGATACTTCGTTCAGGATGAATCTGTTTACCATGGTGTTTGTGATTTAAGAATGATGCCCCTACTGGGAAGTGAAAAGTGAATAATGAAAAGTCGTCGCGGGATGCGGTTATTTTACTTTTCGTTTTTCACTTTTCACTTTTTGGGGGGGTTAGAGGGTCTGCTGTACTTCTATCTCGGTGAAGGTCTCGAGGATGTCGCCTTCAAGGATGTCGTTGTAGTTGGAGAGTGAGATACCGCACTCGAAGCCGGTGGCAACCTCCTTGACGTCGTCTTTATAGCGTTTGAGTGCTCCGATGGGTGCTGTGTGGACGACGATGCCGTCGCGGATGACGCGGGCCTTGTCTTTGTTGTGCACCTTGCCTTCGGTGACGATGGCTCCGGCTACGGTGCCTACCTTGGAAATCTTGAAGACCTGGCGGACTTCCACCTGTCCGGTGACGACTTCCTTCTTCACCTTGTCGAGCATGCCTTCCATGGCCGACTTCACGTCGTCGATGGCATCGTAGATGACGGAGTAGGTGTTGATTTCCACACCTTCGTTGTCGGCCAGCTTGCGGGCGGCTCCTGAGGGGCGCACCTGGAAGCCTACGATGAGTGCGTCGGAAGCATCAGCCAGGGTGACATCGCTCTCGGAGATTTGTCCGACTGCCTTGTAGATGACGTTGACCTTGATTTTCTCGGTTGAGAGTTTGATGAAGGAGTCGCTGAGGGCTTCGATGGAGCCGTCGGTGTCGCCCTTGACGATGATGTTGAGTTCCTTGAAGGATCCGAGTGCGATGCGGTGTGAGATATCGCTGAGGGTGAGTCGCTTCTGAGTGCGCAGCCCCTGTTCGCGCTGCAGCTGGAGGCGCTTGTTGGCTATCTCGCGTGCTTCCTGCTCGGTGTCGAGGACGTGGAAGGTGTCGCCGGCAGTGGGTGCTCCGTTGAGTCCAAGTATGATGACGGGTTCGGCTGGACGGGCTTCGGTGATGCGCTGGTTGCGCTCGTTGAACATGGCCTTGATGCGTCCCCAGGCGGTTCCGGCGATGACGTTGTCGCCGACGCGCAGCGTGCCGTTGGAGACGAGCACCGTGGAGACATAGCCGCGACCCTTGTCAAGCGAGGACTCGATGATGCTACCTGTGGCCTTGCGGTTGGGGTTGGCTTTCAGGTCGAGCATCTCGGCTTCGAGGAGTACTTTCTCGAGCAGTTCGCTGACGCCCTGGCCTTTTTTAGCGGAGATTTCCTGACATTGGTATTTTCCACCCCACTCCTCTACGAGAAGGTTCATCTGGGCGAGGTCTTCGCGTATCTTGTCGGGGTTGGCTCCGGGTTTGTCTATCTTATTAATGGCGAACACCATGGGCACGTTGGCCGCCTGTGCGTGGGCGATGGCCTCTTTGGTGGTGGGCATCACGGAGTCGTCGGCAGCGACAATGATGATGGCGATGTCGGTAACCTGTGTTCCACGGGCTCGCATGGCGGTGAAGGCCTCGTGTCCCGGGGTGTCGAGGAAGGTGATGCGTCGGCCGTCCTCGAGTTTAACGTTGTAGGCACCGATGTGCTGAGTGATGCCGCCGGCCTCACCGGCGATGACGTTGGTCTTGCGGATGTAGTCGAGAAGTGAGGTCTTACCATGGTCTACGTGTCCCATGACAGTCACTATCGGTGCGCGCGGAACGAGGTCGTTCTCATCGTCGGCTTCCTCGCTGACGGCTTCCTGCACCTCAGCACTGACGTATTCGGTCTTGAAGCCAAACTCGTCTGCTACGAGGTTGATGGTCTCGGCGTCGAGGCGCTGATTGATGCTGACCATGATGCCGACGGACATAAGCGTAGAGATGACTTGCGTGACGCCGACGTTCATCATCGTGGCCAACTCGCTGACGGTGACGAATTCGGTGAGTTTCAGCGTCTTGCTCTCTGCAGCCTGTTCGGCCATCTCTTCGTTGAGGCGCTCCTGAACGGCTTCGCGTTTCTCCTTGCGATATTTGGCACCCTTCTTGTTCTGGGTCTGCTTGTTGGTGAGTCGGGCCAACGTCTCCTTGACCTGACGTGCCACGTCCTCTTCGTTTACCTCGAGCGGCTTCTGATTGCGTCCGCGATTCTTCTTTTTCTTATCTTTCTTGCCGCCGGCATCGCCTTTCGGACCGTTGCTGCCCTTGTTGGGGTTGCCCTGCGGCTGGTTGGCCTCGGCATTGATGTCGACGCGCACCTTGTTGATGCGCTCGCGCTTCTTCTTGCCGTCGCGCGACTGCTGGGCTTTTTCCTCGCGCTCCTTGCGGCGCTCCTCCTTAGACTTCTTCTTAGGACGGGTGCTCTGGTTGAGCGAGTCGAGGTCTATCTTGCCCAGAACGTTCACCTTGGGCGTAGCGAGAAGCTTCTTCTCGTTTTTGGTCTGGAAGACTTCAGAACTCTCAGCGGGCTCAGTGGGCTCGGAATTTTCAGAAACCTCCGGTGATACAGGTTTTTCTTCAGCCACGGGTTGCTCAACAGGTTCGTTCTTCTCGACTGTAGCGGTGGCTTCAGGCTTCTCTGCTTTCTTTGGTTTCTCAGTTGTCTCGGGCTTGGGGCTGACGGCAGCAGCCTCGGCCTTTGTTTCGGGCTCGGCTTTTGGCTCGGGCTGGGGAGCAGCAGACTCTTTCGGCGCAGGCTTCTTTCCAAGGGTGTCCAAGTCTATCTTACCCAACGGATTGAACTTCTGTTGGGGCGTGGAGCCGAGCAGGCTCTCGGCCCTTGTCTCCTTGGGCTCGGCCTGGGGCTTCTTTTCCTTGGGCTTCTTGGGGAAGAGTTTCTCGGCCTGCGACCGCACTTCCTTGTCCTGCTTGAAGGCTTCAATGAGTGACTGATGCTGCTCGTCGTCAATCTTCGAAGTCAGGCTGAGGGAGTCTTCGGGCAATCCGTATTTCTTCGTCAGGAACTCCACTGCCGTCTGGAGTCCGATGTTAAGTTCACTGATGGCTTTGTTTAATCTGATGCTCATTCTTGATGATTTTTGATTTTTTACTTTTGAATGTTGAATAGTCGGCTTACTGCTCGAATTCTGCCTTGAGAACCTCAAGCAGCTGGTCGACGGTTTCCTCCTCGAGGTCGGCACGCTCAATCAGCATCTCGCGTGGAGCGTTGATGACCTGCTTAGCGGTGTCAAGTCCGATGGCCTTGATGGCGTCGATGACCCACTGGTCAACCTCGTCGGCAAACTCATCGAGGTAGATATCTTCCTCATCCTCGTTCTCAGCGATTTCGCGGAAGACGTCGATGGTATACTCTGTAAGCATGGAGGCGAGCTTGATGTTGAGTCCGCCCTTACCGATGGCGAGAGATACTTCTTCAGGCTGCAGGAATACCTCTGCCTTGCGCTCCTCCTCGTTGATGTTGATGCTGGAGACGCGGGCTGGGCTGAGGGCGCGCTGGATGAAGAGTTTCACATTGGAGGTGTAGTTGATGACGTCAATGTTCTCGTTGTTCAGTTCGCGCACGATGCCGTGAACGCGGCTGCCCTTCACGCCGACGCAGGCTCCTACGGGGTCGATGCGGTCGTCGTAGCTCTCGACAGCAATCTTGGCGCGCTCACCCGGCATGCGGGCAATCTTTTTGATGGAGATGAGACCGTCGTTGATTTCGGGTACCTCAGCTTCGAGAAGACGCTCCAGGAAGGTGGGGCTGGTGCGCGAGAGAATAATCTTCGGATTGTTGTTCTCATTGTCAACGCGCAGGATGACGGCGCGCAGTGTCTCACCCTTGTGGTACTGGTCATTGGGAATCTGCTCCGACTTCGGCAGCAGCAGCTCGTTGCCCTCGTCGTCGATGAGCAACACCTCGCGCTTCCAAACCTGATAGACCTCTCCGGAGGTAATCTGTCCGACTCTGTCCTTGTACTTGTTGTACAGCGAGTCATGCTCCAGTTCGAGAATCTTGGATGCCAGCGTCTGACGCAGGTTGAGGATGGCGCGACGGCCGAACTTGGCAAAGTCGACGCTCTCCGACACTTCCTCGTCAATCTCGTAATCGGGCTCAATCTTCTGGGCTTCAGAGAGCGCAATCTGCTTGTTCTCGTCGGCCACCTCACCGTCGGCTACGACGATGCGGTTACGATAGATTTCAAAATCGCCCTTGTCGGGATTCACAATGACATCGAAGTTCTCGTCGCTGCCATAAATCTTTGCGAGCACGTTGCGGAAGCTTTCTTCCAGCACGCTCACCAACGTAGTACGATCGATGTTCTTCGTTTCCTTAAACTCGCGGAACGTATCGATCATGCTCATGGTTTCTGATTTTTTTGTTGCCATTATCTATATTTTTTAATTTTGATTTTTCACTTATTTGAAGTTGATGAGATACTTGCAATACTTCACCTCGTTCATATTGAAGGTGTGTTCCACAGCCTGAATGACAGGGCGCTTTTTGCCTTCCTCCTTCACCTTTTCTTCGACGGTGACGGTGAACATAGGTTCGTCGACGCTGCTGAGCACGCCTTTCATCTTCTTGCCGTCGGTGCAGAGTACTTCCACGTCCTTGCCGATGAAGTTTTTATATTGCTGCACCACCTTGAAGGGCTGGCCCAGTCCAGCAGAACCTACCTCCAGCTCAAAGTCTTCCTTTTCACGGTCGAGGTGGTCTTCAATATAGCGGCTCAGTTCTACACAGTCTTCAATCCACACGCCGTCGGCATGGTCTATCTCGACAACAATCCGGTTGTCTGCACTAATCTCAATGTCTACCAAAAAGTAGTCCTTGTCCTGGAGCCACTCTTCTACATACTTTTTTACGATGTTCTTGTCAATCATAATAGTTTGGATTTCATCCATTTTAAACAGAATGAGGAGCCCTGTTTGGGCCCCTCAATTCCACTGAACGGGTGCAAAGTTACGAACTTTTTCCTTAATAACCAAATTTTTAGCTGTTTTTCTTAAGTTCCCGAACTTTTCACTTTTTGTTTTTTCATTCACCTCCTCACCTTTGCTGACACCTGCCGGCCTTGCTGATCGGTGGCGGTGACCAGATAGGTGCCCTTCGGCAGGCTGTCGAGCGACACTATGGTTTGCCTGTCGCTACTCACCACGGTCTGGCCTGCAGGCGTGTAGACACTGATGTGGCTGACCTTGCCGTTGGTGCTGAGCTGCCGCGTCTTGGCATCGTAGCTGATATCGAAGTTGTCCTTTTCAACGGCTTCGATGTTGGTCAGGTAGTTGCCGTCGCGTACTTGTCGTATCTCGTCGGGTGTGAGGATGCCTCGGAAGAGGTACAGCTCGTCGATGCGTCCGTGCCAATAGTCTTTGTTGGCTTTGTGTCCGCCGATGCGGAATCCTCCTGTGCAGGCTTCGAAGGTGGTGGCGGATACGGTTCGGTTGCGCTCGCCGTCGACGTAGAAGGTGATGTTTCGTTCTACGGGGTCGCATACGACGGCGACGTGTTGCCATCGTCCGCGCTGGAATGCTCCGTCGTTGGAGCGGTTGTGGTTGCCTCCGATGAAGTTGTCGTAGTAGTATCGTGTGTTGCCTGCTACGGTTGGTGTCTCGATGCGTGCGTAGAGTGTGATGCGTCCTGTCCCGGCGTTGTCTTTCTGTGCTACGATGACTTCGTCACGGAAGTAGGCACCGTCCTGTGTGTTTCCTGATGTGGGTATGGCTGTTTCTTCGTCGTAGACCCAGCAGCAGAGTGTGTACTGTGTGTTTTGTGTGTTGACGAGTCCGGTGGTGTTCATGTCGACGTATTGTGCGTTGCCGTTGAGTGCGAGTGCTTGTCCTTGTTTTCCCTCGGCGAAGGAGTAGCCTGCTGCCGCCGGTGTGAGCGTGTAGGCGTGTTCGGCCCCTTCGTCAAGGGTCCCGTCGAAAGGGTAGTAGAATACGAGTTCTTTGTCGGTGTCGGGTATGTCGTCGCTGACGTTGAGTCCTACGCTTCGTGCCCAGTTGTTCCATAGGTTTTTGAGTTCGCGCACTTTGTCGGGGTGCTCAGCGGCGACGTTGTTGGTTTCGGAGTAGTCGTTGCGCATGTTGAAGAGTTGCCATCCTCCGTTTCGCAGGGATGTCATCTTCCAGTCGCCTACGCGTACGGCTCGTCCTTTCTCGTGTTCCCAGAACATGGTTCGTTCTTCCTGCCATGTGTCGCCGTTGAGGAGTGGCATGAGGCTTTGTCCTTCTGCTGGCAGGGGTTGTATGTTGTTTCCGTTGTAGGTTTGGGGGTAGGTGGCGTTGGCCAGTTCGAGGCATGTGGGCATGATGTCGATGTAGTGGCATGGTTGGCTGATGATGCTTCCGTGTTGGGCTTTGAGTCCTGCCGGCCACTGTATGATGGTTGGTGTTGCTGTTCCGCCGTGGAATGACTCTGCTTTCCAGTATCTGAATGGTGTGTTGACGGCTCCTGCCCATCCGTTGCCGATGTAGTTGTAGGTGAGTTCTGATCCTGGCACTTGTGCGTTTCGTGTTACCATCTGTCCGTTGCGTGTTCGGTCGTGTCGGTCGAAGTCGCCTATTTCGTAGTTTTCGGGTGATGCTCCGTTGTCGGATGTGAAGATGATGATGGTGTTGTCGTATTCTCCTGTTTCCTTGAGTTTTTGGAGTATGCGTCCGATGCCTTGGTCTACGCAGTCGATCATGGCTGCGTGGACTTCCATGTTGGCTGCCATGAGTGCTTTGTCGGGTTCGTTTTCCCATGTTCGTCCTGACTCGTTGTCGGACATGGGTGTTTCTTCGGGATTGATGATGCCCATTTCTACCATTCGCTGGTAGCGCTGCTGTCGCAGGATGTCCCAGCCTTGGTCGTAGCGTCCCTTGTATTTGGCGATGTCTTCGGGTTTGGCGTGTAGGGGCCAGTGTGGTGCGTTGTAGGAGACGTACATGAAGAATGGTTCTTGTTCTTGTGAGAGGTCTCCGATCATGTCGACGGCTTTCTGTGTGATGAAGTCAGTGGAGTAGAAGTCTTCTGGTATGGCATCGGTGTAGATGGCGTCTTCGTTGTGTACGAGCGAGAAGGGGTCGAAGTGGTTGACGACGCCCCATATTGTTCCCCAGTGTTCTTCGAATCCTCTGTTGCATGGATAGGTGTCTTTTGGTGCGAATGGTCTGTCGTTGAATGTGTTCTGATGTGAGAGCCATGCCATCTGGTCCTGCTTGTTGCCGATGCCTTGCGTGAGTGAGAGGTGCCATTTTCCGCTCATGGCGGTGTGGTAGCCTGCGCCGAGGAGTGCTTCGGGAATGGTGACGCAGTTCTTTGTGAGGCTTAGTCCCATGCCAGTGATGCCTACCTGCTGTGCGTACATTCCTGTGAGGAGTGATGCTCGTGAGGGGCAGCTTCGTCCGCAGTTGAAGAACTGTGTGAATCGCACGCCGTTCTCTGCCATGGCGTTGATGTTGGGTGTCTCTACTTCTCCTCCGAAGCACTGAGGGTCGGAGTATCCCATGTCGTCGACAACGATGAGCATGATGTTTGGTCGCTGGTCGGCCTCTTGTGCGGCTGCCGCTGCTGGCAGCAGTGCTGTTGCTGACAGTAGGATTTGTCTGGATGTTTTTTTTCTCATAGTGTCTGTTGGTGTTTTATGTTGTTGATATTCTGCATGATGTTGGCTGGCGGCCGTTGGTTTTGTAGTTCGTGTTTCATGAAGTCCATGTAGGGGGCTACGTGGGAGAAGAAGCGGCGGTAGCCTGCGCAGAGGTAGTTCAGTCCGTGTTCTCCGCTGCTGGTGCTGCGGAAGCGGTCTTTGGGGCATCCGCCGTTGCATGCGAAGCGCCATTCGCACTGTTGGCACTGGCCGGGCAGGCTGTCGCGTTTAGCTTGCCCGAAGTCGTTCTGGCGTTGGCTGTACATCATGCCGGTGATGGTGTCGGTATGGATGTTGCCGAGGCGGTATTCCGGGAATACGAAGTGGTCGCAGGAGTAGATGTCGCCGTTGTGTTCGATGACGGCTGCATGTCCGCAGGTCTCTGCCATGGCGCATACGCCGGGCTCGACGCCCATCCATCGTGCCAGTGTGGAGTCGAAGAGCTGCACGAAGATGTGTCCTACGTCGTGTCGCACCCACTCGTCGAAGATGTCGCAGCAGAAGCGGCCGTACTGTTCGGGGCTGACGGAGAAGTCTGCGAGTTCGCCCTCTGCGTCGTCGGCGACGGATGCGAGGTGTCGTCCGTCGGCATGGTGTAGGATGCGTTCGATGATGGGTGAGAACTGGATGTACTGGCATCCGATGTCTTTGTAGAAGTGGTAGACGTCGAGGGGGTAGTCGGCATTGAAGTCGTTCACCACGCCCATGGCATTCCATTCCACGCCATGCTTCTTCAGCAGTTCGATGCCTCGCATCACCTTGTAGAATGACGGCTGGTTTCCTCGTGCTCGCCGGTATTCGTCGTGCATCTCCTGTGGTCCGTCGATGGAGATGCCGATGAGCCAGTTGTTGCGTCGGAAGAAGTCGCACCATTCGTCGGTGAGCAGGGTGCCGTTGGTCTGCAGGCAGTTGTCGATGATATGTCCGCGGGCATACTGCCGTTGCAGTTTCAGTATGCGTTCGTAGAAGCTCAGGGGTCGCATGAGTGGTTCTCCGCCGTGCCAGGTGAAGAGCACGTTGGGCTGTGTCTGGGCCTCGATATACTGTAGGATGAACTCCTCGAGCGTGCTGTCGCTCATCGAGAAGCGTTCGCGTGGGGGCTCATCGGCGTAGATGTTGCTTTTCTCGAGATAGTAGCAATACTTGCATGCCAGATTGCAGAGGCTGCCGACGGGCTTCGTCATCACGTACAGCGGACGGGCGAATGGAGCATAGGTACTCATGGCGGAATGATGGAGTTATCTACCGTTTTGGTTGCAAAGATAGCTATTATTTCTGAAAAACAACATCTTTCAGTCAAGATTTTTGCCTGAAGAAACCTGTCATGGAAACACATCGTTCTAGAATAAAACCGGACCTTTTCCGCCAACTCTCCAAGAGTTTTTTGCCATTCTCACAGACTTTTAGTACTCCTCAAATACTTGATTCTCAGAACCCTTGAAAAACAAAAGTCCCAACCTTTCGGCTGGGACTTTGCGCTTCAGGATGGGCTTGAACCAACGACCCCCTGATTAACAGTTAAAAAA
>CAMHUI010000002.1 GCA_946188345.1 uncultured Prevotellaceae bacterium | reverse complement strand
CTCATTTCTCATTCCTCATTTCTCATTCCTCATTTCTCATTCCTCATTTCTCATTTCTCATTATTACTCGCCAGTCCCAGTTCCAGGCCACGTAGCTCAGCCAAGCCTCGCAGGCGGCCGATGCAGGAATAACCGGGGTTGGTCTTTTTCTTCAGGTCGTCAATCATCTGATGGCCGTGGTCGGGACGCATGACAATCCGTTCACCGCGCTGCTGCTGGATCTCGAGGAACGCCTTCATCACCTCCACCATCGGCACGTCGCCCTCGAGGTGGTTGGCTTCATAGAAGTTGCCCTCGCTGTCGCGCTGGGTACTGCGCAGATGGACGAAGTCTATCCGGTCGGCAAAGCGACGCATCATGGCGGGCAGGTCGTTGTCTGGCCGCACGCCCAGCGACCCTGTGCACAGGCAGAGACCATTGGTCATACTCGGCACGGCATCGATGAGCTTTTGGAAGTCGTCGGCTGTCGACATGATGCGTGGCAGGCCAAGGATGGACATAGGCGGGTCGTCAGGATGGATGACCAACCTGACGCCAGCCGCTTCGGCCACAGGACATACCTCCTGTAAGAAATATATAAGGTTCGCACGGAGACGGTCGGCATCGATGTCTTTATAGCGGTCGAGTTCCTTCTGGAACTGTTCCAGCGTGAAGCTCTCCTCAGAGCCAGGCAGGCCGGCTATCATGTTGCGGGTGATGAGCTGGCGCTCGGCAGCATCCATCTGCTCATAGCGACTACGGGCCTTCTCAATCTCAGCCTCCGCATAGTCTTTCTCGGCGCCGGGACGCTTCAGGATGAACAGGTCGAAGGCAATGAAGGCAGCACGCTCGAAGCGCAAGGCCCGGCTGCCGTCGGGCATCTCGTAGGCCAGGTCGGTGCGTGTCCAGTCGAGCACGGGCATGAAGTTATAGGTGACGACCCGGATGCCGCAGCGTCCGAGGTTCCTCAACGATGTCTTATAGTTATCGATGTAGCGCTGGTAATCACCTGTCTGCGTCTTGATATGTTCGTGCACCGGCACACTTTCTACCGCCGACCACTCCAGCCCGGCAGCCTCTATCATCTGCTTGCGCTTCATGATTTCGTCCACCGTCCACACCTCGCCGTTGGGCACATGATGTAGGGCTGTCACTACGCCTTCGGCTCCAGCTTGCCGGACGTCCTGCAGTGACACGGGGTCATTAGGACCATACCAGCGAAAACTCTGCTTACATAATATCATGTCGTAAAGATTGTTATTTCAATTGTTGTTATGACGCTATTGCGTTTTCTTCGTTGATTATATCGAGAATACATTGAAGCCGCCGTCGACAACGGCCACGGTGCCGGTGACAAAACGCGAGGCGGGGCTGATGAGGTAGTGGATGGTGCCGCAGAGGTCCTCGGGGTCGCCCATGCGCCCCATCGGGGTCTGGCGGATGATGTCACGGCCACGCTCGGTGAACGACCCGTCGGGGTTGGTCAGCAGCGTGCGGTTCTGTTCGGTCAGGAAGAAGCCGGGCGCAATGGCATTGACACGGATGTCGGGCGAGAACTTCTTCGCCACCTCCGTCGCCATATAGGCGGTGAAATTGCTTACGCCTGCCTTGGCCACACCATAGCCTGCCACACGTGTCAACGGTCGAAAGGCCGACATCGACGAGAAGTTGACCACGACACCGCTCTTCTTCTCGGCCATAGGCTGCAGGAACACCTGCGTGGGCAAGATTGTGCCGACGAGGTTGAGCTGCATCACCTGCTCGATGGCCTCGGCACTGAGGTCGAAGAAGGTCTTGTCGGGCGCGATGGTAGCTCCCGGCATGTTTCCCCCGGCAGCGTTCAGCAGCACGTCCACGGTGCCATAGGCAGCCAGGACATCCCGCAGGTTCTGCTCCAATATGTCGCGGTTAAGCACATCGGTCGTAAGGAACATCGCCTCGCCGCCTGCAGCCTTAATTTCTGCCACGACAGCCTGCCCCTTCGCTTCATTACGTCCAAGGACTACCACCCGGGCTCCCTGCCGGGCGAGATATTTCGAGATGGCCGTACCGAGAACGCCTGTAGCGCCGGTCATCACGACCACTTTACCTGTAATATCGAATAACTGATTCATGCCATTTATCTTTGCACACGACCGGATCCATCGCCGGCCATGAGAGTTTCTACTTCGTTGATGGTCACGTGGTTGGTATCGCCTTCGATGGTATGCTTCAGTGCGGATGCTGCCACGGCAAACTCCAAGGCCTCAGCCTGTGTCTCGTAGCTGAGCAGTCCGTGTATGAGTCCGGCTGCGAAGGCATCGCCGCCACCCACTCGGTCGACGATGGGCTGGATATCGTAGCGGCGACTCTCATAGAAATCGGCACCGTTGTAGATGAGGGCTTTCCAACCATTGTGCGAGGCTGAAATGCTCTCGCGCAGCGAGGATGCAACATATTTGAAGCCAAACTCCTCTACCATGCCGCGGAAGATGTTCTTGTAGCCCTCGGCATCTGTCTGCCCGCCTTCGACGTCGGCATCAGGAGCAAATCCCAGACAGAGCTTGGCATCTTCCTCATTGCCGATGCACACGTCGACATACTTCATCAGGGGGCGCATCACCTGCCGAGCCTTCTCGGTGGTCCATAGCTTCTTGCGGAAGTTGAGGTCGCACGAGACGGTGACGCCATGTCGCCGGGCCGCCTCGCAGGCTGCCTTCACCAGCTGGGCGGCGCGGTCGCTGATGGCCGGCGTGATGCCTGTCCAATGGAACCAGCGGGCATCCTGCATGATGCTGTCGAAGTCGAAGTCTTCCTTCTTAGCTTCAGCGATGGCTGAATGGGCGCGGTCGTAGACCACTTTCGAGGGGCGCATGGCGGAGCCTGTCTCCAGATAATAGATGCCGATGCGCTCGCCACCACGGACGATATATTGCGTGTCTACGCCATACTGGCGCAGCGAGTTCACGGCGGCTTGCCCTATCTCGTTCTGAGGAATCTTCGTGACGAAGCGCGAGTCGTGACCGTAGTTGGCCAGGCTGACTGCCACATTGGCCTCGCCCCCGCCGTAGACCACATCCAACTGTGTGGCCTGCACGAGGCGTTGCTGCCGGGGAGGCGAGAGGCGAAGCATGATTTCGCCAAGGGTGATAATCTTAGATTTCATGTCCTGTATATAATTGATAGTACTTTCCTTTCTTTGCGATGAGCTCGTCGTGGGTGCCGTTCTCGATGATATGTCCATGCTCGAGTACGATAATCTGGTCGGCATTGCGCACGGTGGAGAGGCGGTGGGCTATGACAAAGGTCGTGCGTCCCTGCATGAGCGAGTCCATACCCTGCTGGACGAGTTGCTCGGTGTGAGTGTCGATGGACGATGTCGCCTCGTCGAGCACCAATACGGGTGGGTTGGCAACGGCTGTCCGCGCGATGGCCAACAACTGCCGTTCGCCCTGCGAGAGGTTGCCGCCGTCGCCACTGAGCAGGGTGTCATAGCCGTGGGCCAGACGACGGATGAAGTCGTCGGCCCCTACCCTGCGGGCTGCCTCCATGCAGGCTTCGTCGGTGGCATCGAGGCAACCATACCGGATGTTGTCCATGACGGTGCCGGTGAAGAGGTGGATCTCCTGCAGGACAACGCCCATGGAGTGGCGCAGGGAGTCCTTGCGGATATCGGTGATAGGTATGCCGTCGTAGAGGATATGCCCATGCTGGATATCATAGAAGCGATTGATCAGGTTGATGATGGTGGTCTTTCCTGCTCCCGTGCCGCCCACGAAGGCTATCTTCTGTCCGGGGTTGGTATTGATGTCGACATCGAAAAGCACCTGCTTGCCTTCTACATAGCTGAAGTCGACATCGCGGAAGTCAACGTCGCCCAGCGGATGGTCAAGGACTGCGGTACCCTCATCTTTCTCGGGTTCGGCATCCATCAGACGGAACACGCGCTCGGCGCCCACGGAGGCATTGAGCACTGAGTTGATCTGCTGACTGACATGCGTGATGGGCTGGGTGAAACTCTTGTTCAGCTGAAGGAAGCTGACGAGGGTTCCGAGGGAAAGTGAGAAGTGAACGGAGAAGAGTGAAAAGTCGTTCAGGGCAATGATGGCTCCCACGACTCCGATAAGGACATAGGCCAGGTTGCTGAGGTTGCCGTTGATTGGCATCACGATGTTGGCAATCTTATTGGCATTGCAGGCCGACGACCGCAGCTGCTCGTTGATGGTCTCAAAGTCGCGGATGGCCTGATCTTCGTGGCAGAACACCTTCACTACTTTCTGACCTGTCATCATCTCTTCGATGAATCCGTTGACCTGCGCCAGCGACTCCTGCTGTGTCTTGAAATAGCGACGCGACCAAGTGCCAAGCTTCGTGGTGGTAATCATCATCACGGCCGCCATCACCACACCGACAATGGTCAGCGGAACACTCAGCACCACCATCGAGGCGAACGTCACGACAATCGTTATCAGCGAGTTGAAGACCTGCGCCATCGCAGTTGATATCATCTGCCGGAGGGAGTCGACATCGTTTGTATAGACTGACATCAGTTCGCCGTGGGAGTGGCTGTCGAAATAGCTCACGGGCAGCTTCTCCATGCGCTCGAAGATTCGCTTGCGAAGGCGCAGCATGGTGCCTTGGCTGACGTAGATCATCAGGCGGTTGTAGGTATACGAACAGAGCACACCCAGCATGAGGATGAGCCCGAGCTTGTAGAGGGTCTGCCAGAGGGAGTTGTAGTTGGGGTTGTCGGCCTGAGTCAGCGGGATGACGTAGTCGTCGATGAGGGTTTTGGTGAAGAGCGTCGATGCCAGCGACGTCACCGAGGAGATGAGGATACAGGCAAGGACGGTGAGGATGAACCATTTGTAGTCCTTCCAGACGTAGGCCATCAGGCGCATCAGTACGGCCCGCTGTTCCTTGGTTGCCTTCTGGAATCCTGCCTGTGCCCGCTCACCACGCGGACCGAAGCCCATGTTCTTAGCCATGGCTCACCTCCTTTCCTTTCTGCTGCTGGGCGTCGAAGTCGCCTTGGGCCTGTGTCTGCAAGTCGTAGATTTCACGGTAGAGCTGGTTGGTCTCCAGCAGCCGTTCGTGGGTATCGAAGCCGGTGACGCAGCCCTTGTCCATGACGATGATGCGGTCGCAGTGCTGCACGCTGGAAATGCGCTGGGCGATGATGAGCTTGGTCATCTCGGGCAGTTGTTCGCGGAAAGCCCGCTGTATCTTGGCATCGGTTGCTGTGTCGCAGGCCGATGTTGAGTCGTCGAGGACAAGTATCTTCGGATGTTTCAGCAGTGCCCGGGCTATGCAGAGGCGCTGTTTCTGACCGCCCGACACATTGGTGCCACCCTGTTCGATATGCGTATGATAGCCATCCGGCATCTCTTCGATGAACTCATCGGCACAGGCGATACGACAGGCCTCCCGGCAGGCTTCTTCCGTAGCATCGGCACGCCCCCAGCGAAGGTTGTCGAGGATGGACCCCGAGAAGAGGGTGTTCTGCTGAAGCACCACGGAGACGGCCGTACGCAAGGTCTGCAAGTCATATTTCCTGACATCACAGCCACCCACCAGCACCTGCCCCTCGCTGACGTCATAAAGACGGGAGATGAGGTTGACCAGTGTTGACTTTCCCGAGCCTGTCCCACCGATGACGCCGATTGTCTGTCCGCTCTCGATACGGAACGTGACATCGTAGAGGGCCGAGCGGCGCGACTGTCCCTCGACGGGCTTGCCGTAGTCGAAGCGCACGCCACAGAACTCCACGCTGCCGTCGGCAACAGCCATCACGGGGTGTTCGGGGTTGCGGATGTCGGCCTTTTCGTCTATCACCTCTGACACTCTTCGGGCCGAGGCGGCACTCTGCGTCAGCATCACGAAGATCATCGAGAGCATCATTAGGGCCTGAAGGATGGACATGACATAGGTAAACAGCGAGGTCAGCTCGCCCGTTGTCAGGGTGCCGCCGACTATGAAGTGGGCTCCCCACCACGACAGGGCGATGATGCAGCCATAGACCACCATGTTCATGATGGGATGGTTCAGAGCCATCAGGCTCTCGGCCTTCACATAGAGTTTGTAGAGGCCTTCGGCGGCACGGGCAAACTTCTCACTCTCATATTTCTCGCGGACAAACGACTTCACCACACGGATGGCCTGGATGTTTTCCTGCACACTGAGGTTCAGCGCGTCATAGCGCTCAAACACCTGGGCAAACAGCCGCGACACACGCGAGATAATATGGTAGAGGGAAAAGGAGAGGACGACCATTGCCACGATGAAGATGAGCGACAGGCGGGCATCGATGAAGAGGCACATGGCAATGGAGAGCAGCAGCCGGAAGGGAGCTCTGACGGTGACGCGGAGAATCTGCTGATAGGCGTTCTGCAGATTGTTCACGTCGGTCGTCATGCGCGTAACCAGGCCACTGGTGGAATACTTGTCGATATCGCTGAAGGCAAAGGTCTGAATGTTGCGATACATCGCACGTCGCAGGTTCGAGGCGAACCCCGTCGAGGCATAGGCAGAACAGCGGCCGGCCAGGATGCCAAAAGCCAGGCTCACACAGGCAAGGGCTATCATCAGCACGCCATACCGATAGACATTCTCCATATTGCCTGCCGAGATGCCACGGTCGATGAGCATCGCCGTCACATAGGGTATCAGCACGTCCATCACCACCTCCAAGGCTGTAAACAAGGGAGTCAGCAAGGAAGCAGTCTTGTATTGGCCAATCTGTCTGTATAAGGTCTTTAGCATATTATATAAAGTACGGGTACGATATATAAAATCGTTTCAGGGCTCAAAATTACAAAAAAAATATCATATCCGCAAACTCAACCCCACTATTTTCAACGTAAACGATTTCGGTAAAATAAAAATATCTGTTTTTTCTGCCTTATTATTCTTTGTTTTTCTTTTTTCTTCGTAACTTTGCGGTCAACATAAACCGAATAACATGCAAACAAAAAAGACATTATTCTTCTTGCTGTCGGGCATGGTTCTGCTCTCTGCCTGCGGCAGCCACTATCGCGTGACCAACGTCGACCGCACCCGCATCCTCATCGACAAACGCTATGACGCCAACCCTGACGCCGAGGCTACTGCCTTCCTGCAGCCCTACAAGCACGAGGTCGACAGCGTGATGAGTCCCGTCGTGGGCCGCGCGGCTACCTACCTGTGGGCGCAGAAACCCGAAAGCAACCTCTCCAACCTGCTGGCCGACATCCTCGTATGGGGCGGAGAACGTTTCAACGAGAAACCAGACTTCGGCGTGTATAATATGGGGGGCATCCGGGCTGCCTTCTCTAAAGGCGAGGTGACCTATGGCGACGTGCTCGACGTGGCACCCTTCGAGAACAAAATCTGCTTCCTCACGCTCACGGGCGAGAAGGTGCTCGAGCTGTTCAGCCAGATAGCTGCAACACGCGGCGAGGGAGTCAGCCACGGCGTCAACCTCGTCATCGACAACACGGGCAAGCTCCTCTCTGCAAAGCTCGGAGGAAAGCCTGTAGATACGAAGAAGACCTACCGCGTGGCCACGCTCGACTATCTGGCACAGGGCAACGACGGACTCGACGCCTTCAAGGAAAAGACCGACGTGCTCTCGCCACAGGCCGAAGAGAACAACGTGCGCTTCGTCATCATGGACTACTTCCGCCGGCAGGCCGCCCAAGGACGTGCTGTTGACGCCAAGGTGGAGGGACGTATCGTCATGCAAGGCCTCAACGAGCAGAACGCCCGCGACCTGATGCACTAAGCAATAAGTAACGAGAAACGAAAAAGGTAACGACAAAAACGGTTAAAAGAATGAAGAAAATCATAGCCATCGCCTGTCTGGTATGTTGCAGTATCACAGCTACCGCCCAGAAGCAGCTCACCATCCTGCATACCAACGACACCCACAGCACCATTCTCCCCCTGAACGCCAACCTCGTCGACACGCTGAAGGCCGGCCGCGCCGGGGCACTGCGACGCATCGCCATGCTCCGAGAGGAAAGGACCAAAGACCCCGAACTCCTGCTTTTCGACAGCGGAGACTTCTCGCAGGGCTCGCCCTACTACACCATGTATAAGGGCGACGTCGAGGTGGAGCTCATGAACCTTATGCACTACGACGCCGCCACCATCGGAAACCATGAGTTCGACTTCGGACTCGACAATATGGCCCGCCTGTTCCGACTCGCCAAGTTCCCCATCATCTGTGCCAACTACGACTTCACGGGCACCCCCGTGGAAGGACTCACCAAGCCCTACATCATCCTCAGGCGCAAAGGCGTGAAGATTGGCGTCATCGGCCTGGCACCCGAGATGGAAGGCCTCGTCGACGAGAACAAATGCAAGGGAGTGAAATATCTCGACCCGACGGCCACTTGCAACCAGTGGGCCGACTTCCTGAAGAACAAGAAGAAGTGCGACGTCGTCATCGTCGTCTCCCACCTTGGCTGGCAAGAGCGGGGCATGGGCGACCAGATGATGATGGCCGGAGCGCGCAACGTAGACCTCATCCTCGGAGGACACTCACATACCTATTTCGAGACCCTGCGCTACACGCCCGATGCCGACGGCAACCAGATTCCCGTCGACCAAAACGGCAAGCACGCCATCTACGTAGGAAAGCTCAAGGTTGACTTAGAGAAGAAATAGGAGAAAGCCGGCCCCTATCCAAGGGAGGCGAGTATAACAAAAAGAAGGTATAGAGCTGAGCTAAATACCTTCTTTTTTATATTTGTCTTAAGGGAAGCCTACTGCTTGTGTGTGTTATTCAAAGTAGAAGCACAGAGATACCATCTTCGACCGTGCGTCGCTGACGGCATCGGTGAAGCGCAGCATGTCCTTGTTGCGCAGTTCCTCGCCGTGTTTCAGGTCGAGGCAGTTGGTCAGTCCGAACATAAACTTCAGCTCTGGGCGCAGCTTGAAGAAGGGCAGATAGACGTCGCAGCCCATGCCCACCTCCAGAAACACGTCGTGGCGCTTCAGCTTCAGATAGTCGTTCTTTCCGCCCGAGAGGTTCAGCATCGGCGTCACACCCGCCATGAGATAGGGCCTGCGGTTGTTCATGCGCGGACCGGCAAAGATGAGGTCGCCCGACAGAGCCACATAGGCATTCTTCAACCCCTGCACCTCATCCAGCTGGCGGTTTCCGTCGCCCGCAGCCGCATCGTCGCCCGTCTCCGTTCGTGTGAAGTCGTGGAACACCAGGTGGCGCGTACCGAAGTACATAGCCGGGGCCAAGCGCAGCTGGAAGTTCTCGTTCAGACGGACCTCGGCCAACACGCCAACGGTAAAGCCCGGCTCCCAGCGGTCCTGGTCTACCGTGACAAGCGACTCACGCGTCGTACCATCCTCCGACGTCAATGTCAGCGGGCCCACATTCATCAACTCAAGGTCCTGCATGTGGGTACCAACGATGACACCGAAGTGCAGCGGCCGCAAGTCTATATACGGCTTATTCTGCACCTTCCGCTCCTGACCGGCAACAGTCAACACACTCCATGCCAGCAGCAGCAAAAGCATATTCTTTCTGAAATTCATCAACCATATAAACGCCAAAACAGCCAACTTATTGTGCCCACACAAACAGATTTAACTACGAAAAAAGACACGAAGTTTAAAATTTGTGAAAAATTATCATCATTTGTAGGTATTCCGAAGAAAACATGTACCTTTGCACTACCCTAAGAAGTAGGTAATAATATTATTAACAAATAAAAAACGACAAAAGATTATGGCATACGTAATTGGTGAAGACTGCATTGCATGCGGAACATGCATCAGCGAGTGCCCCATGGAAGCAATCTCCGAGGGCGACATCTACAAAATCGATCCAGACCTCTGCACAGAGTGCGGCACATGCGCAAGTGTATGTCCTAACGAAGCTATCAGCCTGCCCTAATACCACAGGTTATAGTCAACTCACACAAGGCCATCGGAACCAACCCTCCGGTGGCCTTGTTTTTTGTGCCATAACGGCACATCAGCATTTAAGTCCGTGTTTGTCGGTGCCACTATTGAAGAAAAAACGCCGCCCGCCCCGATTCATTTTTAACTTTTACCTTTTAGCTTTTCGCTTTTATCTTTTTACTCAACTTTCGCAAGTAAGGAAAACGGCCTGCGGCCAAAAGCTTATAGCCCAGGGCAACGCCCTGGGTGTTATATTCAACGCCCAAATAACGCCCCACAGGGGCAAAAGATTGAAATCTAACTCTTTTGCCCCTGTGGGGCGCATCTTGCAATTTCCCTTTTTTCCCAGGGCGTTGCCCTGGGCTGAGTTATCATTGGCCTTGCAGGCCGTTTTTTTACCAGACAGCAATATTATCTTTTAGTTTTTCTTGTCTTCATCTGTGCAGATATTTCTTCTGAATTTTCTTTACAAAAGTGTCCGAATTCCGCGCTGAGAAGGCCCGTTTTCTGAAATTATTTTCCCTCGGGCGCAAATAACGCAGCCATGAGCCATTACACGCAACCCGTTGACAGTGAGACAGATAGCGTTCCTGGCCTTGATAACCACCGACAAACCGACCAACGAATCCGACCTTTCGGACAGCGAAAGGCAGGCTTTCGTTCAGACTTTCGGTACAAAAGTCATAACGATTCCTAAGAAATCGTGGCGCGATTTCTAAGAAATCATCGGGCGAATCGGTACAAAAGTCCATGCGATTAGTACCAAAAGTCTCAGGCTCGCCTTGGGAAGCGTCAAAAAGTTGGCCCCGAAAGTCTCGTTTTTTTGCTGGAACACCCGAAAATCCTGACAGAAATTTTCAGTAAAAAATCCTGACAAAAGCCCTCTGACAACTGTTCCCTTTGGGCCACCAAAAATCGACAAAAATAATTATTGTTGATGGTTGGCGTCGCTCGGTTTTTCTTGGAAACAAATGAGAATCAGCCCCAAAGGAATCAGTCCGTCTGTCTAAAAGTTTCTCCTACTTGCGGAAGTTGAATAAACATGTCTCAAGGTTGAAAAGGAGTTGTCCGCCCTGTTTTCGTTCAAATCTCGCACGAAAAAGTCATAAAAAAGCGGCAAAATGATATTTTTTTTCAAATTTTCTTGATTAATTGTTACATTTTTTATATCTTTGCACCCAATAATGCCGTCAAAGCGAGGTCTCCCCCCAGCAACGACGGTCCCGAACAGTACACATATTTATATTTATAATAGTTAAAACCAAAAGTTTATGAAAGCAAAAAAATTACTACTCATGGCCGTGGCCGCAATGTTTGCCACAGCCACATTTGCGCAGAAGCCCATGGAAGTGACGGCCAAAGAGGCTCCCGCCCTGAACGCCAGCACGAAGGCTTCGAAAGTAGACCCGCAAGCCGCCCTCACACTGAAGGCTGCCCAGAGTAAGCTGAAGGCCCACAAGAAGGCCAACGCCCCCAAGAAAGCCATTGCCAGCATTGACGACCTGGTAGGAACGGCGATGACCGTGACCGAGTACTATAAGGTGTCTGGAGGATCTCTGGTTCCCGTCACTCCCGAGGACGACCAAGACCCCTTCACTGACGGTTATGTCAACGAGGTTACAAAGGTTGACGACACCACCATCGGCATCAGCTATTTCGACAGCAACGGCGCATCATCTGTCATCAACGCCACCGTCGACATTGCTGCCGGTACCGTATCCATTGCATGCGATCAGGTCGTTTGGAACCATGCCACCTATGGTGACTTCATCATCAAGTCAGCTTACGGCGGCGATGCACTTGAAGGTGTCATCGACGCTGATGGCAGCATCTACATCACCACTCCTTGGTATGAAGCATACAACGGTGGTTCCAGCCGTAACGGATACTACAAGGTTACAGCTATTCGCCCCCTCAACGGCACCATGACATGGGCATCAACGACTGCTGACGTAGTTATTGATCAAGACCCTGCAACAAAAGACGTCACCGTCTATAACTTCGGCGACCAGAATACCGCTGTTACAATCAACCTGAAGGAAGACCAGAGCTTCTCCATTGAACCCCAGCTCTGCTTCTACTACAACGATACATACGGAACATTCTATTGGGGCGACGGTGCCAGTTCGAGCTCCAACATGCTGGCCATTACAGGTACAGGTACCGACAACACCCTGACATTCGGCAATACATGGAAACTTCTTTCAGACAAAGGATACTCTATTGGTGGAACCCGTACCGCAGCTACCATCACCCTGAACGGTGGAACATTTGAATATCCCACCATTCCTGAAGTAGCAGCCACGCCGGCCAACCCGTCATTCGTCGACTTCGTACGCTACATTTCTGACACTGCCAAAGGTTCTATCACCTTCAACGTTCCCACAACTGACGTCGATGGAAACGACATCAAGGGCAGCCTCCTCTCCTACGAAATCTTCTCCGACGTAAACGGAACCGTAACCTCCGTGAAGAAGATGGACTATACAGAAAGTGATGCAGAGATTACAAGCTCCGTCAACACAAAGACCTACACCCTCGAAGCAGTATCCAACACCTACACCCGCATCGGTGTGAAGAGCATCTACACTGCTGCCGGCGAAACCAATGAGAGCGAAACCGTATGGTTCGATATGCCACAGTACGCACGCATCCCCGATGGACTCGAAGGCAAAGACTACACCTTCGCAGGAACCAAATACAGCAGTGGCTCCAACGTTGACTTTTCACAGGATGCGAAGATTTATGTCGATGGTGACGATATCTACATCACAGGCGTCAGCACCAACCTCCCCACCGCAGCCATGAAGGGTACGAAGACGGCCGAAGGCGAATACACCTTCAAGAACCGCCAGATTATCGGTGCCAGCACCACCACGACACTCTACTTCCTCGGATACGACGGAAGCGACTTCACTGACCTTGTCCTGAAATACAAGGCTGACGAAGACTACTACGAGTGGCAGACCGACGTCATCGAAAACGGAAAAGCCATGCAGTTCTACTACTACAACTGGTACAACGCAGGCTCACACTTCGGAACATGGACCATCGATGAACTGTTAGACCTCTTCTATGAGGGACGCGACCTCGTCAACGATGGCAAAAACACCTATGGCGTTGACGAACTCTACAACCTCCTGGTTGAAGCCCTCGGCCCGCTGAACGATCCTTGGAACTCAGAAAAGACCGCCAACGAAGACCTCATCCAGCGCCTGAAGGACGCCATCGAATTCGTCAAGAAGTCTAACGAGCAGGATCCTGCCACCGAGACCATCAGCGAAGACGCAACAGCACAGTGGGTGGCCAGCGAACAGGCTACAGCCAACGAATGGGTAAGCGGAACCACCAAGGGCGCTGACCTGACAACGACTATTGAAGGCGTAACCTTCACCTTCGACAAGGCCGATGGTTCTAACGATCCCGCCTTCTACACAACAGGAGCAGAGCCTAACGTTCGTGTATACAAGAACAACACCCTGACCCTCACCGGCGAAGGCATCAACAGCATTGAAATCGAATACACCAGCTACACTGGAACTGGCGCAGGCGCTACCACCACATGGTATCCCGGCGTACCTCAGGTAACGGCCGACGGAACGGCCATCACGCTGACTCACGACGATGTCAACCACAAGTACACTTGGACAGGCGATGCTGCAAGCACCATCGTCATCAAGAATGCTCCCGAAGACAATGCACAGCTACGTATTGCCCGCATGACCGTGAAGCGCCATAACGAAACCGTCATCGACCACACCGTCAACCTCACTGGTGCTCTGGCCGCCGACGGCAAGTACTACGCTTCCTACTACAACGGAACAGCTCCGTTCATCCCCGAGGACAACACCGTGAAGGTCTACACCGCAACAGTAGACGAAGAGAACGATGACCTCGTACTCAACGAAATCGAAGACCAGCTCATCAGCAAGGCTACCGGCGTAGTCCTCGTTGCTGACCAGGCCGACATGAAGCTGATTCCCGGTAAGAAGATTGAGCGTACCTATGCTGACAACGTACTCATGGGCTTCGACGAAGAGACCGACGTAGAAACCGGCGCATACTATGGACTCGCCATTAAGCACGAGACCGCTGGATTCTACAAGATTAACCTCACCAAGGTACCCGCCAACAAGGCTTACATGAAGGCCGAGAACGCACCTAAGGGTAAGGACTTCATCCCGTTCGCAGGCGACACCACAGGCATCCAGGCTGTTGAAAACGCCAGCGAGAAGGCTGACATCTACAACCTCCAGGGACAGCGCGTCAACACCGCTCAGAAGGGAGTCTACATCATCAACGGCAAGAAAGCTGTTGTGAAGTAAGCAACACCCAACGAGATAAACCTCAACAAGAGGCTGCACACCGACAAGGCGTGCAGCCTCTTTTCTTTAACCAACCCACAACCAAAAATCAACAAAACAAAAAAAATGAATATTTTATGGATTTTCTTTGATTGTTTTGAACATTTTTTATAACTTTGCACAGTAATCTATAGGAAAAAACCTGAAAGCCAGAAAAATAGGCAATTAATACCTAACTATTATAAATATTAACTAATCAATCACTATGAAGATGAAAAAATTACTTCTCATGGCTGTGGCAGCCCTGTTTGCCACAACTTCATTTGCTGAGACAATCGCTGATGGTGACTACACCTTCGATTTCAATGCAATGGATGTCAAAACAAGTAGCAACTCAAGCACTGACGGCGACATCACCGAACCTCTCGTACTCACCGAACAAGGTGTTCAACTGACCGTTTCTACCTTTACCAGCCCCACGGCTACCAACCGTTTCTGGAGCACGGCCAAAGGTCCTCAGCTCCGTGTCTATGGCGGAACGATGACCTTCGATGTTCCCGAAGGAAACAAAATCACCCAGATGGTTTTCAACAATGGAAAGTGGAATGACGGCAACGCAGCCGACAGCGGTGAATTTGCTTCTAACACGTGGACTGGCAAAGCTCAGGCTGTTGTCGTAACCATTGCCGGCAACACCCAGCTCAACAACATCGTCGTCACCGTCATCAAGGACGAAGAGAAACCTGCCGGAACAACGGCTGCAGAAGGCGAATTCTTCCTCTACAACATTGAGAGCGGACTGTGGCTGCAGAACAACAACATGGAGAAGAATCCTGCCGACTGGACTACCCGCGCTCAGGTTGACGTCGACGGTATGCTCGTAGGACTCGTTCCCGTGGAAGGCGTTGAAAACGGCTACGTCATCAACCCGCATTTCAAGAACAACCAGTCTATCAACGCCGACAACCTCTACATGGACACCGGCGCCGGTAAGACCACATGGGTGTTCACCCCCGTAGATGATCCTAACTATGCCAACGTCTACACCATCACCAGCGGCAGCTTCAAACTCGGTGTCGACGAAAATGGACTCATCGCCAACAACATCGAAGGCAAGTGGCAGCTCATCACCAAGGAGCAGCGCATCGCCCAGCTGGCAAAGGCTACCGCCGGAGCTCCCATCAACGCAACATGGCTTATCGACGGCAACAACTTCGCATTCAACGACGAGAAGAACGACTCTTGGAAGCGTGAAGGTGATGCCGGTGGTTTCAACATCGGTGGCGACTGGCCCGGCAACAAGAACCGCGTGCTGGAGACCTGGAACCTCAGCAACTGCGACATCTACCAAGAGATTGAAGTACCCAACGGCGTCTATCAGATGCAGGCCGCAGGTGCCTTCGTTCCCACTCCCGGCGACCGCATGAGCGAAGCCGACCTGAACGCATACCTCGCAGGCACACTGCCCAACTATGGATGGTTCTATGCCAACGAAGCAGTAGTACAGATGCCTTCTGTTTACTCAGAATATCGCACAGAGAGCACGCCCGACCGCGCCACACGTCAGTTCGGCAACTACTTTGTCATCGACGGTGTGAACCAGGTAAGCCGCGTGATGTGCGACGGTGGCTATAAGAGTGGCATCATCACCGTTACCGTTACCGACGGCAAACTCCGCGTAGGTGCCAAGGTAGTCGGTGCCACCACCAACACCAACTGGATTATGATTGACAACTTCCGTCTGACATACCTCGGAACCGAGCCCGTAGCTCCCGAGACCAAGACGCTGGATGCCGTTTCTTCAGACGGTGCTAAGTTCTTTGCAAGCTTCTTCGACGCCAACAAGTCCTACACTGTCGACGAGAACACAATCGTCAACGTAGCCGCTTACGATGAAGAAAACGATGATATTCTCCTGACCGCTACCGAGAAGAAGGACATCCCTGCCGGTGCTGCCGTCATCCTGCAGAGCACACAGAACACCATCACGCTGACCGTTGGCAACTCTATCGAGCACCTCGCCAACAACCAGCTCGTTGGATTCCCCGTCAACAAGACTGTTGAATCTGCAGAATACTATGCACTGGGCAACAAGACCGAAGGTGTTGGATTCTACAAGGTTCTCCTGACCGAGATTCCCGCAGGCAAGGCCTACATCCCCGCATCGCTCATCAGCAATAACGAAGCTAAGGATTTCATCCCGTTCGCCGACAACACCACAGACATCAAGGCTGTTGAGACCCACAACGAGAACGCCGTCATCTTCAACCTGCAGGGCCAGCGCGTTAACGCAGCTCAGAAGGGTGTCTACATCGTTAACGGAAAGAAAGCCATCGTGAAATAACTCCGATTCGGTTAAACGCAAAGGTCCTGATGACCTGTCATAAAAGAGTCCGGCAGCCGTTTGGCTGCCGGACTTCTTTTATGGTGTCGCCTTTATCCCTAAACATCAACGACAAAGGCCTACGCTAAATAAAACTCGTTCTCTTAATACAACAGCATCAGGCCGGCAAAGGCGGCAAAACCGATCATCTTGATGGGGTTTATCTTCACTGCCTTCACGCCCACGAATGTTGCGACAAAAAGGAAAACACTCACGCCGAACTGCCAGGCATTCTCTTTGGGAGTGGAGAAGTTCTCGGCATTCATCAGAAGCAACGTAGCAGCGGCCAGCAGACCTACCACTGCAGGGCGCAGGCCCGTGAAGATGCTCTGGACAAACGACGAATGCCAGTATTTCATAAACATCTTACTGATTAGTATCATCAGGATGACCGACGGAAGCACCAGTGCGAAGGTCGCCACCGTAGAGCCCAACATGGCCATTCCTGTGCCATAGCCTGCATTGTGAACAGCCGCATAGCCGCAATAGGTGGCAGAGTTGATGCCGATGGGGCCCGGAGTCATCTGCGAGATAGCAACGATGTTGGTAAACTCTGCCGACGAAATCCACGCATGATGGACGACGGTTTCTGTCTGAATCAACGACAACATGCCGTAGCCGCCGCCAAAGCCGAAGAGCCCTATCATGAAAAACGTGTAGAACAGTTCCAGAAAAATCATCTTAATCAATATTAGTAATTAGGAATGAGAAAAGACTTCTCCCCCCCTCGTTTATTCATTCCTTCTTCTCTCATTATTTCATTCTTTCTCCTTCTTCATTCTTCATTCTCGTCGCCCTCGGTCAGGACTCCATACATCAGTCCTCCGATGCCTGCTGCAAGGATGATGAAGATGGGATTGACGCCCAGCAGCCATATAAGCAGCGCTGAAACGATGGGTATCCAGCAGTTGGAGAACGTCAGCCGTGCACTCTTGGCCAGGTTGAACGTCGGCACGGCTATCAGTGCGACGACGGCGGGGCGGATGCCACGAAACATCGCTGCCACCCAGGGCACATCCATGAACCGATGGAAGAACATCGCTATGAGCAGGATGATGAGGAAGGAAGGCAAGGCCGTACCCAAAGCCGACCATATTGCTCCGCTCACCTGCCGCAGCTTATAGCCTATAAACACGCTGATGTTGATGGCAAAGACGCCGGGACAGCTCTGTGCAATGGCGATGAGGTCAAGGAATTCTTCCCTTGTTATCCATTGATGCTTGTCCACCACTTCCGCCTCGATGATGGGTATCATGGCATAGCCTCCGCCAAGAGTGAAGGCTCCTATCTTGAAGAATGTGCTAAACAGTTCTCTATTCATAAGGTCCAATCGTCAAGGGTCTTGCATACCTCGAGGATATAGTCGCGTCTGTTGGCAATACGTTCTGCGAAGAGGCTCTTACACTGGTTGACTACTTCTTCTGGGAAGGAGTCGCTCAGGGCGAGCCAGCTGAAGTTGCGTACACAGGAAACGACTTCTATCTGAGCCTTGCGGCGGGCAATGGTTTCTTCCGGCAGTCCTTCGAAATAATAGTTGATGGCACGCTCCCACAGAGCCGTTCCCAGCTCTTTGGGCATACCGATAATCTTCTCATAGTCGCCTACCAGCGTCACCATGGCTGAATAGGCATGCCCCAGGTCGAGGATGGGATGTCCGTAGCCTATCTCACCCATGTCGATGAGCATCAACTCACCACGTTGCACCATGGCATTCTTGGTCTGCAGGTCGAGGTGCAGCAGCCTGTTGCCTTCTGGAACTGCATTGATGATCTGCAGCATCAGGTCTACATCCTCCTGGGAGAAATAGCGCAGGAGGTGTCTCACTTGCTGACGCTCCCTGTCGAGCGCCTTAGGCACACTGCTGCTCTGAGGTACTTCTATGGAATGGAGCTGCCGGAACAGTCCGGCATACAGACGGGCGAAGTCATCAATCTTCTCTGGCTCGCGACGTACACAGGCACTCAGCGTGTCGGCATCCAGCAGTTCATACACTAATCCATATTGGCTGCCCACCTTGACGATATCAAAGGAGATGGCTGTGGGCATGCCCAGCACGAAAGCCTCTTTTGACATTGTTATCTCTGTCTGCACCTCGTCCATTGACGTGCCTTCCCGGAATACCTTGATGATGGTGTCGCCGTCGATACGATAGACGGTGCCTACTCCACCGGCGCCTATCACCTTACAACCTTCCACGCTCATGCGGCGCAGGGCCTTGCTGACCGACATCATCTTGGTAAAGCCAGTCATCTCCAGAACATTATACACCTCTGGGCACACCTCTGCAATCTTGAAGTTACGATAACGCTTAGCCAGCGAGAGAAGTATGCGGAGTCCGGAACTTGAGATATAGGTCAGCTCGTCTGCATCGACTGTCAATCCTTCGATAGTTCCCAAGGTTTTCAGCGCAGCGTCTATTTCTGCACTTGTCTGTGCTGCGGCCGCGGTGTCCAGCCTTCCACACAGCTTCAGTGTGGCCATGTTTTTGTCTGTTGTGACTTTTATTTCCATTGCTCTCGGTTTTAGTTTTTTCTTTTACTTGACACGCTCACACCACTTGCGGGCATTGACGAAGGCTTCGATCCACGGAGTCACTTCGTCCATGCGATGCTCCTGCGGATACCAGGCACACTGCCAAGGGAAGATGGCGCGCTCCAGATGGGGCATCATGGCCAGATGGCGGCCGTCCTTTGAGCAGATGCCTGCCACGTTGTAGTCAGAGCCGTTGGGATTGGCGGGGTAGCCTGGGTAGTTATACTTGGCAATGACGTTATACTCGCTCTCCTTGCCGGGCAGCGAGAACTTGCCTTCTCCGTGGGCCACCCACAGGCCGAGCTTGGTTCCGCTGAGCGAACCGAACATCACGCTCTCGTTTTCAGGAATCTGCAGGGCTATGAACTCACTTTCAAACTTATGCGAGTCGTTGTGCAGCATCTTGGGTGCGAGGGCTGGGGTGTCGGTAGTGAGCAGTCCCAGTTCTGCCATCAGCTGGCAACCGTTACAGATGCCGAGCGAGAGGGTGTCTTTTCGCGCATAGAAGCGGTCGAGAGCTTCCTTGGCTTTCGGGTTATAGAGGAAGGCTCCGGCCCATCCCTTGGCCGAGCCGAGCACGTCGCTGTTTGAGAAGCCTCCGCAGAAGACAATCATCGAGACTTCCTCCAGGGTCTCTCGGCCGCTGATGAGGTCGGTCATTGTTACGTCCTTTACGTTGAAGCCGGCCAGATAGAGCGAGTAAGCCATCTCCCGGTCGCCGTTGGTTCCCTTCTCACGTATGATGGCCGCCACGGGTGCGTCGGCTTTCACTTGTCGGCGGGGATTCAGCCCATACTGGGCCAGCGTTCCGCGGAAGCCTTTCGGGAAGGCCATCTGCAGCGGCTGCTTCTTGTAGTTATCGAAGCGCTCGCGGGCCTTGCCGTTGAAGCTCTGCAGGCTGTCCAGCTCGTAGGAGGTCTCATACCACACATCGCGCAGGTAGTCGATATCGAAGGCCGTCTGCCATTCGCCATTCTTGATGACCAGCGTGCGGTCTACCGTCGTATAGCCTATCTTGGCGAAGCCCACGCCCATGTCTTCGAGGTATTCGCGGAGGTCAAGCTTATGCTCGTCGCTCACCTGAATGACCACGCCCGGGTTTTCGGCAAAGAGTGTCTTCACGACGTCGCCGCAGGCACAGATGTCGTGCAGGTTGACATGCAGTCCACCCTCGGTATTTCCGAAGGTCATCTCGAGCAGGGTCGTTATCAGTCCGCCAGCCGAGATGTCGTGACCGGCCATCACCCAGCCGCGGCGGATGAGTTCCTGCACGGCATTGAAGCAGTCGGCAAAGTATTCGGCATTCTCCACTGTAGGCACGTCGGAGCCCACATGTCCCTGACTCTGTGCGAAGGCCGAGCCGCCAAGGCGTTGCTCGCAGAACGAGAAGTCGATATGATAGAGCGAGGCATGCTTGTCGTTGACCACGACGGGCGTGACGACCTTGCGCACGTCGTCCACCTCCCCGCCTGCCGAGACGATGACAGTGCCCGGAGAGATGACTTTCTGACCATTGGGATACTGCTGCGTCATCGAGAGTGAGTCCTTGCCGGTCGGCACGTTGATATGCAGGTCGCAGCAGAAGTCCGACAAGGCTTTGACTGCTGCATAGAGCCGTGCATCCTCACCCTTCTGTGAGCGGCAGGGCCACATCCAGTTGGCCGAGAGCGAAACGCTCTGTAGGCCTTCCGTCAGGGGTGCCCACACGATGTTCGTGAGGGCCTCGGCCACAGAGAGCACGGAGCCTGCCTCGGGCGAAGCCAGGCCGGCCTGAGGAGCATGTCCGATGGCCGTCGCGATGCCCTTGCGGCCACGATAGTCGAGGGCTACGACACCACAGTCGCTCAGCGGCAGCTGTATCTGTCCCTGGCACTGCTGGCGGGCAATCTTACCCGTCACCGAGCGGTCTACCTTGTTGGTCAGCCAGTCCTTGCAGGCCACAGCCTCCAGGCGGAGCACTTTCTCGAGATAGGCGTTGAGGGCTTGGGGGGAGGGGATAGTGGCTGTAGTATCTACAGAATGATATTCTACGGGTGCGTAGTGGTGTTCCACGGTCTCGTCGCGCATGATGGTTTTCGGCGAATGGCCGAACATCTGGGCCACGTCGAGGTCGAAGGGCTTCACGCCGTCGGCCTGACGGAAGGAGAAGTGGGCGTCGCCCGTTGTCTCGCCGACGACATAGAGCGGAGCCCTTTCGCGCTCGGCTATCTTGCGCACGTCGTCGATATATTTCTCGTCGATGAGCAGTCCCATGCGCTCCTGGCTCTCGTTGGCTATAATCTCCTTGGCCGAGAGCGTCTTGTCGCCGATGGGCAGCTTGTCCATTTCAATCTCGCCGCCGCACTCTTCTACCAGCTCCGACAGGCAGTTCAGGTGGCCTGCCGAGCCGTGGTCGTGGATGGAGACGACGGGGTTCTCGTCGCTTTCCACCAAGGCTCGCACAAGGTTGTAGGCACGCTTCTGCATCTCTGGGTTGGCTCGCTGGATGGCGTTCAGCTCGATGCCATTGCTGTAGCGGCCGGTGTCGACGGAAGATACGGAGCCGCCGCCGAGGCCGATGCGATAGTTGTCACCGCCTACGACCACGACCTTGTTGCCCTTCTGGGGTTCCTTCTTCAGACAGTCGCGCTTCTTGCCATAGCCCACGCCGCCTGCCAGCATGATGACCTTGTCGTAGGCATAGAGGGGTTCCCCTTCCTTATTCTGAGATGATGCAGCAGCTTTGTCGCCACAGGGGGCGCCTTCCTGGTGCTCAAAGGTCAGTACAGAGCCGCAGATGAGCGGCTGGCCGAACTTATTGCCGAAGTCTGAGGCGCCGTTGGAGGCTTTGATGAGAATCTGCTCGGGTGTCTGATAGAGCCAGGGGCGATCAGATGTTCGCGGGGCTGTCATATAGACCGCGGTACCTGCGATGGGCCATGAGCCCGTGCCGCCGCCCATGCGGTCGCGGATTTCGCCGCCCGTGCCGGTGGCAGCGCCGTTGAAGGGCTCAACCGTCGTGGGGAAGTTATGGGTCTCTGCCTTCAGCGAGATGACGCTCTCGATGTCCTGCACTTCGAAGAAGTCGGGCTTCGTCTGGTCCTTCGGAGCAAACTGCTCGACGACGGGACCCTGACCGAAGGCCACATTGTCCTTGTAGGCCGACAGGATGCCGTTGGGGTTCTCCTGCGTGGTGCGCTTGATCATCTGGAAAAGGCTGGACTCTCGCTCCTCGCCGTCGATGATGAAGATGCCGCCGAAGATTTTATGACGGCAGTGTTCGGAGTTTATCTGGGCGAATCCGAACACCTCTGAGTCGGTCAGTGGCCGGCCGTTCTGAGCTTCAATGGTGTGCAGATAGGCTATCTCCTCGGGCGAAAGGGCCAGGCCCTCCTGCTCGTTGTATTCCTCGAGGTTGTCGATATAGCGGATGGGCTCCGGCTCGTGGTTCACGGTGAAGACCTCCTGGTTGAGTCCCTCGTAGCGGCGTTGCAACATCGGGTCGAAGGAAGAGTCTGCACTGGCCGGGAAGAACTCTTCTATACGCGAAATGCCGCCGATACACATGTTTTGCGTAATCTCGACGGCATTCGTTGACCAAGGCGTCACCATCTCGCGGCGGGGGCCTACGTAGTGGCCCTCCAAGGCAGGAGCCTCAAGGCACTCTGCGCCGCCGAAGAGCCAGCACAGGCGGCTCACCTCGTCGGCGGAAGGCTGATGGTCTAACTCTGTTGCGATAACACTCTTTGCGGGGGTTCGGAAGAAAACGATCATTGTCTTTTCTGTATATAAGTAAATAATGTGTATTCTGAAATCCACTGCAAAGATACGAATAAAAATGAAAAAATGAGAAGAGTGCGAAGGGAATTTTTTCTCTGCATGGTGCTTTTAGTCCATGCGGGCGCTTCTCACCTCTCGCGCCACCTTGTGCGCCGACTTGAGACATAGCCCCAAGGAGCTTTCAGAACACATGAAGAAAGACGGACGAAATGTAAGATTTTTTTACCAAAAAATCCTGTTAGGATTTTCGGGTGTTCCAGCGAAAGAGTCCGACCTCCGTGGTCTGTTTTTTGACGATTTCCGAGGCGAGTCTGAGACTTTTGGTACAAATCGCAGGGACTTTTGTACCGATTCGTTGCATGATATCTTAGAAATCGCATGACGATTTCTAAGATATCGTCATGACTTTTGTACCAAAAGTCTGAACGAAAGCCTACCTTTCGCTGTCCGAAAGGTCGGTTCTGTTGGTCTGTTTGTCGGTGGTTATCGAGCCTGAAAACGCTATCTGCCTCGCAGTCAACGGGTTGCGGAAACGGACACAAAAACGGCGTTTTTTGGACCGGCAGAAAAATATTTTCAAAACTATCGACTGGTGAGGGCGTTCAGAAGGATTTTTGTCAAGAAAATTCTAAACCACGGTCATCATTCCGCCGGTAGCATTGCCTGAAAAAAAGAGCGCTGGGCAGCTCCATTCGGGGAACTGCCCAGCGCCATCGTGTGTATGGGTGCTGTCAGCTGGCTGTTACCAGACTTCAAACTCGTAGATGCGGGTGGCATCCTGGCCGGTGCCCTGCGTGGGGCTGACGACGTAGAGGCGGACGTAGCGGGCCGTGACGCTGTTGAACGTACGGCTGAAGTCATTCTTGCGGTTGCCGTCTACCATGTCGACTGTCTTCCAGTCGTCGGTTGTCGAATTGCGTACCTGCAGCAGACAGGTGCGGGTAATCATCTCTGCCGACTCGATGCCCGCGTTGAGCAGTCGCCAGCCGCTGACGGTCTTCTCGCCGCCGAGGTCATAGACAACGTAGTTGGGTGTCTGGGTGATGTCGCACCACTTGGTTTCGGGGTCGCCGTCGGTCAGGTTTACTGCCTTCTCGCGGCGGTTCACCTCGCCCGTCACCTCAACGACGCTGGCTTCCTTTAACAGGTTTTCGTGAACCTCGGCGGCCACCGTAGGGTTGTTGTCGAGGTTGTTGGTGCGGAAGTGCGCGTTGACAGGACTGACGGCTGCGCCCTCGTTGATGGCCGTCATGGCGAAGACGACGACGTCGGGGTCGTTGGGCAGCGTGATGGTAGTTCCGGTCGTGGGGATGTCGATGCCATATTTGAACATATAGGTGAACTCATACGGCTCGTCGCCCGAGGCAGAGTGGCGGTGGGTTCCGACATAGGCCACGCGCTGCGACTTCAGGTAGCCTGTGGTCTGGCCCGTATGGCCCCACTGTCCTAAGAAACCCGAATAGAAGGGCACGGTGCAGAGCAGCGTGCTTTCGGAGTTACCAAGGGTGAAGGCAGTCTGGCGGTCGCCCTTTGACGAGGCGGCCAGGAAGTACACCTTGTTAAATCCTTCTGGCAGCTGGATGGTCTGTCCCTCGCAGCGCACGCCGTTCTCGCCGTCCATCGGGCCGAACAAGAAGGCCACGTTGTCAACGCGCAGCGTCTTCTCCATGAGCTCGGCGGCATAGCTGTAGCCACCTTCGAAATTGGCAGCATTGCGGAAGCCGTTGAAGGTGAAGCAGCGCTTGTTGTAAGGCAACTCGACGAACTGCACCTTCGGCGCGGTGGGAAAGTCGCGCGACATGAGCAGGCGGTAGGTGCGGACGCCATAGCCATTGATCTCGATGTCGATCTTCTTGCCATTCTGATAGACGCGCAGGCCGGGCACCTCGGTACCGTTGGCTTCGAATATCTCGGCCACAGGGCCGGCAAACGTCAGCGTGGCCTTCTGGTCCGCACCCGTGTTCTCATAGACGCGCACGATGTATTCGTGGCCGCCATCCTCAGCCTTCTTCAGGGCATGCACGGTGACATTGGGATTGTTGCAGCTCAGGAACGAGAACTCCTTGCCCTGGTCGCCCTTGTGCTTGGGACTCCAGAAGGCACGCAGCGGGCTGTTGAGCAGTGTCGACTGCTGCACGGCAACGGTCTTGTCGAGCTGTCCTTGGTGGCCGGTCAGCGTAAAGGTGAACTCGTGGTGACCAAAGTCCTGACGGTCCTGATAGGTGTAGTTGCGGCTGACCTTCGGCGAATAGAGCAGCGAGAGGCGCAGCGTGTTGTCGTCGGGCTTGTCCCAGCCATACTTCGAGTCGTTCATGATGGTGATGCCATAGTCGCCGGAACGGTCGGTCAGGTCGGTCCACTCGTGGGAATAGACCTCGAAGGCGGTGTCGGTGTTGTTGCCGCGCTGGATGCTGCCGAGGCCAAGGTCGTAGGTTGCCTTCTCGTTGGACACATTCATGGGGAAGTTCATCTTCAGCAGGGCATTGAGCGACTGCCACTCCACTTCGTTGTTGAAGTCGATGCGGTCGGCCAGCACTCCCTCATAGAGGCGGATATACTGCACTATCTTTGAGTCGCCGTAGGTCTTCTCGATGCGCAGCGACTTGCGCAGCTGACCGTTCTCCACGCGCTGAATCTTGACGTTGTCCTTGATGCCGACAGGCTCGCGGTCGACGGTCTTCTTCAGGATTTCCCATGCCGGCCAGGCGTACGACTCGCACTCGTCGAAGACGACGAGGCCCATGGCCTTGCCCGGGGCTACCAGCTCCTTGCCGTTGCGCTTGTCGAGTATCGAAGTGATGTCGCCCGAGGCATTGACCGTGAGCTTATAGACGGAGTTCTCAAGCTCGTGATGAATCTCGGGCTTGATGGGGCGGAAGACTTCCTTGGCGGGCTGGATGCTATAGACGGCAGCACCCGTGGCGGGCACCCGGGCATCGAAGAGGAGGTGGAGCTTGTTGTCCTTGTCGACAACTGTCTGCGAAGCCACATGCTTGCCCTTCTGGTCAAGCACCTCATAGGCCCTCCAGTCGTCAACGCGGATATCGGCCAGGGTCCGGGCCTCAAAGCTCTCGTTGTTATATAATATAATAGGTGTACCCTTGACGTTCGTGTCGAGGTGGCGGGCCAAGGCACTGACCGAATTGGTGAGCACGCTGGAGAAGCCGTTCAGCGTGATGAGCTCGTCATTCCATGAAAACTCATAGGCTCGGGGAATACATGTTCCGGGAAGGTCGTCGTGGAACTGGTGCCAGATGATGCGACGCCAGTTGTCGGTCATCTCTTTCAGCGGATAGGTAGCCTCGCCAAGCCAGTCGGCAATGACGGCGGAACGCTCGGCAGCGTCGCCCAGATGCTCGTTCTGGCGGTTGTAGAGCTTCATGGCAGCCTGCGACGTGTAGCAGCCGTTTCCATGGACATCCATCGTCAGCTCGCCGTCGAAGACAGGCAGCTCGGGATGGTCGGAGAAGGGCAGATACATACCATACAGCTGGTCGCTGCGCGCACTGATAATCTGCACGGGGCCTTCTTTCTTGAGCGATGCCATGACATTCTTCACCGACTGTATGTCGGGCGAACCGCCTGTATCGCCGGTACCATAGTAGCGATAGACCATATTGAGCGGGCTCTCGCTGATTTCCTTGATGAGCCCCTCGTCGCGGGTCAGGTCGGCATTGTGCAGACGGTGATTGTAGTCGAAGCCGTGTACCATCATGATGGGCGAGCCGTCGATACCCTTCCAGAGACCGATGGTGAAGGGATACTTCTTTCCGCCCTCATAGAAAGGATTGGTGCGCCACATGAGCTTCTGCGAGGAGAAGCCAATGAGTCCGCAATGGGCAGCGAGCGTGGGCATGTCGTAACCGAAACCAAAGCAGTCGGGCAGGAACACGTCGTGGCATTCCTTCTTGAACTCCTTGCGATAGAACATCTGACCAAGCAGGATGTTGCGAATCCATGACTCAGGCGAGCAGATGATGGTCTCGTTGGCATCCCACGAAGAACCGGTGATGTGCCAGCGGTCTTGCAAGATATACTTCTTCATCTCCTCGTATTCTCGGGGGTAGTATTCCTTCATCCAGGCATACTTCACGCCACCTTCAAAGTTGAAGATATAGTTGGGATACTGCTTTAAGAGGAAGAGGTTCTGTTCGAGCGTCTTCTTGATGTGATTGCGGATAGTGGCCTGGACGTCCCAGTTCCATTGTGTGTCCATGTGGGCATCCGACACGAGGTAGGCCTTCATGCCTCCCTTCTGAGCGGCCGATGTGTTCTCCTGAGCCTGAGCCGATACCGACAGACATAAGGCCAGTGCGGCTGAAAGGACTAATCGCTTGATGTCTTCTCTCATGATAAATTAAAAAATCTTTCCGTTTCCAAATTTTCCACAAAGTTAAGCCTTTCTTCCGAGATAGGAGTCGGAGGATAGTTAAATTTCACTAAACCCACGCAACAAATCGCCATTTCTCGCGTCTTATCAGTAACTTTGCACCCCGAATCTTATGGTTTAACCCCTCAAAAGAAAGGAAAGAAAAAGATGAAAAAGAACGTATTGATAATGGCCTCTCTGGCCGCCGCCATGCTGATGACCAGCTGCGCCAGCAAGAAGCAGTTGCGCAGCTGCACAGCCGAAAACAAGGAGCTCACCGCCACGGTGATGTCGACCAAGGAACAACTGGCCACCTCGCAGGCACGAGCCACAAGCCTCGAAGAGCAACTCGCACAGCAGCGAGACCTGAACGCACAGCAGAAGGAATTCATCGAGCAGCAGAAAAAAGACTACCAGGCCCTGCAGCGCTCGCTCGACAAGAGTCTGACCAACGCATCGCAGAACAATGTCTCCATTGAGAAACTGGTCGACCAGATTAACGAGTCGAACCAGTACATCCGCCACCTGGTGGAGGTGAAGTCGAAGAGCGACTCTCTGAACCTCGTGCTGCAGAACAACCTCACCCGCTCACTCTCGAAGGAGGAGCTCAAGGAGGTCGACGTGCAGGTGCTCAAAGGCGTGGTATACATCTCGCTGGCCGACAACATGCTCTACAAGAGCGGTTCCTACGAAATCAACGAGCGCGCATCCGAGACACTGTCGAAGATTGCTAAAATCATCACCGACTACAAGGACTACGACGTACTCATCGAGGGCAACACCGACGACGTGCCCATCTCGAAGCAGAACATCCGCAACAACTGGGACCTCTCCTGCCTGCGTGCCTCGAGCGTCGTGCAGGAACTGCAGAACAAGTACGGCGTCGACCCGAAACGCCTGACTGCCGGTGGACGCGGCGAATATAACCCTATTGCCGACAACAGCTCTGCCGTCGGCAAGCAGCGCAACCGCCGCACACAAATCATCATCACACCGAAACTCGACCAGTTCATGGACCTCATCGAGCAGGCTCCCGACGAAGCACAATAGCCATAACAGGTAATAGAAAGCAAAAGCTGCACAAACCGATTGTTTGTGCAGCTTTTGCTTTCTAAAACGAGATAGCTGACGAACGGTTATCAGCCGTTTGCCAAGAGGTCGGTCAGTTCAAAGAGTCGCATGCTGTTGGAACCTTTTATCAGAATAGTATGGTTTTCAGGACACTGCGCAGCCAGAGAGTGCTTCAGTTCTTCGGTAGTGGCGAAGCGGCGAAGGCTGGTGGCTGTCTTCATGAACTCCTCACCTACAAGCCACACCTCACCCAGTTTCTCGACATGGGCGGCAATAAAGTCGACAATGCGCTGGTGCTCCTCCTGGCTGGCAAGTCCGAGTTCGCGCATGTCGCCGAGAATGGCCATCTTCGCCGGAGCCTTCACCAAGACAAAACTCTCGAGGGCCGTGCGCATAGAAGTGGGGTTGGCGTTGTAGGCATCGACGATGAGCGTGTTGCGGCTGCCACGCACCAACTGCGAACGGTTGTTCGAAGGCTGGTAGGCCGTCAGCGCCTTGCAGATGGCCTCATCGCTGACGCCGAAGTGCCGGCCTATCGTGATGGCAGCCAGAACGTTAGGAAGGTTATAGCTACCGACAAGCTGTGTCTGGATGGTATGACCGTTCCACTGGAGCGACAGGAATGGCGAACATGACACGACGGAACCCTTCTCATAGGGCACCTTCCCGTCAATCTCTGCAGCCATGGCCGTGAGGTCTTCGTCGTTGACATTCAGGAAGACAGTGCCTTTGGCTTGTTTCAGGTAGTCGTAGAGTTCGCCCTTGGTATTCTTGACCCCTTCAAAGGAGCCGAATCCCAGTAGATGGGCACGGCCGACATTGGTGATGATGCCATGGGTGGGCTCAGCAGTCTCGACAAGCGTCTTGATGTCGCCCGGATGACTGGCTCCCATCTCCACGACGGCAATCTCGTGTTCGGGCTGAAGACGGAAAAGGGTCTTCGGCACCCCCACGTCGTTATTGAAATTGCCCTCAGTAGCCATCACGCAGTACTTCTCACGCAACACGGCAGCGATGAGTTCCTTTGTGGTAGTCTTGCCGTTGGTTCCGGTGATGGCGATAACGGGTATATGAAACTGTCGGCGGTGCTCACGGGCAAGGTCTTTGAACGTCTGCAGACAGTCAGCGACACGGATGATGCGGTCGTCGACCTCCGCCACGTCTTCATCGACTATGGCATAGGAGCAGCCCTTCTTCAGGGCTTCCACCGCAAAGAGGTTGCCGTTGAACGAGGCTCCCTTCAGGGCCAGAAAGATGCTGCCCTCAGGACAGTTGCGGCTGTCGGTAGTGACACACGGATGCTCGCGATAGAGCTGATATAATTGTTGGATATCCATCTTTGTCGGTATTTACTTCATTATTTATAACGACTGCAAAAGTAGGCATTTTTCCCGAAAAGTAAAGATTTTCATCGGTCTTTTTCTTTTTTTCTTCGAAAAAAGTCTTTGTTTCAATAAATTTCTGTAAATTTGCACGCATAATATAGTACGATGGAACAAGCCATAAACGTCAGAGGCCGTCTCGTCAGTCTGGAACGCCCGTTGGTGATGGGCATCCTCAATGCCACTCCCGACTCTTTCTTCGCTGGAAGCCGCGTTCAAACGGAACAAGAGATTTCCAGGCGGGCCCGGCAGATTATCTCTGAAGGCGGCACCATCATCGACGTGGGAGCCTTCTCCACTCGCCCGGGTGCTGTAGAGGTAACCGAAGACGAGGAGGCACGCCGACTGAAAGAGGCGCTGGCCATCGTACGGCGGGAAGTGCCTGAGGCCATCATCTCCGTAGACACCTATCGGCCACGTCTGGCAAGAAGGTGCATCGAGGAATGGGGGGCCGACATTATCAATGATGTCTCGGAAGGCGGCCTGACGGGTATCGTCAACACGCCCATCCATGAAGACGAAAGGATGTTCGACGTCGTTGCCCAGCTAAGGGTGCCCTACATCCTGATGTCCGTGCAGCCAACGATGGAGCAGATGCTGCTGAATTTCAGTCGCGAGGTGATGGAACTCCACAGTCTCGGCGTAAGCGACATCATCCTCGACCCGGGATTTGGATTCGGGAAGTCGACTGACGAGAACTATGCCATCGTGCACGACCTTGCTGCCCTGCAGACATTCGGTCTGCCCGTGCTGGTGGGGCTCTCGCGGAAGAGCATGATATACAAAGCTCTCGACGTTACGCCCGAAGAGGCTCTCAACGGAACCACCGTGCTACATACACTGGCCATTCAGGCCGGAGCCCGCATACTCAGGGTGCACGATGTGCAGGCAGCGGTCGAGGCTGTCACCATCTGCAAGAAGTCGCTAATCTGTTAATTAGAAATACTTTCGATTGTCAACATGCCCTTTGAGATAGGAATAAAAGACCTTATAGATATAGTCCTCGTAGCAGCCATGCTCTACTATATCTACCGCCTGATGAAGGAGAGCCGCTCGCTGAACGTCTTTATCGGCATCATGGTATTCATCCTCGTCTGGCTCTTCGTCAGCCAGATTATGGAGATGCGCCTCCTTGGAAGCATCATGGACAAACTGGTCAGCGTGGGAGTCATCGGACTCATCATCCTCTTTCAGGAAGAGATTCGCAAATTCCTCTACTCCCTCGGCGCTCACCAGCGCTTCCGCAGAATCTCCAACATCTTTTCCCTCGTCCACCACAAAGAGCAGGAGGAAGACAAGGAGACCATCATGCCTATCGTGATGGCTTGCATGAGCATGGCCAAGGACAAGGTCGGCGCACTCATCGTCATCGAGCGAGGTGTCTCGCTCGATGATATCGTCGATACCGGCGAGCGCATCGACGCCAAGATAGCCCAGCGGCTCATCGAGAACATCTTCTTCAAGAACTCCCCGCTCCACGATGGCGCCATGGTCATCTCGAAGAAACGCATCAAGGCCGCCGGATGCATCCTGCCCGTCAGCCACGACCAAGACATACCCAAGGAACTGGGACTCAGACACCGGGCTGCCATGGGAATATCGCAAAGCAGCGATGCACTGGCCATCGTGGTGAGCGAAGAGACAGGCCGCATCAGCATGGCCATAAGAGGAGAGTTCAGACTCCGGCTGTCTGCCGAAGAGCTTGAGAGTCTGCTCGCCAAGGAAATGCAGCAGCCCTAAACAGATAACTAAAATAAAAACAATAAAACTATTACTAACCATGAAGAAATCTATTCTTTTAACAGCAATCGCCTTGCTGGCTACCATCAGCACGACGGCACAAACCTATCAGGCCATACCCGACACCGTGTATGCCCGTAATGCTTGCCTCGAGAGAGACAACTGGCTCGAAAACACAGACCGCCCTGAGTATTACAAAAACGGCAAATTGAAGAAGACACCGGGAGAATACGACAGCAGTTCCAAGAACACTTGGCGCTACTATCTGACGTGGCCCGACCAGAACACCACCGTAGCCTACTATATCCATGTGCCTGAGGGACACTTCAGAGCCGACATGGTCGTTGCCACTAAGACAGGCAAGACGGCCACCATCAAGACCAAGTTCTTCGACCCCGAGACTCACGAGGTGCTACACAGCGCTGACCTCCAGCTCAACGAGAAAGGCACTCAGCAGACCGTAGAATGTGTGCCCGACATCAACATCAAGAAGGATGCCTGGTATCGCCTGGAGTTCTACTGCGAGAATGGCAGCAGCTACCTTGGCCGCTTCGACTACGTGCTCTGCTATCATGAGTCGAAGACTGCCGTCTGCACTCCGCGTATCTACAGCGCCATCGCCACCTATCTGAACTCCTGGCGCACAACCAACACCGCCGCTCCCACCGGAGCTTCCTACGACTTCGCATACCTCGAAGTGCAGGCTCCCGACGGATTGGAACACATCAACTCCTATATCTCTACGATGAACCTGCTGGGCGGATACCTCGGCATCCAGTCGTGCCTCAACCAGGAGACAAAGAACTACTTCGGCGACTATTGGCGCAACGTCATCTTCTCAATGTGGGACAATGGCGACACCGACAAGACTCCCTACCTGCCCGACTACCTCCGCTCTGGCGGGTTAGATAAAGACGAAAACGTGAAGTTCAACCGCTTCGGCAACGAGGGTACCGGTATCCAAGCCATGAAGGGAGAAGCCTCTTGGTGGGAGCCCGGCAAGTGGGTGCAGATGCTCTTCACCTGCCGACCCGAGGACATCACCGTCACCATTGAAGACGAAAACGGACAAACACAGACCTTCACCTACAACAACACCCTCGTCACCCTCTGGTATAAGATGGAGGATCAGGACGAATGGATTTATCAGGCAACCCTCCGCAAGAGCGGCCTGGGAAACTATATCGACACCTGGGGCTCGTTCCTCGAGAACTGGATTCCCACGGCCGGACAGTTCCAGCGCACGGCAGTATTCCGCAACTGCTACCTCCACTCCATTGCCTCGAACAAATGGTATCACTGCAACCTCACTACGGCCGGTGTATACTATGACCCTGCCCGTCTGCGCAACGACCTGCGCGACCGACGCATCGACATGAACTGGGGCATCTGGGACAAAGACCCCAATGCCATCTTCATGACTGCCGGCGGATTTGTCAACATGCACGACTGCGTCATGAGAACCTACGATGTGCCACTGGCTGAAGACCAGACCTGCGTCGACACCATCGACACCCACCGCCTGCTGCGCCGGGTAGACCAGGCTGTGAAGAACTACTACGCCAACACCGTCATGGAGCAACGCATCAACAACACCCACAACATCACCGAGCTCAAAGCGCTCATGAAGGAGATGCTCGACGAGGCCGACCACTTCAACGGCTACCGTTCGGAGACGCTGGAAGGACTGCAGACACTTTACGAACAGGGCACAGCCTCATTCTCCGGGCAGAAGAAGCAACTGAGAACCTTTGCCAAAGACAACCTGCCGCTCATCTATAGCACCGTGCTCAGAAAAGAAAACATAGGAACCAACCGCGCCTACGTCTTACATAATGCCAGCGGCCAGGGAGACATCGTGTTTAGGGAAATCGACGGAACCAAGAAACTGTCTGCCGCCAATGCCACCCTGCCCCGCGCCTCAGAAGAGGCAAAGACCTTTATGCCAGTCACCGACAATGCCGGCAACTGGATTATCATTCGCCCCGACAGAGGCACCGACTACTACCTCTATAACATCGGTTCCAAGAAGTTCCTCAACCTCGAGAGCTCTACCCTCCTCAGCGCACAGGCCAAGCCTGTTGAGATAGACTTCAAGTCGGGCAGCGGATTCACCATCAAGCAGAACGGCGAATACCTCAGCATTGCAGCCACGGCCTCTGCAAGCACCGTCACCAAGTCACGCACCCTGAACGCCAACTGCTACTTCGACCTGCGCGACAACATCACCATGCAGCCCACCGACGAATACGTGAATACTATCATCGACAAGGCCTACAACTCGGGCGACTATAATGCCCTGATAGACGAAGTCAAGACCGTCATCGAGCTTCCAGAAGGCGTCGTCGGAAGCATCTCCGATCCGGAAGTCCTGAAGAAACTCCAGGAAGCTACCGAGAACGGAGAATTAGACTATGAAGAACTTTCCGAACTCTTCGACAACGCCCCACGCATAGCTTTCGAACCCGAGACCACCCTCTATCGCATCCGTTCCGCCGTGCGCAACTATATGATGAAGCCCTACATGACACTCTCCAACGGAACAGGCCTCGTCATCACTCCCCTCAACACGAAGGACCCCGGACAAATCTGGCAGTTCAAGAAGGAAGGCGAAGGCTACCGCCTGATGACCCAGGGCATAGGCATACAGCCCCTGCCCAACCAGAGCGGAAAAGCCGTCGTCGTTGACGAAGAGCCTGGTGTCACATATCTCGTAGACCTGGGCGGATGCCACTTCACACTGCGCGGAAGCCAGAGCAACACCTTCGCCATCACTGCATCCAACAGCACCCTGAAGACCGGCACAGCCACTGTCAGCAGCGCACAGTGGTATCTCGAGCCCGTCAAGACCTTCGAGGTAAGCTTCGACGAAGGCGACGTGAAAGGCTTCTACGCCGACTTCGACATCACACTCGACAAGACGGCAGCCTTCTGTGCCACTAAGGTAGAAAACGACGGAACCGTCAAAGTGTGGAACCTCTCCGACAAGTTCAACACCACGATTCCCGCCGGCACCCCCATGCTGCTGAAGGGAACAAAGGGCGAGTCCCTGTCGATGAGCGTTACGCCCAAAAGCGTCGCAACATCGCAGGCCACCACTACTGCCGGAGCCAAGAAAGTCGTCGCAGCCAACATCTTCCAAGGCACCTGCCGGGACGAGACCATAGAGAACAACTCCTGTTTCGTGCTTTCCTTCAAGGAAGACGGCAAGCCCGTGATGTCGCTGAATACCTCATCCACGCTGCCCGCCAATAGCATCTGCATCGCCAAGGAAGACGTGCCGGCAGGAATGACGGAGATAACCTTCAACCTCGACGAGATGGTAGTAACCGGCATTGAAGTCCTCCAGACCGCCGGCGCAAGCCTGAACGGCAAGACTTACGACCTGCAGGGCCGCACCGTCAACCAGACAACACACGGCATCGTCATACAGAACGGCAAGAAAGTCATCAAGTAATCGCCTGACCATCCCGCTTCAGCGATTCTCCAACCGACAAGAGGCAAGGCCCGCCAACCAAGCGAGTCTTGCCTCTTTCCATATCCATGGCCAGCAAGAGAACTGCACTCCGTGGCAAAAACAGACAGCGCTCGCCAAGCAAAAAGCCATCAATCGTAAAGCAATAAATCATCTATTGCAAAGTAATAAATCATCTTTTACCAAGTAATAAACTATCTATTACCGAGTAATAAACTATCTATTACTTCGCAATAAATCATCTTTTACTTTTTCACCCACGAGTTTTCTGCCCGCGAAAGCAACAAAAATCGCAAACCTGTTGCATTTTTATTCTTTATTATTCGTATACTTTCCTTTTTTTTCCTACCTTTGCACTGACAATAAAAATCTAAGAAGAGAAAAGCTATAACTATGGATTTACTTCAACAAATTGTGGCACGTGCGAAGGCTGACAAGCAACGCATCGTGCTGCCCGAGGCTACGGAGGAACGCACCCTCCGTGCCGCTGACCGTGTGTTGGCCGACGAGTTGGCCGACCTCATCCTTATCGGCAACCCGCAGGAGCTGGCCCGCCTGGCCGCCCAGTGGGGACTGACAAACATCCAGAAGGCCACCATCATCGATCCTGAGAACAACCCCAAGAGCGAGGAGTATGCCCAGTTGCTCTGCGAACTGCGCAAGAAGAAAGGCATGACCATCGAGCAGGCACGCGAACTGGTGAAGAACCCGCTCTACCTGGGCTGCATGATTATCAAGACCGAAGGTGCCGACGGACAGATTTCCGGTGCCCTCTCGACGACGGGCGACACGCTGCGCCCCGCCCTGCAAATCATCAAGTGCTCACCGGGTATCACCTGCGTCAGCGGTGCCATGCTGCTCATCACCAAGCAGCCGCAGTTCGGCGAGAACGGTATCGTCGTCATGGGCGACGTCGCCGTCACCCCCATGCCCGATGCCGACCAGCTGGCTCAGATTGCCGTCTGCACAGCCCAGACAGCCAAGAGCGTGGCCGGATTCGAAGAACCCCGCGTGGCCATGATGAGCTTCTCCACGAAAGGCTCGGCCAAGCATGAAGTGGTAGACAAGGTGGTGGAAGCCACCCGCCTGGCCCATGAGATGGCTCCCGAACTGAAGATTGACGGTGAGCTGCAGGCCGACGCCGCCCTAGTGCCCAGCGTAGGACAGAAGAAGGCTCCCGGCAGCGACATCGCCGGAAGGGCCAACGTGCTCGTGGCTCCGAACCTCGAAGTAGGCAACATCGGCTACAAACTCGTCCAGCGCCTTGGCGACGCCATCGCCATCGGGCCTATCCTGCAGGGTATCGCCCGACCGGTGAACGACCTCTCGCGCGGATGCTCGGTCGACGACATCTACTACATGGTGGCCATCACTGCCTGCCAAGCCATGAAGTAAATATAAACATTTTAATAGAAATAAATTGGAATAATATATAAAGCGTTTATATATATGAAAATTTTAGTACTAAACTGTGGTAGCAGCTCTATCAAGTATAAGCTGTACGACATGGACGACGAGAGCGTTCTCGCACAAGGTGGCGTTGAGCGCATCGGCCTCGACGAAGCCTTCCTGAAGCTCACCCTGCCCAATGGCGAGAAGAAAGTGCTCATGCACGACATGCCGGACCATAAGGAAGGTGTGAACTTCGTGTTCCAAACCCTGTTGAGCCCCGAATACGGTGCCATCAAGAGCCTCGACGAAATCGATGCCGTAGGCCATCGCATCGTGCAGGGCGGCGACCTCTTCGAGAAGTCGTGCATCGTCACCAAGGAAGTGGAAGACGGCATCGAGAGCCTCTGCGACCTCGCACCCGTCCACAATGCCGGACACCTGCGCGGACTGCGTGCCGTTGACAACCTGATGCCCGACGTGCCTCAGGTCACCGTCTTCGACAACGCCTTCCACTCCACCATGCCGCCATATGCCTTCCTCTATGCCGTACCTTATGAGTTCTATGAGAAATGGCACGTGCGCCGCTACGGCTTCCACGGCACCTCCCACCGCTACGTCTCCCACCGCGTAGCAGAACTGATGGGCCGCGACATCAAGGACCTGAAGATTGTCACCTGCCACATCGGCAACGGCGCTTCGGTAGCTGCCATCAAGGACGGCAAGGTCATCGATACCTCCATGGGCCTCACCCCGTTGGCCGGTGTGATGATGGGCTCGCGCTCTGGCGACATCGACCCATCTGCCGTCACCTATCTCATGCAGAAGACCGGCATGCAGCCGCAGGAGATGGCCGACTTCCTAAACAAGAAGAGCGGTGTGCTCGGCATCACTGGCATCTCAAGCGACATGCGAGAGATTGAGAGCGCTGCCGCCGAAGGCAACGAGCGTGCCCGACTGGCCCTCGACATGTATAACTACCGCATCAAGAAGTATATCGGTGCCTATGCTGCTGCCATGGGTGGCCTTGACGTCATCGTGTGGACCGCTGGTGTCGGCGAGAACCAGATTGGCACGCGCCTCGATGCCTGCTCGGGTCTGGAGTTCCTCGGCGTGAAGATGGATGCCGAAGCCAACAACTGCCGCGGCAAGGAGAAACTCATCTCTGCACCCGACTCGAAGGTGCAGGTGTGGGTTGTGCCCACCGACGAAGAAATCGTCATCGCCCGCGACACCATGGACCTCGTGCTCGAAGCCCGCAAGAAGTAAGCAACCTAATCCAAGCGTACTCCGGAACATGCCATCCTTCGGCCGTTCCGGAGTACGCTTTTGTTACTATAGGTTCTAAAAATACTATAGCTCCTATAGTGTCTGCAAGTATTAAGTATTAATAGTTGTTGATAGAAAGGCCTGGCCACTCGTCGGTGCGGAAGGGCGTAGCTGGCAGTCCTGCAGCATTGAAGAGGTTACAGTCGGGGTTGTTGGCCCAAGCGTAGCGCACGGCAACGGGGAAGTCAACCTCAGGCGACGAGACGACGACAGTGTTGCCCGAAATCTTTGCCTCGGCCCAATGGAACTTTCTGTCTGGCCCTGCGACGACAAAGCCCTTCAGCGTCTCCCCGGCAGCCTGCAAGCCGTCGGCATGGCTGAAGAAAATCCGGATGAACTGGCCTTCCTGCCGGTAGCCCTCATATTGAGGTCCGGCATATTCCACCTGCTCGCCATAGGTCTTTGCCCGAGCCACGAGTCCCAGCCGACGGCCCACCTCCTGCTTGTTCTTCGGATGGATGTCGGCAGCTTCACCGATGTCGATGGCCGTTGCCAGCCCACTGTTCTTCATCGTCTGCGACACCTTCAGCTGAGCCTCGCGAAGCTCTGCCCACGTCGATTCCTCTGCAGGGTCGGTCTGCGGTGTCATGTGGTTGGCCAGCTGAACGATATAGAATGGGAATTCATCGCCGGGAGTAGTAAAGCGCGAGTGCCAGTCGTTGATGAGTACGGGCAACAGTTCGCGATACTGATAGGCGCGGCCGACGCTCGACTCACCCTGATACCAGATGGCTCCACGCAGGGCAAAGGGCGTCAGCGGATGTATCATACCGTTGTAGAGGGCTGCAGGAACATTGGTGTCGCGGTTGAGATTGGTGGGATAGAAGGGCATGTCCTTCTCATCCATCGAGGCCAGGAACTGCCATGTGCCTGCAAGGGGAAGGGAAGCCTGCCTGTTGGCACCGGCGAGCTCCACGCGCATCTCCTTGCTATAGAATCCCCCGAGGCCACCCGTATCGTGCAGACGGACAGCGACCTCGTTTTTCCCTGCCTTTACCAAGGCTGCCGGTACGAGGTACTCGCGGTTGAAGGCGACGCCGAGATGGGTGCCCACCTCAACGCCATTAAAGAAGGTCACGTCGTCATCGTCGATGGCTCCGAGCCTGAGCATAAGGTCTTTCCCCGCCCACTCGGCAGGAATCTCCACCGTGCGCCGATACCACACGAGCCCATCGAAGGCCCCGTAGCGGTCTTTCAGCTGGTCTTCAAAGAGGCCGGGCACCTGTATGTCGGTCCAACGTTCGGCCTTGGCAAAGTCCTTATTATATAATAAGGTGTGGTGCCCATTGGCATAACTGACGTTGCCGTCGGCCTGCGCCACTCGGAGGTTCCACTCGTCGAGGTCGTGGCGATACCGCTCTTCGCGGGCCAGGCTATCGGTAGGCATCGAAGCCACCTTCTCGATGGCCTTGTCGAAGTAAGGCATCTGCCGCAGCGCTCCGGCACTGACCCACGGCTCGGCAAACGTTGAGCCGAGACACGACTCAATGAGTCCGATGGGCACCTGAAGAGCCTGCTCCAGTTCACGACCGAAGAAATATCCGGCAGCCGAAAACAGCTTGACCGACTGCGAAGAACACACCTGCCAGCCTCCGTCGACAGCCCTGAGCGTCGTTTGGGGAGTGGCTGCTGCCGTGGTCTGCACGTGCAGTAGGCGGATATTGGGATGGTTTTCTGCCTGCCGCACCTCTTCTTCGAAATTCTTCACTCGGCCCCACTCCACTTCCATCTGCATATTCGACTGTCCTCCGCAGAGCCACACTTCGCCAATCATGACGTTGTGCAGTGTGACAGCCTTGCCTCGTTGTTTGCCGTTCTTAGCCTCCCAGAGTGTAATGTCGTAAGGTCCTCCAGCCTTCGGCGTAGCCACCTTCACCATGAAGCGGCCCCCGGCATCGGCTGTTGTGACATAGACCTGATGGTCCCAAGAGGTCTCGACTCGCACAGTATAGCCAGGTCTTGCCTCGCCCCAGACGGGGGCTTCAACCTGCTGTTGCAACACCATATTGTCGGTAAACAACGGTTGCAGTCGCACTTGTGCCTTCACGGGCACACCCATCAGCCATGCTGCCAACAGCAACAGGCCCATGGAAAGTCTCTGATGTGTATTCATCTGTGTTGTCTTAGTTATTGATGATATTGCACCAGCAAAGCAAACGCCAGGCGCTTATTCTGTAGAAAGAGAATCAATGGGTGACATTCCACCAGGTAGTCTTCATCTTGCCTTCAGCCGTCGGATGGAGGGAGGGGTCGCTGATGGTGATGCCCGAGAATGTTTTCAAGGGAATGGTTCCGCCGATGAGCATGCTGTAGATGCTCTGCGTTGCCACAGCATGAGGCACGAGCCTGTTCAGTTGGGCCCTCAGGCTGGCACGCAGCGAGGTGTCATCGGCACAGAGGTGGTCGATGTAATCGCCCATGTCGAAGAAGATAACGGGTGAATAGCCGTCGAGGGTCTGGAGTTGAGCTATCTCACTCTCGTCGAGGGTGTGGTTCTGATTGGCCTCACGCATGAGGGATGCCATCGCCTCGACCTCCCGGCAGTCGATGGCAGAGAGGGTGCCGTAGGGATAGGTGTAAGTGGTGTAAAAATCAAAGTATTTCTGTACTACCTGCGCAAAGTCTGGCTTCGGTGAGAGATGACTCCACAGCTGGTCATAGGGCAGTCCGCGCTCCATGATCTCGCTGGTGGAGGCCACGAGATAGTCGGTGACGCTGCGCAGGTCGTAGGCCACTTCAACGTTGGCCATGTAGCAGTCGTCGAAGAGGATGAAGTCCATGTGGGTGCCACTGTTCTCTATAGCCCGCACAAGGGTAATGATGTCGGTCTGGAACTTTGGAACCACTCCTCCGAAGTAGCGGTGCTTGACCTTGGAATAATTAGCTCCACTATCCCTGGGAATCCACCCCATGCCGTGACAACCTATCATCAGTCCATAGTGCTCGGCAGGAGCATACGATTTGACATCCGTGATGATGCGACGGATGGTTTCTTCCTTGGTGAAGTCGATGTCAGAATAAGAAGTCAGCAGCTCGCGCTTGGCTGTAGTTTTCTTTTTCGTTGTCAGCAGCTTTACCTCATAGAGGTTGGCCTTGTCGCGATGGGTTCCCAGACAGATGAGCAGACGTGCATTGGCCATGGTCTGCCGGGCAGTGATGGCCTGTTCCAACTCTGCTATGTTGGTCAGGAAGATATTGTAGAGATTCCTTCCGCCGCCAGACTCTGTGTCGTTTCCCGACCAAGGGAAGTAGAAGAGGATGGTCTGCTCCGTCGGGTCGGGTTCATCGTCATGATGATGGCAGGAGGAAAGGAAGAATGAAAGCATGAAGAAGAGAAATAATAGAATGCACCGGCAGGCCAGAAGGCCGTGCATCCACTTTGCACCATGGTTCTCCGCGTATCTGCTTGTCATTGCGTTTTTCATTCCGTAGTTCTTCCTTCCTTCACTCTTTCGTTCTTTCACTTATCTCATCTTTTTAATGACAGGCAGCACGAGGCTTTCCATCACTGCGTAGCCTTTCTTGTTGGGATGCACCTGCTCGGGGGTATACTCCGTGTTCATGCGGGTTCCGTCCTCGTTGAGCATGGCTGTGAAGTAGTCAACGAAAGGAATCTTATGGGCATCGGCATAGGCTTTCACGCGGGCATTCAGGCTGCGGATTTTCTCCATGGAGTCTTTGATTTCGAGTCGCCAGGGGAAGTTGCCAGCCGGCAGGGTGGAGGTCAGGATGACTTTAATCTTGTTGGCCTTGGCCAGCTCACACATCGAGACGACGTTTCCGAAGGTCTGGTCTTCGTCATACTTGCCGGTATTCTCAGCGATGTCGTTGGTGCCATAGTTGATGACGACAATCTTCGGCTGCAGGTTGATCACGTCCTGGCGGAAGCGCAACAAGAACTGATAGGAGGTCTGTCCGCTGATGCCTCGACCGATGAAACCGTTTTCCTTGAAGAACTCGGGATGCTGGTCAACCCATCCCCAGGTGATGCTGTTTCCCAGGAATACGACGCGCTTTTCTCCTTTGGCGGGCTTACCGAGTTCTGCATTGGCTTTGGCATAGCAGTCGAAACAGGCGAAGTCGTGGCGCTGGGCCTGCATGTTGTTTGCTGTGAGCAGCATCATGGCTGCGAGCATAAAGGTCTTGATGGTTGGTTTCATTTTTATTTGTGTTTAAAGTTATTTTTTGATAGTCACAATAAATGGCTACTATAGTTCTTCGTAGCTGTCGAGTCTGAGGTTGTCGCCATCGAAGACGGCGTAGGTGAACTGCCATAGCCAGTCGCCGAGGATGACCATGCGTGCCTTCTGCGTGAGCATCAGGTCGAGTTCGATGTGCCGATGGCCGTAGATGCAGAAGTCGATGTCGGGCTGGTGCTGCAGCAGTTCCTTGGAGTATTTCACGAGATACTCTTTGTCCTCGCCCATATAGGGTGGTTCCTTGCCGTTGTCTCGCTTCAGGCGGGAGTGCCTGGCCCATCGGAGTCCGAGCTGCATACCCCACCAGGGATGTGCGAAGTTAAGCAGCCGCTGGCAGAAGCGGTTATGGAAGACGGCTCGCAGGAACTTGAACTTCCTATCAGGGTCGCCCAGTCCGTCGCCGTGGGCCAGGTAGAAGGTCTTACCGCCGATGGTCGTCAGCAGCGGCTCCCGATGGAGGATGACGCCACATTCCTCTTCCAGATAGCCATAGGTCCAGATGTCGTGGTTGCCGGTGAAGTAGTGCACCTTGATGCCTCTGTCTGTGAGTTCCGACAGTTTGCCGAGGAAGCGTGTGAAGCCCTTTGGCACCACATATCGGTATTCGTTCCAGAAGTCGAACATGTCGCCCAGCAGATAGACTTCCTCTGCCTCTTCCTTGATGCTGTCGAGGAAGCTTACCAGCCGCCGCTCCTGCCCCAGCCTGTCGGCAGTGGCCAGCGAACCGAGATGGGCATCTGAGAGGAAATAAACACTCATAAGAATTGCCTATTGGTAATTATTCAGTCAAATCCCAGTTCGACGCGGGCTTCTTCCGACATCATGCTCTGGTTCCATTCCGGTTCGAAGACCAGGTTGACCGTTGCCTGGGTGATGCCTTCGACGCTCTCCACCTTGGTCCGGACGTCTTCCAGGATAAAGTCTGCTGCCGGACAGTTGGGTGCCGTGAAGGTCATGTCGAGCTCTACGGCGTGGTCGTCTTTGACGTCAATGCGGTATATCATGCCGAGGTTCCACACGTCGACGGGAATCTCAGGGTCGTAGACGGTCTTCAGCACGTCAACGATGCGCTCTTCTATCTTTGTCTTTTCTTCTTGTGTCATTTATCATAAATGTTTATCAGCAGCCTGAGGGCGATGTTGCTCGTCTGGAGGCCATAGAACTCGTTCTTGGCCAGCTGCACGCCTGCGGGCTTCTTGAAGCGGTGGGTGTAGAACGAATAGTCGATGCCGAAGATAAGATTCCTACTGAATTTCTTTCCCGCACCTACATGCATCAACGAACCGAACGCGTTCTCTGTTGTGGTGCCCGTTTCCGAATAGCGGGTATATCCTAATCCATAGCCGAGGTCCCACGACCAGCTTTGAGTGGTTAAATAGGACATTTCTAACGTGGGGCCTATGAAGAAGGTCTCCATCCTGGCGGTGCGAGGGTACCCACCGAATGACGTGTTGGTATATTGGCCATGGAGTCCGAAGCCGAGGCCCGACCTTCCCATCAGCCAGAGGTGTCGATAGGTTGCAGCGATGCTGTAGCCGCTTTTGTTCTCGTAAGTTCCATTTCCTGTCTCGATTTTTGACCTGTTCCACATAGGTCCGGCCCCGATGATGAAGGCATCTCTAAAGGGCTGGTGCTCGGGCAGCGTATCAAGCTGCCAGTTTGAAACGCCTGCGGCAAACCGCTCTGAGGGGAAGCGGCGCAACGAGTCAGCATCTGGGACTTCAAGCAGGGGGGCATTGATGTCGAATTCGCTCAACCGCAGCATGTTGGCCTGTATCTGGTGGCAGGTGCTTTGGAAGGAGGGTGTCAGATGCCTGGTCAGCTGCAGGGCATTGCCTCCGATGGCGGCCGTGCGTTCCTTGGCCAGCTGAACGACATAGTCATATTTGCATTTGGAGGTCATGCCACGGTCGTAGACAGCAACGGTTCCCAGGTATTCTCCTGTAGCCACGACGTAGTCGTCTTCTTCAAATACCTCCACCGAGTCAACAGGGATGGCCGGGTAGCTGACGGCTATATCCGTCACCACCTTTGGCGAGCAGGCTGTCATCAAGACAGCCAATAGGCTACTGATAAAAATTATTTGCTTCTTCATTTCTCAAACACTTTTTTTTATTTATGCAGGCAAAGTTAAGTAAAATCAGAGAAAAAACCAAAACATTTCATGAAAAAGCGTTTGAAAGTCTTTGCCATTCAGGAAAAATAAGCTAATTTTGCACTCGAAGAATGACTTGTTAACAGCTACACTGACAATTATGGAACACAAATTCATCACCCTTTCCTACAAGCTCTACACCATCTCCGAAGGCAAGAAGGGCCTCATCGAGCAGACCTCTGCCGACGAGCCTTTCGAGTTCATCAGCGGCTTCGGCATAGCGCTCGATGAGTTCGAGCGTCAAGTCGTCGGGCTGGAGAAGGGAGCCGAGTTCGACTTCACCCTGACCAAGGTGCAGGCTTATGGGGAATACTTCGACGACCGCGTGGTAGACCTCGACCGCGAGATTTTCTGCATCGACGGCAAGTTCGACACCGACCATGTCTACACCGGCGCTGCAATCCCCCTGCAGAACGAGCAGGGCGACCGCTTCATGGGCCGCGTCATCGATATCACCGACCAGAAAGTCGTCGTCGACCTGAACCACCCGCTGGCCGGACAGGAGCTGCAGTTTGTCGGACAAATCATCGACACCCGCGATGCCACCGAAGAAGAAATCATCAAGACCATCAACGGCGGATGCGGCTGCTGCGGTGGCGACTGTGGAGGCTGCGAGGAGGACGGCGATGGACAACAGAAAGAGAAAAAGCACGGCGGCTGCGGCCGTTGCGGCAAACGATAACACACAAAAGCCTACAAGACATGAGCAACACCTTCGGACACATCTTCCGCCTGACTACATTCGGCGAGAGCCATGGACCGGCCATCGGCGGCGTCGTCGACGGCATGCCGCCAGGCATCAACATCGACGTGGACTTCCTTCAGGCCGAACTCGACCGACGGAAACCGGGACAGAGCGCGCTCACCACACAGAGAAAAGAGACCGACCGAGTGGAGCTGCTCAGCGGAGTCTTCGAGGGACGCTCAACGGGAGCACCCATCGGCTTCATCATCCGCAACGAAGACCACCACTCGCAGGACTACGAGCCGCTGCGCTGCCTCTATCGCCCGTCACATGCCGACTACACCTACCAATATAAATATGGCACGCGCGACCACCAGGGCGGAGGACGTTCGTCGGCCCGCGTCACAGCAAGCCGCGTCGTGGCTGGGGCACTGGCCAAGATGGTACTTAGACAGCTGGGCATCACCATCCGAGCATACACCTCGCAGATTGGCCCCATCGCCCTCGACACCGACTACCGCCGCTACGACCTCTCGCTCGCCGAGAGCAACACCGTGCGCTGCCCCGACCCCCAGAAAGCCGCCGAGATGGAAGCCCTCATCCGCAACGTAAAGGCCGACGGCGACAGCATCGGCGGCACCGTCAGCTGCGTCGTCAGCGGCTGTCCGGCAGGACTGGGCGAGCCTGAAGCCGACAAGCTCAGCGCCGACCTCGCACATGCCATGATGAGTATCAATGCCGCCAAGGGATTCGAATACGGCGAGGGCTTCAACGGACTCACCATGAGAGGCTCCGAACAGAACGACCCGTGGACCCCTGAAGGCCGCACAGCCACCAATCACAGCGGCGGCATACAGGGAGGAATCTCCAACGGAGAAGACATCTACTTCCGCGTAGCCTTCAAGCCGGCACCCACCATCCTGCAACCACAGCAGACCATCGACCTCGAAGGCAACCCCACCACCATGAAGGCCCAAGGGCGCCACGACCCCTGCGTCTTGCCCCGCGCAGTCGTCATCGTCGAAGCCGCGGCAGCAATGGTCATTTTAGACAAAACCCTACAAAATTTATCGACAAATAAGAATTTTTTAAAGATAATCGAAAATAAATAGAAAAAAATTTGCACAATTAAAAAAGTTGTCGTAAATTTGCACTCGACAATGAGGGGGTTGTGAAATTCCCAAATTAGTTTAGTTAAGTCTAGTTTAGTTTTTGTGTTGGTTGAGGGCAGATGTTTGTCTGCCCTCATTTTTTTACCCCACCCTAAAGCCCACCCTACCCTCCAGAGGGAGCGTTGTAAAACTTTTTTACCGAAAATTTCTGTCAGGATTTACAGGCGTTCCAGCAAAACAAATGCGACTTCCGAAGCCATTTTTCCGAGGTTTCATGGGGCGAGTGATAGACTTTTGGTACAAATCATCAAGACTTTTGTACCAAATCGTTGCATGATTTCTAAGAAATCGCATCACGATTTCTTACTTTTCGTCATGACTTTTGTACCTAAAGTCTGAACGAAAGCTTGCCTTTCGCTGTCCGAAAGGTCGGATTCGTTGGTCGGTTTGTCGGTGGTTATCAAGGACGAAAACGCTATTCGCTTCATTGTCAACAGGTTGCAACAAACGACTCATAACTGCGTTATTTGAAGCCAAGGAAAAATTTTTTCAAAATAATCGATTCTCAGAGCCGATTTCGGCGACTTTTGTAAAGAATATTCAGAAACACTTTTTCTACATAAAGACAAAGACACCTATTTATTACACGGACGGGCACGGAGACTTTTATTATTCAATGCTAACACGGATAAACACGGACTGAAATGCTCCTTGTCTACCCTTATTTGCCATTTTGTCATTCGTCTGCGCCAAATTGTCATCTTTTAGGGTCTGGTCTGGATGTTGCAATTATCATGGTGAAGCCGCAAGGCTCGGAAGAAACAAAAAGTATAACCAATTAATAAAAATGGAGGATTTGATTATGACACCAATGATTCGTAGAAATGCATGGTTACCCGAAGTGTTCAACGACTTTTTCGATACCGACTTCATGCCGCGTGCAGCAGCTACAGCTCCGGCCATCAACGTACTGGAAAACGACAAGGCCTACACGGTGGAAGTGGCCGCTCCGGGCATGACGAAGGAAGACTTCAACGTGAACATCAACAAGGATGGCAACCTGGTCATCAAGATGGAGCGCAAGGCCGAACAGAAGGAAGAGGACAAGAAGGCCCACTACCTGCGCCGCGAGTTTAGCTACTCGAAGTTCGAGCAGACGCTCATCCTGCCCGACGACGTGGAGAAGGACAAGATTGCAGCCCGTGTCAACGACGGCGTGCTCACCGTGGAACTGCCGAAGTTCGTGCAGGAGAAGCAGACCATCCATCGCCAGATCAACATCGACTAAGCAAAACTGGAATAAAGGAGGAACGAAAGAAGTGCGACAAGTTTTTGCCGCACTTCTTTCGTAATATCAATAAAAATGAGTACTTTTGCAGGGAAATTAAGAGCAAAAGTCAACTCCTCATGAAAAAAACATTGTTGTTAACCCTGTTACTGCTGACGGCTATAGCCTCTTTCTCGCAGACCCCTCTCCTCGAACGTCAGCAGCAGTTTGTCGACCTGCAGTTCGGCATGTTCATCCACTACAACATCCCAACCTATGCGCCAGAGGACTGGCCCGACCCCGACCTGCCGGCTTCGGTGTTCAACCCCACGAAGCTCGACTGCCGCCAGTGGGCACGGGCTGCAAAGGACGCCCACATGTCCTACGGTTGCCTGACAACGAAGCACCACAGCGGCTTCTGCATCTGGGACACAAAGACTACTGACTACAACGTGATGAACTCGCCACTGAAGCGCGACGTGGTGCGCGAATACGTTGACGCCTTCCGCGCCGAAGGCCTGAAGGTGATGCTCTACTTCTCCATCCTCGACACCCACCACCGCCTGCGCCCGGGGCACATCGAGCCGTGGAAGATTTCCATGCTCAAGGCCCAGCTGACGGAGCTGCTCACAGGCTACGGCCCCATCGAGGCCCTCATCATCGACGGCTGGGACGCCCCATGGAGCCGCATCTCCTACGACGAGGTTCCCTTCGACGAAATCTATGCCCACATCAAGCGCCTGCAGCCCGACTGCCTTGTGATGGACCTGAACGCGGCGAAGTATCCGCGCGAGGCGCTCTTCTACACCGATATCAAGTCATATGAGCAGGGTGCCGGACAGAAAATCTCCACCTCCGACAACCGCCTTCCTGCCCTGGCCTGCCTGCCCCTGCAGCGCACCTGGTTCTGGAAGGAGTCGATGCCGACCGACAAGCTGAAGTCGCCCCAGTGGCTCGTCGACGAAAACATCCGGCCATACACGGAAAAGGCCTACTGCAACTTCATCCTCAACGCCGCGCCCAACCGCGACGGGCTCCTCGACGACAATGCCGTAGAGGCCCTGAAAGAAATAGGCCGGCTGTGGAAACCGCTGACGGAGACACCCCGCCTGCCCGGAAACGACGGGCCCATCATCGGACATAACATCGCCAAGGGCAAGCCCGCCGAGAGCTCGTGGAGCTACGACATGAACATCTCCGACCTGGCCAACGACGACGACTTCGAGTCTGCCTGGTGGTCGCATCCGCTGGTGAAGGAGCCCTTCTGGGAGGTAGACCTGCAGGAGCCACAGACCATCAGCACCGTAACCATCACCGAGGGCAGCAACCCTCGCATGAAGGCCTACCGGCTGGAGTATGCGCTCAACGGCCAGTGGTACACACTCTTCGAAGGCAAGGCCCCCAACGACCTGCGTGTCAAGGTGCACCGCTTCCCTGCCACCGTGGCCGACCGCCTGCGCATCACCATCACCCAGTTCACCGAATCACCCGGCATCGCAGAGGTAGGCGTATATTAACAAAACAGACCATCATGACCAATCATACACATTATTAATTATATTAATTAAACGACTATGAACAAAAAGTATTTTTTGAACTTACTGACCATGATGATGGTAGCAATGTTGAGTGTAGGCTTCACCGCATGCGGTGACGACGATGACGATGTCACAGGAGTAGCAGGCGTGGAATCCCTTTACGGCAGCTGGCAGCAGACCCGTGGCGTTGCCTATGAGGACGGAGACTTCCACCATGAAAAGAAAGTCAGTGCCGACGACGCTGAATACCTGCGCTTTGACAAAGACGGCAACTGCACGGTAATGAGCGGGGATTATGGCGTATTCGACCAGAACGGAACTTTCTCTTTCTCCTTCAACGAGGAAAGCAAAAGCCTGAGAGCCGGTTACCAGACGTTCGTCGTAGATGGCCTGTCCAACAACACGCTGAAGTTGAAGTACATGTATAGCTCCGACGAATACATTCTCGCTACCTACAAGAAGGTGAGCGACAACGTTTGGGAGAAGATGCCCCAATAGGGAATCAGAAAAGACATGTAAACACATAGCCCGGGGTGTGCCTCGGGCTATGTGCGTATTAGCCGTCCGTCAAGGCAGGCTGTTCAGGCTACTGCTAATAACTTAGCTGGATAGAGATACTGTTGTCGTCGTCGGGCGCTCCGCTCTGATAGGTTATGTCGAAGTGTTCTTCCGACGTTCCTGTGCCCTCCTTTAGATCATAGGTGCTAGTGTAGGTATCCTGCTGCCGTTCAACGTGACGTGAGAAGATGTCGCGCCCCTTGAGTTCGAAGCAGAGCAAACGGCCACTTTTTTCCTCCCTGAACGGAATGGGGCCATCCCAGGTGAACTCTGCGTTGTAGCGGGAGGTCTGCTTGGAATACTCCGACCTTTCATGCGTGACTTCATTGTTTCGTGTATTCCACCATTTAATCTTGATGTCGGTCAGATGGTATTCGTCCCAGTTGCGTACATATCTGCCATCGTATATACACATCTTCCCTGGTGACGACAGGTCGAGAGTGAAACTGACATCGCCTGTGTCCGTGACCTTATGCGTGCGCAGACCATGTTCGTAGATGCCATCTTCCGGCTTGTCTGTTCCACTCTCGTCCCGGGTATCGGTTTCGCGATAGACAATGTGAGCCCTGCAATAAATCAGGTCGCCCACCCGCGTGGCTTCCAGGTTTTGGCTGACGACCAGCTGTTCATGGACAAAGTCTTCTTCAAGAGTCGAGTCGAAGGGACCATCCCAACTTGTATAGCCATAACGGTGAGAGGTTTGCTTTCCAACTCCATAAGCATTGACTACCATCCCCGTGAAAACCACATTGCCACCGCTTTGTACGATGCCAATGGTGTCGACAGCCTCATATGTCTCATACCTTCCCGTAGTGCTGGCACAGAGCAGGACGTTCCATTCCTGTGGCAGCGGCAGGTCGTTCTTGTCGGTATTCAGTGTCAGAATGCGCTCGTGAACACCCGTGCCCGGTTCGCTTATCTCATAGAAGCCCTCGGCCGGTGTCATGCGCTTGCCGCTGGCATCGAGCATGAAGACTTCCACCTGCTTGGCATTGGTCTTGAAGGGTATCTCTATCTTATCTTCACCGGGGCCCAGATGGAAGGACTCCTTGGTGGAATCGTTGCCCTGGACCAATACCGGTTTGACCACGATATTGAATGTGGGATCGGCAGGCACCTCCATCCCGAGGACCTGCAGCACTGGCCGTACGTTGTAAGGACCGCAGTTGAGGTTCGGGAACTTGAACGTTCCCTCGTTGGCCAGTTTCTCCGAAATGAAGTAGTTGATAGAATTGAAGTCCTTGGCCACACATTGCTTTTCTTGGTCGAACACGCCGAAGCCCAGCTTGGTGGGTACGAAGACAGGGCGTGTGGCACGTACCGTGGCGACGATGTCGCCCGTCTCTGTGTCGAAGTGGGCTTCGCTCTTCGAGAGGTCGGGGAAGAGATACCAAGTGGCATCCCAGAACTTCTTGTTATACTCCAGGAAAGTCTTCGCTTCGTCGTCATTAAACATCTTCAGCTTTCCCTTGACCTCCATGTTGGCGGCCAGTCCTGCCACGTTGACATTGCTGCCCTTCATCAGCTGGTACAGATTGGTAGTGCCGTCGATGAGGTCTTTCACGCTCTCCTTCAGTTCCACCTTGCCTTCCACCTGCGGCCCCAGATAGAGGTCGCAGTAGAGACCCGTGGAGAAGATATCCTTCAGCCAGTCGTTCGACTCGATGTTAGCGCTCAGCTTCACGCCGATCTGCGCCGAGCCGTTCACGTAGAGCGACAGGTCGGTGCCTTCGAAGATGCTTTCTTCCAATTTGCCTACCGGGCCGTTCGTGTCGTACGAGAAGCTCATCATCGGTCTCATGTCTTTGTCGACGAGGAAGCTCTGCTTGGTCCAGTATCTCACGGCGGGCAGGTCGATTCTGGCCCCCATCTCACCCTTCAGGCGCAGGAATGCATTGGGTGCGGGACGGGTTTGGAATATGGGCAGGTTGGCAGGAAACTTGATGCTGCTCGACCGCTCGGGCAATCCTACTATTTGAGCTTCAAAGTCGCCATCGTACTTTCCCGCCAGGGCTGACTTCAATTCGGCTTCGTGGATGCTCAGCGTCTTGATGAAGAAGTCGTTCTTGGTTATCTTATAGGTGGCTGCCAGACGTGACTTGAGCTTGACGCCCAATTCTACCGTCACCGTTCCCTTGCCCACAGAGAAGTCGCGTTTCAGGGGCAGGTCGATGTCGAGGATGGTACCGTTGACGCTGCCCTGCCCATCAAGGAGTCCCTTTCTCACGTTGCCGGGATTCCATCCTGCCAAGCGGCGAGTCTGATGGCCGTTTTCGTCTTCCGCCACCTCCTCGGTACTGATAAACTGCACGAACACATCGCTGAGCGACTCCAACGGCTCCGTATACACCATGTAGTGGTAGCCATCCTTGCTTTTCTCCTTACCGCTCCACTGGACCTTGCCCGAGAAGCCCGAGTAGTCCTCGTCCTTCACACCTTCACGCTTGTAAAGAGGGTTGTAGAAGTCGACTATCACATCTTTGCTTTGGGGAAGCAGCTCTTCGGGAGTATTCAGGTCGAATTCCAGCGTGAAGTAGTTGTAATTATCGGAGAGGGCCTCCACCTTTATCACGTAGTCGCTCATGCACTTTCCATCAGCGTTAAGTTCGGCCATGTTCTTCAGCTTCGGACTGAGGATAATCTCCGGCTGCTGAAAGCCTATCGAGTCAATGGCAGCCAGAGGGATGCGATAGAGCGAGTCAGCAGTCTCTACCTCCTGCACCACATAGATATCGTGGTCGTTGCCCAGCAGGTCTGTCTTTGAATAGCCCATGCGTTTTACCTGGTCGAAAAAGAACCCGTCGAAGTTGCCATCGTTACGGTAGATGTAGAAGGCATCCTGAGCGCAGACGCCCTGCATCCCCGTCAGGACGAGGATGAGGGCAAGCACATATTTATATAAAGAGTGTTGGTTGTTCATCGCTTCGAGAATTTAAAGGTTGCTTGGTTTACTTTCACTATATACGAGCCTGCAGGCAGTGCTGCCAGCGAGACTACCGAGCACTGTCCGCCGACAGCCTTCTGCGAGAAGATTTGCTTGCCGTCAAGGGCATAGACCGTCAGCTGCGTGCCGTCGGCCAGTCCATCGAAGCACAACTCATCGCTGCCCTGCGTGTAGCGTATCTCCCCAGGCTGCAGCGTCACTGACTCGATGGCTGTCATGGGGCCATCATAGGTGTATCGGAGCACGTTTGCCTGCTGGTAGTATACCGTGCTGCTACTTGTCTTTATCACCAGTTTGCCTTCCTCGAAGGTCGTCTCCGGCTGGTCGGTCAAGTCGAACAACGTCTTCTCGCCGTTCACCTGCCACACCACCAGTCGCTGGGCTGCATCCTGAGCCCACACCCCTGCCGCCGAAAAGAAAAGCAGGACAAATGCTGTAAATAGTTGCTTTTTCATGTCTTCAATTTCTGATTTGTAATTGTGTCGGCAAAGATAGGGAAAAACAGAAAGAAAGGACTTGCGAAATATACAAATCGACTTGCAGAACGTATTCCGCAAGTCGATTTGCAAAAAGAACAAAAGAAAGTGATTGAAGGAGTCAGCCTGTGTGCAGCTTTTTCCACTCAAGGGGTGAGAGCCCGGTAACGGCCTTGAAGGTACGGAAAAAACCAGACTCGCTGGCAAAACCCGACTGCGTCCAGACATCCAGCATCTTCCTATCTGGCTTCTCGAGCATGAGTTGCTGGGCATAGGCTACGCGGTACTTGTTGACAAACTGCTTGAACTGCCCGCCATAGTGGCTGTTGATACAGTTAGAGAGAGCCGTGCGGTTGGTGCCGATAGCCTTGGCAACATCCTCCAGACGCAGTTCGCTGTTGAGGAACAACCGCTGCGACTGCATTACCTCGTTGATGCGTTGCATGAGAACTTCTGTATTAGCACCAGTGCCCGTTGCTGCGACCTTCTGCCCACGCCTTGTTCGGTAGACATAAAGCGCCAAGGCAAGGCTGGCCAGCGTGGCAATGACGATAGCGAGCAGCATTCCCTGAGACAAAGAGGGCTCAGGAGCTGCGGCACCTACCCGCAACAGCCATGCCGACCTGAGGGGCTGGAAGTTGCTCTCTTGAATGCCTCCACAGATGAGCAGGTTGCCCTCCGGTGTCAGCACGGGCTGTGTGCCACTGACCACGCATTGCTCCGCCTGGGGGTCTGTATAAAACAGCGTGATGGGAGCCGGGCGCTGCTGATAGTCAATGGCAAGAACATAATAGCGGCAGGACGGAGCAGTCCCCACCACGTAGCCTCGCCCAGCCTCACGGTCGGCAATAAGGCAAGGAATATAAGTTATGGTATCTCCGGAGATGCCAGCCACAGGTATAGGTGCGTTAGTCGGCAGCAGTGCGAAAAGAGTATCACGAATCTCGATGATGGCCAGCTGGCCTGCGTCGTTCTTGTCTGCCATCAGGTAGGCATAGTCGCCCTTCGACATATCGCCGATGAAGCCTTCGACACTGCTGTTCGGGAAACAAGCACTCCGCCACTCTCGCAGCAGAGGCACGCTGAACGGCTCGCCCTTCAGCCGGTCAACCGTCACACTATCAAAGGGTTCCCCCTTCCTGTCCATATTGCTGAACACAAGAGCCTCATCATCACCTATACGCAGCAGGTGGACATAGCTGCGGCTTACCGATGCGTCCTTGACGTGTCTAAACTTTCGGCATCCAGGGTCGAACATCTCTATACCATCGTCTCCATACCAGTTTCCCGACACAGCCACCTGCCCGTCGGCCATCTGCACTCCTTCCGCCATGGCCCGTTTCTGATCGAGACAGCCAAAGCCCTCGAAGGTATGAGTTTGCGGACAGTACATCTCCACCTCAAAACTCTGCCCGATGCCCAGATTCTTCTCGTGGCCGCCTGCCAGAAGGACACTATCGGAGGTCAGCAGGACCGCCAGCCCGTTGTCGTGAGCATACACCATCTCCAGCTGGTGCCACCGCCCTTCGCTGAAATACTCAGCCGTGGGAGTGAGTACATAGCCTCGGGTATGGCCTCCGAACACGGTGACCTCGTTGCCTACAAGCATCGTCTGATGGCCAGAACGGGGCGTATGCAGGTCAGGAAGGCGCTCGGCAGTCATCTTTACAAACGGACAGGTTGACAAGGTGTCAGCCTTGGCAAATTGAAGGAACAAAAGGGCTGCAAATGCAAATAGAAAACGTCTCATAATCAGTCTACTTAGTTTTTTCGCGGCAAAGATATAAAATAAAATCCAATTCCACGCCTTTTATTTCTAATTTCTTCACGCCGAATGTGTTCTGCACAGATTATAACGTTTTCGTTAAGCTGAAAGAGCAAAGCCGAACTTGTTTGAGCTTTGCCATGGCGAGAAAAGGCCGGATGAAATCCAGCCCCTCTGTCGCCCTTACGGCTGCAAGCACCGTCTTGTAATTGTTCTTCTTGCTCTTACGGATTGACGAATGTAATGTTTTTATTCCTTCCGCCTTCAAAATTACTATTTTATTTTCGCATAATCGGAGAAAAAGCAGTAATTTTGCAGGCGGAAATGAATATTATTTAAATAAAACACATTTTGTTATGGCAAAAAAAGCACTTCTGATGATCCTCGACGGATGGGGAATCGGACAACACGGCAAGGGCGACGTCATCTACAACACGCCGACGCCTTACCTCGACCTTCTTAACGCAACATCGGCTCACTCACAGCTGCAGGCCTCCGGCGAGGATGTCGGACTGCCCGACGGACAGATGGGAAACTCTGAGGTGGGTCACCTGAATATCGGTGCCGGACGCGTGGTCTATCAGGACCTGGTGAAAATCAACCGCGCCTGCAAGGACGGCTCCATCATGAAGAACCCCTGCATCGTCGAGGCCTATACCTACGCCAAGGAGCACGGCAAGAAACTCCACCTGATGGGACTCACCTCTGACGGCGGCGTCCACTCAAGCCTCGACCACCTGTTCAAACTCGTTGAGATAGGAAAGGAATACGGACTGAAAGACCAGCTCTTCGTCCACTGCTTCATGGACGGCCGCGACACCGACCCGAAGTCGGGTATCGGATTCATCAGCCAGCTGCAGGACGTATGCCGTCAGAACGACGCACATATCGCCAGCATCGTTGGACGCTTCTATGCCATGGACCGCGACAAGCGCTGGGCACGCGTCAAGGAAGCCTACGACCTCATCGTCGCCGGACAGGGCAAGCAGTCGGCCGACATGCTCAAGGCCATGCAGGAGTCGTATGACGAAGGCGTCACCGACGAGTTCATCAAGCCTATCCACAACACCCAGGTCAACGGCGTCATCGAAGAGGGCGACGCCGTCATCTTCATCAACTTCCGCAACGACCGCGCCAAGGAGCTCACCACCGTGCTCACCCAGCAGGACATGCCCGAGGAAGGCATGAAGACCATCCCCGGACTGAAATACTACTGCATGACACCCTACGATGCCAACTTCCGCGGCGTCGGCATCCTCTTCCCCAAAGAGAACGTCGAAGACACCCTCGGCGAATACCTCTCGAAACTCGGGAAGAAACAGCTCCACACGGCCGAGACCGAGAAGTACGCCCACGTGACGTTCTTCTTCAACGGTGGACGCGAGGCACCCTTCGAAGGCGAGGACCGCATCCTCGTCCCCTCACCTAAGGTGGCCACCTACGACCTCAAGCCCGAGATGTCGGCCTACGAGGTGAAAGACAAACTCGTCGGCGCCATCAACACCCAGGAGTACGACTTCATCGTCGTCAACTTCGCCAACGGCGACATGGTAGGCCACACCGGCGTCTATAACGCCATCGCCAAGGCTGTCTGGGCCGTCGACAACTGCGTGCGCGAGGTCATCGAGGCTGCCAAGGCCAACGACTACGAGGCCATCATCATCGCCGACCACGGCAATGCCGACAATGCCATCAACGCCGACGGCACACCCAACACCGCACACTCCCTCAACCCCGTACCCTTCATCTACGTGACGAACAACAACTCCGCCACCGTGAAGGACGGCCGCCTGGCCGACGTCGCACCCTCCATCCTCCACATTATGGGACTGGAGCAGCCCGCCGACATGACCGGCGAGTGCCTCATCAGCGACTAAAGAACGTCGGAAATCATCCATATAAAAAAATGAAAAGCCATGCCACACGCAGGCTTTTCATTTTTTTTATTGGTGTTCGGCATAAAACGGCCTTTGGTTTGGGCAGCAAGCCTTTAATCCGGCGTGAAAACAAAAGACGGTGGCAGAAAGACAGCCAAAAATAATACAAGGAAAACATTTGGGGAGTAGAAAGATATTTCGTAATTTTGGATATAATCGCAAACCTTTTTGTAAATAAAGGCAGTTCGGAGAATTGAGAAAAATCGGGGTTACGAACTGGCAACGGTTCTCATTTCCTCATTCTGCCGTGATTTGCGTATCAAAGAACTCCAGACGCTAAGCCACCAGCCTGTTTCAATGGCTCTTTGTCGGGGGCATAGGTACATAGAATACGCGAGATAACAAATCTTTTGAGGGATTTTTCGCCTATTGTTCTTTTGTCTCATGATTTTATGCTACCTTTGCACACATAATCATATTAGCATTACCCTATGGCAAAGATAACGGTTCAGAACACGGAAATAACAGTCTTGTCTTATAACGATAAGGATTATATATCACTTACAGATATGGCTAATGGCAAACAAAGCGAAAGCCGTGCTGCCGACATCATCAAGAATTGGATTCGCACAAGATACACCATTGAGTTTCTTGGTACTTGGGAGATGATTCATAATCCCAATTTTAAAGTGGTCGAATTTGACCACTTTAGAATGCAGGCGGGTTTACCAAGTTTCGTCATGACCTTTCTCAAATAGGAGATTCACAATTGCATAATAGTCATTAACAATCAGTTCCTTTTGTAAGAGATGAGAGTAATACTTTCCATCCTGCTGACACTGTGCACGACGGGTGTCAGCGCACAGGCGCCCCTCGACTGGGGCGACCAGGGCAACGGCACGTATAAGAACCCTGTGCTCAATGCCGACTACTCCGACCCCGACGTCATCCGCGTGGGAAGCAAGTACTACATGGTGGCCAGCGACTTCCACTTCCTGGGCATGCAGGTGCTGGAGTCCGACGACATGGTGAACTGGCAGGTCGCTGCCCAGATCTTCAGACGCCTCGACCTGCCGGGATGGAACACCAACAGCCACTATGCCGGAGGACCATGGGCACCGAGCATCCGCTGGCACGACGGACGCTTCTACGTCTATGTGTGTACGCCCGACGAGGGCCTCTTCATGTCGTCGGCAGAAGACGTGCGCGGGCCGTGGACACCGCTCCACTGCGTGAAGGCCGTGGAGAAATGGGAAGACCCCTGTCCACTCTGGGACGATGACGGCCAGGCCTATCTCGGCCGTAGCCAGTGGGGAGCAGGACCTATCATCGTCCACAGGATGTCGGCCGACGGCCGACGGCTGCTCGACGACGGCGTGACGGTATATACCGGACCCGTGGCAGAAGGCACGAAATGGCTCAAACGCAACGGCTACTACTATCTGATCATCCCAGAGGGCGGCGTCGGCGGAGGCTGGCAGACCGTCCTGCGGTCGAAAAACATCTACGGACCCTACGAGAAGCGTGTGGTGCTCGAACAGGGCTCCACAGCGGTCAACGGACCCCATCAGGGTGCCCTCGTCGACACGCCTGACGGCGACTGGTGGTTCTTCCACTTCCAGGACACCCCCGTGCTCGGACGCGTCGTCCACCTGCAGCCCGCACGGTGGCGCGACGACTGGCCGCTGATGGGCGTCGACATCGACGGCAACGGCATCGGCGAACCCGTCAGCGTATGGACAAAGCCGGCCGTGGGCGGCAATACCCTGCCGATGCTGCCACAGACCTCCGACGACTTCGACGGCACACAGTTGGGACTGCAGTGGCAGTGGTGCCACAACCCCGATGACAGCCACTGGAGCCTCACCGAGCGGAAGGGATGGCTGACCATCCACGCCCAGCCCTCGCCCGACCTGAAGAACGCCCGCAACATGCTCACCCAGAAGACCATGGGCTTCGAGAGCGAGGCCACCGTACTGATGGACTGCCGCGACCTCGACACCGCCCGTGCCGGACTGCTCTGTATCGGCAGCGACTTCCGCGGCATCGGCGTTAATGCCGACGGCATCTATATAGAGGAGAACGGACAGACGGAACTCGTCAGCAGCAAGCGGCCTACGAAGGTGTTCCTGCGCATCACCCTCGACGTCACCACCAACCAGCACCGCTTCGCCTACAGCCTCGACGGCAGACGCTACACACCCGTCGGCGAGCCCTTCATGATGTCGAAAGGCTTCTGGAAAGGGTTCCGCATAGGACTCTTCTGCTATGGCGAGGGCGGCACAGCCCGCTTCGACGACTTCTGCTACCAGATACATCGCTGAGGAACTTCGCCTGGTTTTTCTCTACGGTCTTTTCTCTACGGATTTTTCTACGGTCTTTTCTCTACGGACTTTAAGGACTTAAGGGACTAAAGGGGGATGCGCTGCGCACATCCCTTTCGTTTTTTTCGTGCCTTTCGATGTTCAAAAAAAACATCAAATAATCAGGGAACATCGAAAAACACGAAAAACACGAATTTTTTATGATGCCTTTGGCATCAGCATAGATTTTGAAAGATTTCTGCGCGGAGCGCATCCCCATCCCTTTCGTTCCTTTCGATGTTATTATTCTTCCTGCTCATAGTAATACGAGTAGTCGATACCCTTCATGAATATCTCGCGGTCGTCAATCTTGTCAGTCATTGCGCCTTTGAGCAATTCATGGATACGACTACTATCCGTATGGCTGGCAATCATGGCGTCGAGATAGTCACGTTTGTCAATCCGGCTCCAATCCACGCACATCTTCATGCGCTTCTTGAATATCATGTCAAGCCAGATGCGTGTTGAGCGCCCGTTGCCCTCCATAAATGGGTGAGCCGCATTCATCTCCACGTACTTCTCTACAATCTCGTCGAAAGTTGTCTCTGGCATTGCCTCAACGGTTTTAAGATAACTGTGCAAATGCTCCGCCAAACAAAACAAAGTATTCCCCTTGGCGATGGTTTTCGTACGAATCTTGCCAGCAAAGTCATATAGCCCACCAAACAGATAGGCGTGAATCTGTTGCAGACACTTCACCGTTCCTGGTTCCATACTGTCCATTAGTCCGCTCTCTATCAACGTGTAAGCCTTCTTCTTGCTCTGTCCGTCAATGCTGCTGTCGCTATAGATGAACCAATCCAAGAACTTACGGGCACGGTTGTTGGGATAGTTCTTTGCCACTGTCTGAACGCACTCTGCATCCAGCGCATCAGCATAACGCCGCTTGCCGTCAGGTGCTTGGAATCTGAAGTCGTGAGTGACACTCACGAGTTGAATGCCGTCAGTCGCCAACTTCTTCTTCAGCCATCGCCAATAGTTGCCCGCCTTGACGTAGTCCTCCTCATCGTTGACAGCCCGCACGATATCCGTTGCCGAGAACCACCACTTGCTGTGCTGCTCGTCCCAAACGGCCCGGACTTCGCGGTCGTTGAAAAAACGTATCGACTTCTTACTCATATCCCGTTCTATTATTTATAACGTTTTTATTCGTTGCATTATTATTGTTTCTTACCTCATCGGTCTGCTTTTAGCATCCTTCCAGATTGCTTCCAGCCTGCTTCTACCCGTACTCTAAACATACTCATGAGTAAGCTTGGAAGCAACTTAGAGTATGGCAGCACTATTGGTAGAGTTTTAATTTGCCGTGCCCATTTGATTATTATTTACCAATTACTTCCTTAAATAAGTTATAAACATGCTCACTTTCATTAGCTATAAATTTAATCTTAGTTAGAAATCCGTCTTTGTTATACCAAATCTCTGCAGCCACTTTTTCATCTTCGTTATTGAAAACAATTAGTGTATCATGCCATTCCTGACTTTTTGCAATTACAATATACAAAGAATACTGCTGTAATTTGATTTTCCATGTATCATAAATATCCTTCCTGAAATCAGTAGGCAATTCATTACTCATACATTGTCGGATAATACACATAAACATTTTGTCCTCTTGGGCAATCTGCCCATCAAATCTTACATTGGAAACTGCAAAACAGTCTTTCTCTCCTTTGTTATCGATAAGCAGCCTTTTTACGATGGAGCTATTCACTCCTAATGTGTATTCTACCAATGTTAGATAACAACTCTTGCAAGTAATGGCCTTTAATACATAATTATTCTTTTGTAGTTCTTTAGAGAGTTTATCAATTAAAATCTTTGTATTATCACTAATATTGGCACACGTTATGATAGAATTATTGATGTCTTTTATGCTTTTGTCATGGAATACCAAATAAGAACCACCTGTATATGGGGTATCATTTTCAACATCATCAATTTGGCAGTTCATCATAGGTGATATTGTTTGTGGAGATGACAAATACAGTTTCTTAATAGAAGAAGTCACCCCACTATATAACCACCTAAAGTATGACTCATTTGTGATTCCACTATTTGCATTTTGGGCTCCTTTGAGCCATATACTATTAAAATATACACCCAAGGATTTGTGTACAGTTATAGCCCATCCATAAGAAAGGCATGCAGCATTTAAATAGGGATCTGTGTCAAGAATCTGCTTTCTAATGTACATTTCCCATTGTTGTCGATATCGCCTAAAAACTCTGCGAGCATCGTTTGTGGTGTGAACTTCCTTTTGCAAGCTTTTCTCAATACAAACATTGTTTGCTAAATCTATAATTGCTCGTTGCTCATCGAATGATAATTTCACAAATTCATCACTTTCAACCATATTGCGATATTGAATAGAATTAGTGAATGAAATTTCCTCTTTTCGAGTTCTGTCCCTTAGTAACATATTACAATAAACTCTTATTGCAATTTGTTCATTCTTTGTTAGTTCATCAGCCTTAAAATAATTGTCTAACATGAACAATTCCTTTTCTGGTGTCCCCTCTATACTAATACATTTTACTCTTATTTTTGTAAAGAACAGACTCACATTAGTTATTCCTCCTTTTGTCTTTATTTGTATAGTTTTGTCTTCATGACCAATAATGTCTAATAAAGTCAAATACATACCATTATAAATTTTTAATGGATCGTCAACAGGTAAATCCACGGATATGGTTATGTTATTATTCATTATCAACAAATCACCTTTAGCTAATTCTTCTCCATTCTTAAGACAATGTTTTTTTATCCATAGATTAGCAAGATAGCAATCATTATTAGTATAAAAAAGTGCGGCATATAATGGATCACGAGACAATGGTTCTGAAAACCAGTCTTTAAGGATTGGTTCCAGACCCTCTCTATTGATATTATCTAAATTCGCACCAAAGTTATAATGCAAATTATTGAAACATTGTTTTTCTATACTCGAAGCTAATAATATTCGCAGTTCTTGTTTCCCTGGACAAAAAACTTCAGGTATACCGTCATCATAACAATATATCGGAATGTTGGGCATCTTCTCCGCCAAAGTGTCTATACACAAAGAAGAATCTGTGCTTTTTCCATATGTTAGATAATAAGGGTCGCCTATCAGTATTAATTTGCGATTTCCTTTCTCAAAAACAAAAGATAGCACATCGTCTAGTAGCTTGCCTGTTCCATATCTGACTAATTCCGTTTGATTGAGATTTTGGCTTAACAATTGCGCTTCACAAAAGACGACAGTAGAATTGTTATCCAACAAATTGCTTCTTTTAACAGGTATGATAACCTGAGAACTATCATCTATCTCTTCGCTATTATTGTCATTTGACTCGTCTGATTGGTTGTCTTTGTTTTCAGAGTCAACTCCTCCATAAATAACATTGTAAACACTATCAATTGTATTTTCCTCTTCAAAGTGTAGCCTACCTTCTATATGTCTTATTACTCTCATAGAATGTGCCCAAAGATGATAATTCGCCTCATTAAAAGCACGTATCCATCTATTACGAGCCTCTATATCCATTGATGTCAGTACAACCAGACTTGGATTATTGCTATCACATATAGCATAAACCTGCTTAAACAGATTATTCGGTGACAATTTTTTTACTTGCATAACCATATCCTCCTAATTTCCGTTATATCGTAGCAATTTATAAGCTTGCCACTTTTCTCCATTAAACACGACATCAACACAAACTGGCTCTTCCTCATTTATTCCCTCAACTAAATGAGTAGGGACATAATAATCATCAACAAATCCAAACAACTGTCCTTTGCTGTTGTAATTTAGACGTATCGGCCCTGAAATAGTTTTCTTTAAAACCTCATCACATGTATCTGCAGGCTCAATAGCTAGCATTTTTCGAAATTCTCTCCCTTCTTTTGATTTCTTCTTCAAATATCTAATACTTACATAATCTCCTATTTGCGGACGAAGCGTAGTTTGATTAAACTTTATGATAATGTCTGCTCCCCTGCCAAAAACGCAATGAAAAAGCTCTTTACTGTCATTGACACTATCCACGATTGCCGTTTCTAATGGGAATTTCTCTATTCCTTCACTTTCTTCGATTGAATCACAGAAAATAGCTTTCTGCGGTTTTGCCTTTTTAGGTGTAGAAAGTAAATCCCAATCAAGAAATACAAAATCATCGTGAGTGTCTTCCTTTAACTCAGGAACCTCATAACATCTACAAAATGTTCCTTCGCTTAGTTTTCCTGGTGCATGTGACAAAATTAACTCTTTCTGGGTTTCACTTACAAGATGGTAACATTTCTTTTCTTTATTATGGTAATCGACATAGCAGACCACGGGTGAGAGTAGTTGGTTAATATTGGAACTAGATTCCTTTATAAGGACTATTTCTTTTCGGTTTTCCTTTGAATGAATCTTCACATCATAACATTTTCCTATGTAATTGTTGGAAGATGCCAGCTTCTTAAACTTAATTGCTATTGACAGGCCTTCTGCTGATGTGAGTTTCACTTTCTTTATTTGTTTATCTCCATCCTTCTGGACATATATGTCTGCAATGAACATCGTTGTCCAATTAATATCTGAATAAACAAAGTCCTCTGCAGAAGCCATGTGTGAGTTGTAGAATGAGAAATTACTGTCTGTTATAACAACGTCATTAGGTATCCTAGAATTAAGACTTAAGAACTCATCTTTTAATCTCCATCCGTTATTTCGATATGTATCAGAGTATGTTTGCAGTTCTCGCTTTGCCTCAGGGAAGAGCCCATTATTTAACATAAGTTCAGATAATGCTAAATGGATGTCCCCTAGAAATTCGTCTTTGGGTTCAGAAATGATAGCCTTGCAATATGCTGATACTTTCAATTCAATATCATCAGTAGCTTCTGCTAATTCTTTCCATACATAGAAACGATTTAAATTCAGTAAAAGCGACCTGTATATTGATAATGCTTTCTCCTTATCGCCCTTTGCCAACATAAGAATAGCTAAGTTACGATCTAACTGGTCATCATCATACTTTTCACATGCCTTTTCTAACAATGTTTCAAATGCGGGGATAACATTTCTATACGAATTGCTTTTTAAACCTGCAAAGTAATGCTTTATCACTTTTTCAACCAAAGAAGGAAAAACTTTTTCTTCTTTTTGCTCTCTCAACCAGTCCTCATTCCTAAAATTATCAAGTCCCCATTTGTTTATGATGAGAACGGCTTCTTTGTTGCTTTCCTCTGGCAGTTTCCATAAATACAAAGATAAAATTCTTGAATGATACTCATTCTTTATGGACAGGCCATCTATAGTGGATGTATAGTTTTCTATTTCGGAAAAGAATAATTGAATATTATCTTTTGAATATTTGTAAATACTGAAAAAGTGAAATCTCGAAAACAATGAAAGCACAAGATTCTCTGATATGTCCTGATTCTTTGTAAATGCTTGTTCAACTTCATTTAGCGCATAGCCTAATTTGAAGCAACGTTCTATGATTTTTTCAACAAGTGGCTGAATTTCCCTGTCATTCCAAATAGATGACCTAAAGTCGTCATCTGACAACATTTCGATATCCCACAACTCCAGAAATGGAAGGAATTTGAAATCCTCATATTTTTCACTAATTAATGTGGCAACATTTAATATCTGTGAGTGTAATGTTGAAGGACGTTTAGTTTCCAGTTGAAGATACGTATGGAGGGCTCTTCTTGCATTTAATGAGCCACATGATTCATAGCATTTCTTCAAATACCAATATATTATCCAACCTACATCTTCATGTAATAAGGGTGATAGATTATTATTTCTATTTAATTCGCAAATCTGTGTATAAGCAGATTCCTCTTGCCCATTTTTAGATAGTTTTACCAGATTATTCACTTCACTCCACAATGGAGTTGTATGACGCCTAAGTGTTTGAAGCGCACTATGAGCAACTCCATCATAATCACTTATAAAATCAACCACTGATTCCATTCTCTGAATGACATTCAGGGCATATTGATTTTGATTATGGGCTATATATAGATTGCAATAATCTCGAAGAACCCAGAACAATGCACTATAGGTCCAATGAGACTGTTCGCCTCGAAGATCCGATTCTGCAAGTCTCAATGCATCATCAAGCCTTCCTGCTTTTCTTAAGTTATTGACTTCTTTGAATGACATTGTGGTGTTATTTGAAAATCATAAATATCTTATTCGCTTAATTTTCCTCCTATCTCTTCCGTATTTGATGTTATAGGCCAATTAACAGAAAGGATCTTCCATACATGCTTATTATGTATACTATCGAATCCCGTCTTCTCCACTTTCACCATTTGCCCTTTATTGAATTGTTCCATTGAGTATTCTCCCCACGTAGAGCGATGCAAATAGGCTGTTTGTCCATCCTTATATTTAATAATAAAAGAGTTCTTGTCTACATGAACAATGCAACCTTCGATAACACTTCCCATAGGAATATCTGAGTCATTGACATCTATCTGCTGTTTGGCAGCAATAGCCTTGACGGGAGTTGCACTAAGGTATAGCAAATTCTTATCCTCGTTGGCATGAGAGAAATACATCTGCGTCAACTCTGCAGGTTTTAATCCATTCTTTGTTGCCTTCTGTTGTTGCCGAAGATTCATAAATGCTTCTCTGTTACCTACACGGAAAATAAGCATCTTTCTTTCATTTCGAGAAACATATTTCACTCGGACTGGACAATCAGTATCTATTTTGACATCTAAATGAGAGAAATGTATTCCATTCAGTCCTATTATACCATTATTAAATGAACCTAGGTCATCATAATCGCAAGGAACAAGAATCGATCCATCGCTATTCTCCAATCCCCACTTACCAAACTTGTTTATTTTAGAAAGACTGTCTGAAACTCTTTCAGTATTTGACTTTATAGCCTGGCACTCTGAATCGATACGCCCCTCTCGGCCATCCTTGGAGATGGTGGCCATACCTTCATTATTGAGTTCGCTAATATAGTCATATCCGGCAATTATGACGTGACCGTTTTGATTCAGAATACAATATTGGCCTTCTTGAACAGCTATAAACTTGTCTGAAGACCATACGTCAATTTTTGAAAAGACAGGTTGCGTTATTGGCTTAGCATTATTGTCCATAATACCCCATAGCCAGTCTCCATCATTCTCTTTAACGTACTTTTTGTGACTATCTCCCAACTTTTCAATACGTCTGATGTCTGTGCCAATCAGTTCATAGTCAGAAGCAAAAACTTCTATTGTACCATTTCTCTTTCCTTCATACCAGCCCCTATGCGCCTTTATTTCATCATAGATAAATGGCATACGTATTATACTGTCGTATGTGATTAATCCATATTGACCTAATCGTTGGGCGATTATGTATTTCTTTGTGGACTTAACTTCCCCGTCAATCTCGTTGTCCTCTATTAGCTCTTGAATCTTTTCCTCTGTCTTTTGCTGTTCTGTTTCTTCACGACTTAATTCTTCTTCCCATTGCCTATCCAACTCAGCCAATATCTCTTTATTCTCCTCCTCAATGTTAGTAACTTTAATTTTGAACTCAGGATGTGCTGCATAATACGCCTGCTCTGCGTCTACAAAGTAGGGCTTATACGTGTTATCAAATGTAAGATTAGAAAGACGAATGAACTTGCCGCCCAATTTGTCAGATGTGTTTCCGTTAGGGTATTGCCAAGTTCCATCGGGGGTTAACCAATTGCATTTCAACACCAACTCTCCCAATTCTTCGCTTTTCCTTTGAGCGTCAAGGTCGAAGATGAAAAGATTCATTCGATTATTGTAGTAAATGTCCTTGACCATCATGTTGGTCAAGTCTACATGTTCTCCTTGTTCATCAAAGTTAGAAACCCAGATAATATGTTTTTGGTTTAACCTATAAAACAAGTCACGTTCCGCAATGACACTTACAAAAGTTGTACTTAGTTGCAGCTCGAAGACAACTTCTTGCCCACGATAGTTGGCAATAACATCAGGACGTCTCCATCTTAGGATAGGGTGATTGCCTTTTACGGTGTTTTCTGTCCTGACATCGGTAATACCATTTGTCAGTTCTAAATACTTTGCTATTTCTGCTTTTAAGAACTTATGGCGTTCGCCTTCATTGCATCTGGCAAATTTTTCTCGGTTTATCTCTCGCCTTGTTCTTCCAGTTGTGGTCTTATAGTCGCAGTCATCGCTATCTCTCAAATGTGAAAAGAAGCGAGCCATACCTCTTTCTGTCTTTCTCCCTGATATTTTAACCATCTGGCCACAGTATTTACAAACATACATTGGCCTCCGTAGAGAAATGGCTTTTTCCAGTTCCGTTCTCTTCTTGAAGATAATACCCTCTGGCTGAGAAAAAAATTCATCAGCATAGATTTCCTTATCGTTGTTTCCTAAATCAATTACAGTATCAATAGTCCGTTTGGTCGGATCTTTTGATTTCTTTGATTTATTACCTGTGACGGGTTCCTCTATTACTATTGTTGTATCATTGGAAACTGTAATAGGAGGCAATTCATCTACAAACTTCTTTTCTTCCGGCTCATTTGCAATAATGTCTGTGCTTGGTGATTTTTGTTCTTTCTTTAATTCTGCAATTTCTTTTAATTGTGATTTTATAGTTTCCTCTTGCTCTCTATTTGCCTTTTTCAGATTCTCAATAGTAGAGTCTTGCTTACTAATTGTTGCATTCTGCTTTTTGTTTTCCTCTTTCAATTGTTCATACAATTCTTGGAGGCTAGCATATTGGCGTTTTAAGTTCTCAATTTCATCAAGGGCTTCATCACTATCACTACTTCCAACAGATATGGGTGTTGTTTGTAGCTGCTCCTTTAGGGACACTATTTCTTTTTTTGCTTCATCTAACGATGTTTGAAGGCTAGCATTATCCTGTCGAGTGTCGTCTAATGTTTCTTTCAATTGACTAATGTCGGTCTTATAATCCTCTTCAACCTTCTTAAACTCGTCCTTTTGCTTTTTAATCTGACTCTGCAACTGGTCAATTTGATTATTAAGATATTGATTCTTATTCTGCAGGGCGGTATAGCCTTCTTCCATATGCATAGCTTTCTCTGACAAGGATTCTTTATCCTTTTTCAGAGAATTATTCCTAGAGACATGTCTGCCATTCTCTTCCTTTAGTCTTTTGTTGTCTTTTCGAAGGTTATCTACATCTATTCCATAGATTTTCTTCAGAAACCAAATTGCCAGTCCTTTCATACTCTAATAGTTTTAGTTGCACGAGTGAGTTTTTAGACATCTCCTGTATTGCCAATTTCTGACCACAAAGATATGATTTTTTTTCTATTCAAATGCACAATTTCTAAAAAAGTTACTTCCACAAGCCGTCTTTTCCTGGAAAAGCGTCCAAAGGCCGAGCGGTGAACTAACTCTTGCACCATTCCGCATCAAGGCAGAGCAAAGCGAACAGAGTTCGAGCGGCCATTTCCCTCCATCCTTTGATTCCCCATTATTCCCTGCCTTGCATTTATTTTACGATAGTTCTGCGTTAATCTTCGAAAATTGCTCGTTTGTTACAACCTTTTTTCGTAACTTTTACTTCGTAGAAGTTACTTCGTCTCGGAAAAGTTCAAATAAATTTGGCTTTTCACTCGACTTTTCGTAACTTTGGATAAGTTACTCCAACTCGGCAAAAAAAATAAATAAATTTATTTTGTTCTGCTCTCGTTTTTTCGTAACTTTGTGGCAAGAAACGGAAAAAGTATGAAAGTATTGATTCGTAAGGCGCTGCTCGCCGGTATCTTCATCGGCTTGGGCAGCTATGGTTATCTCGCACTGGGCGGCCTGCCCGGCGCCGTGATTTTCGCCTTCGGGCTGATGAGTGTCATCGTGATGGGTGTGCCGCTCTATACCGGTATGGCAGGCGTCGTCAAACCGTCGCAGACGGGCGACCTGCTCATGGTGTGGTTCTTCAACATCGTCGGCTGCGCCATCATGGGACTGGCAGCCCACTACTGCAGCAACTACGACGAGGCGCTGGCGACAATGGTCGCCAACAGGCTCGACGACTCGTGGATGGAAGCCTTCACGAAGGCCGTCGGCTGCGGACTCATCATCGACTGTGCCGTATATATGGCGAAGACACCGTCGCCCTGGGGCAGTAAGACAGCAGGAACGCTCCTGCCCATGCTCTTCGGTGTGCCGTTGTTCATCGTCTGTGGCTTCTACCACAGCATCGCCGACGTGATGTACCTCACCGCCCACTTCCAGTGGCATCCCGAGATACCCCTCTACTATCTCGCCATCTTCCTCGGCAACTTCGTAGGCTGCAACATCAGAAGGCTGATTAATTAGTAATTAGTAATTAGAAATGAGTAATTATGATTACCAAGACCCCCTTGAGAATTCGCACAACACTGAGTGATACATTAACTATCCACAGCCCAGCAGGGCTAATCATAATTACTCATTTCTCATTGACTCCGTCGATACCCGCAAGAGTCCCTATAACTTCTATAACCCCCTTCGGTTCCCCCGTTTCCCGGGGGACAGAAACCCCGCGGGGCAGCATCGGTTTGTCGTTATCTGGTCGCTTTGTAGGCATTTCTCATTTCTCATTTCTCATTTCTCATTTCATTCCTCATGAACGTAAAGATAGAAGAGAGTTGGCGGCAACGGCTGCAAGGGGAGTTCGACAAACCGTATTTCGCAGCCCTCACCGAGGCAGTGCGCCAGGAGTACCGACAGACGGCCTGCTATCCGCCCGGGCCGCTTATCTTCAATGCCTTCAACCTCTGCCCTTTCGACCGTGTGAAGGTCGTCATCCTCGGACAGGATCCCTATCATGAGCCCGGACAGGCCCATGGGCTGAGCTTCTCCGTACAGGACGGCGTATCCTTCCCGCCGTCGCTGCAGAATATCTTCAAGGAAATCCACGACGACCTCGGCACACCCATCCCCACGTCGGGCGACCTCACACGATGGGCCCGGCAGGGCGTCCTGCTGCTCAACGCCACGCTCACCGTACGTGCTCATATGGCCAACAGCCACTCGCGGCTGGGCTGGCAGCAGTTCACCGATGCTGCCATCCGAGCCCTGGCATCCGAGCGCGAGCATCTCGTCTACCTCCTCTGGGGCGGCTATGCCCGAGGCAAGGCGTATATGATTGACCGTCAGAAGAACCTCGTCCTTGAGAGCGTCCACCCCTCGCCGCTGTCGGCCAACCGTGGCGGCTGGTTCGGCAACCACCAGTTCTCACAATGCAACGCCTATCTCCAGGCCAACGGAGAAGAACCCATCCTGTGGTAACGCCTGACAAGCCCCCATCTCAAAGATTCCAAGAGCTCTCAAGCCCTCTCATGATGTTCAGCCTCCAAAAATTGCCGGAAATAAAGACAAAAAATTTTAGCGGACAGCAATAATAAAAAATGTTCGGGAGAATTGCGAATTCGGCCGAACGGAAGATAAAAGTCAGAGGAGTTCAGAAAGCATACTGCCCTCTGAACTCCTCGAGACACTACCACTTAATATATGACTTTCTTCCCGTTCTGAATGAACACGCCCTTTGCGGGTGCCTCCGTCAGACGATGACCCTGCAGGTCGAAGATAATATCGGCATTAACATCGCTTTGGCCTTTCATCGTATTGATTCCTGAAGGAGATGTGCCACGCGTTCCTTTGCCAAGACTGATCTCACTTACCTCGCCGCCTTTGACTTTGAAGAGCATGGTGTGATGGAGGGCACTGTTTGTCTCGAAGTCAAGTGTCCCTACAAAGTAGCCGCCACAGACATAGGCTGTCTCACCGTCAAGAAGTATCTGCGAGAGTTTCATGTGTTCCGGCTCGTGCTCTGTGAATGCATGATGATAGAATGTTTCTATCTGTCCGTCAGCATAGCGGTAGATGGCGCGGCGGGCAAGCAACCATACGCGGTTCCGGCTGTCTATTTTCATATCGACGATGCCGGAGGGGAAATCCTCGGGAAATTCTGCCACAATAACGGCTGTATTGCCTTCAACACGGCTTAGGGTACGCCTTTTGACGGATGAGTTGTTCTTGTTGACTGCATAGACATAGATACTGCCTTCGCTGCCCTCTGCAACGGCCATCGCGCGGAGGTCACCCATGTCGACGAATTCGCCGGTTCCATCAGCATAGCGGTAAAGGGTGCCGCGAAGGTCAGCATTGAGAACGGTCCACAGCACGCCCTTTCTATCCAAGACCTGCGAGGGCAGGACACTTGCCAAAGAATAGTCTTCATGGAAGTCAAATGTAGAGAGTGGCGTGAGGTTGCCGTCAAAACGGTAGATGCGCTCATTGAGGGTCGTGGCGAGGAGCTTACCCTCGGCGTCAAGGATAAGGTTGTGGAGGAAGCCGTCAGAACTGATCTGTTTGACATTGTCAATCTTCTTTCCGTCAAAATGCATCAGCTGGCCATAGCCGTAGCTCATCCATGCCTCACCGTTGCGGGCAGCCACACTAAGAAAGTGCTCACTGCCCTTCTCACCTGCTTGTGAGGGCCACTCACCTGATGACTCGTCGAAAATGGCGACTGACTCTGTTGCCTTGTCCATAACCATGAAGCAGTCGTGCTCAGAGGACGTAACATAGAGGTTCTCGCCATCCTGGGCCAGACAAGCTCCATTGCGATAGCCAAGTACCTGAGCCTGGGCAAACAGTACGGACAGTACCGACATTGCCACCGTTGAAAGAATCTTTGTTTTCATCTCGTTAATGTTTAAGTTGTTAATAATCAATTCAAAAGTTCACGGAATGCTTTAAGCTACCCTTACATTTAGGGAGCTTATCGTATTATTATTTTCTTCTCATACACTTTGCCGTTGATTAAGACACCGACCGCATAGATTCCTGTCTCAGGAACTGTAATAGCTAATTGATGTTTCCCTGCCTGCATCCTTTCACCTCTTGAGGCAAATAGGATCAAGTTTCTCTGAGGATTGCTGACACCGACCGTTACGGATGCATCCCTGACAAGGTCGAATGATATTGTAAGCGTGTTCCCATTCTGTTCAACTGTAAACATTGGGTCGGAGCTATAGCTGATAAAGGACTCTGCCTTTTCCAGGCATCCCTCGTTCAGGATGCCTTACGCCCTGGATCCAGCAAGACGTATAGAGAGAGCCTCCCGGGGAATTTACCGTGAAGGTGGCTACTGGCTTATTGTTGACCACGGAGTATGTAGGTTTGTCAATGCGAAGCGTGGTCTGTGCACTTGCCTGTATTCCTATCTGTAAAAAAGTCAGCAGTAGAATTAATTTCTTCATAACTTAGAATTATTTATTAAGCTGGTAAAGCTATTTAAAAAATGTGCCGACGGTGAATGTATAATCAATAACCTTATTATTAACATTTTTTGACTGCCGGCACACAAAGAAGATTACAGTTCTATCTCTCCATAGTAGCATTTATTCCCGTGAGATTGTGAACTCTCCAATGTAATATCTGGAGCCGATTAATAGAGCAAGAACATAGTCGCCATTTGGGAGAGGGGCGGTCGAAACAAACTCTTGTGAACCTGCCGGCAGTGGGAAAGAACCTGTCTGACATATATTATAGTCTGCATCCACAACGAAATATGTGATACTTGGATTATTCACGACACTCGTGAATATCAGCCTCTGCCCGGCCATATCATTAATAACCGTGGGTATGACAGGCTGCGCCGGACTATGTATTCCATCATGGCCGGAATCGTCCCATGGGGAAATACCGATGATGGCCTCTAACTCTTGTGCCGTACACTGTTCAAGAGCAACGGAGTCATTAACCAAGGGATTCGGTGTTTCTGGATTTGGTGTCTGTGCAACACATGCCGTACTGAATGCAAGCAAGAATGCTAAGAAGGTATTTTTCATTGTTTTCATAATTTTTGTTTGTTAATGATTTTGGTTGCAAATTTAAGGCTGTTTCCGCTTTCCTGCAAATAAAATCAATCCCAAGTGGTCCCAAATGGGACTGCTTGGGACTAAAATCACAGAAAAAAGTGCATTTTTTAAGAAAATATGGTGTAATTTTGCAGTGCATAGAACGGACTGAATATGAAAAATGTGAACTTCCTTTTATGGTTCCTGCTCATCATAAGCTTTATGGCTTCCTGTAAGGACCGGCCTGTAGAAAGCCAGTGGACAGACAGGATTGAGTCTGTATGGCAACAGAGCGACACGGCATTAGATGAGGCTTGCCGTCGGGCCGCCTTGCTCGGCGACGCTCTTACTGGCATGACGACGTATGAGCAAAGGAGATATGAGCAGTTGTGCATCAGGCTACTTGACAAGCAGGACATTATGCCATCTTCTACCGATTCCACACAACAAAGCCTCGATTATTTCCTACGTCATGGCAGCGAAACCGACAAGGAAAGGGCTTACTTCTATCTGGCGCGGGCCTATCAAGGGCTGAAGGACTATCCGCGCGCCATAGTCAACTTCATGAAGGGCGTTGAAATCATAGAGGATGGAGAGGCTGCAGATACCGTCATCTGGCAATACAGCCTCTCGCAGCTGAGGCGTCTCTATGACCTTCAGCTGCGTTATGAGGATGAGTTGGATGTCGCACTTAAAGCCGTGGCACTGGCTGACAGGACGAAGACTTTCGTGGGATGGTACCTGATGGATGTGGCATCAGCCTACAAGCATCTCAGGGACACGCTGCATTGCCTGCTGTATTGCGAGAAGTCATACGACGCAATCAGACGGGAACATTTCCCTGCACGCTATGCGCCGATCCTCTCTCACCAACTGGCTCTATACACAAGTTTCGGAAGGCTTGACCACGCAGACACTCTGCTCAACGTCCTTTCAAATTTTCCGCCAAAAGACAGACCTCAGAACTACGAACTGAACTTAGCCCTATACTTTGAGCATATCGGTCAGACGGACACGGCCATCGTCCACTTCAAGCAGTATTACACGCAGGCTCGTCGGACGGAAGGCAGATATGAGGCCGCTGCCGGGCTACAGCGGTGCTTCATGAAGAAGGGGGACTATCGGAAGGCCGCCCGATGGGGTGTCGGACTATACGAAGCCAACGACAGCATCATCGCTCAAAGGGGTTTCGAACAGACACAAAGAGCCCGAGAGGGCTTCCTCTATAATCGGGACAAAGAAGCCGAGACGGCCCTGAGACAGCATGAGAAGCGCATCAGACTCACCGCCATAGCTGGTTTCCTGCTTTTGTCTTGTCTGGTGATGGGATTAGTGGCATACTATAATATTAGGAAAAGGAAACTATTAGAAGTGATTGCTGGCAAGGAGAAGAGTATCGCATCGGCAAAAGCCACCATCAGCAGAAGGAGCGAGGAACTGGAAAGAAAGAAGCGGGAGGTAAGCTTGTTGGAAGAAGAACTGGAAAAGGCAAGCCGTGGTCTTGAAGACAAAGAACGACAGCTGGCCGCAACGATGAAAGATCTGGAGCAACGCGTCAGGATCAATAAGGAACTCACGCGGATAGCCCTGATGAGCGATGCCGAGGAAAAGGCAGCCGACGTAGTGGACTATTTCCGGAAGATTGCAATAGGAAAAGAAGAAATGAAGCCTACGGCATGGAAAGCTCTTGGCAATGCGGTCGAGATGCTGTATCCCGGCTTCAACGAAGCTGTTCAAGGACGTCTGGGCGGACAACTGCGCGAGCCGCTGCTGCAGACCATCCTGCTCTTGAAGGTCGGACTGAAGCCGGCACAGATAGCAAAAATCATGGAAGCAAAGATGCAGACGGTATGGAACAGGGTGAAACGGGCCGAGGAAACATGTTGAGACCTCCTTAACGAAAGTCTCAGTTCTTCCAATAATTCACAGCCGCTATAGACATAATCGTGCAGGACCGACAGCGTGTGGAAGCATTGTTCCACTTTGCGCCCGTCCAAAATCTATACGAACACCCATCACACGACTTTACCTAGTAAATATTATTCGTGTTCGTCTTGTTTATGGGTAATTATGATTACCTGTTTTGCCTCCAAAAATAACAGGAAATTTATTATCTTTATTCTTTGTTTTGAACTCACTTAATCGTACCTTTAGATAAGGGACTTACGTTGACTACGTCGACCTCTATCGCGACTCGGCCATTTAAACAAGTTGATGGCGCTCGCTGCTCTATCGGTTCAGCAAAACCATAAAAAAAAAGAGCGGGTATCCTTGTGTGTGTGTGTGATGTCCTCGGCGGTTCTCCTGGGTGTCCTTCATGGTGTCGGCGGTCGGGGTGCTGCTCATCGGAGGGGTGGCGGGCATATTTACCCCCCATTTTGGCGCAGACACATTCAAAGGCTCCCCAGTGGGGCGGCGGTCTCGCGTCGATGTGAAGGCAGCAGGGTTGTTTTGCGGAAAAGGGAGAATATGAAAATCAGAAAGTTACGGATTTGGGTCGGTGGGTAGATAATTCCGTGACGGCAATTAAAACGGCAAAATCAGCCGAAAAATGTTAAATTTAATAGGGTTTCAGCCGCCATTTTAACACAGAAATACTTCGGCTTTAGCAAAAATCAGCCTCTTTTTTCGCCAAAATTGCATCAAAAATGACTAAAAAACGACCAAAAAAAATAACAAAAATCAAACTATTTTGCAAGTAAACGACACTTTTTAGCAGAAAAGTTTGTTGAATTTGGCATTTTTAATTACTTTTGCAGCAGAATAGACTAACATGTATTATTTAACATCAAACAAAATTGATTTTATGAATATCACAACGAGAATTGAGGAACTAATCAATAGACACGGCCTTAGTAAGAGTGAATTGGCTCGCCGTATGGGCAAATATAACCAACAAATCAATCGGCTCATTACTAATCCGAAGTGGGAAACGGTAGAAGCCGTGGCCAGCGCACTCGGCTGTCCAGTTTGGCATTTGTTTCTTGAAGATATAGAGGCAGCAGGGTATCATCTGACGCAAAAAGGTAATGAGCAAACAGAAATGAGTGATAGGCAGGAAGAGGTAAGGCAAAAACAGGGCGATGACGGTTTTAATGCTGCCACCAGCGAACAGCCTTTTGACAATAGCCCAGAGCAGTCGCAGGCTTCTGATTTATTTCGACAAACAGTCTCAACACCCCTGCAGCAACCATTGGTATGTCCTCACTGTCACAAGGCCATGATGGTGACAATGATTACACCATTATGACTTCAATCATTTAGGTATGCCATTGGCTGTCGAACTTAAAATCTGATGGGAAATCTGAAATAAAAATCTAAGGAAAGAATACAATGATGACTAATGGGATTTTGAGACAAGATTTTATGTGTGATTTTAAGCGTAGCGACCATGATTCGGGGTCGTCTCTGCGTTCCTCAAAATCCGACGAAAAATCTATTTTAAAAATCTGACTGAAAGATATGCTGATGAAGGTTAATGGGATTTTGAAACAAGATTTTATGTGCGATTTTAAGCGCAGCGACCATGATTCGGGGTCGTCTCTGCGTTTCTCAAAATCTGACGAAAATCTAAGATAAAAATCTGGCTGAAAACATATACGACTATGGATTTGATTAAACAGCACAACGAGAAGTACAGGTTCTTCGCCGACATCACGGGCGAGGCCATGAAGGTTTACAACGAGTATAAACCAGGACTACTAGAGAGTGCCTACGAGGCTGCACTGAAATATCTGCTGGAACAGCGGGGCATCAAGGTTGAGCAGCAGGTATTTCTGCCTATGTTCTGGAAAGGTGTCCGTCTGGATCAAGACTACCGCATGGACTTGGTGGTGAACGGCAACGTAATCTGCGAACTGAAGGCGGTCAACTTTGTGAACGACGAACACCGTCGACAGCTGTGGAACTACATGCGGCTGACGCATCAACCATACGGAATGATTATCAACTTCGGCAATAAAGACAGGCTGTTTTCGGAATGGTTCAGACTTAACGAGGACAGGAGCATAGAGAAAGTGCATCTGTTTTGAGTAGATTTTGAAACAAGATTTTATGTGTGATTTTAAGCGCAGCGACCATGATTCGGGGTCGTCACTACGTTCCTCAAAATCTGACGGAAAATCGGAAATAAAAATCTGACGGAGTGATATAAAAAAGATAATAAATTCTCTTTATTCTTTGTTTTGCGCTCACTTAATCGTACCTTTGGATAAGGTACTTACGTTGACTACGTCGACCTCTATCGCGACTCGGCCATTTAAACAAGTTGATGGCGCTCGCTGCTCTATCGGTTCGGCAAAACTAAAAAAAACATAAACAAGTTTCTGTTTTCTTTGTTTTGCGCTCACTTAATCGTACCTTTGCAGGAAAAAGATGACAGAAAGAATTCTACCGATACTGCAGGTGGGCGACGTGCTGCTCTCGCCCGACATCCTTACCGAACGCTTCTGCTGCGACTATGAGAAGTGTCGCGGCATCTGTTGCGTGGAGGGCAATGCCGGTGCACCGGTCACCCTCGAGGAAATCGGCGAGATAGAAGACGTGCTCGACACCGTCTGGCCTGACCTGTCGGCACAGGCACAGAGCGTCATCGACCGGCAGGGCGTAGCCTACAACGACCCTGAGGGCGACCTTGTGACGAGCATCGTGGGCGGCAAAGACTGCGTCTTCACCTGCTACGACGGCGGCAACTGCCTGTGTGCCCTCGAAAAGGCTTTCCGCCAGGGCCGCACACGCTTCTGTAAACCTATCAGCTGCTCACTCTATCCCATCCGCGCCAAGCGCTTCGGCGACGGCTCCGTCGGGCTGAACTACCACCGCTGGGCCATCTGCCGCGATGCCGTCAGAAAAGGAGAAGAGCTCGACATCCCCGTCTATAAGTTCCTGCGCGAGCCCCTCATCCGCCGCTTCGGCGAAGCCTGGTACGAGGAACTGGAAGCCTTGGCCAACGAACTCCTAAAAGGAAACCCCTGACTTTTTTTTATTCTTCGCACAGCGACCAGCCCTTGGTCTCGGCGAGACCGCTACTTGGTCACATGGAGACCAGCCCTTGGTCACAACGAGACCACTACTTGGTCACGACGAGACCAGATGAGGGGCTGATTTTTGGTCACGACGAGACCAGATTTTTTCAAGAAGTTGGTCTGAAAGAATTTCTCTCAAACTGTTTAAATAAAGGTTGTTCCAGGTGTTGACATTCTTTAACAATTCCAATCACGGGGACTGAGTGAGTTACTTGGGGAGACGCTGAATTTTTGTTTTTCTACCAAAAAAGGCCTGCAGAGACATTCGCTCTGCAGGCCTTGCCGTTTCTGTGCGATTGAGGGTTTGCCTATGTGTTTATATGAGTCCTTGTCCTATACTTGTCAGAGGGCTCGCTTGATGACAACCTTCTTTCCGCCGATGATGTAGACACCGGCAGGCAGTCCGTTCAGCGAGGTAGCCTGGCGGCGGACGAGCTTGCCTTGCATGTCGAAGACATCCATCGGGCGATCAAGCGAGATGCTTCTGATGCCCGTGCCGGGGTTCACCGTCAGCGTGCCGTTCTTGTATTCGAAGTCATAGTTTTCGGCCTCGCCGCCTTCCACGATGATCTCATACTCGCCGGCGCCGCTGTTGATGTTGGCCACGGTGGTGGCTGTGGGCAGGGTGATGAGGACGCTCTCGTCTTCGCCGTTCTTAAAGCCCTCGATGATGATCTTGAACTCGGGGTTCTCCTCGCCTTCGTTGCGGCTGTAGTCGCCGACGCTGACGGTGAGCGTCTCTTTCTCGATGGTGAGCGTTCCGCTGACGAATATCGGCACGGCGTTACCCAGCTCGCCACGTTCCAGCGTGATGGGATAGTCGCCAACGGGTGTCGTCGCGTCGGCCTCACAGACGATGAGCGGTGTACCGATAAGGTCGCCGTCGGCCTCGTACTCGAACTCCGGATTCTCGTCGCCATACTTACGGGAATAGCTCCGTGCTGTGATGGTGACGGGTTTGGCCACCCGGACGGTCGACTCGCCATCGGCCGTAGCGCCATATACCAGGGCATAGACCTCTGTTGTCGTCGCCGTTATGACACGGGCGGTTTTCTCGTCAATGGTCTCGACGGTTATTGCCTCAGGTGCTATCTTCGTGCCTTCGCCGTCGTAGAAGTCAACAACCGACCCTTCGGCAAGGTCCATGAACCAATAGAGTTTCTCGCCCTCGCTGCAACTGAACTGATAGCCCTGCACCTGACAGCCTGTAGCTGCGGGAAGGGTACTTGTCTGCTCGTTGGCGAGAGTCTGCATATGGGTATCCATAGTCAGCTTGTGACCTTCTATTGTCTGCGTTACTGCCGTTGAACCCGTGCCCAGGTTGTTGAACACCTGAAGACCGAATTCTATGTCCAGCGTATATACTACGCTCTTTGCAGTTACGTCGAACTCATAGTCGGCGGGTACCGTTGCCGGCTCCACGCCTTCAACGGCGAGCTGCGCAGCGTCTATGGTGAGTGTGGGGGCCGGTTCCACTTCTACCCTCTTGCGCGGGTTGTCGTTAAACCAATATTCGTAGGCCACAATATTGTCGCCAAGGAGAGCCTCCGACGGGTCTGCCGGAACAAGGAAGTATGACAGCAAGGCTGCGCCATACACTCCTGCGGCATCCTTCACCTGATAGCCTATGCTGTGCAAGCCTTCGTCGAGGGTTGCCAGGTCTATGTTCAGGTCTATGATGCCCGAAGCATCGACTGTTTCTTCCACGGCATTTGCCACGTCCTTGTCTATCCAGTAGCGGTAGCTGACGAGACTGTTCTCTATTGTCGCCGTTGCCTCAGGCACGATGAAGAACTTCGTGAGTACGGAACTCACATTGCCGTTGTTGTCAAGAGCTCGGAAAGAGAAGCTGTGCAGGCCTGCCGGCTGCGCACTCATATCAATGTCGGTAACAACAATACCGCCTTCGCTGAATGTCCCTGACACCCTGTTGTCGAAGTTGCTGTCTATCCAGTACTCATAACCGGCCAGTTGGTTCTCCTGTGTGGAGCCGGGCTGCGGCACGATGAAGAACTTCGTGAGTACGGAACTCACATTGCCGTTGTTGTCAAGAGCTCGGAAAGAGAAGCTGTGCAGGCCTGCCGGCTGCGCACTCATATCAATGTCGGTAACAACAATACCGCCTTCGCTGAATGTCCCTGACACCCTGTTGTCGAAGTTGCTGTCTATCCAGTACTCATAACCGGCCAGTTGGTTCTCCTGTGTGGAGCCGGGCTGCGGCACGATGAAGAACTTCGTGAGTACGGAACTCACATTGCCGTTGTTGTCAAGAGCTCGGAAAGAGAAGCTGTGCAGGCCTGCCGGCTGCGCACTCATATCAATGTCGGTAACAACAATACCGCCTTCGCTGAATGTCCCTGACACCCTGTTGTCGAAGTTGCTGTCTATCCAGTACTCATAACCGGCCAGTTGGTTCTCCTGTGTGGAGCCGGGTTGCGGTACGATGAAGAATCTCACTACGGGTGAGCCCCACCGTCCGTCGTCGGTACCGGTACGCATCGTTAAGGAGTGAAGACCTACGGGCAATGCCGACAGGTCGAGCTGAGAGGTCAACTCTCCCGCTGTCATATTCAGCATTGTCCGACTGTCCATCTGTTGGTCAATCCAGTATTCAAACTTCGTGACAACGGTAGTCTGTGCTGTCACTACAACACAACAGAGCAAAGCCAACAAGGACAGTCCTAAATGTTTCGTTCTGTTCATTGTCTGTCTCTGTTTTTTTAGGTTATTCTACTACCGGACGTGCCTCAGCCTTTATGCTTATGCTCAGTTTGCCGTCGACGGTCTTGCTTGCAATAGTGCTCTCGGTGATGCGTGGTGTCGACGGAATAAGATCCCAAGGATATTCTCCGCCAGCAGGACCTATCTGTGTGCCGTCGTCGCCAACGTATGTAGCGGGGTCTGCCAGCACCCATGTGCGCGGGGTGGTGGTGTCTGTAAGGTAATAGTCAGCGTCGCCCTGTCCGTCAGCAAAGAGTGTAGCCCAGTCAAACGACGTATAGCAATTGGTCTTGGTAATAACTCCACCTCTTGCGAAGGTTCCGAGACAGTTGATAGCTACTCCGCCGTCGCTTATGGCCTGACAATAATAGGAACCACCTCTATTAAACATTAACGTATTCTTGAAGTAGTAAGGACCATGCCAGCGTGTCCCATAGTCAGCATCTACTACTGCTGTTAAGAAACAATGGTCAACCACCAAAGTGCTGGAGCTAGAAAATTCCCTGATAAGACCATTAACCCAACAGTTCTGTATCATCATGCCTGTAGCCACGGAGTCGTAGCCCACCATGTAGCCTTCCACTCTACACTGGCGGAAAGTAAAGTGGTTGGAGTTCTCACGACATTCAAGTCGTGCGAAACGGCACTTCACAACCTTAAGGTTCTCTATCTGGTCGTCATCGGTAGCCGCAATTGATATGTTGCCGTTAATATAGATACCCTCCATGTAGATGTTGTCCTTATGAACACCCTCCACACCGTTAATATTTATATTTCCGTTGAGTTGGGTCTTCATGATACCCGTTACCTGGTCGTCTTCCATGCCTGCGCCGTATATCTTAACCGACTTGTCAAGGTTTCCCGGAACGTTGAAGACACCTGACGAGAGCGTTATGATGCTGCCGTCCTGAGCTTCCGTAAGAGCCGACTTGAAAGCATCAATGCCGTAGAACACCTTGCTGACATCGCCTGTCTGCAGCGTAGCGGTAGAAGCCTCTGTCTGCTGCGCGTCAACTGTCAAAGCACAAAATAGTGCCACAAATGAGAATAAGATTTTCTTCATAGGTAAAATAATTTTTAGTTAAACATTTATAGTTGCAAAATTACGCATCATGAATGAAATGGGCCTGCAGAATTTGCAAAAGATAGTGCAGAATTTGCAAAAACACGTTTTGCCGCCTTGGCGAAAAAGTTTTTTTTGACGAAAAGATGCAGTATTCTCAAAGGAAATACCTATCTTTGCCGAAAAATTAAGAAAACGTCAGCTATTGACGATGTACACATCAAGAAATCACCTATGTTAACAACATATCTGACCACATCGCTTCCGATGTTTGTCTGCGCCATGCTGTCGGTAGAGATCCTGTTGGCGCTGACACGACACTTTCATGCCTCACGGGTGTGGCTGCTGGCATGGTCGGTAGCGACGACGGTGCTCTACGCCTGCCACATGTTGTACTTCTGCCGCATCGAGCAGGTGCTGCCCTATACGGAACCCGTCTATATGACATGCCACCTGATGGTCTATCCCCTGTTCCTTATCTATATAAGCCGGCTGACCAGCGAGCGACCCCTCTCAGAGAGATGGCCGTGGATGGCCATGCTGCTGGGGCTGCCCGTCGCATTAGGCCTGGGTGTGGGCGTGCTGAACATCCTTATGGACGATGCACAGCAACAGCAGTTTATCCGTAACTATCTCTATGGGCCGGGCTGCAGCCTGCTCCACGGACTGCCGCTCTGGCAGGCACGGCTGCACGGGGCATGCAGCGTGGTCTTCACCCTGTTTGTCGTGCTCACCTGCATCATGGGTTCACGTATGCTACGCCGCTACAACCGACAGCTGGAACAGTTCTATGCCGACACGGAGCAGCGCCACCAGCGTATGCTCCAGAAGATGCTCTGGGTGATGGTCGTCTGCTCTATGCTTTCCATCTTTGTAAACATCATCGGTCGGCAGCAGTTCCATGGCAGCAGCCTCGGACTGGTGTTTGCCAGCCTCATCTTCTCGTCAGTGCTCTTTGCCATCGGCTGGCAGGGAATGACCAACCGCTTCACCATCGACGACATGCTCCACGACATGCAGGAGCCAAAGGCTGACGGGACAGGTGCCGACAGCGGCGAGGATACGCATGAGCAGGAAGGATACCTGGGAGAGCCGGCAGAAAGCGACTCCGAGCTCCACGAACTGATGGAGCGCATCCGTAGCGTGACGGAAGAGGAGCGCCTATACCTGCAGCACGACCTCAACCTGAACATGCTGGCCGTGCACGTAGGCACCAACCGCACCTACCTGCAGCGTGCCCTGCGTCAGCAACAGCACATGACGTTCTCGGAGTTCATCAACCGCCAGCGCATTGCCTATGCCCAGCAACTGCAGCGCGACGACCCCTCCGTGCGCAAGGAAGAACTGGCGTGGCGGTCGGGGTATGCGTCGCTGTCGGCGTTCTATCAGAACTTCCGACGCTATGCTGACAAGAAAAAATAAGCTGACAAGCTACCGCTTTCGGTAGTCGGAGGGGCTCATGCCGACGTGGTCCTTGAAATACTTGCCAAGGAACGACTGGTTGGGGAAGTTCAACTTCGAGGCTATCTCCTTGATACTCAAATTGGAATTTTTCAACAGCACGCGCATCTCGAGGGTGACATAGTTGTCAATCCACTCGTTGGGCGTGCGGTGGCTGACCTGCTTCACACTCTCGGAGAGATACTTAGAGGTGATGTTCATCTGCTGGCTGTACCAGCTGACGCGACGCTCCTCACGGAAGTTCGTCTCAACCAAGCGGATGAAGTCGGCAAAGATGACTTCTGCACGCGACTTTTTCTTCTCGTTCATTTTCTGCTCGCGGGTGGCTGCATTGCAGAAGTCGCCGATGAGTGCGCTCATCAGCAGGCGCACGATGTCGCGACGGAAGACATTCTCTGGCTCGTCGATTTTCCGCCTAATCAAGGAAAAATACTCCTTGATGTCTTCCACCTCGTTGGGCTGAAGGTTATAAACAGGATGAAATCTGGAAAAAAGGAACAATGCCGAAAGCTCCTTGATGCCTGCCATAATCTCTCGCAGGCTCTGCTCGGTTATCATGATGGCAATACCCTGGCAGTCGGGACTGAGCATGTAGTCGCCGATGACCTGGCCGGCGGTGATGATGATGACATCGTTGGGCTGAACCATATGAACCTTCGTATTGACAGTATACTGGGCCTTTCCGCTCAAGCAGAGAGCCAGCAACGTGCAGCCCATGCGGCGAGGCTCGCTGGGAAGGGGAACCTTGGAGAAGTCGTCGCAAAGCAGAATCTCGTCGCCGATAAAATTATAGCCGTAGACCGTCTTGGCATAAGGAATTGTAATCTCTTCAATCTTCTTATTGTTCATAATTTCCGATGATTTTGCGTTTCTTACTGTTTTCTGCTGCAAATATACGCAAAAAAGTCGGAAATGAAAACTTTTTAGTAAGAAATCATTGTCTCCCCCAAGTTCTTTTTTCGGCAAGAAACACCATCAATCCTGTGGGGCGGACTACTAAAAGCCTGCGTTCCATCGGGGACTGACGGCGATGCCCTCGATGTTGGCAACCTGGCTGGGCAGGAAGCGGCTGTCGCCCGAGATGTGGACGATGCGGTGAGGCCGGATAACGAAGCGGGGACAGGCCTGCTCGTCAAACTGTCCGCTGCAGATATACTCCGTGTCGTCGATACGTATGCGTTCCCCGGCCTTGGCCTTGCGCAGGGTGATGCGAATCCACCCCTCGAAGCCCTGGTTGAAGACGCAACTGAGGCCGTCATGGGTAGGGATGACGTGTGCAGGCTTGACGATAAGGGCCATGTGGTCGGCCGGGCTGCAGTCCTCGGGCTCTTCATAGTCGTCTTCGCCGAAAGCCTCGGGATGGGACTCTACGGGCAACCAGCAGGCCACGTCAAGGTCACTGCCACACCATTTGGGTCCCTGCTGACGACCGTCGATAGTCTCGTCGCCACGATTGTTCAGACGGCTGGTGGCCGGACGGCAGAGCCAGTCGTCGTCGGTAGACAGCGAGAAGGGCGAGCCGTTGCGATAGCATCCCCAGAGGCTGGCGGCAACCTGATGGCGCTGGCTGGCCAGCAGCGAGAGGGGCGCATAATGAATGGCGATGACGTTGCGACCTGCTCCAAGGAAGCGCGTGATGTCTTCGACGACAGCCATGGGGGCATCGTCGGTGGCATCCAGCCGATAGGGCAGCCTGACGGCGGTGGAGACATTGCGCTCGTTGACATAAACCTGCACGTAGCCGCCGGTGGTAACCTGGAGCAAAGCCTGGGCAGGCTGCTCGTCGAGCACCACGGTCTCGCGGAACCAGGCATGCTGACCTGCATCGAGCGAGGAACAGGAGATCCAGGGGGTGCGGAAGTCGGACTGTGCCGTGGCCGTCAGAACAGACCACAACAGCAGTGAGAGCAGGCGGAGTCGGGACATCATCATTTCACAGTTATCGATTGATGGGATTTCAGTTCGTAGTTCTCCTCCCGGCCATTGAAGAGAAGATGCAGGCGACCAGGCTTGGCTGCCTTGATGGTGGCCTCGGTCACGCGTCCGGCTCGCCATGTCATATCCACGGTATAGCCACCACGGGCCTTCAGACCCTTCACGGTTCCGCCAGACCACTCCTCGGGCAGGGCTGGGAGGAGTTCTACGGTGGCCCCGTCGGCATCGGCAGCCGACTGGATGAGCATCTCGCAGACTCCGGCCGTGCCGCCGAAGTTGCCGTCAATCTGGAAAGGCGGATGGGCATCGAAGAGGTTAGGGTAGGTTCCGCCTGACGAGCGACGGTCGGCACCGCGGTAGTTGTCGGGCGAGACATAGGTGAGCAGCTTGCGGTAGATGTGATAGGCCTGCGAGGCGTTGTGCAGACGTGCCCAGAGGTTGATGCGCCAGCCGGTAGACCAGCCAGTGGTCTGGTCACCCTTCTGTATGAGCGTCTGCTCGGCAGCCTTCGACAAGTGCGCTTCTTTCAACAGGCTGCGGCCGGGATAGAGGCCAATGAGGTGCGACTGGTGGCGGTGCCTGGGGTCTTGGTCGCGCCAGTCGTAGTACCACTCGTTCAGATCGCCTTCGCTTCCGACGGTGTAGGGATGGAGGTGCTGCAGGGCCTGTTGATAGGAGGCGGCAGAACTGCCACTGACGGTAGCGGCAACAATGGTATTGCCCAACAGCTCGCGGATGATGGCAAGGTCGGCTGTGCCGCCATAGCAGGTGGAGCCATGGTAACCGTCGGAGGTGACATACATATTCTCGGGCGAGGTGGAAGGGGCGGTGATAAGTTCTTCGGGGTGAAGGGGATTCTCGATGAGCCAGTCGAGGCAGAAGTCGGCAGCTCCCTTCATCAACGGCCAAGCGGTGGTGCGGAGATAGTCGGCATCTTGGGTGAATAGATAGTGGTCCCAGAGCGACATGCACAGCCAGGCACCGCTCATGTTCCAGTTGGCCCACAGCGGCATGCCCTGCACGGGATTGGCCATGGCCCAGATGTCGCTGTTATGGGAGGCGCACCAGCCGCGACGGATGCCGTAGTAGTTGCGGGCTGCATAGGAGCCGTTCTTCGCAAGATGCTCGACGAAGGTAATCAGCGGCATCGTCATCTCGGAGAGGTTGGCGACCTCAGCGGGCCAGTAGTTCTCCTCGAGGTTGATGTTCATCGTATAGTTGCTTCGCCAGGGAGCCTTCAGATGAGGATTCCAGATACCTTGCAGATTGGCCGGCACTCCTGGCGTCCGAGAACTGCTGATGAGCAGGTAGCGGCCATATTGCATGTAGAGCGTCTCAAGGTAGCGGTTGGGCTCGTTGCGGTCGGTGTACTGCCTGAGCATGACATCCGTGGGTACAGAATCGTTGGCCTTGCTGCCATCGAGGTTGAGCGTCAGGCGGTTGTAGAACTGCTGATAGTCTCTGATATGGGCAGTCTTTACCTTATTATACTTAAGCTTGGCAATGGTCTTTACATCCTTCTCTATAAGCGCGTCAATGTCGAGGCCTTCAAGGACGGGATGTTTGTCGAAGCCGTTGAACGACGTTTCGTTGGTTATATATAGGGTAGCTTCGGTGGCTTGCGTGATAAGCAGGTTTCCTTGATCGTCGGTCCCCCAGAGCCCCTGCTTGCCACAGTCTACCTTGACCAACGTGCAGAAATGGATAGTCTCTGCCGAATCGCCCACGGCATGACCACGCATGAGAAGCATGTTGTTGCCCCGACGTTCCACCTGATGGGGCAGCAGCGAACGAAGGCTCACCAGACAGGCTAAGGACTTGGGTTGGGATGCCTTCAGATGAATGACTATCAGACGGTTAGGATAGGAAGCGAAGTATTCTCTTTCATAGTGAACGCCGTCGCGGTCGTAGCTGACACGTGCCAGCGCATGGTCAATATCAAGCTCGCGACGGTAGTTCTCTGCCTTTCCGCTTTTGCCGTTGAAGTCTTTCACAACGAGGGTTCCCAGCGGCATATACCACTCGGAATCAGGACCTTGCATCTTGCGCTGAAGTGAGTCGGCAGCTTTATAATCTTCACGGAACAGGGCCTCGCGGATGGACCCAATCCACTGGTGGGCATCGGCATGGAGCGTGCGGTCCCAGGGCTTGCCCGTCCATAGGGTTATGTCGTTGAGCTGCAGGGAGTCTGTGTCTGCCCCGCCATAAACCATGGCTCCTAATCGTCCGTTACCAATGGGCAGGGCTTCTTCGAAGAACGCTGCCTCGCGGTCGTACCACAAGCGCATGGGCAGCTGCTGGGCCATTGCAATCCCAGCGGCGCCGATTGTCAGTAGGAGGATGAGCAGTTTCTTCATGATGTTTTTATAGATAGACACCGATGCTGAACAGACCGGAGTAGTTACAGGGCCATGTTTCACCGTCCGACTTCTTGTGAACCGGTGTAAAGCCCATGTCGTAACTTATGCCAAAGAAAAACTTATTGACGCTGATGGTGAGGTCAACGTTCAGACCTGCATCTATCCGCTTGAACTGTTCATCCGAGAAACTGTCGACGCTGACTTTGGCAGAGCCGTTCGATACCTCGGTCTGACCAAATGTGCCATAAGAGAGATACGGTCCGAAGGCCGCCTTAAAGCCCCACTTCTGACCCCACTCGGTCTTATAGTATAGGTCGATGGGTACTTCCAGATAGTTCAGATGCATGGTCAGGTTGGAGTCTTCGTCTTGTGCCCCCTTGGCAATATACTGAACGACGGGTTGTAATCCCCAACTGGTGTTTTTGAAGGGCAGCTCTGCACCAATGCCGAGGTGATAGCCAAGGATACTTTCTGTTCCTTCTGCATTCTCAAGCCAAAATTCGGCCCCGCCGATACCGCCTCGGATGAACAGCCGCGAGTCCTGTGCCATTGCCATTGTGGCTGCGGCCAAAAGAAGAAATAATGTCATTGTTCTTTTCATAACTTTTTCAGATTTAGTTTATTCTCATTTAACTTTGACTCTGTCGACCTTCGGATTGTTTTTACTCAACAGTTTTTGGTCGTTATATAACTTAAGAACGTTGAGTTATATAATAATAAATAGGCCTGCAGGTTTTGAGTATCCTACAGGCCTTGTGAGATATAGACTTTTAAGCGTCGATGTTTGCGTAGGTAGCGTTCTTCTCAATGAACTCTCGGCGCGGCTCTACATCGTCGCCCATAAGCATGGAGAAGATCTCGTCGGCTTCGGCAGCATTCTCGATAGTCACCTGTTTCAGCAGTCGTGTCTTAGGATCCATGGTGGTCTCCCAGAGCTGTTCGGGATTCATCTCACCAAGACCTTTGTAGCGCTGGGTGTGCAGCTGGTTGCTGTTCTCGTCGCCGGCCACATACTTGTCAATAAAGGCCTGGCGCTGCTGCTCGGTGTAGCAATACTCGCTAATCTTCTTGAATGTGCACTTGTAGAGAGGCGGCGTGGCGATGTAGAGGTGCCCGTCTTGGATGACCTTCGGCATGAAGCGATAGAAGAGTGTCATGATGAGGGTGTCGATGTGAGAGCCATCGACATCGGCGTCGGTCATGATGATAATCTTATCGTAGCGCAACTTCTCGATGTTGGCTTCACGGTCGCCTTCGCCCTCAACACCGAAACGGACGCCGATGGACTGGATGATATTCATCACCGACTCAGCTTCAAAGACGCGGTGCCACTGAACTTTCTCCACATTCAGTATCTTACCACGGAGAGGCAGGATGGCCTGAGTATAGCGGTCGCGCCCTTGCTTGGCAGAGCCACCGGCGGAGTCACCCTCGACAAGGAAAATCTCACAGGCCTTCGGGTCTTTGTTCGAGCAATCCGCCAACTTACCCGGCAGTCCGCTACCCGACATCGGGTTCTTGCGCTGAACGCTTTCGCGAGCCTTGCGGGCGGCAATACGTGCCGTAGCTGCCAGCACCACTTTCTCGCAAATCATCTTGGCCTCCTTCGGATGCTCTTCCAGATAATACGAAAGGGCTTCGCCTACTGCCTGCTGAACGGCACCGGCGACCTCGGAGTTTCCGAGTTTTGTCTTGGTCTGACCTTCGAACTGAGGCTCGGCAACCTTAATGGAGATAACGGCTGTAAGACCTTCACGGAAGTCTTCACCGGCAATCTCTATCTTTGCCTTCTCAATGTTCTTCGAGATGACCGGGTCGGCATCGGCATAAGACTTCAGTGTGCGTGTCAGAGCCATGCGGAAGCCAGTAAGGTGGGTACCGCCTTCTATCGTATTGATATTATTGACGTAGGAGTGGATATTCTCCGAATAGTCGGTGTTATACATGATGGCGACTTCGATGGGGATACCCTGCTTCTCGGTCTTCAGATAGATGACGTCGTCGAAGAGGTGGGTGCGGTGACGGTCGACGTAACGCACGAATTCCTTCAGTCCGTCCTTGGCATGGAACACTTCCTGACGGGTGTTTCCCTGCTCATCGGGACGCAGGTCGGTAAGGGTTATCTTAATACCGGCATTCAGGAAGGCCAGCTCACGCATACGGCGGGCAATGATGTCCCACTGGTAGTGGGTGGTGGTGAATACGGTGGGGTCTGGCCAGAACTGCTGGCGGGTACCGCGCAGCGTGGTCTCGCCGACGACCTTCACGGGATAGAGGGGCTTGCCCTGCTCATATTCCTGCTGATAGATCTTTCCATCGCGGAATACCTGCGATGTCATGTGGCTCGACAGGGCATTGACGCAGCTCACACCAACGCCATGCAGACCGCCTGACACTTTGTAAGAGCCTTTATCGAATTTACCACCGGCATGGAGCACGGTCATGACGACTTCGAGGGCCGACTTGTGCATCTTCTCATGCTCGTCGACGGGAATGCCTCGGCCGTTATCCTGAACGGTGATGGACTCATCTTCGTTGATCGTTACTTCAATGTCGGTGCAATAGCCTGCCATGGCCTCGTCGATAGAGTTGTCGACGGTTTCGTTGACCAGATGGTGCAGACCTTTTTCTGAGATGTCGCCGATATACATGGCCGGACGCTTGCGTACGGCTTCCAGTCCTTCCAGTACCTGAATATTACTGGCGGAATAATTGGTTTCGTTTTGAATGTTTTCTGCCATTTCTTGTTTTACTTCTATTATAGGTTGCAAAGATACGAAAAAAACGCGAAATAGCGAAATATTTTTGCCTTAAAATGCAGCAAAAATGGGGTTAAAACGACAAAACCACGGACTGCGGGGGTTATGCAGCCCGTGGTTTTATGTCGTCAGAGGCTTTTTAAGGCCGTTTACGGGGCCTTTTGCCTCATGTGTGGAGTCTTACTTCACGATATACTTCTTCACCTTGCCATCGGCCATGCGTACGATATTGACGCCCTTCTGCATCTCATTGACGCGTGCACCGCTGATGGTAAAGAGCTGGGCACCCTTCTCGATAAGACCGGCGCTGATGCCTTCGATACCTGTCGGCGTGTTGGTATAGTCGGTACCGTCGAAGTAGACGAGTGCTGTCGAGCCGTGGAGAACGGGATGCTTGTCGGTTCCGATGTTCTGATAGAAGCGGTCGACACCATTCTTGCTTCCATTGAGCTTGTAGCAGAGTTCACCGCTTTCGAGGATAGCGAGATCTTCGATGGCAATAACCTGAGTGCCCATGGTTTCATAGCAGTTGATGAACTGAGCTCCGCTGCTTTGACGTGCGAAGGTGTTATTTCCGTCAAGGCCTGTAACATAGCCCGTGCTATAGCAGTTCTCGACGACGGCATTGTTGCCGAGCCAGCCGGAGATACCTGCGCTTTCGCGCTGACCGGTAATTTCGCCAGTGTTGTAGCAGTTGCGAATGGTGACGGCAGTCTGGCTCAGGTCGCTCACGCCAAAGATACCGGCTGAGTTAGGTCCTTCGGTGTAGACTTCGGCTTCGTTTCCACAGTTCTCGATGAGCAGGGTACCACTTCCGATGGTGGCAGCGACGATACCTGCTGCATAGCCGCCTTCGTAGAGGGAGATAGAGCAGGAGGAGTCGACCGTTACGTTCTTCACGGTAACATCGCCCTTGGTGACGGAAATGAGTCCGTGGTTGTTGCTTCCGGTGGTCTGGATGGTCATATTTGAAACGATATGTCCCTGTCCGTCGAAGTTACCCATAAATGGAGCCTCGCGCGTTCCGATGCCCTGGAAGTCAAGTTGTGCGCCCATATCGATGTCAGCATCGAGAGTGATGTCTATGGTTCCGGCTGATGCACCGAGATTGATGTCGTCGGCTGCCATCTGCAGCTGTTCGGCGGTCTTGACCAGACGAGAGTCGCAGACGGTGCAGACACCGTTGGCATCGTACTGGTGAGCGGCACGTGTGGGCTGACCATCGGTATTGCTGTAGGTCAGGTTGTCGGGCGTACCGTTACACTTCAGCGTGCCGATGGCATAGACCTTCTTGTGGCTTGCGAAGGGTATAGGCAGGTCGTCCTCGCCGATGTTCTGGAACCAGTTCTCTCCACCGCTCACCTTACCGTTGAGTGCGAAGCAAAGTTCGCCGGTCTTACCAGTGTTCTCCTCAGCATAGGCTGCGCCGTTGTCTTCGGTCATTCCGAAGGAGTCGAAGAAGTAGCTGTTGATGATGGTCGGGTTGTTGCGGCAGATGATAGAGTTGTTCTCAGCCGTATTCACATAGATGTCAGCAGCAGCGACAAGACAGTTGATGAAGCGTGTGCTTCCTCCACCGTGTGTATAGCCTACCATACCGCCAATGCCATGACAGTTGTCGGCGAGGATGGAGCCTAAGACGGCGCAGTTTCTGACGGTCAGGTTGTCGTGAGCCACGGCACTGATTCCGCCATAGGTAGCGTCACCGGTCATAGTTCCTACGATGTCAACCTTCGTAACGACGTTTTCGATAACGGTTGCACCCCAAGAGTCTACGAACAGGCCAGCAGCAAACTGGGCGCTCGACTCAATTTCACCAGTCACAAAGAGGTTCTTGATATTGGCACCTTCCAGGTGGCAGAAAAGGGCTGCGTCGTTCTCATCGCGGACAAATTTCACGTTGATGCTGTGCTCCTGACCGTCGAACACGCCCTTGAAGCGTTGGCCATGGCCAATCATCACGTTCTCAAGGGTATAATCGCTGAAGTCGATATCGGCAGTCAGACGAGCCTTCACGGTGTTCTCGCCACCGTTGACGACATGAGCAAACCAATTGAGTTCCTTGGCGTTGGCAATCGAATAGAATCCGTCAGCACCGAGAGCCAGGTAGTTCATGTCCACAAATCCGCAGACGGAGCAGATGCCGTCGACGAGGGTGTGAGGTGTGGGCACCGAGGCATCGGTGTTGGAGAAACTATTGGAGTCGCCAGCAGGTGTGCCATCGCAGTTCAGGGTACCTACGGCATAGACTGTTCCGTGGGTGCTGAAGGATACGGGATAGTTGTCGACAGTCTTACCGTTGTCGAGGTTCTGGAACCAGATGGGGTCGGCAGAAGTATTGCCGTTCATGAGGTAGGCCAGCGCACCTGTTGCCACGGTGCTCATATCGATGTCCTTGACGTTGGTCTGTGTCGTGCCTTTCGAGAAGCACTTCTCCATCTTACCGTTACCGATACCATTGCTGCGGAAGAGGTCGCGACCTTCATTGTCGACACCGGTCACGTCGCCGATGTTATAGCATCCGATGATGACGGGATTGTCGCCGAGCCATCCGGAGATGGTTGCACTCTCGCGTCCGCCGACGATGCTACCGGTGTTCCAGCAGCCACGAACGGTCATGTGGGCCTGGCTGCCCATGTCGACGCCCATGATACCGCCAGCATTGGCTTCAGTCACCATGACGTCGCCCTCGTTACCGCAGTTCTCGATGAGCACTTCGCCACCACCGTTCGTGCCGCCTACGAGTCCGGCGCAGTAGCCCTTACCCGACACGTAGCAGGTCTTGTCGATGATAATGTTGCGGATGACTGCGCCACCGCTGATGACACCAAACATACCCAGATATTCGGCGTTGTCGTCTTCAAGAAGCATGTTCTTCACACGATGTTCCTGGCCGTCGAAGGTTCCTGTATAGGGCACTCCCACGATACCGATGGGCTGGTAGTCCTTGCCGTTCAGGTCGATGTCGGCTGTCAGCACGGCCGAGGCGTCAGGAGTGGAAATCACCAGGTTGGAGAATTCCAAGAGGTCGTCAGCATTGTTAATCTGATAGACTCCCTCCTTCTGGTCGAGAGCCCACACACTGGTGCTCATCCATCCCATACAGACGGTCAGCACTGCAATAAGTAAACGTTTCTTCATGTTGAATTGGTTTTTGAGTTATTGTTTAAAAATCTATTCAGACGGATTATCGCTGCAAAATTACAAACTTCCCCACATGCACGCGTATAAAATAAGAAATGTATAACTCAAAAACAACACTTTTCTATCATAATCTCCTGAAATTCAATAAAGAACGTTTCTGTAGTGATACGATTTGTCTAAAAAAAACATCAAAAAAAGGAAGGGTTTCATGGCTCTATCAGCGTCCGTTTGCTGATTCTTACACTGTCAAAGAGGGGGGATTCTGGAAATACTGTTCTGTCCGGGAAAAAGGCAATATCTATTTTCGGAAACCTCAGGAGCAGTATAGTCGGGGCGTTTTGTCAGGATTTTTTACCGGAATTTTCTGTCAGGATTTTAGGGTGTTCCAGAAAAAGATTATGACTTCCGGGGCCATTTTTTGGAAACTTTCCAAGGTGCGCGAAAGACTTTTGGTACAAATCGTCAGGACTTTTGTACCGATTCGTTGCATGATTTCTAAGAAATCGCATCACGATTTCTTACTTTTCGTCATGACTTTTGTACCAAAAGTCTGAACGGACGAAGGCTTCACAGTGTTCGAAAGGTAAGGAAGAATGGTCGGTTTGTCGGGTTGATTTTTAAAACGGAGGACTATCTGTCTCATTCTCAACTGGTTGCAGAAACGAGCTCATTTTGGGCGTTTTTTGGAGCCGAGGAAAAATATTTTCAAGAGTAGCGATTCTCAGAGGGGAATTCTGGCTTTTTTGTAAAGAAAATTACAACTGTCCGGTAAAAGTTTCTTTTATTGCTGTCCGGTAAAATTTTCTTTTATATTTGATATTCCCTGTATATATTGCATTTTTAAAAGATTTAATATGATTAGGGGTTGAAAACGGCCTGAAGGGCCAATGACATCTCAGCCCAGGGCAACGCCCTGAGTGTTATATTCAACGCCCAAATAACGCCCCACAGGGGCAAAAGAGTTAGATTTCAATCTTTTGCCCCTGTGGGGCGCATCTTGTAATTTCCCTTTTTTCCCAGGGCGTTGCCCTGGGCTGAGATCTTTCTGGCCCTTCAGGCCGTTTTTACCGGACAGCAATAATTTTCTTTTGTATTGGATTCTTCCCTGTATTTATTGCCACCTTAAAAGATTTGAAATAATAAGAGGTCTTGTTGGCTTTGCAGACCATCCCCCCCCGGACAGCAATATTCTGGAAACAATCCTGCACTGTTTTCAACATCGTGATCAAACGCCCATGTTTTTTACAGGCATCGATAATAATCTTTCAGCCTCTGATTATCCGGTTATCATCGGAAAGAAACATCCGACTCTGCGTTTACCCTGCCAAGAATGAAAGGAAAAGCTGGTTGAAATTAGCTGATTCGTGACAAAAAAGAAATAATGTAACCGACCTAATATCTATGATTTCCGGGTGCTTTTGCGTTTAGTTCTGGTGGCCTTTCTGGGTTTCTTCTCAGCCGTTGCCGCCTCATCGATGGCATCGAGCAGGGCCATCTGCTTGGTATGCAGGTAGCCTTCTGTGGAGAACCCGGCCGCTGCCATGCGGCGGAGGGTATAGCATTTGGCGGTGTAGGCCTCGGTGAGGTCCGACAGGTAGGCCTTCATACGCTCCCTAACGGCCTCGTTTCTCACCTCGATTCCCTTGGTCATCGCCAACAGGTCGAGGAAGATGCCTTCGAGCGTTTGGGCGAAGTATTTGCAGCTGCGCCCCACGCGCTCAGTAAAGGGCTGCCCATGCAGGTCGGCGGCCGGCGTGGAGCCGATGACAAGCGTCCACTTATAGGCTACCGACGAGACCTGCTGCAGGTAGTCCTGAAGAGCCTGTTTATGAGCCAAGGCAAGGGTGTGGTATTGGTTGTAGAGATGCTCGGTAAAGAGTCTCGACAGGTTCTCCTCGGCCTGTCCGATGGCGTTGAAGGTGAAGAGTTCTACGAGCAGCTGACGGTGGTATTCCTCTTTCAGCAGGGGCAGTTGGCGGGTGCTCTCCTCGGCTGCGGCATGCTGGTGATCGATGTAGTTGCTCACACGGTTGTCGTTGATGATGGCGTGGGGCTGGATGGGGGTTGCCATGACGATGCCTTCCAGAGTCTTGCAGCGGCTCAGCGCCACATACACCTGGCCAGGGGCAAACGAGAGACTGGCATCGATGGCCACATGGTCGAACGTCAGACCCTGACTCTTGTGTATGGTGATGGCCCAGGCGAGCCGCAGGGGCAGCTGTGTGAAGGTGCCTTGCACCTCGGTCTCTATCTCGCGGGTCTCCCGATTCAGCGTGTAGCGGGCGTTTTCCCATCGCTGCGGCTCCACTTCGATGGCCTCGGCATCGCCCTCACAATAGACCTTCACGTGGCGGTCGTCTATCTCGACGATGTGGCCGATGAGGCCGTTGTAGAAGAGATGACCCGGAGAGGTGTCGTTCTTCACGAACATCACCTGCGCTCCTTCCTTCAGCGTGAGCGAGACATCCGTCGGGTAAGCATATTCGGGGAAGGTACCATCAATCTGCGCAGTGAAGGTGAACTCCGGCGTCGTCAGCCGTTCCAAGGCGCCCTGGTTGTAGCTGTTGGCCAGGTTGTTATGGGTGGTCAGACGGATGAATCCCAGCGGTTCCTGCCCCTTCGCCAGAGGCTTGGCAGCCCGCTGGTTCAGCGTCTGCAGGTCGTCTCGCGTGGCTTTGCCGTCACGGATGCGGTTGAGGATGTCAAGAAAGAGCCCGTCTTGCTGGCGATACACCTGCTCAAGCTGGATGGTTACATAGTCGATTTGCTGCAGCGCCTTGCTACTGAAAAAGTAAGGTGTCTCGTAGAGTCCCTGTAAGATGTGTTCGTCTTCCGGTGTCACAACGGGCGTGAGCTGTTGCAGGTCGCCAATCATCACGAGTTGCGCGCCTCCGAAGGGCGCACTCACCCCGCGCAGCCGGCGCAACACCGCGTCGACGGCATCCAGCAGGTCGCTGCGCACCATCGAGATTTCGTCGATGATGAGCATGTCGATCGTTCGGATGATTTTCTTTTTTTCCTTGCTGAAGTCGAAGCGGCTCTTGATGCTGGCATTAGGAACAAAAGGCGTCAAGGGCAGCTGGAAAAAGGAATGGATGGTGACACCGTTGGCATTAATAGCAGCCACGCCAGTCGGCGCTACCACTACAATGCGCTTCGTGCTGTGCTCGCAGACGTAGCGCAGAAAGGTGGTCTTGCCCGTACCGGCCTTGCCAGTCAGGAAGATGCTGCGGCCGGTATATTCTACAAACTCCCACGCCAGCTGGGTCTCTCGGTTCAGTTCCACGTCGTTGTTTCTTGTCAGAGGGTTATCGGCTCAGCCACTGCTCCGGATCGAGGGCCGTGCGGCTGTTGTAGAGGCGGAATTCCAAGAGGTTGCCCTGCGGCGTACCGATAACCTGTCGGGTGCTGACCTTCTGGCCCTTCGTGACGTTGACACCGCGCAGGTTGCTGTAGACGGAGATATAGGAGCCGTGGCCCACGAGAACGGTGGAGAAACCGTTGATGACAGATACCTCGCGCACGGTTCCGTCGAAGATACACCGAGCCTGACAACCTGGCTTGCCGAGGATGCGGATGCCTACGTTGGGCAGGTGGACTCCGGGCAGACCCGGATAGCGGTTGCCGCCATGACGGCAGGTAATCTGATAGGCTCCCGTGATGGGCATGGGCAGCTTCTTCTTGTTGGCTTGGAAGGTGCCGTTGAGCTTTCTGTCGACAGAGGTCACCCACGCCTTGCTGTCTTCCGAGTCACGCTTGGCGTCGGCCAGTTCTTTCTTCGACCGTGAGGCATCGGCTGAAGCCTTACGCTCGGCAGCCTCTCTGGCAGCACGGGCCTCCAAGGCTTCGTGCTCAGCCCGCTGCTGAGTGGCGGCATCGCCCGTCTTTGCGGCTGCCTCGGCCTTCTTCTTCGCTGCTGCCTCACGCTCCTTGGCCTCAGCCACCCGGCGCTCGTTCTCCTTGGCGGTACGCTCGGCCTCGGCCTTCTTGCGGGCCAGCTCTTCAGCCTTCTTCTTCGCAGCTGCCTCGCGCTCGGCCTTCTTCTTCGCTGCTTCTGCCTCAGCGGCCTTGCGGGCTTTCTCTACCTCGATGGCTATCAGCGCGTCAATCTTACGGTTGATGGCATCGGCCTGCTGCTGCTCCTGCTGGATGACTTTCTGAATGGTGCGCTGCTCGCTCTGGAGCGAGTTGACGACTTTCTTCTGTTCTGCCTCCTTGGCCTGCATGGCCTGACGGGCTTCCTGGTCTTTCTTCATCAGGGCTGCCTTCTCACCACGCGCCTTCTCCAGCTGTTCCTTCTTCTCGTTAATCTGCTCGCGCTTGGCCTTCAGAGCCTCGCCCTGCGTGCGCTGATAGGCGGCATAGTTGCGCACAAAACCGGCACGGCGGTACATCTGGGCAAAGTCATCGGCAGAGAAGATGAACATCATCTGGTCTTGAGCAGCATTCTGGCGCGTGAGGTTGCGCACCGATTTGATATATTTCTCCTTACGCTCGTCGAGTTGCTTCTGAAGCGTTTCCAGCTGAGAAGTCAGAAGGCTGATGTCGTCGTCGAGCTTCTTGATGTCAGCCTGAATAGTGTTGATGTTGCGCTGATAGGTAGCAATCTCAGCACCCATCACGGTCAGCTGCTGGAGAGTCTGTTTCACCTTGGCCTGGTTCTGGGCCAGTTTCTGCTTGCTCTGTTTAAGCTGCTGGTTCACCTTCGAATGTTCATCGCGCAGCTTCTTGATTTCCTTCGTGTTATACTGTTGAGTTTTCTTCTGCGGCGCGGCAGCCTTCTTCTTGGCAGGAGTGGCGGCCTTCTTCTTGGTTGCCGGCGTGGACTTCTTCTTGGTTGCCGGCGTGGACTTCTTCGTTGTTGTGGTGGTCTTCTTGGCTGGCGCAGCGCTCTTCTTCTGCTGAGCCGGTGCAGGCAGCAGCAGAAGTAACAGAAGCAGAAGGGTAAACAGACGTTTCAGCATGAATGTGTATGGGGTTTGGTTGTTTGTCTTTATTGAAGTCGAGAAAGGTAAAAGCTGGTTCAGATGCCCATATTCAGTATCTTTCTGAGCAGGGATTCGGCGTCCATCTGCTTATACTTGCCCGAGAGTGTGGTCTCCACATCCCACTTGCTGTTGTCGGAAAGACTGGAAAGCTGCAGGGTGACATCTATCTGCCGCGGCTTGGAGGTAGCATCGGTGGCGAAGTGTATCTGATGACGCACGGGATAGCTCTTGCCCTCAAAGGCACGGAAGTCGCCATACTGCCATTGCAGCGTCGACGTGCCGCCCTTCGTGCCTTGATAGCTGACATCGGCTTTGTTGATATGCTGAGTATGGCTGTCGGCAGCCCATACGTAGGCCATCTTGCCGTCTTTCAACGAGATGGTGGAGCTGTTCAAGTCTACCTGCAGGGCTTTGAGGTCTTTGGCCGTGACGGCTTTCTTGCCCGGGACATGCAGCTGGTTCCAAAAGAGCGACTGCAGGGCATAGAAGTCGATGCCATTGTCGCGCAGGAAACTCAGCTCTGCATACGAGGTCTTAATATATTCCTTGTGCAGGCGGTCCACCAGCATGACGTAGTCGGGAGTGAAGTCGATGCGGCCCACTTCGCTGCCGAGGATGGGGACATTGACCTGCATACGGATAACCTGGTCCTTCCTCATGCGCAGCGTCCCGGGTGCCGACAGGTTCTTCGAGCCTGTCTTTAGGCTGAACGACATGCTGGCCACGATGTTGTCGGTGGCCACGCTGTTGGCGTTGACGAGCCGGGCAAAGGAGGTCTTTGCCGTCTCTGCCACACTCTCGGCAGCACCGCTGGGTGTATCAGGGGCGGTCGGCCCTTCGGCCACATTCTTCTTTGTTCCGCAAGCCACCAGCAGGAGCACTGCCAGGGCGAGCATGATTTTATTCTTCATTTTTCAAGTATTTCCGTTGTTTAATCTTTTCCGGCAGCAGTGCGTTCTCACTGCCCATCTCCAGAGCTTGCTGCCAAAAGGCCAGGGCGCCATCGATGTCGTCGTTCATGGCATGGATGTCACCGGCATGCTCGACAACGACATCCGAGATGCGGTCGGCGCTGTCTATCTGGGTGGTGTCGGCCCGCATGGCCTGATCGATGTATATCTGCGCCTCGGCATAGCGCTCCTGCTTGAAGAGTATCCAGGCGTAGGTGTCGAGATAGGTGGGGTTCTGCGGCTCGGCCTTGATGGTGCGGTAGCTCATCTGCTCGGCACGCTTCAGGTCTTCGTTGAGCTCACTGAGGTAGTAGGCATAGTTATTCAGGCAGCCAATGTTGTCGTCTTTCCACTGCAGACAGCTGTCGTAGGCTGCGAAGGCCTCACGGTCCTGTCCTTTCTGATGGAGGATGTCGCCCATCATTGCATAGAAGTCGCTGACGATTTCGGGGTTGCTCTCGGAATTGATTTCTCCCACTCCGCGTCGCAGTGCATCCAAGGCCCGGTCACGGTCTTCCTGCTGATAGTAGGCCAAGCCGAGGTAATAGTAGAACACCATCTCCTCAGGATGATACTGCGTGCCGGGTTCACAGAGCTCGGTCACCTTTGGCCAGTCCTGGGCTTTCCAGGCCGACTCGATGAGCTGCAGTCGCGCTCCCATGTTGTCGGGTTCCATCTGCAGAACGCGCCGCAGGGCTACGTTTACCGTATCCTCGGGCATCTTCTTCAGCACCATATAGGCTGCTGCCAGCGTAGCCACGTCGGCCTCCTTGGGGTTGGCCTCGATGACACGCTCGAAGAGGTCGAGCACGATGGTACTGTCGCCCTGGTGGTTCTGCTCGTTGTCACGGATGACCTGCTGGAAGAGGCTCAACTTGGTCTTTGTCGGCGTCTGCCGAGAGAGCAGGATTTCGTCGCGCAGCTGGCAAGCCAGGGAGTCCTCACCGACGGAGTTATAGTAGTCGTACATCGACGACAGGGCGTAGTTGTTGTCGGGTTCCTCGCGCAGGGCGCCGCTGAAAATCTTATAGGCCTGCTTCTGACCGTTGTTCTGCATGAGCCAGTTGCCCATCATCACCTTGTAGTTGACATCGCTGGGATGCAGGTCACTCAGTTCCTTCAGGGCCTTGAATGCCTCCTTCTTCTTGCCTTGGCGTTCAAATATCTGCATCTTCGTCAGGGCAATGTTCTCGCTGTTCCCTTCAGCCATCTCAAGCCTGTTCACTGCCGAGAGCGCCCCGTCGTAATCGTGCTGGCGGCTGTAGAGCTGCATCAAGATGCTCAGCACGTCAATGCGGCTATGGTCGGCTTCATAGAGTTTCTCATAGGCGTCGATGGCGCGGGCAAAGTCCTGCATGCCATAATACAGCTGCGCCGCCCGCTCGTGGTAGACATTGTTCTTGGGCGACAGCTGCTGAGCCCGCTCCAGGTATTCAAGGGCTTTCTCGTTCTGCTTTAGCGACAGCAGATAGTCTGTCAGCAAGAAATACACCTCAGCAGCCGTGGAGTCTATCTCCAGACAATGGTTCAGCAGTTCGTAGGCTGCGTCGTAGTGTTCGAGGTTCTGCTGTCGCACGGCCTCCAGAAAGAAGTATTGAAAGCGCTGCCGGTCGTTATGAGAGAGCTGTTGGACAGTAGGGGCAAGGGTTGTGGGATATACGTCAGAGACAAGCTGCGGCCTTGAACCACAGCCCATCAGCACGGCCAGCACCGTCAGGCACAGCCACACCATGTTACGCCTCATTCCGTTCTTCATCTCCTAAATCTGAATTACTTCACTCCCGTATGTCCGTATCCTCCTGCTCCGCGCTCAGTCTCGTCGAGCTCTTCTACGAGCTGGAAGTCTGCCTGCTCATGGCGGGCGATGACCATCTGTGCGATGCGCTCGCCGGCCTCGATGGTGAAGTCTTCCTGCGACAGGTTGATGAGCAGCACGCCCACCTCTCCGCGATAGTCGGCATCGATGGTACCGGGCGAGTTGAGTACGGTGATGCCGCGCTTCAGCGCCAACCCGCTGCGGGGACGCACCTGGGCCTCGTAGCCCTCGGGCAGGGCTATAAACAGTCCCGTCGGGATGAGACGGCGCTCCATCGGGTGCAGAACCACAGGGTCGTCGATATTAGCACGCAGGTCCATACCGGCACTCTGCTTCGTAGCATAGGCGGGTAATGGCTGGCGACCCTTGTTAATGACTTTCACTTCTATCATACGCGTACATTATATATATTATAATAAGATGCAAAGGTATGAAAATAGAACCGAACTACAAATAATCTTTTGTTTTTTTAACTGAAACTTGGCATATTCAAGAAAACAAGCTGTCCGGGGAGTTCTGGAAGCATGGGAAGGACAAACCAATGATCTGCCCCCAACAGGCTCCTTCCTCGCAGGCCTTTTAGCTTCTTTAACGTCATTAACCCTCGAAAGTTGAACGATTTACAAAAAATCATCGTACCTTTGCAGCAACAACCAATCCCATTGTTGATATGAACTGGCAACAACTGATATC
>CAMHUI010000001.1 GCA_946188345.1 uncultured Prevotellaceae bacterium | reverse complement strand
GGTCTCCTGCACGCCATTGATGGTACGCGACAGGAGGTTGCCCGTCGGAGCGTCAAAGCTGTGATGGCCGCAGCCCATCAGCAGGATTGCGGCAAGAATAAGCAACAGACTATGACTTGGCCGGAGAGTCATTGCGAGGGATTTAAGTATGGTTGCAAAGTTAGGGAAATATCTTCGTTCCACCAAATTTTGTTCCAAGAAATTACTGAAGCTCAATCTCCCTCCGGTCGAAGGGAAAGGCAAAAAGTGAAAATCGAAAAATGAGTGGTTGGCCAGCGGCCGCAAAAAACATAATGTTTCCAACAATCAACCAAAAAGTATTGGCATTTTTGTCTGATTCTTGAATATTTCCGGTGTCGTGTAAAAAAAGCCTGAGCCGAAGGGCGACGGCCGAAGGGAAAGTCAAAATGTCAAAAGAATAGGAAAGGATAGTAAATCTTTTGCCCTTGCAGGGCGTTTTCCTCGTCAACTTGCTACCCAGGGCAAGGCCCTGAGCTAAGTTCTCACTGGCCCATCGGGCCGCAAATAACAAACACCTGCTTATTTTTGAACGTTTTTGGAGGCCTAAGGGTGGCCATTCGTTCGATTCGTGCCATTCGTGTTCTAAGAATCACTTTTGTGGATATTTGGAGGCGTTTGTCAGGATTTTTTACCGGAAATTTCTGTCAGGATTTTCGGGTGTTCCAGAAAAAGAATTCGACTTTCTGGCTCAATTTTTTGACGCTTCCTAAGGTGTTCGGAAGACTTTTGGTACAAATCGCATGGACTTTTGTACCGATTCGTTGCATGATTTCTTAGATATCGCATGACGATTTCTTACTTATCGTCATGACTTTTGTACCTAAAGTCTGCACGAAAGCCTGCCATTCGCTGTCCGAAAGGTCAGATTCGTTGGTCGGTTTGTCGGTGGTTATCAAGGCCGGAAACGCTATCTGTCTCACAGTCAACGGGTTGCGCATGATGGCTCAAAACTGCGTTATTTGCGCCCGAGGGAAAATAATTTCAGAAAACGGGCCTTCTCAGCGCGGAATTCGGGCACTTTTGTAAAGATTCTTCAGAATAGTGAAAAATAAAAGTGAAATGGTAAAAATGAAAAGTGAAGAACGAAGAGCGAAAAACGAATGGCCGCCTATTATGAGGTGCAGGTCGGCTTTTCACTTTTCATTTTTCGCTTTTAGTATTCGTGTGTGGTGTTGTTGGTCAGAATACCCTGAGTAGGCCTTGCGGCCCTGTGGTGGTGGCGCGGTAGCGAGTGAGTCCGTTGGGCCACTTGCTGAGGTCGAAGGTGCGTTGGCAGTGGTTGCAGGTGGCCTGGCCGGTGTTGGCGATGACGAGGGGATAGCTGCGCATGGGCAGGGCGTTGTAGTCGAAGCAGTAGGGGCACTGGGCGTCGTAGGCGAAGAATCCGTCGCCATAGATATTGAAGCCGACGATGAGGCCGTTGTTCATGCCCATGTGGTTCTGGCTCTGCCTGCGTGTGTCGAGGGCGTTGAAGATGGACTTCGACGTGAGCCCCTGGTTGTTGCGGAAGACGTAGTAGCGTGCTCCGTTCTCGAAGGATGTGGAGATGTGGCACCAGATGCCTGTCGACATGGGGTCCATGGCTGATCCGAGGGTGGCGTCGAGGTGCTGGTCGTTTTCGATGGTGAGGTTAGGGTGGAAGTCGCTATACTCCGGCTGTGCTTCGCTGCAGGAGGTGAGGTGGGGCAGAAGTGGGAGTAGGAGCAGGGTGGAAAGGATAGCAAGGTAAAGGGGCCGGGGCCTCTTTACCTGTGCTTGTGGCAGTGGGTTGTTGCCTGTCGTCATGACTTCAGAGGGTGGTGTAGGGGATGATCTGGAGTACGTCGGCTATCTTCTCGATGCCTTCGGTGAGGGGTTTCTGCACCATGCCTTTGATGAACGGGTTGAGCTCGGCCTTGATGGTGAGCTTCATCTTGCAGGTGTCGTCGGTGACGGGCAGCAGCTGTATCCAGAGGTTGAAGGGTACGGGGCTGTTGGCGGCCTCGAACTTGATGGTCTTGGGCTCTTCGCGGTCGACGATGTTGAGGGTTACTGTTCCCACCATGGGTGCGCTGACGGACACACTGTCGCGGCTGAAGGTGAGGTCTTGTATCTTGTCGGCAGGGAGCCGGTCTTTGACGCGCTCAATGTTTTCGAGGTTGCTCAGGGTGTCGTAGACGAGCTGCTGGGGTGCCATTATCTGGCGGACGGTACTTTCGAATGTTGTAAGCATTGTTCTGGTGTTAAGGATGATAAGATGGCGGGGTGGCGTGTGGCTTTTGGTGCTGCGGGGGCTTTGTTTATTTGATGTTGTCTCCCCATGCAGCGGGGTCTTTGCGCCATGCGGCGAGCATCTCGAGGTCGGCCGGTGAGACGTAGCCGGTGTCTACAGCCTCGGCGATGATGTGGTCGTAGTCGGTGAGGGTATGGAGGGTGACGCCAGCCTCCCGGAATGCCTCCTCGGCGACGGGGAATCCGTAGGTGTGTGAGGCCACCATTCCCATGACTTCGACGCCTGCCTGGCGGAGGGCTTCGACGGCCTTGAGCGAGGAGCCTCCGGTGGAGATGAGGTCTTCGACGACGACGACGCGTGCGCCCTGCTGCAGTTCACCCTCTATCTGGTTGCCCATGCCGTGGTCCTTGGGCTTGGGCCGCACGTAGGCGAAGGGCAGGCCCAGCAGGTCGGCCACGAGGGCCCCCTGAGAGATGGCGCCCGTTGCCACGCCGGCCACGGCCTCGGCCTCGGGGAAGTGGGTCAGGATGAGGCTGGCCAGATGGCGCTTCACAAACGAGCGGACGTCGGGGTAGGCATTCACTTTACGGTTGTCGCAATAGATGGGCGACCGCCATCCGCTGGCCCATGTGAAGGGCTCCTGCGGCTGCAACTTGACGGCCTTGATGCGCAGCAGATGGGCTGCAAACTCGCGTTTCAGTTGTTCCATAGTCGATGTATCGAATGATTTCAAAGGCAAAATTACAAAAAAATCATTGGAAATCTGTGCGTTTTTCAGTTTTTTCATGTAAATTTGCATTTCGTAAAAAAACTGCCACGTAAACATGACAAGAACTCATCATATATACAGGGTTCGAGGAATCGTTGCCTTGATAGTCCTGCTTGCCTTCCAATGCCTCTCTCTGTCAGCCGATGACCTGCTGCCGATGCTGCAGCACTATGATGCCTCGGAAGACTCCCGCCGGGTCAGTCAGGGTAACGCCATCATGCGCTTCCTCGTCAGCGAGGACTATGGCGAGGATGTAAGGTTCGATATGTCAACGCCCGTTGACACGATGAACATGACCGTGTGGTACTATGCCGCCGAATACCTGCACCACCAGCAGCAGTTCGATGCCTGCGTCGCCTACGCCGAGAAAGCCCTGCCGCTGACCCAAGGCAACGGCGACTGGACGTGGCAGTCGGAGACGCTGAACCTCCTGATGATTTCCCACTTCCAGCTGTCCGACTGGCCCAAGGCCCTGGAGTACGGCCATCAGCTCTATGCCCTTGACAGTCAGTATGCCGACAGTGACAAGATGTCGTCGACGCTCAACACGCTGGCCGGAGCCTATCTGGCGGCCCACCAGCCCGAAGAAGCGCTGGACTATGCGCGGAAAGCCCTCGCCGAGAACAGCAAGACCGACAACCTGATGCGCCGGGCCGTGCTGCTCGGCATCAGCTCGGAGGTCTACCTCGAGCTCAAGGACTACACCCAAGCCCTCAGCCACGGGCGTGAGGCCCTGCGCATCAGCGAGGCCGAAGGCGACAGCGCCCACATGGCCGTCCACCTGCTGCAGATGAGCGCCGCCGAGATAGCCTTGCAGCAATACGACCATGCCCGCCAACATGCCGAGCAGGCACTGCCGATGCTGCAGGCGGCTGGCAACTGGAAGTCGCTCGGCATCGGATGCAACCAGCTCGGAACCATTGCCGTAGAGCAGCAGCGCACGGCAGATGCCGTGAACTACTATCGGCAGGCAGAGGACATTTTCCGACAGATTGGCGACCGCTACAACCAGTGCAATGCCCTTCACGGGCTCTATGACGCCCTCTACAAAGAAGACCCCGACGAGGCCAAGCGCTATCACGACCTGTATGCCCAGATACAAGACTCCATCTACCAGATGGATGTCACACAGGTGCTGAACAACTACCACGCCCGCTACCACAACAGCGAGCTGTCGGCACAGAACGCTCAGGCCCGGCGCATCAACCAATATATCCTCATCACGGCCGTTGCCGTGGCACTGCTGCTCCTCGCTGCTATCGCCATCCTGGCCTATGCCTTCCGGCTGAAGTCGCGCTCCAACCAAGCCCTCAGCGGACTGCAACAGGCCAGGGAGACCTTCTTCACCAATATCACCCACGAGTTCCGTACCCCGCTCACCGTCATCCTCGGCATGGGACAGCAGATGAGGGACAACAATCCGCAGAACAAAGAAATACAGACCGCAGCTACGATGATAGAACAGGAGGGGCAGCAGCTGCTCGGACTGGTGAACCAGCTGCTTGACATATCGAAGCTGCGCGCCAACACCGCCAACCCCGACTGGCGACACGGAAACATCATCGCCTACCTCTCAATGCTGCTCGAAAACTACCGCTCCTATGCCCACACCCAAGGCATCGAACTCGTCTTCGCTCCGCGGGAGAACAATGTCGACATGGACTTCGTGCCCGACTACTTACAAAAGATTGTACGCAACCTCATCTCCAATGCCATCAAGTTCACACCCGCCGAAGGGCATATCTTCATCACTGCCAAGGCCGAAGGCGGAAAGAGCTTCGTGCTCACCATAGCCGACAATGGCCCCGGCATCTCGCTGAAAGAGCAGAAGCATATCTTCGACCCCTTCTACCAGGGAGAGTCCGACGTGCAGAACATCGGCACCGGCATCGGCCTGTCGCTGGTGAAACAGATTGTCGACTCCATCAACGGCACCATCAAGGTGTGCGGCTCGCCAGGCAAGGGCTCCGTCTTCACCATCACCCTGCCCATCGCCCACCATGCCGCCAAGGCCGCCGAGGGAGCAGATGCACAGGCAACGGCAACAGATGGCACAGAGGATATCGCCGCCCTCAGCAATGCCAGCCAACAGCCTCTGCCCGAGGAGGTACATGACGAGGCGGCGGCCGCCGCCGACTCGCGGCCACGAATTCTCATCATCGAGGACAACAGCAACGTGGCGCTCTACGTGGGCAGCCAGCTCACCCATAAATATGATGTCTATTACGCCGCCAACGGACATATCGGTATCGAGCGCGCACTCGCCATCATTCCCGACCTCATCATCACCGACCTGATGATGCCCGAGATGGACGGCCTCGAACTCTGTCAGAAGGTCAGAGCCCATGAAGCCATCTCGCACGTACCTATTATTATCGTGACGGCCAAGACCACGGAGGAAGACCGCATCCGCGGCATCGAAGCCGGCGCCGACGCATACCTCTACAAGCCGTTCAATGCTGAAGAGCTGAACATACGCGTCAGCAAGCTGCTTGAGCAACGGCAGCTGCTGCGCGAGAAATTCGCCAAGGCCATGGCCGAAGGCACCAATGCCGACGACAGCCTGACGGCGACCGACCGCGAATTCCTCGGCAAACTCACTGACCTCGTCTACTCGCTCATGGGCCGTAGCGAGACCGATGTCGAGACCATCGCCTCCCACCTGGCCATGAGTGCCTCGGTGCTGCGACGCAAGCTGACAGCCATCACGGGGCAGACCCCGGCCACCTACATCATGCAGATAAGGATGTCGAACGCCAAGCGCCTGCTCGACGCCCACCCCGATTGGTCGGTGAGCGACGTGGCTACGCGCTGCGGATTTAACGACAACACCCACTTTACCCATACCTTCAAAAAGTTCTACGGCATCAGCCCCACGCAGTATGCCCGCCGGGCCAAGTAGGTGACACCCCTCGGCCTACACGATTCACACCAACACTTTTCCCATACTCTTCCGCTTCCCTATGCTGGGATGACTGACATCCAGCCTGCATCATAGAGGAGCGGAAAACAGTCGTTTTATATATAAAATCTGCAATTAACATGTAAAACAGAATAAATGAAACGACATTTAGAATATTGTTAACAAATGTTGATTTGTATATTTTTATTAATTGAAAAACATGAAGTTATGTTAATCTATCGTTAAAAATATACAAATCAAAGATGATAAAAAGGCTGAAATAATCAAGTTTTTGAAAGAAATATACTCCTGAGCTCGCGCATATATGAGTAATTTTGCAGTCGTATGATGAACAGCAGCCCACAAATCCCACATGGCAGTTATGAAAAGCTGCAGAAAGAAATCGACCGGCAGGTGGCCGACATCGAGGCCGTGAACGCTGCCGAAGAGGCTTCCGAACAGCAGCGCAACATTGCCGAGAACCAACAGAAAAAGCCTTGGTGGAAACGGCTTTTCTCAAAGAAAGCGCAGGAAAAATAATTATTCACAACTCATAAAATCAATACGCTTATGAAAAAGTTTTTATTAACCTTGACGGCAGTCTTGTTTGCAAGCGGACTGTTTGCACAGAGCCACTGGACGGTCAACCAGAACCAATGGGAGAGCGAGACGGTGGTCTATGCCAAGCTCAATCTCGGCAATCTGCCCAACGAGCCTACGTGGTCGCGTTACGAGGTAGCAGCCTTCGTTGACGATGAAGTGCGTGCCGTGACGATGGGAACAGCCAATCCCGCCATCGCGACCTACGCCGACTACAACTACTACCTTTTGCGTGTCAAAGGTGATCCTGATGCCGACGACGGTAAGCCCATCACCTTCAAGATGTATTCTCCGCAGGGCATGGAATATGACCTGACGGCAGTAGGGGAAGATATCACCTGGGACGGCGAGATGCACGGAACGGCCTCTGCCCTCTACGAGCTCTCTGCCGTGGAGATGACTTCCTTCTCACTGCCCGAACTCATCACCATGAACGTCGGCGAGACCCTCGACCTGACCACACAGGTGACCTTCACCCCCGAGAATGCCACCAGGCCCAACACGCCGTTCATTTGGGAATACTCCGACTGGACACAATACATCAGCGTCGATGGGAACAACATCCTCACAGCCTTGGCTCCCAATGCCAACGGAGTCAGCCTGACTGCCACTCTCGGCAATCGACAGGCCGGCACGCGTATCGTCATCAAGAACCCCGCTACGGCGCTGACCATCCTGCCTGAATTTAAGAAGTACGAGGTGAACGTCGGCGATTGGGAACGCTTGGCCAAAGTGATGGTTACCTTCTATGAGCTGACGCCTCCCGATGCCACCGACCAGGTGCAGTGGCGCTCCTCCAACACCAACGTGATGAGCTTCGATGAAACCATCGATGCCTGGAACCCCATAGCTCCGGGAACAGCCACGATGACAGCCTACATTGCCAATCCCGATGGCAGCGACCGCCTGTTCGACACCATGGAGATGACCGTCGTGCAGCCGGTAACGGGTGTCACCTCTGACGTGGCGCGGGCAGACATCCCTATCATCGGTGCCAACGTGGGTGACAACCTGACGTCCGTGCTCAATGCGCTGACCCACATCCAGCCTGCCGATGCTTCGAACCAGAACATCGTCTATTCTGTCATCACTCCGGAACAAACGCAAGACATCGACGGTATCCCCTTCCAGGCCGACGGCATCACCGTTACCGACGGCGTGGTGACAGCTGCCAAGCGCGGCTGGTCGGTGGTACGTGCCGAGTCGGCAGAGAATCCCCAGTACTACTTCGACTACACAGTCATCATCGATAATCCCGCCAAGGATGTCGCCTTCGCCAAGGAGACGCTGACCATCCAGCTCCAGGGTCCTGAGCAGAATATTACCAATGATATTCTCGGCAACCTGACCTTCTCACCCGAGGGCTACCAATTCATCCACGAAGTGAACTTCGAGTCCAGCGACCCCAGCGTCCTCGGCGTGTCCTACAGTGGTACTACCGACAGCCAGGGCAATCCCGAGGCTGAAGACACGGGGGATTACACCTTCTACGGCTATATGGAAGGAGAGGTGACGATGAGTGTCTCCTTCAAGTATATGGACTACCTGGGCTACGACCTTGCCTGGACCAATGCCGACGCTGTGCCTAACGAGCAAGACTACATTCGCACCGTAGACAAGACGTTCACCGTCGTCCTGACCCCGTCGCTGCAGGGCTTCACCATCACGATTCCTGAAGCGCCGCTGGTGGCCGGAATATCTGGAGAAGTGCTCATCTCGCCCGTTCCACAGGGCTTCGAACTCGACCTCGAGCAACTCCACATCGATGTGCAGAGCTCCGATATACCGCAAGACTGGCCGTATGTCGACGTAGTAGACCTCGGCGATAACGGTGATGGCTCTGTCGTCGCCTATGTCGAGTGCGAGAACCCCGGCAGGGGCGTGTTCTCCGTGTCCTATGGCGAGCAACAGTATCCGGTGGAGAGCTTGGATATTGAAGTCGGTCAGCCGCTCGACCTGCAAGAGGGCTGGCAGTGGATGACCCTCTGGGGCAATATCCCATCGGGCGACATGACGACCGCCTTCGGCGACGACCTCGTGGAGATACGCTCGCAGGAGAAGCTGATGGCCAACGACCCGCAGTACGGATACTTCGGCGACCTGGCCAACGACGGTCTCGTGGCCAACGAGTGCTACAAGGTGAAGATGAACGCTACTCCTGAGTCAGACCCATACGTCATGTTAGACGGCACGTTTACATCGAAAGCCTTCGTGAAATCCATCAATGCCGGCTGGACATGGATTCCCAACCCATACCTCTGCCCCCGCGAGCTGAACCTGATCAACGGCAATGGCGGCGCGAAGATGGGCGACCGCATCGTCTCGAAGAACAACGGCTTTGCCGAGTACACCGGTGATATGTGGATGGGTACGCTCACCCAGTTGCCTGCCGGCGAAGGCCTGCTTTACTATACTCAGACGGAAGGCTCCCTTACCTTCCCGGCCGAGGTCGATATGGCATATGTCGAAAGTGAATTGCCTGCTCCGCGCGTAGGAGAGAAGATGTGGCAGTATGATGCCCGCCGCTTCCGCGACAACATGTCGATGGTAGCCGAGATTGCCGACCTCACCGCAGGCGACAGCTACAGCATCGGCGCCTTCGTGGGCGACGAGTGCCGCGGCGAAGGTAAGCTGATTGACGGACGCTTCTTCATCACCGCCCATGCCAACAGTGGCGAGCAGATCTCATTCCAGCTCTACGACGAGACCACCGGCGAGCTGTTCGACATCCCCGGTACCGTGAAGATGCGCACCATGCAGGGAACCATCAGCCAGCCCTACCAGCTCTCTAAGGGTTCGCTCATCGGTACCGTCACCGGCATCGACGCCATCTCGACAAAGGTGGCTGCCGACAGCAAGGTCTACAACCTCGGCGGTCAGCAGACCAGCGACCTGCAGCGTGGCGTGAACATCATCCGCACCAACGACGGACGCACCGTGAAGGTCGTCAAGTAAACGATTCTTTCAAGGGAAGACGGAAGACAGTCACAAGGGTCTTTCGCCTTCCCTTTCCTCTTTTTCCCGACAACAACCCCCATTTATCCAAACAGCCGCAATATGAGAAAACGAACAGATAGTCTGACAACCCTGCTGACAAGGAGAACGTGCTCCTTGTGGCTGTTTTTTGCCTTGCTGACGTCGGGCAGCAACGTCCTGGCACAGGACATCTCGCAGATAGCACAGAGCGATCCGCTCATCATCACGGGTTCCATCGGAACACGCAACACCTACTACCACTCCACCGGCAGCTATGGCAACGCCTCGCCGCTGAGCAATACCATCTATGCCAACCTCGACATCTCCATCTACGGCTTCTCCATGCCGTTCTCACTCTACTACTCCAACGACAACCTCGACTTCAACTACCCCCACATATCCTTCAACCTCACCCCGCACTATAAGAACTGGACAGGCTACGTAGGACGGTCGTCCATGCAGTTCAGCTCCTACGTGATGAACATGGCCTTCAACGGCGTCGGCGTAGAATATAATAATAAGAAGAAACGCTTCGGCGTGTTCTATGGCAACCTGCGCAGCGCCATCAACGACAACCCCGCCGACCCTGCAGCCCGCACACCCCAGTACCGGCGCGTAGGCTGGGGCTTCAAGGTGGGCTATGGCAGCGGCGCCAACTTCATCGACATCTACCTGCTCCGTGCCCACGACCAGCTGAAGTCCATCAGCGAAGGCTGGCGCACACAGGTGTCGCCCGAGGAGAACCTCGTCGTCGGCATCAAGGGAGCCATCTCGCCGCTGCCGCGACTGGCCATCACCGCCAACGTGGCCACCTCGGCATTCACCGCCGACCAGCAGTCGGAGAAGATCACCGTCGGCGAGGCCGCCCGCTTCGACAAGGTGTTCGAGGCCCATACCACCTCGTCCGTGCGCTTTGCCGGCGACGTGAGCATGAGCTACTCCCTCTTCGGCGTCAGCGCTGCCCTCACCTACCGAATGATACAGCCCGACTACAAGTCGCTCGGCACCTACTACATGTCAAACAACTACCACAGCCTCGGCGTCAGTCTGAACACGATGCTCTTCAAGAAGATCTCGCTCTCAGGCTCCTTCTCCGGACAGGAAGACAACCTCACCAACAAACAGCTCTATACCACCCGCGGCTTCGTATATAATGCCATGGCATCGACACGCATCGGCGAACACCTGAACCTCTCGGCAGGCTATAACGGATATACCCAGGTACAGGGCGACGGCACCGCCGTCGTCGACGAGCACAGGAAGATACACCGTCTGCTCCAGAGCTTCACATTCACCCCCACCTATATGTTCGACACCGAGACCTTCAGCCATAACATCAGCGTCTCGGCCAACCTCACCGACAACAAAGACAAGAATAAATACGCCACAGGACAGAGCGACGTCAAGACCACCGGCCTCGGACTCTCCTATGGCATCACCATCAAACCGTGGGAGATAGACCTCACCTCGAGCCTGAGCCATCAGCTCTCCAAGGGATACCAGTCCGAATACCGCAGCGAGATAGGGTCGCTCTCCGCCAGCCGCTCCTTCCTCAAAGAAAAGAACCTCAGCGTCTCCGCCACGGGAACGCTCTGCTACAACGAGGTGAAATACAACTCGAAGAACCTCTCCTTAGGCTTCGATGCCTCCGTGGGATATACCCTGGCGAAAGTACATACCTTCTCCCTCGCTGGCGGCATGAACAAATACGGCGACGTGAACATGACCAACCGCCGCTCCAACCTCGACGACCTCGACATCAACGTCAGCTTCAACTACGCTTACACCTTCAGCCTCATTGAAATCAAGCGGAAAGCCGACAAGGAGAATAAAAAGATGTAACCATCCGATAACGATAGCGATATAACGAGAATACGAACAAGAAAACAGTCAAGATATGAAACGAATCCACTCCATACTTGCCACGCTGATACTCCTCCTCGGAGTCCTCACCGTCCATGCCCAAGACATCATCGTCACCGTGGCCCCCGTACAGCAAGTGTTGCCGCCGCAGGCATTGCTCTATGTGTCGCAGCCGGGTAAGTATTTCAACGTTTCGCTGACGAACAACTCCAAGGACGAGCAGTTCGTATATCTTGGCCTGCAGCTCGAACAGACCATGCCGGCTTCCGGCCTCTCCATCTCCACACCGGCCTACCGCATGCCGGCTTTCCCCATCGTCATCGCTCCCAATACCACACGCCAGCTCACACCGGCAGAGATAAAGACCCTCTTCAACCACATCCCGCCCAGCGAGATCGCCGTACCCGAGGGACTATTCGACAACTTCACCAACGGCTCCTTCGCACTCCTCCCCGAAGGCACATACAACATCCGTATGACGGCCTACAAGTGGGACCCGAACTACGCCGGACGAAACTCACAGATTGACATCCCCGTACCCGTCGTGCTGAGCAACCCGTCGAGCGGAACCGCCATCTTCGACGTGTGCTACAAGGCGCAGTCGCCGGAGTTCCTCACGCCCGTCATCGGCATGGGTCAGGAGAATGAGGTGGCTACCGTGGACTATCAGAATGCACAGTTCACCTGGCGCGAACCCATCGTGGCCTGTAACACCACACAGCTGTCCTTCCGCTACGACTTCAAAGTCTATGAGCTGCTGCCCGGCCAGCTGCCCACCGACGTCATCGGTGCCAACGGCAAGAGCAACCCCGTGGTCTATCAGAGCGTGGGACTCATCAACCCGATGTGCATCATCCCGCAGAACATCGTCTCGGCAAAGTTCTTCGAAGACCGCACCTATGTCGCACAGGTCACCGCCTCGCAGGCCAATACCGCTGCCAACATGCTCAACTACACCCTCATCGAGAACGAGGGAAAGAGTAACATGCGCCTGTTCAAAGTCCAGCTCAACAAGAAGCCCGAACCCGAGCCCGAACAGCCCAAGCAGCCTGAGCAGCCCGGGAAGGATGACGACGATGACGATGACGACGGAGACGGCGGCAGTGTGGAAGTGTCCGGCACCAAGGCCGAAGAGCTCACCGACTCGCTCTACAACTTCCGCAACCCGCAGATCGAAAAGCCCTCGTGGACGGGCAACATCGTGCGCCGATGCTATATGAAGGAAGACATCCCCGTGGAATGGCGCAAGGCATGGTTCCTCGGTGGCGACGGCCAGCGACAGGACACCGTCAAGATTGAATATACCGCACAACTCTTCAAGGGCGACCCCAACGAGGGTGCCATAGAAGCTGTAAAGTCAGAACCCATCTGGGAGCTGACCACCACCGAAACCAAAGACACCCTCCGTTGGGAGAAGATAGAAGATAAAGTCCAGAAATACGACTACCTCGTACTCCGCGTGACGGCCAAGAGCCTGAACGAAGAGTCGGTGTGTTTCGTCAACGACTCCGTCAACATCATCGACTTCGCACTCACCGAGCGCGCATCGAAGAAATACTTCCAGTGTTCCAACACCGTTGAGATAGAGAACTTCCAACCCACCGAGCAGAAGGCCGACTACTACAAGGGAAAGACCATTGCCATCGGTGAGTACCAGATGGAAATCAACTCCATCGAAGCTCTTCCCAAAGGTAAAGGCGCATTCAAGGGACGCGGACACATCGAATGGACGCCCTTAGGCCATCGCGTGATGATTGCCGTGAAGTTCGACTCGCTGGCCATCAACACCGACGACATCGTCATCGGCGGTATCGCCTATACCTATCCGGAAGAGTCACAGGCCGGCCCCAGCGACTATGAGGTCGTCCAGAAACTCTTCTCCGACTGGGGCATCGACAACCTCATCGGCGACAGCGGACTGCCCTACGCCTCTCAGCTGCAGGGCGCTGCCGACGGTGTCGTCAAAGACCTGGCCAAGGAACTCAATATTGCCAAGTACTACGGATGGGTGAAGAAGGGCGAGGCCATCTTCGACCAGCTCATGCGCGGTGAGGTGGACGACCTGCACCTGCCGCTGTCCATCCCGAAGAGCATCAACAAGAGCCCGGTCGACATGCAGATTGTCGACATGAAGTTCGCGGCCACCTACGCCACGATGAACGTCCTCGGCGAGTTCACCATGCCCAAGAGCAACCGCCTGAAGAACGACATCCTGCTGCTCGGCGCTCCGCGCCTCTGTATCAGTCCCGAGCGGATGCTCCCCGAGTCAGGAACGGTAGCGCTGCTCGGCGACTTCACCCTTGTGGAGCCGGAGTCGCAGTTTGAAGTGACCTTCAAGGCCCCCGAGGACCTCATGGAACCCACCAACGGCTGCTTCGTCAGCTGGCATGGCAACGAGTTCGAACTCTTCGACCTCGACATGGACATGAAGATCCCCAAGCTCAAGAAGGTCGACAAGGCTACCGGCGAGGTGACCAACGACATGCCCGTGCTCAGCATCCAGACGCAGATCGGTGCAAAGGGATGGGACAGCTGGCATGCCCTCGTCACCATGGACACCTTTGAAGCCGAGAAGCTGCCAGGATGGACCTTCACCGCACAGGGCATCGTCATCGACCACGACGGCTACTGGGACCCCGAAGGACTCACCTTCCCCGAAGGCTATAACCGCGACCATATCGAAGCCGTCTACGACGAAGAAGGGGTCGAGACCGGCATGGGATGGATGGGACTCACCATCGAGACCGTCAACATGCAGTTCCCCAAAGGCTTCCTCAAGGGCGACAGCCGCATGGAAGTCGGCGGATACAAGATGATTATCGACGGCAGCGGCGTTACCGGTAAGTTCGGTGCAACAGACATCGGCAACTGGAAAGCCGACGGATGGCAGCTGAAGATCAACGAGATTGTCTGCAACATCAAGCAGAACGACTTCTCCGGCAGCCACTTCGACGGAGCCTTCCACCTGCCGCTCACCGGCGACAATGAGATGGTGAACGTGCGCTGCGACATGTATCCCCAGAAGGACACCCAACACGAAGGAGCCATCGACTTCGTATTGAAAGTGCAGGGAGATTTGGACCTGAACTTCGACTTCTGGCTCGCCGAGGCCACCATCGATCAGCAGCAGAGCTACTTCCTGCTCGAAGCCATCTATGGCGACAACGGATACGACACCGAGGTGGAACTCTGCATGGCCGGAAAGATGGGCATCGGAGGCTCTGCCGCCGGCAAGTACAAGGATAAGATCAATAAGTACCTCGGCTACCTGCCGATGAAACCCCATGTACCCGACATCCACTTCAACCAGATGCGACTGGCCACCAGCCAGCGAGGCAAGTGGAAGTCGAAGTATGAGGCCAAGCTGCAGGAAGATGCCCAGGAGGCCGCCGAAAGCAACAAGCTGAAGGGCGAACTGCTGAAACTCACCACCAACAAGGAGTTCAAGCTCTCCGACCGCTGCTACTTCGAAGTGGGCAACTGGTCGCTGGCCTCCTTCTCGAAAGAACTCGGACCCTTCAAGTTCAGCCTCGACGACTATGGCGTGAACATGAAAGGCAAGGATGTCGTGCTGGAGCTGAAGGGTAAGATCGGCCTCATCATGAAGGACTCGAAGAACCCGCTCGTCAGCGTGGGAGCTTCCTTCGGACTCAATGCCAAGGTCGACATCGAGAACTTCAAGATTGAGTTCGATGAGTCGAAAGGCAGCCATGGCATCACCTATAACGACCTGAACCTCAAGATTGAGGCTGCCGGTCTCTCCTTCGACGGCACCCTGAAGATTGTCGACGAAGAGAAGAAGAAAGGCTACGCCGGCGACATCAAGATCAACCTGCCGGGCAACCTCTTCGAGCTCGACTGCACCGGCGGCTATTATAAATATGAAGAGGGACAGGGCAACAAAGCCAAGAAATTCTCTTACGGTTACTTCCAGGCCAAGGCCAGCAGCAAGGTGGGCATCCCCATCACGCCGCTCACCATCAAAGGCATCGAGGCCGGCGTCTACTTCAACTGCTCGCGCAACTACAACAAGTCGAAAGGCGAAGAGGGCGACCCGCAGCCCAAGGAAGGTGTCATCGGCGTCATTGCCGGCATGACGCTTGGCTCCTCCGACGGCGAGATTATCAAGGATGCCGAGTTCAAGTGCACCGCCGTCTACGACAAGAATGCCAACGACGGCAAGGGACGACTCTCCACCTTTATGTTCAACGGCAGCGTCAGCGGTGTCGGAGGCATGATAGACTCGAAGATATCCCTCGTTTGGTTCGAAGACGATACCGACAAATATCTGCAGCTGAACGTCACCGTCGACGGCAAGGCCGACGGAGCCCTCCACGATGAAATCAATGGCCTGGCCTCGCAGATGGCAGCCCTGAACACCGAGCTCAGTGCCGCCAACATCAAGAAGGAGCTGATAGAATATGCTCAGGGAGCCGCCTCCGGCAACGGACTCAGCGACAAGATCGGCGACGACAGCCATGCCAACGACAATACCGAGACCAAGGCCCACGACAACTACTCCGAGAAGAAGAAGAAAGGCGACAAGATGGGCTTCACGGTGTCACTCGACATGCGTCTGACGTTCCGCGAGAAAGGCAAGGACCTCCAGAAGTGTAAGTGGCACGTCTACCTTGGCGAACCCGACTGGGATAAGCGATGCAAGCTGACCCTCATCGATGTCAAGACGGGCATCGTCGACGTGAAGATCAATGCCACCATGTACCTCTGCTTCGGTAACGAGCTGCCCAACGACGGTCAGCTGCCGCCCATCCCCGATGAAATCAGCCAGTTCCTCAACGGCCAGCAGGTGGAAGGTATGGAAGGTGGCGACCTCACGAAGGCCAATGCCGCCCGTGAGCGCGCCGTGAAGATGACGCAGCAGGCTGTTGTCGGCGGTGTGATGCTGGGAGCCTCCGTGGCCGGATATGTCAACGTGCGCCTCGGCATCTTCTACGGTGAGATGGGTGTCAACGCCGGCTTCGATGTCAGCATCCGCAAACTCGCCTCGCCGAAGTGTCCCGACACCAGCGACGGCAAGATGGGCCACAACGGATGGTACGGCGAAGGACAGCTCTACGCCTACCTCTATGCCACCTTCGGCATCGACATCAACCTGGGCTTCTGGAGTAAGAAGTTCCCTGTCATTGATGCTGCCATCGGTGGTGTGCTCCGCTGCGGAACACCACATCCTACCTACTTCCTCGGCGATGCCCGAGTGAAACTGAAACTCCTGGGTGGCTTGGTGAATATTAACCGCCGCTTCTCCTTCGAGTGCGGAACGGTATGTAACGTCTTCTACGGCAACCCGCTCGACAACTTCGAGCTCTTCGGCGACTGCACCCTCGGCTCGGCCAGTTCCAAGGAAGGATGGGCCAAGGAGGCTGAGCTTGTCTCGCCGAACATCATCAACAAACCTATGTACTATACGCAGGCTCCGCTCGATGCCGGCTTCCGCGTGCTCGACGAGAACACCCTCCATCAGCTGGAGCAAGACTGGACTGGCACCACGGAGGAACTGGAGATGCAGTCGAAGCGCACCTTCATCTTCCGTCGCACCACCAGTGCCTACCTCTATGAGTTCACCCGTCCGATAGATACCCTCTTGGTCAAGACATTCAATGGGACCACATACAGAGACCGCTATCGCGTCACACGCTACATCAATACTCTAGCCGGCTACAGGAGTTTGAAGAAACTCACGACGAAAGACTATTCTCAGACGGTTCATGCCTTGGATATCAGTTCTCTGAACCCCGACCGCTACTATTGCCTGGTGGTGAGCGGCAATGCCAAGGAAATCGTCAAGGGTGTTGAAGTAGACCCGCGCAAATATCACGATGAAGACAACTGGAAGGGCGACCGATGGGTGAACGAGCCTTGGTCGCAGAAGCAGATCTACTACTTCCGTACAGGCGGCAACGACCTGGAAGAACTCAACGACAGCACCGACCTGCAGCAGTTCGTGGCGCTGGCCTACCCGTCGGTTCGTGGACAGCTGAAGCCAAATCAGAACAAAGGCTTCCAGGAGGCCTATATCAACGACATTGCCAACCCCACCATTGCACTGAAGCAGGACATGCGCAGCTACTGCTATCAGAAGGGAACGCTGAAGTGGAGGCTCTACAAAACCAGCGGCGGCGGTTCCAAACAAAAATTTACAGGCGCCAATGAGCGCTGGACGAAAGTAGTAGAGGCTGATAATGAGTTTGTTGAGAACGGGAACTGCCTCAACATGATTCCCAAAACATCGACTTGGTGGTCAAAGGCCTATTATGCAGCCTACAACAGCGGTAGCTATTATCAGAAGCTGAAGTTGGAAATCGACTACGAAATACCGCACACAACAAGGACTTTTAGCATTGACACTATCGGCTGGCAGACGGTAGTAGTCTCCAATTCGTCGCAGGCGTTAGCTTATTCCAGGGAGTTGGGTCGAAAGGTCAACGTGGGTGAGAGTATTAATATTCCTAAGGTCAAAAAGACCTTACATACCAACACTTACTATACGACTCACAACCTGGCGAGCATCCGCCTGTCATCACGCAATGGCGACTGGCGCACGGGTGTCTATGAAAGCAAGGCCTACCACTTCACGGAGTATGAGGAACCCTATATCGGCGTAAAGCTGAAGAGCATCAAGTATGACCATGGTTTCAACGATGTGGGTTCATCGAGCTATGCCGCCTACAGGTCGGATGTCGACTATGCCAATGATAAAGTGGTCTACAACGGCAAGTCCTATCGACTGTTCGACCCGTATGTGTTCCTGTCGTATCTGAGCAACTACTTCTTCATCGGTGGCCTGCCCATCACGAACTACTCTTTCGAGACGATGCAGACCAGCGAGGGCTACTCCGTACCGTCTGCCGAGGCACTCATCTATCATGAGCAAGGCAACGTCTACAACGGTAACCTCAATCCGAGCAGCAACTATAACATCCGCAACGGAACGAAGAAGATTAAGGAAATGTCACAATACTTCCAGTGGACAGAGTTCGGCGCCACGGGCCACCACTATCCGCTCCATTCCTTCAGCGAGTCCGACAAGCAGTGGTGCAACAAGATGGTGGTCAGCGGTCAGTCGGAGCGTACGCCGAAGGTTCATGCTTCCGGCAAGGAATGGAACCGCATGATCTATGCCCTTTGGGATATAGCCCTGCCCTACTATATTGCAGAGAAGGCGTCGAGCATGGGAGGATGGGTTAAAACACCTAATGCCTATCTCGGTGGAAAAAACACAACCTCACTGCAATCTTGGTATTTTTCAATATGCCATGACAAAAATGATAAATACATCAAGCAGTCGCTGCAGCAGTTCAATAACACCTATCGCGGCATCTATATGAATGCTTCATGGGGCTGGCGCGAGCATGGCTATAGCGGTCCCCGCTACCGTGAAAGCGAGATACAGATACCGATGTATCAGTTCCCGTTGGTCTTCGGTGCCCAGTTCCCTAACAACGATTCCCACAAGTGGAAGACGCTTCATAAGTCTGTTTCCGGTCTCAGCAGTAACGACCGACGCCATCAGGATATCTCGCGCATGATGTTCTGCCGCCTGACGAACTCTGGTAAGGGCAACGGATGGAACTACGGTGGCAAAACCTATACGAAAGACTCCTTCCAGGCGGGAGTAGGCTTGAACCACATCACCTCCATCGAGTTTGAGCAGTATCGTGTGAACGCCTTCGATATGAAAACCCAGACCTATGACTGCTACCAAATGGGAAACAACGGACAGCCCGTTGACCCCATTATTCTCAATAAGCCATTTAGTAGCTGGGTGAACTCGTATAATCTTGACAATCTTAAAGAGTAATGATGATGAACCATAGAATAGTTTCCCTCTTAGCCGCCATCGGAGCATTGTGGGCATTGGCAGTGCCCATTCAGGCACAAACCTACGCCGAGTATCCCGACTCTGTCCGAAAGGATATGCTGCGGAATGACTCCCTGTTGGCATTGGCCGACACCACAGAAGCCATTCCCTACCATCCGTTGGTACGTTCAAGAATCAATCTGGCGGCCCGAGCCTATGGCGACAGCATCGTGTTGCGCTGGGCGCCAGAGGACTATGTCTCCTGGAAGTACCTCAACCAGACGGGTTATAACCTCATCCGCATCGGTGAGGCTGGCATTGATACGCTCTTCTATGCCCGGAAGCCCCTGTCGAAGGAGCAGATGCTGGCGAAGTATCCACAGAGCGACTCCATTGCCGTCATGGCCACCGAGATGATGTACAGCAACAAGCGCATGAAGTATAACCAGACGCGCAACATGCCGGGTTCCATCGGGGCCATGGTGGAGATGAGCGAAGAGCAGAACATGATGTTCGGCTTCGCCGTCCTCTTCTCGGAATGGCGCCGCGACCTGGCCAACGACATGGCGATGCGCTTCGTCGACACCAACGTGAAGAAGGGTGAAACCTACCAGTACATCCTCCATCCCACTATCCATCCCGCGGACTCCAGCATCATCTTCCAGCCCGGCTTCATCGAGGAAATAGAGAACACAAAGTATAAGCCCGAGCCCTTCGACGTGCAGATACGCGACAGCATCGTCTCCTTCTACCAGATAGACCTCTCGTGGGAACAGGGACCCTACAGCAGTTTTGAAGTAGAGCGGCGCGGACCGTCTAAACAAGAGGAGGGCCTCGACGGCATGGCGTGGGAACGCATCAACGAGAACCCCTTCGTGCCCTTCCAGAAAGACATGCCCTTCCAGGAAGAGACATCGCTCGGCGACCAGGTGAAAGCACCGGGATACTATGAATACCGCATCTTTGCCCACGACATGTTCGGCGACCTCACCGAGGCAAGCCCCACCCACCGGGTGAAGATGGGTGACCTCGACCCGCCCATCCCGCCTGTCGTCACCTTCATCAACATCGACCGACCCGATGAGGACGACCCGACGGTAAACGTCACGGCCGAGGTGCACTTCCGCAAGGACTCCCTCGAAGACGACCTCACGGGCTTCCTGCCCCTCTACTACAACAAGCAGATTACCGGCGAGGAGTGGAAGCCGCTCATGAAGGAGCCGCTGCAGCGCACCGACACGATGACCGTCATCGACGTCACCGGCCTGCGCTCGGGAATGATGGTCATCGCTGCCTACGACACCGCCCATAACGTGAGCTACTCGATGCCCGTCATGCTCCGCGTGGAGGACATGAGAGGTCCGGCAGCACCGAGCAACTTCTTCGCCTTCCCGCATGAAGACGGACGCGTAGAGCTGCACTGGACGGCACCCGCCGACATCGACATCGACTACTACCAGGTGGTCTATGCCAACGACACCACCCACCCCTGGCTCTTCCGCAACGACGAAGGCATCCGCGACACGATGTATGTCGACTCACTGGCACTCGACGTGAACCAACGCTATATATATTATAAAGTACGCGCGATAGACTTCTCGACCAACGAGGGCGACTGGACCGACATCCTGCAGGTGGAGCGCCCGACAATGCTCAAGCCCACCGTCGCCCACCTCGACTCCGCATGGGTCGACCCGAAGGGTATTCACATGGACTGGATAACGGGTACCGACCAGCAGATGGCCTACCACAAGGTGTTCCGCTGGAAGGAGAACGAGAAGGAACGCACGCTGCTCGCCATCTGCGACGCCGACTCGGTGAAAGCCCTCAACAACGTCCTGCATATCGACGACACACCACCCTACGACCGCAAGAACAAGTACTACTATGCCATCGAGTCGTTCAACAACAGTGCCATCTCCAGCGACCTCTCCCTGGCCTACATGAACTACTACGAGGGACCGCTCGTCATTGACATCAAGATGACACTCGAAGGAACCTACGACCGCGACAGCCACCAGACGCGCATCGCATGGGACCTCGGCGAGGTGCCCGACTACGGACCATGGTACATCTGCATCTTCCGGAAGCCGCAGGGCGAAACGAACTTCCAGTTCCACACCTCCGTGGCAGCCGAGGACCGCAGCTACAGCGACGTCCTGCTGCAGAAAGGAGAGTCGGCACAGTATTACATCCTCGTGCAGTATGAAGACGGCCGCAGAAGCAAAAACTCGAATGTCGTCACCATCACCGCACCCGCTGAATAGTTATCCAAAGAAACAGAAAACAAAAACGATATGAACAGAATGCCTAAAAGAAGAAACCGCATGCCCTTCCTGTTGTCGTGGATGGGACTGGCGGCGGTGTTGCTCCTGACGTCGTGTGGAGAGTTCTTCGAATTTGAAGGCTTTGCCACTCCTGCAGGCACGATGACACTCGACCGCCATGAGGTGAACATCATGGTGGGCGACAGTCTGCTGCTCACACCCATCTTCGACCCCGACACCCTGTCGAACGGAAGCGTCTACTGGATGACCGACCAAGACGGCGTCGTAGAGATGGTGAAGGACAGCATCGTAGCCCTTGCTCCCGGCTTGGTGCTCGTGACGGCCATGTCGGTATCGGCACAGCTCATCGATACCTGCCGGGTGAACGTCATGCCCGTGTGGCAGGTCAACCCACTCGACTACCTCTTCGACATGGTGGTCTATGCCGACGTCTCTGTCCACGGCCAGAGACCTGACAGCACCATGGTCGTCGGAGCCTTCTGTGGCGACGAGCTGCGGGGCATCGGCGAAGCCCGACAGGCATTCGGCATCGACTTCATGGAGTTCCGCATCTGGAGCCAGTACCGCGAACGCGACAGCATCAACTTCCGTTGCTACCACCACGACAACGCCGTCATCGAACACTTCCCCGACTCGTTGGCCTTTGACGGCGAAACCCACGGCATGCCCAGCCAGCTGTTTAAGCTGACGTTGGAGTAAAGCCCCACCACCCAACTCCCTCTAATTCCTCGTTCCAGAGGGTCGGAAACGTCAAGAGAGGGGAACAGAAAAAGGAAAGATACATATAATAAAGATAAGGAGATTGATGATGAAGAGTATGATAAATAGGTTTCTAAACAGACATCACAATAGTAACAGCAACCTGTCTCCGCTCCCTTGGGGAGGGGCTGGGCTTCTGCTTTTTGTCTTCTTCCTTGCCGGCTGTACCCTCTACATGGACGAGGTGCCCGACGCTGAGGCTGACCCGAAGGATGAAGTCGAGGGCTACAACGAACCCGTGCATCTCCAGACTGATGAGTATGACATGACTTATCAGTTCAAGGACTCCACCCTCGTCCTCTCCGATCGTATCCTGAACTACCTCGTCACCGTTCAGGAAGACGACTCCGTCACCTATTCCCTCTATTTCGTAGGTTCGATGCCTCCCAATCTCCTTCCCGTTGTCGGTGGATACGTCCACTGCGACGAGACCGATGAGCTGCCCTATCTGGCCCACAAGGTGGAGAGCGTGGAAGAGGAGAACGGCATGTGGCATGTCGTGGCAAAATATGTCTCTCCTTTCGAAATCTTCGAAACGATTGAGGTCGACGGCCTGCTTTCCCTCGATGCCTATGATGACCCGGAAAACGGCATCTACGTAGTTCCGCGGACAGAGGCCGACGAGGTAGAACGGCGCGAAATCATGACGCGCTACAGTGTGAACACCCGCTTGGACCCCATCGACTGGGACTCACGAAACGTCTGGGCAGATGGTATTGTCCTTACCAGCACCTTCCCGAAAGGGCGAGTGCAGGAGCTCAAGAAAAACGATTTCGACCGTGAAACGAAAGACGCCTCTGCCAACTGGATAACGTCAGCTAACGTGACCTCAGCCAAGGGACCGTACGTGCAGTTCGGCCTGAAGCTGGTGCCCTATATCCGTATCTACTACAACAGCAGCGAGAATGACGCCTGCGACTTTGCCGTGGGCATTGACGGCCGGTTCATCGTGGGCTATGGTTTCAACGGCAAGGGAAGTATCAACGGCGATCTCTTCGAACCCATCATGATCTACGGAAAATCGCTCAAGGTCGGTCCCCTCAAGATTGGTGCCGGACTGTCGTTTACCGTTCACTTCGACCTGACGGGCGACATCACCTTTGGCGTCCACAACGAGTTGCCTTTCGGTGCTCGTGCCGGCTATAAGAAAGGGAAAAGCGAGAAGAAAGGAAGGACCTATTTCTCGGGCTACGGACCGAAGCTCGAAGATGTCATCTATGCTGCCGTTCCCCAACTGGGTGCGTTCATCGGCGATGCCCGCGAGCTGTCGGGCTCGTTCACGTTCAGCGTCACGCCGATGCTTACGGCCGGTATCGGTTTCGGAGGAAAGATACCGACGAACGGAGTGTCGCAGCAGTCGCTTGATAAACTCATTAAAGACGGTAAGATCAAAAAAGAAGACCTCGACCCCAGCACCAACGAGGTCGGTGCAAAACTCAACCTCAGCTTCGGACCGGAGATTACCATCAACTTGATGTCTCCTTGGAACAACTTGATACAGCTCCAGAACACCAACTTTTTTGATGCCGGACTCTTTACCAAGCTCGACGGAAGCCTCAATGCTACCATTCTGGGATTCAAGCTCCTCGACGAAAACTTCACGCTGGCCAAGGTGCGCCTGCCGGGATGCACCTATGCCATACCGATGCTCCCCACCTTCGACAACAACTCCTTCTTCCTGGTACCCAAGAATGACGACCGATACACCTTCACCGGCCAATACAAGGTAAAAGACATCGGCTTGTTCGGCTCTATGGGTATGTTCCGGCCACAGCTGGTCATCACTAAGGACGGTTCTGAAGTCATCACCATTGACAACGACCAGAATGTAGACCTGAACCGCACGACCCGCAATAAGACCTTCACCTTCGACATCTCAAATGTAGAAGAGAAAACAAACTACGTGGCCACCCCGCGGCTCTATTCTGAAACCGGCGACATCAAGCTCGAGACCGACGGACTGCCATTCGCCTTACAGTCGCCGTCGATGGCAGTGTTGTGGATTGAACAGACCGACGCCATCAGGACTGCCGACAAGAGTTCCTCTACAGCCTTCTACACCTTCAAATATCGCACCAAAATAGCCATCAAAGGCTCGCAGAACATCGAATCGTGGGGCCTTACCCATGAGTATAAGTTCAACCGAAAAAACAACGAGTCGTGGACAAAGAATGAATTCTTCATTGATAAGCTCGACAAGCGTGACCGCTCCTACTACATCGACTTCACCCTCCGGGGACCTGCCGTCAAGGAAGACTCCAACGACCCAAACACAACCCAGAACCTATACTATCCCTCCGTTCGCATTACGCCATGGGCTCAAATCGTCTACGACGGTAGCGGACTGATGGGAGGAAGGATGGAGAAAACCCTCGACCCGGGATTCGTGCCCCTCAAGGAAATAGAAGGCGGCGAGCCGGACGCACAGTTCGGAAAATCCTTCAACTGGGGCATCGACGAAAACGGATTCGAGCACTTTGCCAACGGTTCCGACTGGACCATCACCATCGATGGAATCTCAGAAGCCGACTGATCACGGAAAGACATTGATAGTCCTTCGATAAACAGCAGATGCCATCCACCAGACCCACCTTGCAGTGGCCATTCCCAGCCACGCAGAAAGTCTGATTGATGGCATCTGCTGTTATGTTTAATCCAACCTTCCGCAAACGCCCTTCCAGGCTATTGCCATCTCAATTATCTTTCTTCGCCCTGCAGGGGCGCCGCGTGATGGACACAGCCCCAAAGGGCGTGTATATTGTCAGCGGCAAGAAGGGCGAGGTCAGATAAAAGGCGTTTCTCCTCTATACAGACTCAAGGACTCATGGGACATCGGGAAAGAACCCGTCCTATGGGTCCTTATAGTCTGTAGCCACCATGCGCTCCCACAATATCAGACGACCAAGGAAAAACCTGTTGACATAATTCAAACGGCATGTTTAGCAGGAACATAAGGAAGAATGTGGCAGTATTTTGTTCTACAAAGCGATTGGTGCCATGTTGGATATGTAAGTCCCTTTATATAAAGTGTGCAGCGAAAATCGTTTGTGACCAAAAACAGGACCTCTATCTGGTCTCGTTGTGACCAAGGGCTGGTCTCATTGTGACCAAGTAGTGGTCTCATCGTGACCAACGGCTGGTCTCATTGTGACCAACGGCTGGTCGCTGCAAGGCTACAGGTTCAGGCCGTAGTCTTGCTTCACTTCCCCCATCACGAAGGTGCTCTCGATGGAGGCGATGTTCTCAATCTCCCCGAGCTTGTTCAGCACAAACTGCTGATACTGCTGCATGTTGGCCGCACGGACCTTCAGCAGGTAGTCGTAGGCTCCCGACGTGTTATAGCACTCGGTTACCTCGGGTATGCGCATGATGCGGCGGGTGAAGGCATCGGCCATGGCATGGTTTATCTGGTTGAGCTTCACCTTGCAGAACACCAGCAGCCCGCGGTTCAGCTTCTCGGCATCGAGCACTGCCACATACTTCTTGATATACCCCCGGCGCTCAAGGCGCTTCTGACGCTCAAAGACTGGTGTGGGCGTCAGGTGGACGGCGTCGGCAAGCTCCTTCGTCGTCAGCTTCGCATTCTTCTGCAACGTGCGAAGAATCTGCAGGTCAATCTCGTCTAATGTCTCCATTTTTTCTCTTATTGATACGACTCAAAAGAATAATATTCTGTATCCCCCTCTTTTTATGGGCAGATAAAGAGAACTATTCCAATTCTGATGCAAATGTAGCTATATTTTCTGAAATCAGCAAATTATTTGGATGATATTTCCAAAAGCAGTACCTTTGTACCCGAAAAAATAAAGTATAATAATCAAAACTTTTATAGCTATGACACAGAAGAAACTCCACTTTGAGACCCTCCAACTTCATGTAGGTCAGGAACAGCCCGACCCCGCCACCGATGCCCGTGCCGTTCCTATTTATCAGACCACCTCTTACGTGTTCCGCAATTCCCAGCATGCCGCCGACCGCTTCGCCCTGCGTGACCCCGGCAACATCTACGGCCGGCTGACCAACTCCACACAGGATGCCTTCGAACAACGCGTTGCAGCCCTGGAAGGAGGTACGGCCGCGCTGGCTGTGGCCAGCGGTGCAGCTGCCGTCACCTATGCCCTGCAGAACATTGTGCAGGCTGGCGGCCATATCGTCGCCGCCGACAACCTCTACGGCGGCTCCTTCAACCTCATCACCCACACCCTCACAACGCAGGGCATTACCAACACCATCGTCAACGTCAATAACCTTGAAGCTCTCGAGGCCGCTATTCAGCCCAATACGAAGGTCGTCTACGCCGAGACCCTCGGCAATCCTAACAGCGATGTCCTCGACATCGAAGGCATCGCCGCCGTGGCTCACCGTCACCACCTGCCGCTCATCATCGACAACACGTTCGGCACGCCCTATCTGATTCGTCCCATTGAACATGGTGCCGACGTCGTAGTCCATTCGGCAACGAAGTTCATCGGTGGCCACGGCTCCAGCCTCGGCGGCGTCATCGTCGACGGTGGCACCTTCGACTGGAAGGCTAATGCCGAGAAGTATCCCACCCTCGGCCAGCCCGACCCCTCCTATCATGGTGCTGTCTTTGCCGACGTGGCCGGACCGGCCGCCTTCGTCACCCGCATCCGTGCCGTCGTCCTGCGCGACACCGGAGCAGCCATCTCGCCCTTCAACGCCTGGATTCTCCTGCAGGGGCTGGAGACCCTCTCGCTGCGTGTCGAGCGCCATGTGGAGAACACGCTCAAGGTGGTGCAGTTCCTCAAGAGCCATCCTAACGTGGCGAAGGTCAACCATCCCTCGCTGCCCGAGCGGCCCGACCACGACCTCTACAACAAGTATTTCCCCAATGGCGGCGGAAGCATCTTCACCTTCGAGATCAAGGGTGGAAAGGAGGCTGCATGGCGTTTCATCGACCACCTGCAGATATTCTCGCTGCTTGCCAACGTGGCCGACGTGAAGAGCCTCGTCATCCATCCCTATACGACCACTCACTCGCAGATGACGCCCGAGGAACTCGAGCAGCAGCACATCACGCCTGCCACCATCCGTCTCTCCATAGGCACTGAGCATGTTGACGACATCATCGACGACCTGCGCCAGGCCTTCGATAAGATTTAAGACAAAGAGTAGCGGATTTCACATTTGTTTGACCTCCTCTATTGGTAACTTAGCCCAAAAGGTGTCATCATGAAAGAGCATATAGTATTAGTGACAGGTGCCAACAAGGGCATCGGTTATGGCATAGCAAAGCACCTTGGTCGCTGTGGTTGGAAAGTGGTTGTCGGTGCACGCGATGAACAGAGGGCCTTGGATGCCGTCCGAAAACTTGAGGCCGAGGGCGTTCAAGTGCTCGGATGGGTAAACATTGAGCTGAAGGATTTGGATGGCATCGAAGCGGCAGCGCAGACTATCAGCGAGCGCTTTCCTGGGTTGACTCTGCTGGTGAACAACGCTGGCATCCCAGGCGACATGAGCGTTGACAGCCTCCACACGGAAATCAACGTCATCCGCGAAACCCTCGACGTGAACTTCATCGGCACCTTCGCTCTCACTAAGGCCCTGACACCCTTGCTTTCCAAGAACAGCGGCCGGATTGTCAACATCACCGTCCCATCGGACATCAGCCCCTACTGGCATCCACTGGCATACGTTGCCAGCAAGGCTGCCCAAAACGCTATGATGGGCGTGATGGCCATCGAGTTCCAACAATCAGACACACCAGTGGAGACTTTCTCTGTTCACCCTGGTCCCACCACTACCGATCTCAATGGCAACATGGCTCTGCCTGGTTTCCACGACATAGACACCGTTGGCCGGAAGGTTGCTGAGCTCATCAACGACGGCAGGAGACACCAAGGTGAATTCATTGAACTCTATCCCATTGTGAAAGAAGACTGAAGCATGAGGTACGATACATAGTCTGTGATAGCCGTCAGGCAAGTGCTGTTGCATCGGCTCTGACCGCGATAATCATTCTTGTTTTAGGAGATATGGAATTGGAAACCCCGACGGGGAGTTCCAGACCCATGTCTCCTTGTCTTTTCACCTTCACCTTGCGCGATTAGAGTTAAAATAAAACCCCAGTTCGGGATAAGAAGTTCTAAAAAAGCATAAGTTGCTTAGTGTTTTCAATGTAATATCCCTGTAGCGCCTGTGGTTTGTTATCGAAGAAACAATATGCCGCCAGTGCAGCAATCATACTCATGATAAAATTGTTGACCGACCTATGTCTTGAATGTACCAGTTGCGCCGTATTCTTGAGCATGTCGTTAATGGTCTCTATGATACATCTCTTTCGAAGCATAATTTTATCCCACATGGGCATGAGTTTATTCTTCATGTTAGCTCTAATCCCAGTGACCAGATGTATCCCGTCTTCGAAAAGCATGTCAAAGAGTCTGGGTGAGATGTATCCCCTGTCGGCAAAGAGTTTCCCGTAAAGCGTCTTGGCCAGGACAGCCCAGACTTTTGGGTCCCTGTCATCCACATTGGCACCAGTGAAGCAGGACGTGATAATCTCCCCCCTGTCGTTGCAGACCAGATGCAGCTTGAAACCATGGCACCATCCCATCGTCCCCTTCCCGTCCGTAGCCAGTCCCTTGAAGACCTTGTTGGCGTAGCGCCTAAGATTGTGGCAGACAGGCACCATCGTAGAATCCACGAAACTGATACCCGTACAGCGCCCAAAGGCTGAGAGGTTAAGGAAGAACATCATCTGGAAGAACACGCGGCTCTCGAGTTCCACGAAGCGGTTGTAGGATACGGCATGTGGAAAGTCTGCCTTCAGATGCTCCTTGATAAAGAACAGGTAGTAGTGTTTGAAATTGCGGAAGGAACCGAACTGGAACACTATCAAGATAGTCATAATCTCACTGTCGGAGAGGGAGGCCTTACGATAGCGGCGAGCCTTACCACCAGAGGACATAAGAGATTTTTTGTCCGTCTGCTTATCAAATTCTTTGCAAAATTCATCCACGGCACAGAAAATTTCTGTAAATTTGTCTTCGGTAATCATGAGCGTATTCTTTTGTTTAACTTTATAAGTGATTGGAATTCAGATATAAGGTACAAAAAAATATCTCAGATTACCAACTTTTTTGACAACTTTCTTATCCCGAACTGGGGTATTCGTCAAACTCCATACAAAAGAAATCTCCTATTTTTGTGATAATTCGGTTCATAAAAATCAATTATATTACATTGCTTGCTTTTATCCACAAATCTTCAAAGAACTCCTTGTCTATGTAATGTATAAGATGTGTTTCAGTGTATGTTGTCAAAGTCACACCTTCATCAATCAGCCAGCCTAAAGAAAATCTGTTGGGTGCAATTTCTACAACATCATTGTTCGGGCCTAAGATGATATATCGCGTTGTGACTTCATTGGTCTTGTCGTATTCAATATAGTATGTTACGCCAATTTCGTTTGCAGGGAGTGGAGCAGATTTTCTTAGCGGTAAAGTGGCAAAAATATCGATAATACTTTTTAGCTGGTATTGTGCTTTTTTATCTTCTTTGTAGTAAAAGTATATTATTTTGTCATTTTGTTTCTTTTTGATATTATTCCAAAAACCAACTTTCAAGTTGTTGGGGATATAATTGTATTCACGGAATTCGTCATAGCTGATAGAATAAAAATCTTTGTAGTCAGAGATGGATTTATTCAATAATTTAAAGCCAAATATTTCATAATCAATAATATCATTGTCATAGTCACACCATCTGCCCCATTTCCCGCTATCTCCAAACACAAAATAGTTTTTTTGAAACATATTAAATAGTACATCTGTTATGTATCCTCCACAAGAGATCTTTTCCCATGAAAAACAAGCGGGAATTTTTATTTTAAAGGCTATATCAGTATCTTCTTCACAACATTCTGCTTCGATAATATAAATATAACAATCTTTGCATTCTTTGCAAATATTCTGAATCATTTCATAGGTCCTTTTCCAAAATAATGGAGATGAATGATATGCAAAAAAATTGAAACTGCCACAAAATAGGTTTGAGACGGATTCTCTCCTCAAATCAAATATTTCCCTTGGGTTAAATTTAAAAATTCTTTCCATAATAGGAAAGCAGGTATTTCTATACTCAGAATCACTCATTCCATAGGAATTTAAAAAATCAATCGATTGTTGTTCCAACAATCTTTTAGAATTAATATGATGGTTTATCCCGTACATTTCATGATAAAAAATGTCAGAATAAGCTTTAAGGCATTTTTCTATGTTCATAATCTATTTTGTAAGATTGTTCAGTCCTCGAATGGAAACGACCTGTGTCACATAGTCCAGTATGCGTTCGCAGTCTTCCAGAGAGGCACCGCTTTTGGTGCAGTAGTTGGCCACTATGTCCTCGGTCTCATCTGGTGTCTGTGTCATCTTCAAGGTACTGCCCTCATGTCCCTTCTGTCCGCCAGGCTTCCTGCCTGTCGGCTTGCGCAGGGTCTTGGTACGGCGGATGGCTTCGTCCTTCATGCTTTCCTTAGAGGGAGGTGTACTGCTGTTGCCGGAGTTCTTCTCAGGAGTTTCGTATTTGGCAAGTTGCTCACGAAGCGTCTCATTTTCTTTTTTCAAGCAACGGACTTCCTGATGTAGAGCCTCCGCCTTGCGGTTAAGATTACATATTTCTGTATGCTGCGAGTCAATCGTCTCGCGCATCAACCGCATCTCCTCAGTCATGGTCTGCAGTGCATCCGATATGTCAGTAACCTTCTGATTCACAGATACAAAGGTACGAAAAATATCTGAAATAGCCAAACTTTTTAGTAACTATTTTTGAGATATTTTGCTGATAATCAGATATTTGTAAAATGCGGACTATAAGGATTCGACGAAGGGGAATGCTCGTACCACTATATGGGATTGTAATCTGTTTGCGAGGTGAGAATACTAACTAATGGACTGAATGGGATAATCGCTGAACAGTTACAACTTACGTGGGTAGAGTTAAAATAACAAAAATCCACATTTGATTATTGCGGTCCTTTGTTTTTTTATAAATAATCTCGCTACCTTTGCAGCAGCTAAAAGTAGAGCGTTATATGAAATTTGAACTTTTTGTATCCGTCTTTGCCGTTGTGCTATCAGTTGCATTTACCTCATGCAGCAGCGATGACGACGGTGAAAGCCGGCAGATGTTGGAGAAATCCAATGTGTCTGGTAACATAGAGAAAGGTCCGTTCGTGCAAGGGTCTAAAGTCACGTTGTATGAGTTGGAAGCCACCCTTTCGCAAACGGGTAAGTCCTTCAAGACACAGACGACCAGCGACTTGGGTGCCTTTGCCTTCGACAGTCCCATCCAGCTGAACAGCCAGTTTGTGGAATTGGAGACAAGCGGCTACTTCTATAATGAGGTGAAGGGAGAGCTTTCCCACTCGCAGATAACGCTGAATGCCCTCTCGAATGTGGCAAACAGGAATTCCGTGAATGTCAATCTGCTTACCCATCTGGAGTATGGGCGTGTGAAGAAGCTGGTTCGCGACGACATGGACTTTTCTGCTGCAAAGAAACAGGCAGAGAAGGAACTTCTTGCCTGCTTTGCCATTACCGAAGAAATCAGCGTGCCCGAAGGCGTTTCCATCACCGACAACAACAAGAACTCTGCTATCCTGTTGGCCATCTCGACAATCATGCTCTACAACCGCAGCGAGGCTGAGTTTACGGAGTTTATCTCTAAATTCTCAACCGACTTTGCCGACAATGGGCAGATAGATAATGCCACCATCCGGGAGGACATCAAGAAGGGACAGGAGAACGCTCATCCCAGCGAGGTTATTGAAAGCATGAAGGCGTTCTATGCCAACAAGGGGGTCGACCTGCAATGTGATGATTTCTCAGAGTTCATTGACTTCAATGGCGACGGAATCATTGACGACTCTGATGCGGAAGGACTTAACGAAGAGCCCAACGTGGTGGTCGTTGATGACAGCTTCTTCAAAACTAAGGAGGAGGTTTATATCGTTCTTAACGGTTGCTATGCAGCCTTGCAGCAGTTTGTGAACTCCCAGCTACAGCTCGAATTCATCCGCACACAAAAAGTCGCCGAGTCTGCACCCTGGTGGAATCCTTCTCTTACTTTCGCCCAGCTCACGCCCAGCTCTCCGTTGGTAAGCGCAGCATACACGAATGCCTATGCTACCATCAGCCGCGTGAATATGCTCCTTGACCGCAGGGAGGAAATCCTTGAAAGAGTCCATGCCCTCAACTCAGCAGAGGGGGATGCTCTGTTCAGTCAGGCCGAGGTCATCAGGGCCTTTACCTATTTCAACCTCGCAGTGTTATGGGGAGCTGTGCCGCTCGTCACGCAGTCCTATTCACTGGGCGATGCTGTCAATCTTGTTGCGGCCACCCGAGACGAGATCCTGGCTTTTGCAAGGGAAAAAGTTGAAATGGCACTTAATTATCTGCCTGACCATTACGATGAGGCTATCAAGAACAAATGCTACTTCACCCGTGATGCAGCGCTGATGCTGCTGGCAGAAGTGACCTTGGCACTTGAGCAAAAAGACGTTGCATCTGACGTTCTGGCCGGAATCAATCCATTCAACTATGATGGTGTCATCGCTGACGCATCTGCCATCTACGATGGCAACATCGTAGGTGCAGAGGCAGTAATCTTCGCCCTCACATCAGAAGGACACAACCAGCCGGTCTATACGCGGAAGCATTACGACTTGCTGCTGAGAGAGGCTCAGGGAGAAGTCGAATCTCTAAGCTCAGAATGGCAGGAGTCCCTCTGCACGGAATATGGCTACTGGGCAGCCTTGAAGAGGCTCGGCCTCGCACAGACTGTTACCGGATGCGAGGACCATGAATTGCTGATGCCGGTCCCAGAGAGAGAATTGATGAATAATCCAAATCTTAGGCAAAACTCTGGGTATTAAGATTGTCTTCCATTCTTTAACAATCTTCCAACGCATAATAGCTGAAAAAAGTCTGTGAGCTTTCTTCATAGGAAGGCTCACAGACTTTCACTTTTATTGGTTTTCATTTATTTCTTTTCTTACAGTCCGAGGCGGATGGCGTGTGGCTGGTAGCTGGTGCTCAGCGGGCTTCGGGCGGGCTGATGGTGTGGGCTGTCGATGCCTGCCAGATGGAAGAGCAGATAGGGCAGGTCGGCACTGCAGAAGGGTAGGTCGGCGGCTTGGCTGACGGCTTCTGTCACGGCGGGATGGGCGGCGGCATAGGCCGGGCTGCACCAGATTGTCAGTGGGATGCGGAACACGTGGTCCTGCACTTCCGGCTCCCAGTAGGCGCCGAAGGTACGCCCGAAGTAGTGGTGCGGCCCGTCGTAGAGCTGTTCGCCGTGGTCGCTGAGGTAGACGGCGACGGCGTCTCCGCACCGGCATAGGTCGAGGATGTGGGCCACGACGCGGTCGTTGTATCGTGTGGCGTTGTCGTATTCTGCCACCTGTCGGCGTTGTCGCTCGCTGAGGTCGGGGCGCCGGATGTCGGCGGCGGTGAAGAACGCCTCGCGTTCGGGATAGCGCTCAGCGGCATCGAAGTGCTGACCCTTCAGGTGGACGATGGTGAGTGTGGCGGGCCGGGGCGAGAGACTGTCGGCATAATGGCTGACGAAGTCGTCGTCGAAGGCGAACGTGCGGTCGTTGCGGAAGTCGAAGCAGGCCTCGCTGATAGGTGCTGGGTTGAGGAAGTAGGCACAGCTGTAGTCCAGGGCTCCGCCGGAGGTGCGGGTGAACTGGTTGTCGAGATAGCGTACGTTCCACCCTGCCTTTCTGAACACTGCCGGCATGAGCACGTAGCGGACGGTGTCGTCGGCTGCCGGTTCTTCGCAGCCCTGTAGGGTGAAGAGCAGGCGCATGGCATCGGCTGTGGCACATGTGGGCGAGGTGACCTCGGTGAAGACGGTGAGCAGTCCGCCCTTGCGCTCTGCCTCCAGGCGCGGCGACGTGGGCAGGCTGTAGCCATAGAGACTGGAGTGATGGCGGTCGAACGACTCGCCGAGAATCAGGTAGACGGCGGGCCCTTCAGTAGCCTTCTCGACGTCGGCAGCCATGGTGTTGACGGCCATGAGGCGGTCAATCTCGCCATGACGGCTCACCACGAAACGTGTCGAGGCCACCAGCTCGCTCACGCTGTTGTGCCCCATGGCGCAGGGCAGCGGCAGCAATGGCAGGCAACAGAGCAACGCCACCCCGGCAGCGGCGCCCAGTCGGAGAAGTCTGTTGAGGGGCTTTCTCCTGGACGAGTAGCGCCGAGGTGCTGACGGACTGAGCATGTGTGTCAGTCCTACCACGGCAGCGAGGCCGGCGAGGAGCAGTCCTGCGTGCCACCACCTGACGTAGGTGCGCAGAAACTCCCATGCCTCTGTGCGTGTGGTCTGCAGGACGATGGTGAGGATGGCGGGGTTGAAGCGCGAGCCGAACCGCAGGTAGGTAAAGGTCTCGACGGCAAACAGCAGGAACAAGATGAGGACGACCGTCAGGCGCAGCCATGCGTTGCGGCGCGTGAGCCACCACAACACCACAGCCCAGCCTGCCGACTGCACCGCGGCAGTCGCAAACAGCATCTTGGCGAAGTGTCCGGGCTCATAGCCGGCCGGAACGCTCAGCAGTGCAGTCATCAGGACGATTAATAAGCAGTCGCGCGTCTTCATCAGCTATCTGTTTTGAGACATTCTTCCTCGGGACGGATGTCCACCGCCGACAAAATTACGAAAAAAAACACAAAGGAAGAATAGAAACAAACAGAAATGCATCAAAAAACAATTATCTTTAATCTTTCAACTTTTCCCCAGCGAATATGTTGTTTCTCGTTTTTTTCATGTAATTTTGCAGGGTAATTGAACAAGACAACGACTATGAAGAGATTTTTTATATCCATCCTGCTGGTTATGGCCACCTTTGTCTGCATGGCACAGATGGTAGACCCCGTTCATTTTTCTTCCTCCCTGAAGCTTTCCGACGATGGTACCGGCGAACTGGTGTTCGCTGGTAATATAGATAGCGGCTGGCATGTCTACAGCACCCATCTGAACGATGCCGGGCCTATTGAGGCCGAGCTGATGGTGAACAGCAGCGACGGCATTGAGCTTGTTGGAGGCCTGCAGCCGCGCGGCAACGTGGTGGAGAAATATGAGGAGATGTTCGGTGCCGTCGTGAAATACTTCGAAGGCAAGGCCACCTTCGTGCAGAAGGTGCGGCTGACGAAGCCGAAGTACACCATCGACTGCTATCTGCAATATGGTGCCTGCAACGACAAGATGTGCCTGCCCCCGATGGAGGCAGCCTTCCGTCAGGCGGGCGAGGCTCCGAAGGCTGCTCCTGCCAAGGAGGAGGCTGCTGCGGCTGACGAGGCTGTCCCGCAGGCTGAACCCTTGCAGGAGGCCGCTGCCGAGGAAGCCCCTGCCGACACTATTGCCGAGTCAGCTCCGGCTGCAGAAGCCGACTGGTATGCGCCTGTGGCCGATGAGTTGCGGGCCATGGGTGGCGCTGCTGCCACCGATCTGGCCGGGCGCTCGCTATGGAGCATCTTCTGGCTGGGGTTCATCGGGGGACTGCTGGCGCTCGTCATGCCATGCATCTGGCCCATCATCCCGATGACCGTCAGTTTCTTCCTGAAGCGTTCGAAGGACGACCGTCGGCGCGGCATACGGGAAGCAGTCACTTATGGCATCTCCATCGTTGTCATCTATCTGCTGCTCGGACTGCTTATCACCCTCATCTTCGGCCCCAGCAAGCTCAACGAACTGTCTACCAATGCCGTCTTCAACATTTTCCTGTTCCTGCTGCTGGTGGTCTTCGCCCTGTCGTTCTTCGGATGGTTTGAAATCAAGCTGCCGTCGCGCTGGGCCAATGCCGTCGACTTAAAAGCGTCGAACACCAGCGGCCTGCTGAGCATCTTCCTCATGGCCTTCACGCTGGTGCTGGTGAGCTTCTCCTGCACTGCCCCCATCATCGGGCTGCTGCTTGTTGATGCCGTCACCTCGGGAAACATCGCCGGGCCCGCCATCGGCATGCTGGGCTTCGCGCTGGCGTTGGCACTGCCCTTCGCTCTCTTTGCCCTCTTCCCTGCCTGGCTGAAGCAGGCACCCAAGTCCGGCTCATGGATGAACACCATCAAGGTGGTGCTCGGATTTATCGAACTGGCCTTCGCCCTGAAGTTCTTCTCCGTGGCCGACCTGGCCTACGGATGGCATCTCATGGACCGCGAGGTGTTCCTGTCGCTCTGGATAGCTATCTTCCTGCTTCTGGGACTCTATCTGATTGGCGTGCTGCGCTTCCAGAGCGACATGGTTGGCGAGCAGAAGCCCATGCCCGTGGTCTGCATCATGGGAGGCCTCGTGTCGTTGGCCTTCGCCATCTATATGGTGCCTGGACTCTGGGGAGCTCCCTGCAAGGCCGTCAGTGCCTTTGCTCCGCCGATGAACACCCAGGACTTCAACCTCAACACCCGTGTCGTTGAGGCCCGCTTTACCGACTTCGACGAGGCCATGCAGGCCGCCCGCCGCGAGGGCAAGCCCGTGCTGGTAGACTTCACTGGATTCGGATGCGTGAACTGCAGAAAGATGGAGGCTGCCGTATGGACCGACCCAAGGGTGGGCGATAAGCTTGAAAACGATTTCGTGCTCGTCTCGCTCTTCGTCGACGACAAGACGGCCCTGCCTGCACCCATTACCGTTGAGGAGAACGGACGTACCAGGACGCTACGGACCGTGGGCGACCGGTGGAGCTATCTGCAGACGCATAAGTTCGGAGCAAACACCCAGCCCTTCTATGTGGCCATCGACACACTGGGACATCCCCTCGCACCAGCCCACAGCTTTAAGGAAGACATCCCCGAATACCTCGAATTCCTCAACAACGCCCTTGCGAAGTTCTGACGCAGGGCATCATAACGACCGACGAGGGTCCGCTTCAAAGGCTGAAGTGGACCCTCGTTGCTGATACGTATTACCCGCCTCCGGCCAACGGCTTGCCGGAAAACCATCTTCTCCAAACCTCCTTTTGTCAAGATTTTTGCCTGAAAAATCCTGTCATGGAAACTCCTCGTTCTAGAAAAAAATCCAGACCTTTTCGGCCAACTTTTTGACGCTTTCCAAGGCGGGTGAAAGACTTTTGGTACAAATCGTCAAGACTTTTGTACCAAATCGTTGCATGATTTCTTAGGAATCGCATCACGATTTCTTACTTATCGTCATGACTTTTGTACCAAAAGTCTGCCCGAAAGCTGGCCTTTCGCTGTTCGAAAGGTCAGATTCGTTGGCCGGTTTGTCGGTGGTTATCAAGGACAAAAACGCTATCTGTCTCACTCTCAGCGTGTTGCATGTGATGGCTCATGGCTGCGTTATTTGCGCCCGAGGGAAAAATTTTTTCAAAAGATGGGATTCTCAGGGCCTTAAAACAGGATTTTTGTCAATTATTTTCAAAGGTCCCGCCCACTCAAGGAGAGAAATAAAAAAAAGGTGTCCGGTAAGTATAATCTTTACCAGACACCAATTAATTCTTATTCTGTTCAGCTGTCAATAGCTGAAGGAGCTTCCTCCGAGGAACTCGCGTAGGAGGGATGTGGGCGGCAGCATGTCGTAGGGCAGCTTCTGGATGTAGCGCAGGAACTTGCGCAGGCGGTAGGCCTCGGCATATTCGGGGCAGTCTTCCCGCACCTCTTCAAGGATGGGCTCTGCCTGATTCTTGATGACGGCGAGCTCGTAAATCATGGCTGTATTGAACATGGCGTCGGCCTCTTCCTGATAGGGGAAGATCCATTTGTTTTCTCCCCTGCGCACACTTGGCCAGCGGCGAATGGTGTCGGCGGCTGAACAGCCACGGTATTTGTAGTCGCGGATGATGCGCCTCAGCAGGCGGTTGTCGGTGGTGGGGATGTAGTTGTGGGTGTCGAGCAGCAGGGTGGTGAGTGCCGAGGCGTAGACACGGAACTTCAGGGCGTTGGGTATCTGGGCCGTCAGCTCGGGATTGAGGGCGTGGATGCCTTCAACGACAAGGATTTCGTTGGCATGCAGCTGCAGCCGTGGCCCGGTGGGCTCGCTCTGGCCGGTCTGGAAGTTGTAATGTGGCAGCTGTACCTCTTCGCCCTGGAAAAGGGCGGTGAGATGCTGGTTGAGCAGGGGTATGTTGAGGGCGTGCAGATGCTCGTAGTCGTAGTCGCCAGAGGCATCGCGCGGGGTCTGGTCGCGGTTGACGAAGTAGTCGTCGAGGCTTATCTGCACGGGGCGGATGCCGTGGGTGAGGAGCTGCACGGAGAGGCGCTTGCAGGTGGTCGTCTTACCGCTGGACGAAGGCCCTGCGATGAGCACCATGCGTACGTCCTTCCGCTCGGCTATCTGGTCAGCGATACGGGCTATCTTCTTCTCCTGAAGGGCTTCCGAGACATGGATGATGTCGTTGGCATGGCCCTGATTGACAGCCTCGTTGAAGGCTCCGATGGTGCCGATGCCGAGGATGTCCTGCCAGCGGTGGTGCTCCTGGAAAATTTCGAACATCTTGTCCTGGCGGATGAGTTCGCCAAGCTGGTTGGGATTGGTAGCCGAAGGAATGCGCAGGAGGGCTCCGTCGTAGTAGGGTACGAGGTCGAAGAGCCGCAGCTGGGAGGTGTTGGTGAGCATGGCTCCGTAGAAATAGTCTACGTAGCCGTCGAGCTCGTAATAGGTGGTATAGAGGGTTCCGACGGTGTCGAGAAGCTGCACCTTGGAGTGGGTGCCGAGGTCGTGGAACATCTTGCGCACGTCTTCCGTTGGTGCCTCGTGGCGATGAATGGGCAGTGCGGCATCGATAATCTGCTGCATGCGCTGGCGCAAGCGGGCTACATCGTCGTCGGTGACGGGTCGGCCGAGCTTCAGGTCGCAGTAGTAGCCGTTGGAGACGGGGATGTCGATGACGACCGAAGCCCGCCCTTCGTAGATGTCGCGGACGGCTTTGCAGAGCACGAAGAAGAGGGTGCGGGTATAGGTGCGGAGCCCGGAGGGAGATGTGATGTCGAGATATTCGACGTCGGAGTTATGATAGAGCCGGAGGCGCAGGCCCTCGACCTTGTTGTTGACTTTGGCGATGACAGGCTCGTGGGGCAGGTTGAGACTAAGCAGGTCATAGCAGTCGGCAAGGGTGCTTCCGGTGGGCACGCGAAGGCTGGTGTTGTTGTTGCGGCAGCGGATGGTGACGTTCTCTTTCATTAGGTACAATTGTTATAGGGTTAGAATATGGCTGGTGGTTCAGGCTCCGAGGGTAATGCTCTCGACGTCTTCGATGGGCTGCAGGAGGAACTGCTGGGCCTTCTGCCGGAAGGTGTCGGCGTTCTCCGTGGTGAGGAACCTGACAGAGCCTCCTTTCGTGCAGTGGGTTTCAAGGTTGCTGTGGCGGTTCAGGTAGTCGGCCAGCCGGTCGGCCACGTAGCTGCCTTGAGAGACAATGTTGATGTGGGGTGGTGTGTGGCGTCGGATGCTGTCGAGCAGCAGGGGGTAGTGGGTGCAGCCGAGGATGATGCTGTCGATGAGCGGGTCGGCGCTCAGGAGCTCGTTGATGCGCTTCGACACAAAGTAGTCGGCACCTGCCGACTGAGCTTCGCCGGCTTCCACGATGGCAGCCCAGAGCGGACAAGCCTGGCCGGTGACGCTGATGTCGGGAAAGAGTTTCTGAATCTCGAGGTTATAGCTGCGGCTGCGGATGGTGCCTTCGGTGGCAAGGATGCCGATGTGGCGGGTGTGGGTGATGGTGCCTATGGCCTCGGCCGTAGGGCGGATGATGCCTAAGACGCGATGGTCGGGACCCCATTGCGGCAGGTCGTGCTCCTGAATGGTTCGCAAGGCCTTGGCAGAGGCGGTGTTGCAACCGAGAATAACCAGTCGGCAGCCCATGGAGAAGAGACGCTCGACGGCCTGACGGGTGAACTGGTAGACGACGTCGAAGGAGCGGCCTCCATAGGGCGCACGGGCATTATCGCCCAGATACAGATAGTCGTACTGGGGGAGCTGCTGGCGGATGGCACTGAGAATGGTCAGCCCGCCGTAGCCAGAGTCGAAAATGCCGATGGGAGTCACGAGGAGGGATAATTAGTAATGAGTAATTATGATTACCTTGGTAATCCTTGGTAATTGAAGTACGTTATTAGGTTCCTCCTCCTTGCAGGATGGTCTGCAGGGTGTCGTTGATGTCTTCTCCTCGGGTGGCGTCTACATAGGGCAGTGCATCGCCGTCGGTGTTCAGCACGAAGGCGTAGTTGCGGATGGCTGCCAACTGCTGCAGAGCCGTGGCAATCTTGGCCTTCAGGGGAGCGAGGGCTTCCTGTTCGGCCTGGTTGAGAAGACGCTGGGCTTCCTGACGGAAGGCGACATTGCGGTCCAGAATGTCCTGCAACTCGTTCTGACGCTTCTTCAGGATGGAGGGAGCAAAGTCATGCTGACCTTCGAGGAAGTCTTCGTACTTGCGGTTGAACTCGTCTTCAGCCCGCTTGGCTTCGCTGTCGTACTGCTTGCGCAGCGTTTCCATGTCGGCCTGCACTTGGGCATAGTCGGGCATAGACTTCAACACCTTGTCGTAGCTGAAATATCCGAAGAGGAATGTCGGCTGAGCGGGAGTCACATCGGCCGTCTGTTCGGCAGCTACGGCTACTTCTTCTTGTGCCTGCATGACAAATGGCATGGCGACACAGAGCATCAGGAATAGGGTTCTTCTCATGGAGTGGTAAATAGGGGGTTGTTGATAATAGAAAAAATGCAGGTGGGGACTCCGGAGTCCCCACCTATCAAGTGTATGAATGGATTTACTTCATCTTGGCAAGCTCAGCCTTCACGTCGGGCGTGATGTCCTTAGCCTCGTTGCCGGCATAGAGGAATGCAGCAGCTTCGAAGACATAGGCATAGCCACCAGCCTTGGCGACATTCTCGATGGCGGTGCGAATCTTGGCCTGGATGGGGGCGAACTTCTCTTCCTGAGCCTTCTGGATGGCCTGCTGGGCATCCTGCTGAGCCATCTGAATCTTCTGCTGGGTCTCGCCAAGTTCCTTCTCCACCTCTTCCTTCTTGGTCTGGTTCATGGTGGCGGCAGTCTTCTGGTAGTCTTCAACCCTGCGCTGGAACTCAGCGGCCATGGCCTGAATCTCGTTCTCCTTCTCCTTGGCGAGGGCTCCGAGTTCACCGTTGATCTTCTCAATCTCGGGAAGGCTCTGGATGACGGCCTGAGTGTCGACGTGTGCGAGTTTCTGTGCGAAGATGCTCATCGGTGCGAAGAGCATCATCATAATCATAATCTTTTTCATTGTCTTTTCTTTTTGTTTAATAATTATTTTGTATTTGTCGTTATTCTGCAAACCTGTTAATTGGCATATCCCAGTTTCTGCAGCACCTCGTTGGTGATGTCAATCTTGGGTGAGCCGTAGATGATGCCGGAGTCGGAGGCACGGTCGAGTACGAGGCTGTAGCCGCGCAGCTCGGCAATCTCCTTGACGGCATTCCATATTTCTTCCTGGATGGGGGAAATCAGGGCTTCGCGCTTCTTGAAGAGTTCGCCTTCGGGCCCGAAGTACTTGCGCTTCAGGTCGCTGGCTTCCTTTTCTTTCTTCATGATGGCCTCCTGACGGTCTTTCTTCTGTTCTTCGCTCAGGAAGACAACCTCGTTCTGATAGTTCTTATACATGGTTGAAGCTTCGGTGTTGAGGGCCTCGACTCCAGCCTGCCATTTCTTCGACACCTGGTTGAGCTGCTCGTTGGCACGTTCGTAGGCAGGGATGTTCTTCATCATGTACTCCATGTCAACAAGGGCAAACTTCTGTGCAGCAGTGCTGCTAATGAATAAGGTGGTCTGGACGACGAGCAATGCTGCCAGCATCATCCATCTTTTGTTGGTTTTCTTCATCATAATCATTATTTTTGGTTTTTATTCTTTATTCGTTATTTCTGTATGCCATCGGCTGTTTAGAACTCCTGTCCGAGGATGAAGTGGAACTGCGAGCCTCCCTTGTTTCCGAACACCTTGTCGAAGCCATAGGCCCAGTCGATACCCATCAGTCCGACCATAGGCAGGAAGATGCGCACACCGGCGCCGGCCGAGCGTTTCATGTCGAAGGGATTGAAGTCGCGGGTGTCATTCCATGCGTTACCGGCTTCAGCGAAGGCCAGTCCGTAGATGGTGGTGTTGCCGAGGAGGAAGGGGTAGCGCAGCTCGAGCGAGAAGCGGTCGTAGGCATAGCCTTCGTAGCCCCATGGCGTGAGCGAGCCGTTGTCATAGCCTCGGAGTCCGATGGTTTCTTCGGCATAGTTGGTGGAGTATCCGCTCATGCCGTCACCACCGACATAGAATGTCTCGAAGGGTGACTTCTTATACTTGTTGTAGGAGCCCAGGAGTCCGAGTTCTACGCGCGTCATCAGGACGAAACACTTGGCTGCGTCGGAGAGAGCGGTGAAGGTGCGGGCCTTGAACTTCCACTTATGATATTCAATCCATTTGTATTTCTCTTTCTGCTCGTTGGTGTAGGAGGCTGCACGCGAGTCGGTGGCAAGGTTCTGGTAGTCTTTGCCGTCCCATTTCGACCAAGGTGGCGTGACGGTGACTGACGCCGAGAACTCAGAACCGCGGCGCGGGAAGAGCTGGTTGTCGGTGGAGGTGCGGTTGAGCTGGATGCTGAGGTTCAGGTTGTTGGAGTTACCGGTCGAGAGCATGAAATACTGCCAGTTCTTCAGCATGTAGCGGGTGTAGGCCAGCTGGACGTAGAGTTGGAAGTAGTCGTCGGGCCAGCGCAGACGTGTACCCCAGCCCAGCGAGGCTCCCATCAGTTTGACATACTTGTCGGGGTCGTAGTAGTTCTCATAGCTGTTGTAGTAGCTGCCGTAGCCACCGTAGTTGTACATGCCGTAGCCGTACATGTAGTTATAGTAGTTGTTGCGCCATGCGGAGTTGTAATAGGTGCTCGACACGTCGCTCTGCTTGGAGTAGTAGGTTCCAACAGAAAACTGGATGGGGCGCTTGCCTCCAAACCAGTTGGTGGAGTAGGAGGCATTGTAGGAACGGTAATAGGTTCCGTTGGTCTGGAAGTTGAGTCCGAGCACTTCTCCGTCGCCGATTGGCATGATGCCCCTGTGCTCGCTGTTCTTTCTGAAGAGGTTGCGCATGGAGAAGTTGTTGAGTTTCAGTCCTACACGGCCGATAACGCCGGTCTGTCCCCAACCGAGTGAGAACTCAATCTGGTCGTTCGACTTCTGCTCGAGGTTCCAGTTGATGTCTACGGTTCCGTTTTCGAAGTCAAGCTGGGTGTCTGGGCTGACGGACTCCGGGTCGAAGTGTCCCATGGATGCCAGTTCGCGGGCAGTACGCATGAGTGCTTCCTTGGAGAAGAGGTCGCCAGGCTTGGTGCGAAGCTCGCGGCGGATGACATTCTCGTAAAGTCGGTCGTTGCCGTTGATGCGGATGTGGTTGAGGTGGGCCTGCTGGTTTTCCACGATGCGTATCTCGAGGTCGATGGAGTCGCCAACGACATTGACTTCTACGGGGTTGACCTCAGAGAAGACGTAGCCGTTGTTGTAGTAGTTGTTGGCTACGGCATCGTCGTCCTCATGGAGTCGCTTGTCGAGTTTCTTCTTGTCGTAGACATCGCCTTTGGACATGCCGAGAACCTTGTTCAGTCCTACGCGTCCGGGGGTGTCTTCGGTGGCATAGATGGTGTTGCCCACCCAGGTGACGTTGCGCAGGAAATACTGGCGGCCTTCGTTCACTTTGACGAAGACGTTGACGTGCTTATAGTCGTTGTTCCAGATGCTATCTTCCACGATGGTGGCGTCGCGGTAGCCGAGCTCGTTGTATTTGGCGATGAGCTTGCGCTTGTCTTCCTTCCAGCGTTCGGGCGTGAACTTCTTGGACTTGAGGAAGGAACTGAGCTTGCCAGCCTCGTGGGTCTTTGCGAAGGCTCCCTTACGGAAGAGGCCGCCTTTAATCTTGCTGTCGGTGAGAGCGCTGTTGCCCTCGATGATGATGTTGCGGACGCGCATCTTCTCTTTCTTGTCGACAACGACGTCGAGGATAATCTGGTTCTTGTTCGACAGGTCGTCGTGCTGAACGATGTCAATCTCTACGTTCTTGAAGCCTTTGTCCTCGAAGTATTTCTTTCCCCACACTTGGGTGCGGGTGATGAGGTTCTTGTTGAACTGCATGCCAGGATTGAGTCCGAGTTTTTTCTCGAGGTCCTCGCGTTCCGACTTCTTCACGCCGAGGTAGTTAATCTGCGAGATGCGGGGCAGTCCCTTAAGCCGGAGGTTCAGATAGACTTTGTTGCCTACGAGTGAGTCGGCGGTGATGGAGATCTGCGAGAAGAGTCCGTGCTTCCACATCTTCTTCACGGCGTTGGTTATCTCTTCACCCGGCAGCGAGATCTCCTGTCCTACGGAGAGTCCGCTGAGGGGTATGATGACGTAGTCCTCGTATCCTTCCATGCCGGTCATGGTGATGCCTCCGATGGTATAGACCTTCGGGTTTCCGGCATAGGAGAACTCGGGGAAGATTCTCTTGTCTTGCGCCGTTGCATTGAGGCTGCACAACAGCCCAAGGAGTGCTGCGCGGGTTCGCAGGAGTGCCTTGCTGTTGTGTACCTTATTATATATAGTATGTGTCATGCTCATCATTGCTGTTGTGCTTTGGATGTTTCTTCGTTCTCTATCTGTGCCTCGGTCTTTCCGTATCTGCGCTGCCGGCTCTGATAGTCGGCTATGGCCTGGTGCAGGTCGTCTTCGGTGAAGTCGGGCCAGTAGGTGTTGCAGAAGTATAGTTCCGAGTAGGCTATCTGCCAGAGCAGGTAGTTGCTGATGCGCTTCTCGCCTCCTGTCCTGATAAGTAGGTCGGGGTCGGGCATGAAGTTGGTTGTGAGGTGCTGGCTGAAGGTTTCCTCGTTGATGTCGCCGGGCTGGATGCCTTCTTTGACGATGTCTTTGACGGCCTGTGCAATTTCCCAACGGCTGGAGTAGCTGAGGGCCACAACCATGGTCATGGCGGTGTTGCCGGCAGTGTCGCGGGTCATCTGTGCTATCTTTTCCTGTACGTCCTTGGGCAGACGGTTCATGTCGCCTATGGCACGGAAGCGTACGTTGTTCTTCATGAAGAGTTCGTCTTCGAGTGCAGTGATGACGAGTCCCATGAGTGCGCTGACCTCATCGGCGGGCCTGTTCCAGTTTTCTGTGGAGAAGGTGTAGAGGGTCAGGTATTTCACGCCCAGCCGGGTACATTCCGATGTGATTCTCCTGACGGTGTCTACACCGGCCTGATGGCCGTAGCTTCGGGGCTTGCCCTGTTCTGCGGCCCAGCGCCCGTTGCCGTCCATGATGATGGCAATGTGTTGGGGTATGCGTGAGAGGTCTATTGCTGCCATATCTTGTTGTTTCTTTTTATTCGTCGGCATTGTGGCAGGTCCTGCACTTGGCCATGAAGGAGTAGGTGAGCGAGAGCTGCAGCATGGAGTAGCAGTCGGTGTTCTTGAAGATGCCGCTGCTCTTGACCTGATAGGGGTCTTTCACTCCGTCGAGCTCGTCGGTGCCTGAGAAGTGCATGGCCCATTCGAGTCCTACGTTCAGTCGGTCGCCGATGCGGTGCTTGATACCGATGCCGATGGGCATATTGATGCTGAAGGGCTTCTTGTCGTTGTCGGTCGAGGCGTAGGTGGCGCCGAGTCCGATAAGCAGGTAGGGTACGGTGCGCTTGGCTCCGCGGTATTCGCGGCCTGTGCCGTAGGGCCAGAGGTTGTATTCGTAGGTGACGCTGGCATCGACGAGTGAGCTCTTAAAGTTGTAGACGTCGGTCTGGAAGCCGGGGTAATAGGTCTTGACGTCGGCCGAGGAGCCTTTCAGCTGTCCGTAGCTGGCGGCTATCTTGAGTCCCGAGCGGGGATTGAAGAGTCGGCGGAAGACTATCTGTGCCATGGGTTGCTGCCCTTTGAGGATGCTGCCGTTGAAGTCTCCTTCATAGGCTACCACCCCGATGCCGCCGCCTATCTCGGCGCGGTATTCAACGTCGCCTTGTGCCTGCATGGCGATGGCGGCGAGGAGGATCTGCAGCAGTATGGCTATGCGTTTCATTCCGTTACGGTCTTGTTGACTTCTTTCCATCCGAGTCGGTTGAGTCGTCCGCGCCAGGTCTTGCCTTTTGTGCCATCGGCCAGCCAGAGGTAGTTGTCGCTGTCGGCAGTCATGCCGTAGGCGTTGTCTGTGGGGCTGAATCCTTCGGGCAGGTTGATGAGCTTGGTCTCGGGCCATGTGATGCCCATGTCTCGGCTGAGATAGAGGGGCGACAGGGTTCCGTCGGTGCGGGTTCCGAAGGCGAGGAGGCCGCCGTCGTAGGCAACGAGCTGCAGGTTACTCAGTCCGGGCAGCTGGTTCTTATTGCCGGTGGAGGGAGTGTAGTAGAACCATCTGCCCTGCTCGGCATAGGCGTCGTTCTCTTCTACCTTGCTCCAAACGGTCATGTTGTCTGAGGCATTGAGATGACTGTTGCTGCCTACGAGCACCAGGTGATAGGTGTCGCGGTTGGTCTTCGAGGGCAGGCAGACCATCCGTACCTCCGTGTCGGGTAGCAGGGAGAGGTCGCTGTCGAGTTGCTCTTCTTTCCATTCGATGCCGCCGGCCCAGTCCTCGGGTGCGTTGCTGCTGACAACCAGTCGTCCCTCGTTGTTGAGGGCATAGAGGTGGGTGGGGGTGGCTCCGGCCAGCTGCCGGATGCCCGTCACGTCGCAGACCTTGTTCCAAGTGGGTGCCTCTGACCAGCTGTCGGCCTGCCAGAGGGCGTTGTCTTGGAGCGTGAGCATGCGCTGGCCGAAGGTTACTATGTGGCGGTAACCTTCTGTTGCGAAGGGTGTTGCACCGGGCGTCTCGGATAGGAGAGCCCAGTTGAATTCGTCGGGCTGCTGCTGATGCACGTTGACGCGAATGGTGTATCGGTTGCTGCCCTTGCCGGAATTGCTGTAGACGACGATGGTGCGGGGCTGCGTGAAGTCGATGGAGTCGGAACTGCTGTAGTATACGGCATTGTCGTCGCCGAGGCCTTCGAGGATCACACTGCCGGAGTTGCGGGCTACGATGGTGCATACCACGTGGGCGGCATCAGTGCCGTAGGGCAGCGAGTCGGGGTTGTAGATCTCGCGCTTCATCTGGTCGATATAGAACCTGTAGAGCGAGCCCGTGACAGTGGTCTTCACAATACTGTCGGTGCCCACCGAAGAGGTGTAGTGGGTGTATTGGTTGAGCGTTCCGAGGGTGAAGGCGGTGACGGCTGCATCGTCGGTGTAGACAATGTCATCGTCATTGTCGCCCAGACAGGAAGAAAGGGCGAGCGTGAGGAATGTCATGGCCATCAGGACCAGTGATATGTTTCTTTTCTTCATGATGCGCATTTTAGAATGCAAATTTACGGAGAAATCTCCAAAAAGCCTTCTTTTTTCAAACTTTATTAGTTAAAACAAACATTCTGAGGGGGATTTTTAAGGTCTGTTAATAAATAACAGGCCTAAAAAGAGGTGCATCCAGCGGGTGGCGGCTGCAGGCTAGGCGGCGACAGGATGGGAAGGGGTATAAAAAGAAAAAGAGGAAGACATCAGTCACTGACGCCGGCCTCTATAAGAACTTTGTTATCAAAAATCACGATAACGCGGTCTTTGCCTTAAAAATCTATCAAACTACTAACCTAATGAAAACTTATTATGAAAAACCTATTTGCTTTCTGTTTATGGGAATCCTCACGAATTCCTATGCAAAGGTAGTCTGTTTGCGTTAACAGCGCAAGCGAAGAAGCATTTTTTAGTTTTCTGTTCTAACTTTTTTGATATACATCAATTGTCGGGGAGTTCAGCATTGGTAGTTGATAATTGAGAATTCGGATTGCCATAGAACAATGCGGCATGGGGAAAGAAGTAGTGCGTACGGAGGGCATACACTGTAAGCACATAGATTGTATTGGCATCTGATAACACCTCTCTAACACTCTCTGACATTTTTACATATGTACCTACTCAGCACGCCCTAATAAGCCCACTCAGTGAATCTCAAAAAGAGTCGCCCCGGCGAGAAACCTCACAAATCTGTTCAAAATTTGTCTTATTTTCGTAGATTTTTGGAAGCGAAATGTCAATCTTTTTTACCGTAAATTTCTGTCAGGATTTTCGGGTGTTCTAGAAAAAGATTCCGGCTTCCGGGGGCAACTTTTTGACGCTTCCCGAGGCGAGTCAGAGACTTTTGGTACAAATCGTGAGGACTTTTGTACCGATTCGCCCGATGATATCTTAGAAATCGCATCACGATTTCTTACTTATCGTCATGACTTTTGTACCAAAAGTCTGAACGAAAGCTTGCTTTTCGCTGTCCGAAAGGTCGGCTCTGTTGGTCGGTTTGTCGGTGGTTATCAAGGCCGAAAACGCTATCTGTCTCACTGTCAACGGGTTGCGTGTGATGGCTCATGGCTGCGTTATTTGCGACCGAAGGAAAATAATTTCAGAAAGTGGGCCTTCTCAGCGCGGAATTCGGGCACTTTTGTCAAGATAATTCAAAAGTCTTCTGGCCCTTCATTGTTGTTTTCCACGGACGGGCACGGAGGCTTTTTTTTCTTATACAATGGCGCGGACAAACACGGACTTAAATGCTCAGTCATAAAGACGACTGACGATAAACATTTTTACCAGACACCGATCGAAAAAAGGCATCCGCGCGGTTTGTGCGGATGCCTTGGTTTATGTAGTCCTGAATGGACGTTCGTTTACAGCTGAGGACCAGCGGCGACGAGCAGAATAGCTCGTTGCCTCGGTCGCTGTTGCACTGCGTTTACAGCTGAGGACCAGCGGCGACGAGCAAGTAGCTCGTTGCCTCGGTCGCTGTTGCACTGCGTTTTACAGCTGAGGACCAGCGGCGACGAGAGCCTTACCGGCTTCGTTTGTGGTGTACTTGCCAAAGTTCTTGATGAAGCGGGCGGCGAGGTCCTTAGCCTTCTCATCCCACTGTGCGGGATCGGCGTAGGTGTCGCGCGGGTCGAGGATGTTGGTGTCAACACCTTCGAGCTCGGTGGGAACTTCGAAGTTGAAGTAAGGAATCTTCTTGGTGGGAGCCTTCAGGATGGCGCCGCCGAGGATGGCATCGATGATACCGCGGGTGTCGCGGATGGAGATGCGCTTGCCGGTACCGTTCCAGCCGGTGTTCACGAGGTATGCCTTGGCACCGCTCTTTTCCATCTTCTTGACGAGCTCTTCAGCATACTTGGTAGGATGCAGCTCGAGGAAGGCCTGGCCGAAGCAGGCGCTGAAGGTGGGAGTGGGCTCGGTGATGCCGCGCTCTGTGCCGGCGAGCTTTGCGGTGAAGCCGCTGAGGAAGTAGTACTTGGTCTGCTCGGGAGTGAGGATGCTCACGGGAGGCAGCACGCCAAAGGCATCGGCGCTCAGGAAGATGACGTTCTTGGCATCGGGGCCTGCGCTCTTGCCGTTGACCTTCTTGGCAATCTTCTCGATGTGCTCGATAGGATAGCTGACGCGGGTATTCTCGGTGACGCTCTTGTCGGCGAAGTCGATCTTGCCCTGGGCGTCAACGGTGACGTTCTCAAGAAGAGCGTTGCGACGGATTGCGTTGTAGATGTCGGGCTCGCTTTCCTTGTCGAGGTTGATGACCTTGGCATAGCAGCCACCTTCGAGGTTGAATACGCCCTCGTCGTCCCATCCGTGCTCGTCGTCGCCGATGAGGAGACGCTTCGGGTCGGTGCTCAGCGTGGTCTTGCCGGTTCCGGAGAGACCGAAGAAGATGGCGGTGTTCTTACCTTCCATGTCGGTGTTGGCCGAGCAGTGCATCGAGGCGATACCCTGCAGGGGCAGGTAGTAGTTCTGCATGGAGAACATACCCTTCTTCATCTCACCGCCGTACCAGGTGTTGATGATAACCTGTTCGCGGGTGGTGGTGTTGAAGGCTACGCAAGTCTCGCTGTTCAGACCGAGGGCCTTGTAGTCTTCTACCTTAGCCTTGGAGGCGTTGTAGATGACGAAGTTGGGTTCGAAGTTAGCGAGCTCTTCCTCAGTGGGCTGGATGAACATGTTCTTGATGAAGTGAGCCTGCCATGCTACTTCTACGATGAAGCGCACTGCGAGGTGTGTTGCAGCGTTGGCACCGCAGAAAGCGTCAACGACATAGAGGTCTTTGTTGCAGAGCTCCTTGACGGCGATTTCCTTCACCTTGGCCCATACCTCTTCGGTCATGGGGTGGTTGTCGTTCTTGTAACCCTCAGTGGTCCACCATACTTTGTCGTGGCTCTGGGCATCGTCAACGATGTACTTGTCCTTAGGCGAACGGCCGGTGAAGATACCGGTCATTACGTTCACGGCGTTGAGCTCGGTGTTCTGACCCTTGTCGAAACCGGTCAGGCCAGCCTTGGTCTCCTCTTCGAAGAGGTACTCGTAAGACGGGTTGTGGGCAATCACGGTGCTTCCGGTGATGCCATACTGTGTCAAATCTAACTTTGCCATAATACTTTTTTGGTTTACTTTTTATTGTTATTGTTGTGAATGTTCCTTTCTTCTTGCTGAGGCAGCCCTCGCAAATCGACTGCAAAGTTACAAAAGAATTGTTAGATGCGTGCGTGATTTTATGAATTATTCACAAACAAAATGACTTTTTTCGGTTAAAGATTTCAAAAACTGCCGTGGGCAGGGCCATTTTGTAAAGTCGGATTTGCAAAGTTAGCTGATTTTTTGTAACTTTGCAACGGAATGAAATACGGGTGTTATCTCCGACTTTTTGCCTTGGGATTTCTGCTGATGGCAGCAAGTGGTTCAGAGGCTTCTGCCAGCGACTCGTTGCGGGTTGGTGGCGGACAGTTGTCGGTAGCTCTCTCGGGTAGCTACAACTATCTCATCCCTAAGGGCTCGCACAACCAGCGCGTCATGCATAGCTACGGTGTCAGCTATGCCGACCTGCGGCTGCAGTGGAAGCCCCGCCAGGAGAGCATCTTCGATAGCAGCCTGAACCATCCGACACTGGAGGCAGGTCTGCTGTTCGGCGACTTCACCCACGTTCATCTTCAAGACCCCGACCGCCCCTTCCCTTCGGAGGTGGGCAGAGAGGCAACGGCCTATATCGGCATACAATACGACTTCTGGCGCAAGGGTCGCTGGAGGGCCGGCGTTGACATACAGAACGGTCTGGCCTATTTCACCCGCCGTTTCGACCAGAACCGCAGTCCCGACAACGAACTCGTAGGCTCGCCATTGTCGGTGTATATCGGTCTGCAGCCCTATGTGGCCTGCCGTGTGACGGAACGCTGGGAGCTGGCCTTCGCAGCCGCCTATCGCCACGTGAGCAACGGTACGCTGAACCGGCCGAACCTTGGAGCAAATACCATAGGTCCCGAACTGCGACTGGCGTATAAGACAGGGAAGACAACCAGCTCCAATCCCTCAGAAAAGGGAGAGGACAGAGGGGAGTTCGTTAGGAGCGCCTACCTCGAGTCATCCATCGGCATCGCGGGCAGCACCCTGCGTGACCAGTTCATTGCCGAACACTCCAACCACAATCCCCTCTATGGAACCCCCATCATCATGGTGGCTCCGATGTGGCGCTACAGCCCCGTCATGGCCAGTGGAATAGAAGCGAACTACGGCTACTCCACCTATGCCGACCACATCCGCTACTACGACGAGAAGGCCGGCTTCACGGGCTACGACTATTCGCGACATGTGCTGGGTGTGGGCCTGAAGCAGGAGTTCTTCTATCGCCATCTCTCCCTGCATGGCGGCGTGGGCGTATATGTCTATCGTCACATGGGCCGCGTGGCCGAAGAGCAGGACGGCAACACCTATCAGACCATCGGACTGCGCTACAGCCTGCCATGCACTGCCGATAGAGTCTTCATCGGCTACAACGTCAAAGCCCACAACTTCTCGAAGGCCGACTGCATGCAACTCAGCATCGGCTACCGCCTGCCCTTCCGGAGATAACATAGAACTAAGCAATATGACCCCTTTCCATCATTCCAATCGCATCTTTCTCTTATTACTAAACAGAGCCTGAGAAAGTGCGAGGAACCGGGCAACCAGGGAACCTCCACGAAGAAAGACTACCTGCTTCCTGACGGCACCTATACCATCGGCGTACAGGCTGTCAACGGACAATACTATGGTTTTGCTTTTGCCACGACTACAGTCAATATTGCGGGTGGCGTCGTGACTGGAATCCGGGATGTGACACCCGTACAGCCTTCCACATCCTGCTATAATGTTCAGGGGCATCGTGTCGATGTAGGTTATCACGGCATTGTCATTGAAAACGGGAAGAAAGTATTTCGCCGTTAGTAGCGAATGATTTTAATCATGGGCGGGGCAATAAAACAGCCCCGCCTTTCGTTATGATTATGAGATAATGTGAAGTAATGAAGAAATTATTGTTAGTATTCCTGCTATTGGCAGCGATGGTGGCGGGTGCTGCAGAGGTGAAGGTCAAGGTCACCAGCCGATATCTCAATTTCCCCGTCTCTCAGCGTGTCGACCGGTGCGCCATGCGGCTCAGCCTTGATGGCCGGGAGCTGTGCCGCTTTGTAGTCCGTCTCACTGCCGGAGAGCCCGACTACTGGGTGTTTCAGGATGTGACTGAATACAAGGGGCAGACACTCGTGCTCAGCTTCGACGGCCCGGAGGACGCTCTTCAGAAAGTCTATCAGGCCGACACCTACCCAGGCGAGGAGACCATCTACGAGGAAGCCCTCCGACCCCTCTATCATTTCACGACCCGTCGCGGATGGATCAACGACCCCAACGGCCTCGTCTACGACCGTACCCGGGGCGAATATCACCTGTTCTATCAGCACAACCCCTATGAGCGGGAGTGGGAGAACATGCACTGGGGGCACGCCGTCTCAACAGACCTGCTGCATTGGCAGGAGTTGCCCGACGCCCTTCACCCCGACACCATCGGAACCATCTTCTCCGGCTCGGCATGGATGGACTATGACAATGCCGCCGGATTCAACATCCCAGCCCGCAAGGACAAGCGAGGTCGCATCATCCGTCCCGAGCAGGTGGCGATGATAGTCTACTATACGGCCGACCATCCCAGCAGTCAACGTCAGTGCATGGCCTATAGCCTCGACGGCGGCCGCACGTTCACGAAGTATGCCGGCAATCCCGTTATCGACTCGCACGAGCGTTGGCAGAGCCACGACACCCGCGACCCGAAAATCTTCAAGTATGGCGACCATTATGTCCTCGTGCTCAACGAGCGCGACGGCCACACCATCTATAACTCCACCGACCTGAAGACATGGACACCCATGAGCCATGTTACTGGCTTCTGGGAGTGCCCCGAACTGTTTCAGACGGCGCAGGGACCATGGGCGCTTTGGGGAGCCTCCGGCACCTATATGCTTGGCGACTTTGACGGTAAGACCTTCACTCCGACAACGTCCAAGCAGATGAACCTCAACGGCTCGGCCTACGCAGCCCAGTGCTTCAATCAGCTACCCTCTGCCGCCCCCGTTAAGATAGCGTGGGGGCGCATCGACTTCCCTGGCATGCCCTTCCAGGGGTGCATGCTGCTGCCTCAGGTGCAGGAGGTGCGCCAGACAGGCCAAGGCCCGCGCCTCTACAGCTATCCCATTGCCTCCACGGAGCAACTCTTCACCAAGGTCCTCGACCGCAAGAACCTCACCCAGCAGGAAGCCAACGACCTGCTCAAACCCTTCCGTGACAACGATGTCCTACGCATCCGGGCAACCATCCACCTGACCTATGCCACCGATGCCTCGTTGCGCTATCAGGGCCAGCGACTCTTCGACTACGACATGAACGGCAACCGCCTGCAGGGCGAGTTCTACTATCCGCCGACAGCCACCGCCCCACAGTCAGACTCCAACATGGACCTCACCCTTGACCTCTACGTCGACCGCGCTATTGTCGAGGGCTATGTCGACGGCGGCGCCTTCAGCTACTCCTTCCAGCGCGACGTCATGCGGCACGGGGGAGAGGGATACGTCTTCTACGGCAACCAACTCGAAATCAGAAATCTTGAAATATATACCCTTCACCATTCTATCTGGAAGAAATGAAGAAAAGAATAAAATGAAAAAATGAAAAAGAAAACACACATCATCATTGCCTTACTGGCAGTGCTGAGCCTTGAAGCTACAGCACAGAAGCTGCTCTACCCGGAGTTCTGCCAGTATGCCGACTGGGCCAGCTACTATGGAGCCACGACCGCTGCCGACCTGAACAACGACGGTTATTGCGACCTCATCATCGCAGGTTTCGGCCGCAATGTAACTAACAGCCGAGGTACTACCGCTGCCGAAAAGCAGCGCATGTCGCATGTCCTGCTTGTCGATGCCACCGCCGACATGCTCCGTTGGAGGGCGGTGTCTGACAGCCGCATCGGCTTCAACGTTACCGACCGTCCCAGCCTCACCCCCTGCGACCTGAACCAAGACGGGCTGATGGACCTCGTCTGCTTCGAGACCACCGCCATCAATGCCAGCGACCAGCCCTATGCGTCGAACATCTCAAAGGAAGGCATCTTCATCGGACATGGCGACGGCACCTTTACACAGCTGATGCCGACCATCCTCGATGCCGACGGCATGGAGACCGACTTCGACCTGCGCAAGTTCCTCTCAGGAACCGTCTGCGACGTCAACAACGACGGACGTCTCGACATCATCGGCATCGGCTATCAGAAGAAGTCCGGCCTGACAGCCACAGACTATGAGACGTGCAACTACATCCTGCTCAACCAGGGCAACAACACCTTTCGCCAGCAGCCCATCTTTAACGCCGACGAGGTCTACCACTTCGAGATGGCCTGGGTGCAGCACTATGACCTGAACAATGACGGTCTGCAGGATCTCATCATCAGCGGACAGTCGAACGACAATGCGGCCCTGGGCCATGCCACCACCTGCCTCGAAAGCGACAAGTGCACCGAGACCCATTTCTTCGATATCTTCCTGAACAGCCCCGAAGCTCCCGGCACCTTCCGCCGTCAATACGTGCAGGACAAGAGTCGCTGGGGCAGCAGCGCCATCTGGGCCATAGGCGAGACAGGCTGCAGCATTGGCGACGTCAACTCCGACGGCGTGCCCGACATGTATCTCGTGGGTTATTGCGGCGATGGCCGGAAGCACGACATCTGGGGCCTTTTCCGTGCAACCCTTCGCGATGATGCCACCGTGCAGTATGATGTCGACTACTCCTGCCCCATCCTCCATGCCCGTCCGTTGAACACCACCTCCCAGATGTGTGGTTTCATCGACTGGGACGGCGATGGTAACCTTGACTATTATGCCCCGGGATGGTATGGCTCGTTCAACACCCAGACGGCCCTCATCTATTCCAACCCAGGCGGCAGCGGTGCCTTCATGCAGGCCTACCGCCTCGGCTCCGGTTCCGAGCTTTCCTCATGCTTCGTCGACTGGAATGTAGACGGCGTGCCCGACCTCGTTGAGATGGGGCAGTCATGGGACGGCACCTTCTTCCTCACTGGCGGCACCCATTTCCAGGCTACCCTTAATCCCAATCTGGCCCCCGAGCGCCCCGAGGCCCCGTCGCTGGGTGAGCCTCAGGTAGGCGAGGGGCAGGTGACCATCACTTGGGATAAACCAGCCACAGCCAAGGGCAATGTAACGTTTGAGTACTGGGTGAGAGACAGCGAGGGCCGACTCGTTACGTCCTGCAATGCCTTCATTGGCGGCGACAAGGACGGACTCCGCAAGGTCGTAGCTCCTGGCAATGCCTGCCAGGCACGCTCCGTCACCCTCCACCTGCCCAAGGGCCAATACACCTACGGCATCCAGACCGTCGATGCAGCCTACCAAGGCTCTGCCTTTGCCACCGGCACCTTCGACATCCTGACCAATGCCATCAGCCACACTCCGCAGGAGACGTCGGGCAAGGCTACCCTCTACAACCTTGCCGGACAGGCCCTGCAGCATCCGCAGGCAGGTGTAAACATCATTAATCAGAAGAAATACATCAAGAATTAAACACATATGAAGCACAAGATACTTTTTGCGCTGCTGCTCCCCCTCGCAGCCTCCGCTCAGACCATCCGCACCGACAACCCCCTGGCCGGTCAATATAAGACCTTCTCCGTCATCGGCGACTCCTATTCCACTTTCGTCGGCAAGACCGAACCCGCAGCCAATGCCCAGTTCTACCCTCGCGAGGGCATCGACGTCTATGAGCCCTCGCAGACCTGGTGGATGCTCTTCCAGCGTGAGACCGGCATCCAGCTTGAACAGAACAACAGCTATTCCGGCGGAACCATCTGCAACACCTGGTGGAACGGGGCCGATGCCTCCACCGTCTCCTTCGTCTTCCGTGCCAAGAACCTCCGCAAGGCCGACCTCATCGTCATCGAAGGCGGAACCAACGACAGCAATGCCAACTCGCCCATCGGCAGCTATAAATATGCCGACTGGACCGACCAAGACCTCAAGTCGTTCCGTCCGGCTCTGGCCAAGATCATCGACTATCTGCAGGGGAAATATCCAGAGTCTAAGCTCGTCTTCATGCTCAACAACGGCCTGAAGGCTGACATCAACACGTCGGTCAACGAAATCTGCGCCCACTACGGCGTACCCGTGCTCGCACTGTCAGGCGTCAGCAAGGCGCTCGACCATCCCACCTACTCCGGCATGCAGACCATCAGCCATCAGCTGGCCAACCTCCTGCTGCCAGCCGAATACTCTGTATTCAGCGAGAGCACCACCTTCTCCCGGACCTACATGGGTGACGGCAAGCAGGCATACTTCGTCTTCCCACTGCAGGAAGGTCTGTGGACCACCGTCTGCCTGCCCTTTGCACTCGATGCCGACCATGTCCGCCAGCTCTTTGGCGACGAGGCAAAGCTTGAGGCCCTTACCTCCGTCGATGAAGCCGACGAGGAAGGCGTCGTCACCATGCACTTCACGCCTGTCGAAGAGATAGAACCCAGCCAGCCTTACCTCCTGAAGCCCTCTGTGAGCCGCACCACAGGCGTCATCATCGAAGACTTGAGCGTGCCCACCTTTTCGGCCTCCAAGGTCAGCCAGGACGATGTCTCCTTCCAGGGCCAGCTGCGTCCCACCACCCTGCGCCACGCCAACAGCCGCCGCTATTATTATGTACTCCGCTCCGATGGAACGCTCGGCATGCCATCCGACACCGACGGTGAACTGCTGGGCAGCATGCATGCCTACTTCTTCACCTCGCAAGACACCAAGGGCCTCCGCATCAGCATCGAAGAATAGAACCGCCACCCCCAATTAAAGCTAAAAGTGAAAAGTTAAAAGTGAAAAGTAAGGGTTGGCCAGCGGCCGCCAAAACATAAAGCTTCCAAAAATCAACCAAAAGTATTTCTGTCTTATTTTTGATTTTTTGGGATGCCTTATGGCAAGTTTTGCCGGATGGATTTGTCAGGATTCTTTACCGAAAAATTCTGTCAGGATTTTCGGGTGTTCTGGAAAAAAACCGAGACTCTTGGGGCCAACTTTTTGACACTTTCTGAGGTGAGTCAAAGACTTTTGGTACAAATCGTCAGGACTTTTGTACCGATTCGCCCGATAATATCTTAGAAATCGCATCACGATTTCTTACTTATCGTCATGACTTTTGTACCTAAAGTCTGCACGAAAGCCGGCCTTTCGCTGTTCGAAAGGTCGGCTCTGTTGGTCGGTTTGTCGGTGGTTATCAAGGCCGAAAACGCTATCTGTCTCACTGTCAACGGGTTGCGTTTGATGGCTCGTGGCTGCGTTATTTGCGACCAAGGAAAAATAATTTCAGAAAGTGGGCCTTCTCAGCGCGGAATTCGGGCACTTTTGTAAAGATTTATGACAAAAGGAATCTTGTCGTCTGGCCTTGCTTCCCTTCACATGAAGCTGTGCTTTTTCACTTTTCTTTCTTCACTTTTCTGCCTTTGAAGATGAAGATGCCCTCTTCCGGTGCTTCTTTCAGTTTGCGGCCCTGCAGGTCGTAGAGGGCCGGTTGTCTGGGTGTCTCCCAAGAGGAGGTGTGTATGTCGGTGGGCTGGCTGTCGGAGGCTCCGAGGAACTCGGCGTGGAAGGTCTCACGGAAGACGTCAACCACGAGTCGGTAGGTACCGTCTTGCGGTATCTGCCATTTGTTGTCGTCGCCTCCAGTGCAGAGCTGGGTTGTGCTCAGCGGCGACTCATCCTGCGTGAAGGGATGGAGCTGCTTGGGGTCCCAGGCGTTCTGTCCCATGATCTTGAACCGGCGCGGCTCTACGTTGTCGGGGCGGTTCTTGAGCTCGCCCGTCCAGGTCCATCGGCACAGTTCCTTCTTGTCGCGCTCGAAGGGCAGCATGACATACGACTCCCAGCCGCACTCCACGCAGCCGCCGACGATGAAGAGCTCGTCCCAGGGCTGGAAGAGCTCGCCTGTGAGCTGGCGCTTGGAGGTGTTGACGGTGAAGCGGTAGCGCGTCTCCTGGAAGGTGACGATCCATCCTGGCTGTGAGGCGTCGCGGGAGAGTTGGTAGGCCAGGCCGTTGTTGACGACGTACGACTTATAGTATCTCGGCACGAGGTACTGCGTCTGGTCGTTGGGTTCGGGGGTGGTCATCACCTTCACCTCACCCGGCAGCAGCTCGCCGGCAAACTTGAACTGGTTGCCAGGGAAGGCCGTGAGTTGTTGTGTTCCGCCGGGGACGGCCGAGCCCGTTATCCAAAGGTTCTCGATGCTCTGCGCCTTGGCAGATGCCGTTGACAGGAGAAGGGCGAGGAGGGCTATGATATATCTTACTCTTTCCATATTACTTTCTTTCCGTTCTGAATGGTGGGCTGTTGGGTGGGGGTTGTCTGTCTGCGTCCCTGCAGGTCATAGCGGACGTCCTCGCCTGTCCTCTCCGAGGGGTTGTGGGTGATGGCGGTGAGGTCGTGGGTGAACTCTACGACTGTCTGCACATCGCAGGAGACATCGGCTATGTCGACGCTCAAGACTTTATTTGCTTCGTCGTAGGTCCAGCTGCTGACGGGAGTGCCGTTGACGCTTACCTCCTTGGGTTGGAGTGCCAGCAGGAACTGCACCTGCCAGGAGCGTCGGTCGGCCATGCCGGCAAAGGTGCCCGTGCGGGGATAGATATAGAGCCGTGCGCGGTCGGAGAGCTGTTGGTGGGAGAAGGAGGTTGTGGCGAAGGCTCCGTCGTGATAGCTCTCGCTGTCGCCGTCGTCTTCGTAGAGTGTCCCTGTGCCGTCGGCTCCGGGGATGACCTTCAGGATGATGGTCTCGGCAGGAGTCTTGAGGTTGTCCATGTGCGGATTGCAGGGGATGACGGCTCCGGCCTTCACGAAGTAGGGAATCTCATCCTGAGCGAAGTAGTCGGTATATTCCACGTCGCCTTCGATCAGCTGGTTGCGGGTGACGTCGTACCATTGTCCTTCAGGCAGCCAAATGTCTCGGCTGGCCTGCTCGCCGTTGTCGGCAGCGGTGCAGATGGGGGCAACGAGCATCTGTGGACCGAAGAAGTACTCGCTCTCGTTGAGATAGGAGCGGTTGTCCTCGGGGTATTCATAGTAGAGTGGCCGGCAGATGGAGACGCCGGTGTCGTAGGCCTCGCGAGCGGCAGTATAGATATAGGGCATGAGCTGATAGCGCAGGTTGACGGCTTCGAGCATCAGCGGGAAGTTGTCGTATTTCCAGATGCGTCGTTCGTTGTTAGACTGACTGGCTCCGTGGGTGCGGAAGATAGGGGTGAATACACCATACTGCAGCCAGCGTAGGTAGAGCTCTGGGTCGGGGTCGGCCACCTGCAGATGGGCTCCCAGGTCGTGGCCCCAGTAGCCGAAGCATACATTGGAGGCTGTGGCTGTGAAATAGGGTTCGAAGGCCAGCGTCCCGAAGGTGGCGAAGGTGTCGCCTGAGAAACCGATGGGATAGCGGTGGCTGCCGAGTCCTCCCCAGCGGTGGAAGATGACGGGTCGGCGGTCGGGACGCTGCTGGCGCATGTCGTTGTAGAAGACGTGGTTCAGCCAGAACGTCTGTCCGAGGCCGCTAATAGTGGGGTTGAGCAGGTCTTGCTGCCAGTCTATCCACCAGAAGTCAACGCCCTCATCCTCTCGTTCGCGGATGATGTGGCTGAAGAAGGAGCGGTAGAAGGTGGGGTTCTCCAGCTGCCAAGGCACGCTGGTAGCCGTGGTGGGCAGGTCCATGTCGCGGCGTATCTCGGCAAAGTGGTCTTCGTGGCTGCCCACGCCGTCGGCGGGATGGAGGTTCAGACTGACCTTCAATCCCTGACGATGCATCCAGGTGATGAGTCCCCGGGGGTTGGGAATGAGCTGCTTGTTCCAGGTCCAACCGGTCCAGCCGTCAAGATGCCAGTCCATGTCCATGATCATCACGTCGATGGGGATGTCGTTCTGTTTCATCTCGTTGACGAGGTTGACGAAGTCCTGCTGGGTGTAGCGCTGGTATTTGCTGTACCAGTAGCCGAACATATAGAGCGGTGGCAGCGGCTGCCGGCCAGCTATCTTCACATAGTCCTGCAGGGCGGCCTTGTAGTCGTGGCCGTAGCCGAGGAAGTACCAGTCGGTGGCATTCTTGTCTACGGGCTCTGCCACCCAGGGTATGCCGTCAACAGCCTCGTCGAAGGCGAATGTTGTCGAGCCGTCGCCTCGTTTGGCCCTTGGCGACTCGTCGACGATGGCCCATCCGTCGCGCGACAGGAGGCCGTTCTCGAGGTCTATGCGCCGGGTGTCGCCTATGTCGGCATCGAGGGTTCGTGTGGTGCCCTTGAGGTTGAAGGCATCGTCGCGGCCGGGGTACCAGGTGACGGTGCGCCCGTTCAGGTCGAAGTCTATTCGAAGGTTCTCATGGGCCATGGCCGTGGCGTTCATGGTAGCTCCGAGCTTGTAGGTCAGCGTGAGGGCTTCGGTCTTGATGACGAGGTAGCCGTCCTTTTCCTCCTTGGTGAAGGCAGGCACGGGCAGCCGGCGGTTGACCACGGCAAAGGTGGCACGGTCTTCAAACTGCCCACGCGCACTATACTGGATACGTATCATGCGCGGTGTGAGCACGGTGAAGCGTGCGCGGCCAGCCTCGACGATGGCCTCTGGATTGGCCACGGGGTCAGCATCCTGAGCGGAGGCTGGCAGAAATCCCCAGAAAAGGAGGACGAAGAGGTAGAGTGCTTTTTTCATTTGGCTATTAATCATTTCTTCTGTTCTTTCACCTTCGTTTTTCCGACGCCTTCGAAGGTAATCTTCACAGGCTGAATGGTTCCGTCGGGCAGGAAGACGAGCCGGTCGATGCAGGTGACGCGATGGTTGCCGTCGGTCTCGCCGAGGGGTCGCCGGTGGTAGACGATGTAGTATTCATCCTTTCCCCTGGCCTTAATCACGGAGTGGTGTCCGGCTCCGGTGGCCACGCTGGCGTCTTGCTGCAGGATGGTGCCGATGCGTTCGAAGGGGCCGAAGGGGGAGTTGCTGATAGCATAGGCCACGCGATAGTCGGGACCCGTCCAGCCTCCTTCGCTCCACATAAAGTAGTACTTGCCGTTGCGCTTCAGCATGAAGGGACCCTCGACATAGCCTTTTGGGGTCACCTCCTTATACATCTCTCCGTCGTCGAAGGGCCGGAGCGACAGCAGGTCGTCGGCAAGCCGGGTGATGTTGCAGTGTCCCCATCCGCCGTAGTACATATAATACTGTCCGTCGTCATCGCGGAAGACGTATTGGTCGATGGGCTGTGCACCGTTGATGATGTGTCCGATGAGTGGTTTGCCCAGGGCATCCTTGTAGGGGCCTTCGGGGCGCGAGGCGGTGGCTACGCCGATGCCGCCGATTTCGCCTTCATGCACGTCGTTGGCTCCAAAGAACAGGTAGTAGGTGCCGTCTTTCTTGATGACTGACGGTGCCCACATGGCCATGTGAGCCCACTTTACGTCGGCTGAGGTGAGGACGTTCTCGTGCTTAGTCCAGTTGACGAGGTCTTTCGACGAGAAGGCATCAAAGTGCAGTTGCTGTTTGTAGGGGGCTGAATAGGTGGGGAAAATCCAACATTCCTTGCCATAGACGATGCCTTCCGGGTCGGCATACCAGCCTTCGGCAATGGGGTTTCCGCTTGTTTTCTTTTTCTCTTGGGCCTGGGCACCGGTCGTCAGGATTGCCAGCAAGGCCAGACAAAGGATTTTCTTCATAAGTGAAAAGTGAATGGTTTTAAGTGAAAAGTGGAACGCGATAGGGATTATGGGGCGATTGTCTCTTTGAGGCTGTCGGCGAAGGTCTTTGTGGCCGGCGGTATGTCGGTCCGTGTCTCTGTGGAGTCGATGTACAGTTTCTGTCCCATGTATAGTGTCCGGAAGAGGAAGTCGAGCATCTCGTTCCGGGCTCCTTCGTGCCAATAGATGCCTGCTATGGCGTGGTTGACTCCCTCGTAGCTTCTCAGGAGAGTCGAGACCCCCATGCTCTTGAGCTGCGGGATGAAGTAGTCAGGTCCGAAGGCACCGAAGGTTCCGTTGGCCAACAGTACTTTCCCGTAGGGCACCAGTTCGTCGCGTGTGCCGTGAAAGGCGATGATGGGACAGGGCTTGTGTTTCCACTCCAGGGTATCGGCATCGTTCACCCAGATGCCTCCGGCACAGGGTATGACGGCAGCATAGTTGAAGCCCTCGGGCAGTCGGGAGGTGGCCATGGGGTGGTCGTTGCATAAAAGGTACTCTGCCGTGAGGCTGTTGATGGCGCCTGCCGACGAGCCGCTGATGATGATGCGGCTGGTGTCGAGTTGCCATTCCTCAGCGTGGCTGACGACGAAGCGGGTGGCATCGTAGAGGTCTTCAATGCCCATGCGGATGGCGTCGCCGTAGGCTGAGGCAAAGTTAGTGGAGTCTATTTTTACATCAGCCTCTTTTATCCGGCGTATGCCCAGCCGATAGTCGATGCCTACTGAGATAAAGCCTTTGTGGGCGAAGTGTTCGAGGATGGGTCTTCCGTCCTCGCGCTTGCCGCCCTCCCATGCACCTCCATAAGAAAAGATGAGTACGGGGCTGAGCGTGTCACGCGGGAGCAAGGTGTCGGTATAGACGTCCAGCATGAGGTGCTGGCCTTCTTTCATGGCATATTCGAAGGTTTTTACTTCGATGCCTTGCGAGCAGGCTGTGAACCAGCAGAGGCAGGTCAGAAGGAATAGTACTGTCTTTTTCATTATTCTACTCTTATTGGGGACAAAGGTACGATTAAGCGAGTGAAAAACAAAGGAAAAGACGAAGTTTTTTCAGTTGTTTTTTCGAGCGAGAGTACTTTCGGCGTAGTCAGATTCTCATTCTTTTTGTATCGGTTCTTCGTCTTCTACTCCGGCCAGGGCTTCTACGTATTCGTGCAGCTTGCGGTAGAAGGGGTGCTGGCAGAGGGTCTGCGGATGGCCCAGGATGATGAGTTTCATGCGGGCTCTGGTAATGGCCACGTTCATGCGCCTCAGGTCGCGGAGGAAACCTATCTGCCCCTCGTCGTTGGAGCGCACGAGCGAGATGACGATGATGTCGCGCTCCTGCCCCTGGAACCCGTCGACGGTGTTTACCGAGATGATCTGTCGGTAGGGTTTGAAGAAGGCCCGCTTCTTGATGAGGCTGCGCAGGTATTGCACCTGGGCCCGATAGGGCGAGATGATGCCCACGTCGATGCGCTCTTCCAGGATGCGCTGCTTGCCGATTTTGGTGAAGTACTCCTCAAGCGTTGTCAGCGTCAGCTCAGCCTCCTCTTTGTTGATGCGGCCGAAGGTGGTCTCGACGAAGGCTTCTTGCGAGTCGGCGTCGCGCCAGACGATGGGCACGTCGAAGTCGAGTATGCCGCGGTAGCGCACGTCGGGGGCACACTCCATCTTTCCATCGTAGAACCAGTCGGAAGAGAAGCGCATGATTTCCTCGTTCATGCGATACTGCATGCGCAGCAGCGTGACTACTTCGGGTTTCTGCTCCACGATGCGCTCCATGAGTGTCTTTCCCAAGCCGCCTTTCAGTGCGACGATGTTCTTGATGGTTGGCGGCAGCTGGCAGTGGTCGCCGGCCAGCACTACGCGCGAGGCCTTGCGGATGGGTATCCAGCAGGCTGCTTCCAGAGCCTGAGCGGCCTCGTCGATGAAGAGTGTCGTGAACTTCATCCCGTCCAGCAGTCGGTTGGCCGAGCCCACGAGTGTGGAGGCTATGACGCGGGCCTCGCCGAAGAGTTCGGCGTTGATGCGAATCTCCAGCTCAGCGGCGCGCCCTTTCAGGCTGTCCAGCTTCTGGTGGTAGCGCTCGTCGCGACGGGCCTTGCGGCTGCGCAACTCGCGGATGGCCTTGCGGATGGCCCACAGCTGCGGATAGTCGGGGTGGCCTTCGAAGCGCCGCTCGTAGGTGAACGAGAGCATCTTGTCGTCCACGCGCACGGGGTTGCCGATGCGCAGCACGTTGATGCCGCGGTCGACAAGGCGTTCGCTGATCCAGTCGACAGCCATGTTCGACTGCGCACATACCAGCACCTGGGGCTCGCGGCGAAGCGTCTCGTGGATGGCCTCCACAAGGGTCGTAGTCTTGCCTGTGCCAGGAGGACCATGAACGACGGCCACGTCCTTGGCTCGGAGTACCTCGTTCACGGCCCGTTCCTGCGTGGCATTGAGCCATGGGAAATGGATGTCGCCGAAGGTGAAGGTGGCTGCCTTCTGGCGCGAGTAGAACAGGTCGCGCAGATAGGCCAGCCGATTGCCACGGGCACGCATCACGCGTTCCAGGGCATCGAACATCATGCGGTAGCTGGTCTCGTCGAACGACAGCTGCACGCTGAGGCCCTCTGTGGCCTGCAAGGCCGCCACGTCGGTGCTGTCGGGGATGACGACAACCATGCGGTCGCCGTCGACAAAGCTGACCGTACCCGTCACCCGGCCAATCAGCACAGGCCGGCTGAACTCGAAGTTATGCTCGATGTCCTGGTCTTGCGTACGGAACAGCTCCAACACGCGTTGGTTCAGAGAGTTGAAGTAGCTCTTTCCCACCTTGACATTCAGCCAGGCGTCGCCCCGACGGGCACGGCGTTCCAGTCCGAAGGCTTCTGTCTTCGAGGTGAACGTCTGCTTCTCGGCAGCATACTCCAGTTGGAGCAGGAAGCGCTGGCGCTGAAGCGAGAGAATGGGATTCTGCTCTTCCATAACCACTGCAAAGGTAAGCAAAAAACAAGAAAAAGCCGCCCTTTGCGAACGTTTTTTCCGAAAACATCCATCTTTCCGCCTTTTTATTTCCAGCCGTTGCCCTCGCCCAAGGTGCTCTCGCTCGGAAAAACAACTAAAAAAAACTTTGTCTTTTCCTTTGTTTTTCGCTCGCTTAATCGGTACTTTGGCTGCGCCGAAGGTACTCACGCTTGGAAAAACAACAGAAAAAAACTTCGTCTTTTCCTTTGTTTTTCGCTCGCTTAATCGTACCTTTGCACCAGAAAACCAAATCATACGCTAAACCACAAGATGAAACCCCATAGGTTCTTCTGGCTGACCTTATTGCTATTACTTCTTTCTCAACAAGGCTTGACACAGGAGGTTCGCGGCAGTGCTGCAGATGACTATCTGCGGTTTGTGCCCTTGGCATCGGTGTATGTGCTGAAGGGTTGCGGCACCGAGAGCCGCAGCACGTGGAAGGAGTTGCTCGTCGACAATGCCTTGTCGCTGGCCGTCTCGTCGGCTGCCACCTATGGGATGAAATACACCATCCATTCTGATCGTCCCGACCACTCCGACAGCCACGGCTTTCCTTCGGGCCATACGTCGTTCGCCTTTATGGGAGCCACCGTGCTCCATAAGGAGTTCGGCCACCTGTCACCATGGGTGTCGGTAGCTGGCTATGGCATCGCGACAAGCGTCGGCGTCACCAGGGTGGTGCGCAATCATCATACGTGGTGGCAGGCTGCAGGCGGAGCGGCCATCGGAGTGCTGAGCACAGAGGTGGGCTATTGGCTGGGCGACAAGCTCACTGGCAAGGGCCGGCAGCTGGATGTCGCAGCATCGCCCATGGGCATCGCCGTGGCGTATAGATTTTAAACTGTAAAGAATAATCGCAGTTCGCCAAGAAAAAATTTCGTTTCCCACTTTTTTGGGGAAACGAAATATGAAATAATTGACGAAAGACTCATTCTTCCCTGCACCTGTATATCTAAAATAGTCTCCAGCAGAAATGCCAAATGCGGAAGAGTGGCTCGCAGAGGGCTTCCGAAGGGAAGTAGCGCACGAGGCTGAGGCTGTGGCGCAGTTTGACGAGTGCCCTCTTGGGGTAGATGCGTCGCCGTGAGGCATGCTCGTAGTCGTCGTTGAAGCGACCGAAGCTGCCTCCCCTCAGCACGTCGCGCAGGATGACTCTTCCGCGGCGCTCGTCGGGTTCGGCGAAGAGGTATTCCTCCGGCAGCCCGAGGACGGTATGCTCTACCCACAAGATGCCGCGGGCAAACCCCAGCATGTTGAACGACTGAAGGGTTGCCCTCAGCGTTTCGTCGGCCAGCGGCTGCTCCGTTTCCTGGCGAGAGGCTTTCAGCAGGTAGTAGTAGTCGATGAGCTGGCGGAGACCGATGCCCTCGTCGAAGATGTGGTGCATGATGTGGCACAGCTGGTAGACCAAGTTAAAGGTGGTGTTAGGGAAAAGACCCTCCTGCGGCGATGAGGCTTGGGCAAACCATCGCTGCAGCCGTCGGTTGCAGAGGGGGTTGTTCAGGTACGACGGCATGTAGTGCACCTCCACTTCCACATCCTTCACCTTCGTGAAGGCGATGTGCAGGTAGATGGGCCGCTCCTTCGGGCAGAGCTGCTGCACATAGCGGGTAATGTCCTTTCGCGAAGCATGGAGCCAGATGTCGACGTCGCCCGACGTGCGCAGCGACGGGGTGGGGTAGTAGCGGCCGTTGCCCTGCCCTTTGAGGATGGTGTTGGGGAACCCTTCGCCAAGGAAGGTGCGGGCGACAAACTCCGTTCGCTCGTCCATGAAGCGGTTGCGCTTCTGAATCTTCGAGACCAGCGCCATCCAAGCCATCACATCGTCGTCGGTGGGCTTGTTGGGTGACAGCGGGTCGAGCCGCTGAAGCCCCTGCCAGCAGATGCCCACGATGGCGTGCTGGTTGGCAAAGTTCTTCAGCTCGGTCCACGAGATGTCCGTGAGGTCAGTGGGCTGAGACGCTTCGGGGTCTAAGGCGTAGCTCAGGAAGCGCAGGTATCGGCTGGTGTCGTTGTTCATGCGAAGGGATTTTGATATCGGTGGAAGAGTTGGCGGAAGAAGTAAGGGAAGAAACGCATGTCGCGTACGAAATAGCGTCGCCAGAGGCGTCGCGGCTCGTGCAGGAAGCGGTAGAACCACTCCATGCCGATGGTTCGCCAGAATTGCGGCGCCCGGCGCAGGGTGCCTGCCTCGAAGTCGATGGTAGCACCGAGCGCCATCCACGACCGTACCTCGGGCAGCTCGCTGGCCCAGCGGGCAATCCATTTCTCCTGTTTCGGGGCACCTACGCCAACCACGACGACGTTGGCTCCGCTCTCCCTGATGCGGCTGACAATGGCACGGCACTCAGCTTCCTTTCCGTCAAAGCCCCACGAGGGAGAGAGGGCGTCGACGACGAGGTCGGGGTGGCGTCGGTTGATGCGCTGCATGGCCTGATGGGCTGTGTCGCCCATGCCGCCGAGGAGGAAGATACGGCAGTCAGGATCATCGTGGTGGTAGTCGCAATAGGCGGTGAAGAAAGAACTACCGGCGATGGCCTCGCGAAGGGGATGACGGGTAAGCTTGGTCAGAAAGTAGAGCACACGACTGTCGCACACCACCCAGCGGGCCTGCTGATAAGCCTCGAAGAAATCGCGGTCGTGTTGCAGGGTGACCAAGTGGTCGAGGTTGGGCGTGACGAGAATACCCTCGGAGTAAGCCTCGAGGAGCTGTTGCTGGGTGATGTCAGCCACCCGGATGTTCAGCACGTCAACGGTCGGTGTCATAGTTCTCTTTTTTAGTATTATAATTATAGGTACTATAGATACTATAGATACTATAGTGACTATAGAGATACTTCTTTACAATCTTTACAATCTGCCCAAGAGCATCCAGAGGAGGAACTTCAGGCGGTAGACTTCCCGGCGGTAGCGCTGTGGCTGCTTGAGGAAGCGGTAGAGGAATTCCAGATTGTGGTCTTGCCACCACTTGGGGGCTCGCTTCACCCGGCCGGTGTAGACGTCAAAGCTGCCTCCGAGGCCTTGGTAGATGGCCTGATGGCGGGCCTGCATGTCGGCCATGAGCAACTCCTGAACGGGTGAGCCCATGGCCACAAAGATCACGTCGGGGCGCTTTCCAGCGATGTCGTCGATGAGTGTCTGCCGTTCGTCGGAGGTCTTCAGATAGCCGTTGCGGTAGCCAAGGATGCGGATGCCGGGAAAGTCCTTCTTCAGTCGCTCAATGGTGTCGTCGATGACTTCCTGACGTCCGCCGATGAGGTAGAAGGTTTTGCTCTGGTGCCAAGCCTGCACGATGTTGAGCCACAGGTCGCAGCCGGCTATGCGGATGGCGTCTTTCCTGCCTTTGCGCCGCATGGCCACCTTCACGCCGGCACCGTCGGAATAGCCGATGTTGTCGTTGACGATGCGGCAGGTCTCGTCGGTGGCCTTCATCACCTTCTCGGCATTGACAGCCACAAGGATGCCTTTCCGCTCGTCAATGAAGGCGAGCAGTTCGCTGACAGAGGTGAAGGGATAGACTTTCATCCCATTGAGCGTGATACGGTCGGAGGGTGTCATGGGTTTTGTCTTTTGAAGATGCCGCAGAAGTCGAGGATGACCTTGTCGTCGCGCCAGGGCAGCGTGCGGAACTGGCTGTGGGCAGTGAGGAAGACCGCGATGTCGGCCTTTTCGTAAGCCTCGGCGTAGTCAGTCAGCTTGAATACCTTGTGCTCGCTGAGGTTAGGCTCTACGACGAGGATGTCGGCATTGCTGTTGCCCTGCATGACCTTGGTGGTTATAAACTTGGCCGGCGACTCGCGCAGGTCGTCGATGTTCGGTTTGAAGGCCAGCCCCATCATGGCAACAACGGGCTTGCGGTGGTGCTCTATCTCAAAGCGCAGCATCGCATTCTGCACTTTTTCGGCACACCAGATGGCCTTGTAGTTGTTCACGTCGCGGGCTGTGGCAATCATCTTCGACTCTGTGGGGAACTCCGCAGAGATAAAATAAGGGTCTACGGCGATACAGTGTCCGCCCACGCCGCAACCAGGCTGCAGGATGTTGACGCGCGGATGCTTGTTGGCCAGTTCGATGAGTTCCCATACATTGATGCCGGCCTTGTCGCAGATGAGGGAGAGTTCGTTGGCAAAGGCTATCTGGGAGTCGCGGCTGGAGTTCTCTGTCAGTTTGCAGAGCTCGGCAGTCTTGCTGTTGGTAGGATGGAGCTCGCCCTTGACAAACTGGCTGTAGAACGCCTGGGCCTTCTTCGTGGAGGCTTCGTCGATGCCGCCGATGACGCGGTCGTTATGAACCAGCTCATAGATGACGTTGCCTGGCAGCACCCGCTCGGGACAATAGGCAATATGGAGATTCCCCTGCAGTTCCGGCCGCTCGGCAAAGATGAGCTGTGCCATCTGCTCGGTAGTCCCGACGGGTGAGGTAGACTCAATGACGTAGAGGTCGCCGGCCTTCAGATAGGGCAGCACCATGCGGGTAGCCGACTCTACATAGGAGATGTCGGGCTCATGGTCACCCTTGAACGGGGTGGGAACCACCATCAGATAGACATCGCTCTCCTCGGGGGTTGTCGAGGCATGCAGGCTTCCGTTGGCAACAACCTCACGCAGAAGGTCGTCTAACCCAGGCTCCACAATGTGCAGGTGACCTTTGTTGGTGGCTTCGACGATGGCGGGATTGATGTCCACGCCTACTACCTCTATTCCATGCTTGGCTGCAATGATGGCTGTCGGCAGACCGATATAGCCTAAGCCCATGAAACATGCTTTCATATCTTATTTCCTTTCTTTGTTTTTGCTTCTTGATAGAGTCGGTTCAAATGAGTCATATACTCTTCCGTGCTGAATCGCCGCAAGATTGTGTCGCGGGCGCTTGCCGACAGTGTCTTCATCAGCTGCCGGTCGTCGGAAAGCTGCCGGATGGCAGATACGATGCTGTCGCTGTCCTTGAGGCTGACGAGAAGCCCGTTGTGACGGTCTTCAACGACTTCGCCTATCGAGCCGACGGGTGTCACGACAGGGACTTCGCCGTAGCTCATCGTCTCGAGCAGCGACATGGGCAAACCTTCATAGAACGATGGCAGCAGGAATACCTGGCACTCGCGCAACAGGGCTTCTTTCTCCGCACCGCTGACGATGCCCCGATAGACAAACCGCTCGCCCAAGGCCTCAGCAAAACGCCGGAGATAGTCGTGCGATCCCTGTTCCCTTCCGGCCAGGATGAGCTGACAGTCGGTGCCCCGTTCATTCAGTTTCTTCATGGCTTCCAGTACGTAGTCCATACCTTTGTCCTTCTCGATGCGACCGAGGTAGAGAACTTTCAGCGGCTGTTCCTCAAAGTTCCGGCGCTCATAGCGGGCTGCATCCTCCGTGTCGACGACGTTAGGAAGGACATGAATCTGTTGCTCGCCATACTCTTCTTCCAACAGTCTTTTTTCCTTCTCGCTGAGCACGATGAACGGCACCTTCATGGAGAAGACACTCTTGAGCATCTGCTTCACGGGGAAGGGTTTGTTGGGTTCCGACAGATAGAGCCCGCCGTGCAGGTGGACCACCATCGGCCGGCGCAGCAGCCGGGTGACCTTGATGAACCAGAAGTCGCGCAGGATGCCGTTGCGGCTCAGCGGGAAGTTATAGTGCACCACGGCCTTCCGATGCTTGCTGAGGAATACCAGCCAGCGCAGGAACGACAGCAGGGTGAGCAGATAGCGCCGCCAGCCTTGCCGTTGTTCATCGGACAGTCCTTGGCGGAAGTGGTGATAGTCGACAGTCTCGTTCTTTGTCTTCAGCACGTAGGCCACGGCTGCCACACCACCCACGTTGCGGGTGATGTCGAGCGAGGGTGCTACCAGAATGACCTGCTGACGGGATTCTTGGCTGTGGTCGACGTCCTTCTTCATTGTTTTCTGTATTTGATGACAGCGGCAGGATTGCCTCCTATGACGCTGTATTCCGGGAAGTCTTTGGTTACGACGCTGCCAGCGGCTATGACGGAGCCCCGTGCGATATGCCGGCCTGGAGTGATGATGACGTTCTGTCCTATCCAGACGTCGTCGCCGATGACCGTTTGTTGCCGGGGTGTCTCGCCCTGAAACATGATGGGCTTGTCAAGTGCGTCATAGCGATGGTTTCGCGAGAAGACGATGCAATTGGGGGCCATCATCACGTGGCTGCCGATGATGATGTCTTCGGGAACATTGGCATTGACGCCTATTCCTGAGTAGTCGCCTATCTCAATCTTTGTCCCCAGTCCGAAGTAGGCCCCGCGCTCGATGTTGACATGCTTGCCGCACTTGCTGAAGATGTGTCGGCAAAGCAATCCCCTGACGTGTCTGCCGATGTGGCCGCACTGGTTAGACTTTGGCAGATAGCGTGCCAAGCCATAGTAGAGACACAGGCAGATGAGTTGTGTCAGCGTCAGCTGTTGTCCTTTCAACTTGATGCTCATAGCTTATTTCTTTTTGGCCTTCCGGCGGTTGTTCCAGATGAGGATGGGCTCTGGGATGAGCCGCTGCAGACAGTCTTTCGCATACCATTTCCAGTCTTTCACGAACCACGACCCTGCATAATGATGTATGGAGCGTGTGTTTGGGGTGATATGCTTGCGTTTGGTGGATATATTGATGGGGTTGAAGTATTCGCTGGGATAGATGCTGACGCCGTCGAGTTGTTGCATGCCGGCTTGGGCTTTCAGTCCTCGTCGGGCCAGCAGGTTGGTGGTGCTGCCGACGATGGTGAGCACATCGGGCGAGGGGAATGTCATTCCGGCATACATGTTGAGGAACTCCTCATAGAGTGGCATCCCAGCCTCGGCTCCCAGTCCTAAGCCTGGTGCCACCGTGGGCAGGCTGCCGTCGGTGCTGTCGGTCTCGATGCCCATGAAGGGCCCTCGCCCGATGATGTCGTCAATGGGTTTGATGACTTCCACGTCGGTGTCGAAGTAGAGTCCGCCTTCATGGTAGAGAATCCAGAAGCGGGCATAGTCGCTCACATAGGCATACTTTCCTGCCTCATAGGCCTGCCGTGTGTATGGAATGATGTTCACGTCGAAGTTGTCTTCGTTCCATTCCTTAATCTGATAGTCTGGCAGGTATCGTCGCCACGAGGCAATACACTTCTTGGCCAGGGGCGGCAGCGGTTGTCGTCCGAACCAACAATAGTGTATGATTTTGGGAAGCATGGAGAGTTTAAAGTGAATAGTTAAAAGTTAAAAGTGGTGGGTGGTATTCATATCGGGGTCGGGTGAGCAGGTTATCTTGTCGGGGTTGTCGTTGAGCCATGCTCCCCACCATCCGAATGAGCTTCTTGTCACTATCTGGTGGCGGCAGGCAGCCATCAGCTGCATGTCGCGCCAGCTGTCCTGGCCGCTGTTCCAGTCGACGAAGCTCACGTCGTCCTTTCTGAAGTCGAGTCCGAGGATGTTTCCGTGGCTCCGGGCCCAGGCCACGCTGTCGGGGTCGCAGAAGATATAGAACACGGGGTCCTTCACCTGTTGGCGGATAAATCCGACGGCTCTCAGGAAGTAGCCTCCGGCATAGCAGTCGTAGTTGTAGCCCGTCATGTCGCCTCTTCTGGCGTGTATGGCTACGGCTTGGCAGCTGCGGATGTCGTCCATGGCTTGGCGGTTCTTCTCGTCGTCGATGTCGGGGAAGCGGAATGCGCTGCGGATGTCGTCGGCAATCTCTTCGATGCCGCTGTTGACGTATTTGAAGAGCAGTTTCTGCCCGGTGAACACGTCGGCCTCGGTCTTCATGAAGAGTTCGTCGCGGTGGTCGGGTAGGGTGGCGGCGGTCTTCTTCAGATACTTCCTCCGCAGGTAGTTCAGGTAGCGGAAGGCTTCGGTCTTCCTGTACCATGGTTCGCCGAGGGTTGTCTTGAGCGGTTCTCCCGGTGCTTCGAAGTCGCCGCGTCGGTTTTCCAGCGGCAGCCCGGCACGGCGGAAGGCTTCGGTGAAGTAGACGGGGTAGTTCCAGTTCTTCTGCCAGAATTGCGACCTGCGGATGTCTGCCATCACCTGCTGCCATTGCTCTTCGGAGAGGCGTTCCCTGATGTTCGGGGCTTGCACGTGGAAGATGCGCTCCAGTTCATAGCCGTTCCATTGGCAGATGACGTCGTTGCACTCCGGAATGTCGTAGACGATGGTCTCCACGTAGCACTCCTCTCCCGGGTTGGCCTTCTTCAGGGCCAGCAGCTCGCAGTAGCTCAGCATCTGGTTGCCCAGTCCCGACTCAATATGCACTATCTTCATGGGCGTTTTCCTCTTTTTTCTTTTTGTCTGCCAGCTCGTAGCAGGAATAGATCATGAACGGCACGATGAGGTTTCCCGGGTCGGAGACGACGATGCCGGAGAATGAGCGGATGATGTATCCGGTGATGAGCAGGAAGAGCAGCACGTCGAAGGGCTTGTCCCGTCGGTGTCTGAATCCCTGCACGGCCAGATAGAGCCACAGCACCATGAGCAGTGTTCCGCCGCCGTAGCCCAGCATGGTGAGCATGTTGCCGTAGGAGATGTCGGGTGTCTTCATCTGCAGGGGCATGCCGGTGTTGGGGTCGCGCAGTCCGAGGTGGAAGTGGTATCGGCTGAGCACCTCGTAGAACTGGCTGTCGCTGATGAGTCCCAGTCCGAAGATTTTCTCCGGCAGTGGTCGTGTGTCGAGGTATGTGCGGCGTTCGTAGACCCACGCGAAGCGGTAGGTCAGGGTGCCGTTGTTGCTGATGTTACGCTGAGTCAGGTCTTTGTAGCTACCGTCGAAGACGGCTTTTACGTCGAGTTCCGAGTTGTTGGTGCCGGTGAAGCGGTTTTGGATGATTTCCGACATCGGCAGGTATAGGATGGTCAGCACGAAGAGTATCCTGACCACTTGTGTGCGGTTGCCTTTGAGCATGATGCCGAGGAGCACCATGAGGAAGGTGGCGGCAATCTCCACGCGTCCCAGGGTGGCAATCTGTGCGATGATGAGGATGATGAGTCCCGGCATGCGGAAGCGTGTCTTGAGGATGCGTGGGGTGAAGATGCCTAAGTAGATGCACAGTGGCAGGTAGAAGGGCGAGTTGTAGTAGCGGCTCAGGCCTGTGGTGGCTTCTTTCCGCACCTCCATGCCGTAGGACAGCAGACTCCAGTCGAAGAATACCTCGAGGATGTAGAGCACCGACACGATGACGGTGACTTTCCATATCTTGTCGACGACCCAGAGTACGTCTTCGCGCTTGGTCTTCACCACGAAGAAGTAGCCCATGAAGAGCAGCAGATAGCGTCCGCCCTGCAGAATCTGCACGGGGGTGAACTTGTAGTATTGGAACGAGAACAGGGCTGAGCATATCAGGAATCCCAGCATGGTCAGTACGAGTATTGTCAGTGTGCGGTCTTCTGTCTTTTGGTGGTTCTTCTCGTAGAGCAGTGAGAAGGGCAGGATGACGATGGTATAGATGAAGGCCATGTCGATATTCTTCATACCGATGACGGAGTCGGTTAGCACCTCGAATCCGTCGGAGAGGAAGGACACATACATCAGCAGGCTCCAGCGTTTGTGGCCGGAGATGTATAGTGCGATGGCGGTGAGCAGCAACGTCAAGCCTATAAGTCCTATACCTAAGGTACTCTGCATATATGGTCTTTACTTTTTTTTCTTACTCCCTCGTTGGGTGGGAGATGTGTCTTATTGTTTCCAGATGCCCGTGGCGGTTCCGTTGAGCAGTTTTCCCAGTTGCACCTTTGCCGCGACGGCCTGTATCAGGTAGGCCGCGGTGGGCAGCAGCAGGATGCCGCAGATGCCCCACTGTCGTCCGCCGTACACCATGCAGGGCCATGCCACGAGGGCGATGATGATGTATAGGATGGTCTGCAGCCGGATGGTGCCGATGCCGTTGACGAGGTGCATGTAGATATTCCCGAGCGTCTGGCTCTCGATGAAGGCCAGCGTCGAGAGCGACAGCACGAAGGGCACCTCCAGCTTGTCGCCTATCCAGATGTCATAAAACCAGCCTGAGAGCAGCAGCATCAGCGCTCCTATGGCGAGGCTCAGCATCCAGAGCTGCTCCAGCCGCCGAAGGCTGTTCTTCATCCAGGCGATGTCCTGCTTCACGTAGGCCTCGGTGAAGCTCGACCAGAAGGGCGTGATGATGATGGTCATGGCCATGAGGATGATGTTGAAGTATCGTTTGGCGATGTTGAACTGTGCGGTGCTCTCGGGTCCCACCTCGCGGGTGATGACGAGGTCGGTCATGTGGAACACCAGGATGAGGCAGATGTTGATGGCGAAGAACTTCAGTCCGATGACGATGATGTTTCTGATGAGCCTTGGCTTGACGTATCGCCAGCCAGGTGCGAAGCGTCGGTAGCGGCTGTGGCGGAAGGCCACCAGCTGTGCCACCAGCATCACGGCCACGGGTGTGCCGGCCAGGTAGAGGGCGAGGTTGGTCAGACTCCCTTCGGTGAACTTCGTCAGCAGCCAGATGGCGATGAGCGATGCCAGCTGGCCCATGCCCATGATGATGGCAGCGATGCCTGGCAGCTGGTCGGCGATGAGCAGTGTCGAGAAGATGTTCACCACGAGGTTCAGACAGACGAAGGTGCTCAGGATGAAGAACACCTTGCCCAGTTCCTCGCCGTAGGAGGCGTCGAGGTGGAGGAAGGCCGCCCAGTCTACGAATACGTTCAGCAGGCAGGCCACCACGTAGAGCCCCAGCACGACGACGCTCAGGGCAAAGTAGGTGGTGCTCAGGTACTCCCGCGCCAGCAGGTCGTCGCCCTGCGCACGGGCCTCGGCAAACTTGTTGCGGAAGCCGTTAGAGAGGCCGAAGTTGAAGAACCCTATCCAGGCAATGATCGACGAGAACGTCATCCAGATGCCGTAGTACGTGGGGTTCACGTAGTCGATGGTCAGGGGCACGATGAGCAGGGTGCTCAGGATGCTCACCACCCGCGCCACCACCGACATGCCGATGTTGCGCACCACGCCTTGGGTGCGTTCCGACATCGAGGCAAGAGGACTGAACCTTATCTTCATGTTTCGTTTTGGTCTTGTTGGGGTTTCAGATGATGATTTCCACGTTGTGAGCCCTGCAGCTGTCTTCCCCGGGCAGTTCCTCCCAGTGGCCGAAGTGTGCCGTCAGATAGGCTTCCGGCCGTGCCGGGGCACTCAGCTGATGGCCTTCAAACGCAACTGTGGTCAGGGGGAAGATGTCGGTAGCCTTCTGGTAGTGGTGGAACGAGACGCCATAGCCCTCCACCCAGTCGTCGCTGCCGAAGTGGCGTCCCAGTGCCCGCAGCGCCGGACAGACCACGCTGTTCTGCAGCCAGTAGGCGGCATTTCTGCAGCCCTTCAGCCACCGGAATCCGCGCCGTTGCTGGCTGGGGTTCAGCAGCAACCAGCGGTTCGTGCGTACGGACAGCTGTCGCAGCGGCTCCCACACCCGTTGCTCCATGGGCACGATGTCCACCTGCAGCCCCCGGTAGCGCTTGTCGTGTTCCGAGAGCAGGCCGTCGGTGTGCCAGTAGAAGCTCCGCTTGTCGCGCAGCACCACCCAGGGGTTGGTATGTCCCGGGTCTGTCGCGCGGCACTGCAACACGTAGTGTTCGTGGTGTTCCTCATGGAGCAGGATGTCGCGCAGGCGCAGCATGTCCTCTCGCGGCATGCAGACGTCGCCGTCGTCGTCCCATGGGATGAAGCCCCCGTGGCGCATCGCTCCCAGCAGCGTGCCAGAGTCAAGCCAGTAGCGCAGCCCATGCCGCCGGCAGATGCCGTCGAGGAACAACAGCATATCAACAATTCGCAGCTGGGCTTCTCTCAGTTGCGAACCGTCGGGGTTGAATTGTTGGCGCAGATGGCGCTGCTTTTCGTCTGACAGCATGTCCAATCATTGGGGGCGCACTGCAAAAGTACGAATATAATTCCACCTGACCAAATTTCGCGCGCAATTTTTTATAATGCGCACGCCAACCTCCTGTCTGTTTGTCTGTGTCATTGTTTAAGGAGCAAAGCCTCTGTGTCCGTCCGTGTAAAACAATATCGAAGCACCGATAGTAATTTGAATTTTCTTTACAAAAGTTCCGAAATTCCGCACTGAGAAGGCCCGTTTTCTGAAATTATTTTCCCTCGGTCGCAAATAACGCAGTTTTGAGCCGTTTTCCGCAACCCGTTGACTGCGAGACAGATAGCATTTTGGGCCTTGATAACCACCGACAAACCGACCAACGGAGCCGACTTTTCGGACAGCGAAAGGTTGGCTTTCGTTCGGACTTTTCATACAAAAATCATGACGAAAAGTAAGAAATCGTCATGCGATTTCTAAGAAATCATGCAACGAATCGGTACAAAAGTCCATGCGATTTGTACCAAAAGTCCCTGACTCGCCTCGGAAATCGTCAAAAAGTAAGTTCTGGAAGTCGACCTTTTTCGCTGGAACGCGGGTAAATTTAGACAAAAATTTTTGGTAAAAAATTATGACAAAATTCCTGCTTGTCTATAGCTGATGAACACACGTTTTCTTTATGTTAGCACGGACTGACACGGAGGGCCTAAGTGAAAAGCTAAAATGAAGAACGAAGGGCAGGTTGCGGACGCTATGTTCTTCTTCTTTCGTCTATAGAAAAGACGAATTTATGGATAGAATTGGTTTTCAATAGGTTACGGAAATTTATAAAAAACCCATTTCCGGTCTGTTCTTTTCTGTGCTTTTTTTTGTTTATATATCGTTACTCTCCCCTTTGGGGAGCGCTTGAAAGCCCTTAAGGGTGTTTTTACCCCCCCCGCAACTCTTAATTCTTGTTAAAAGGTATTAAATATCGGCCTTCCCGATACAAAAATGTGCGATTTTCGACTAATAGTTAGTAACTTTGCACCAAAATTTACACGTACGCGGGAATAGATTGCTAACTGAAAAGTGTGTGCGCAAACAAAACGGAAAATGAAAGAAATTATGAACGGAAAAATCAAATATGGAACTTGGATGGCACGTAAAGTGTTCAGTCTGTTACTTTTATGGACTGTTGGCGTTGCCGGAGCCTCTGCTCAGGACTTCGTCATCAAGAACAACCTGCTCTACGATGCCACCCTCACACCGAACATCGGCTTCGAGTATAACCCCGCCGACAGCCGCGTGACCTATGGGGTGAACGTCGGCTACCGTCCCTGGCCTACTGACGACAACAAGAACCGCAAGTACCGCCACCTGATGATTGCACCGCAGATGCATATCTATCTCAACGATACGGTCTATCACAAGGGCTTCATCGGGGTGACCGGCATCTACAGCCACTATAATGTGGCAGCGGTGAAGTTCCCCTTCGGCATGTGGCGCAGCGTGCGCGACGAGCGCCGTCAGGGCGACCTCTTCGCCCTCGGTGTCAGCTATGGCCGCTCCTGGTGGCTTGCCGACCGCAGCAGCTGGGTAGGCCGTCACCTCCGCATGGAAGCAGAGGCAGGACCCGACTTCGGCATCACCCGTTACACCCGCTACGACTGCGGCCACTGCGGAGCCGAGCGCGGCAAGGAGACAAAATTCTTCGTCATGCCCAAGCTCTCCCTCCAGCTGGCCTATAACATCGTGGGCCGCGACACGCTGGAGAAGAAGGCACCCGTCATCGTCACCCCTCCGGCGCCCATACAGCTCAAGACCGTGCCCGAGGAATACGTGCCGCAGCTGACCGTGCCCTTCGTGGAAGACTTCCAGGGTGCCGCCGACAACTGGCGCAAGGACAACCCTGTGCTCGTGCTTGAGTCGGAATACAAGCCCTACGACAACACCCGCATCCTGCGCAAGGAGAAGGGTATGCTCTATGTACACTTCCCGCTCGACAAGACCACGCTGCTCTACGACTTCCGCGACAACGGGCCCATCCTCGACCGCATAGTAGACATCACCCGCGACATCATGGCCGACACGACCTCCAGCGTGAGCCGCATCCAGATAGTCGGTCTGGCCTCTATCGAAGGTCGCATCGCCCACAACCAAGACCTGTCAGACGGCCGTGCCCAGGCCCTCAAGCGCTACGTCCAGGAGCGCGTCGCCACACCCGACAGCCTCTACGAGCTCAATGCCGGCGGCGAGGCATGGACCGAGTTCCGCGACCAGGTCAACGACCTGCTGACCGATGAGGACTTCCGCCGGAAGATTGCCGTGAACAGCAAGATCGCCGAGCCCACCGAAGCTCAGCTGCGCGAAGCACTCGACATCATCGACAACGAGCCCGACCCCAACCGCCGCGAGCAGCGACTCAGAAGGCACGCCACCTGGCCCTTCATGCGCGATAACATCCTCACCGACCAGCGTAACTCCGGATACCTCCGCATATACTATGACTATGTACCCGACACCCGCGCCAAGGCCATCAACGAGGCCAGCGAACTGCTCAACGCCGGACGCTACGAAGAAGCCCTGGCCAAGCTGGAAGGCGTGAAGGACGACCCACGCGCAGCCAATACGCTCGGAACGACTCTCTTCCGCCTGAAACGCTACGAAGAAGCCATGAAGGCATGGCAGTATGGAGCCGACAACGGCAACGAAGCCGCCCGAAGCAACCTGCGAGAGTATCTCTACTACCTCGACAGCCAGCGCAAACGGCAGGACGCCATCGACTTCAACCGCCGGCTCACAGGCGAGACGTCGGAATGAAACGGGAATCGTAGCGCAGAAACAAAGAAAACTATACATTCCACATTTACCAGATAACACCCCTTAAAGGGAAAAAAATAAATATAGTATTAATCATAAAAATGTTTTTTTTAAAAAAGTATGAAAAAGTTTTTTAGCTTTGCGAAGCTCAGTGCGATAGCACTCGTCTTCGCCGGATTCGCAGCCTGCTCTTCCGAAGAGGATGTAGTAGTCAACAATCCCAACTACAACCCCGAGACGGGCGAGGTGACGACCAACTTCGTCATGAACGTCAACACAAACAGGTCGCCCATCACGCGTATGACGTCAGCCAACACGCAGGCCACTACGTCTGATGCCTTCCGTGGTATTACCGATGCCCACCTGCTGACCTTCCTGCGTAATCAGCCGGTAGCTGACGGTAAGCACGTTATCAACACTGCTGTTGAAGCTAACAGGCACTACACACTTGGCAATGTCTACGGCACTGGTCAGGCTACGACTGACGGTAACAAGAGCCATCGTATTCTGGAGCTGGCTCTGCCTACAGAGACCAACACTCTGATTTTCTATGGCAAGGCTCCTAAGAGCGCTACCGAAGGTTTCGCTCAGGGTAATATCGATTACCTGCCTAATGTGACCGACGCCAATGCCGCCAACCTGGCTAACTACGACTTCGCAGTGAAGCAGATCGTGGAGACCAACGCCAGCGGTTACAACCAGACCTTCCGCAACTATGGCGACCTGCTCTCTGCAGCCCTCAACTGGGTGCTTGCTACGTCGATTACCAACGAGGATGTGCAGTATGATGCCAATGGTAATGGTACCATTGAAGACGGTGTTGAGCACTTCTCGACCACGCTGTCATGGTTCCAGTTTGTTACCGTAACTGGCAATCCCACCAGTGGCGTCACCGTAACGCCTGCTACAAAGGCTCCTGCTGACGCAACAACGCCTATGTGCGCCATCGGTGAAATCTTGGCTAATACGCTGGCTGAGATTTGCAATGTCCGCGACGGTGAAGTACGTGCCGGTTCCGGTCCTGCTGTAGCCCGAATGCTGGGTGATATCTATGTCATCATGGATAACTGTACCAAGACGGCTCCTACCTCTCTTTTGGAGGCCAAGGCCCAGGCACTGGCTACGCAGATTAAGACCAATATTCAAGCCATCCTGACTGGTACAGCTCCGTCGATGACATGGAGACCTTACAACACAGTAGTTACTGCCATTGGTTACACAGGCGATGTTGATGGACTTGGTGGCGCCTCTGGTCTGACCGCTCTTCAGTCATACCCCATCGAGAAGTTCAACCTTCCTGCTGGTTGCACACAGATGGCCATTACAGAGGCTACTGCATCTGTTGACGACAACGGTTTTGTGACCACTCCCGGTTCAGTGAAATTCCACCACATCGGCCAAGTTAGCCTGTTCAATGCTGGCGGATCAACAACCTCTTGCTACAATGTGTACTATCCCGCAGAGCTCTGCTACTGGGGTGACTCTCCCGTGCGTGTGACCGATCAAGCAGTTACAGAGGCTGAATATCCTCAGGGCATCACACCTTGGGTGACCGACGATTCATGGACCAGCAAGAACTGGGTAAAGGATTCTCACGTGGTTTCTACCACCCGTTCGGTGGCTATGCAGTATAACATCAACTATGGTCCTGCCCTGCTGAAGAGCACCGTGAAGTATGGCGCAACTACACTCAACGACAACAACCACGCCATTCAGGTGGCTAAGAATCCTACGCTTGATGCTACTGACGAGCCCAATGCCCAGCTCACCGTTACCGATGGCACCTTCACCCTGAAGGGTATCCTTGTTGGTGGCGTAGCTACCAAGGTGGGCTGGAACTTCCTCCCCGTTGACGGTTCAACCTTCAACAACGCCATCTACGACAAGGCTATTGTTAATGATGCTATCCCCACAAGCGGCACATCTGAGCCCAACTACACCCTCGTATGGGATAACTGGAATGCAGCTCTCAAGGGCAAGTGCCAGAGCCCTGTCTATGTATGTCTCGAGTTCCAGAACAACTCTGGTAAGGACTTCTGGGGCAAGCACAACATCATCCGCAACGAAGGCATCTTCTACATCATCGGTAAGCTCGATCCTAACGCAGGCACCCTCGCTCCCGCCAATCCTTCCGCTCCTACAGCAGATGAGCTGGCAGCCGGTATTGACTGGCCTTCAGGTGATGTGGCCTGTCTGCCTCCTTGCAAGGATGACTACACCACGCTCAAGGAGCGCCGCGTGTTCATCCAGGACTTCGTGACCACCGCTAACTTCGTCATCGGTGAGAACTCTCTGCAGAGCGCTTACAACACGGTGCCCGACCTGCGTTCTTCGCAGATCTCACTCGGTCTGAACGTTGACCTGCAGTGGCGCAGCGGTCTGACCTTCGACGACGTCGTCCTCGGCCAGTAATCATCTGACGGCTCACATGAGCCACTCTTAAACATATATCATGAGGGTGCACCCCGTGCACCACGAGCGGTGCACCCTCATAGATATTAAAATAATAAAAGTACGCATATATAATAATAGGTACGCGCGTAAAAAAAAGAAAAATAGAATGACAATGTTTAAGAAATATCTGTTTGGAGGAATGCTCTTCACCATGGCGAGCGTTCTGTTCACAGCTTGCTCAGCTATCGACGACGACCTGTCAGACTGTCAGCAGAATTTCAGCGTCCACTATCAAGTACGCCTGAAGACAACCCTCACCACACAGGTGGAAACCGTCCTGAGAAGCCGCTTCAACGAACCCGAGGTGGCCGCACTGCTGGAAGACTCGCTGAAGAATATCTTCCGGGAGTTCGCACACGACGTAGACCTGTCATTCTATATCAACGAAGACCGCAGACAATACAAACACGCCATCATGGACGACAACCAGGCCGTCTATGAGATGGAACTGCCCGCCGACGACTACCGGCACCTGGCCCTCGCCAACTTCATGCTCGAGCCCACCGTCGACGTCAGTGGCGGCGAGAAGCAGAAGCAGCACTATATCCAGCAGACCGGACCCCGCGAACTCGACAAGGGACATAACGTGGGACTCTTCACCGCACGCGAGAACATGAACGTGCTGGGAAACATCGACCAGACCTTCAACGTCACCCTGTACATGGTGAACAGCGCCAGCATCCTGCTCATACGCACCGACGGCGTAGACTATAAGGACGTGAAAGTGACCAGCAGCGACTTCGCCGACGGATTCTATGTCGACGACAGCCTGTTCACCTATAACAACAACCGCGTGGTGAACGACCTGCGCGTCACAACGCCGCCCGTGGAGCGTGAGGTGTTCTACTCCATCACCTTCCCCAGCTGCGACACGCCCGAGCAGGCACAGGCCAACTATCCCGACGAGGTAAGCCGTGCCGACGGTTCCACAGGAGCTACCGATGCCGACCGCGTGTGGCGCAAGACCGTCTACGTCACCCTGCCTGACGGAAAAATCACCCGCACCGTCATCAACGTGCGCGAGCCCCTGCTGGCCGGACAGGTGTACATCATCTACTGCTACATGAAGCCGGACGGAGGAATCTGGTCGCCCAACGTGGAAGTAGGTACCTCTGTCACCTTCGACTGGAAAGAAGGACTCGTCATCGACGACCGCAGATAAAAACCTAGGACTGCCTAGGAAAACCTAGGAAAACCTAGGAAGACCTAGGAAAGCCTAAATAGAAAAGAGAAAAGAATGAAAAAGCTCCACGACATATCCCTGCTGATGGCACTCCTAATCGTAGGACTGCTGGCATCCGCATGTAGCGAGCACGAAGACATCGTGGAAGAGAAGCCTCTGCAGGTTATCCCCGTCCACCTTGCCTTCTCGCTGCCACAGCGCATCGCTGGCACACGGATGGCATCCACCCGAATGACGGGCGACGTCGTGCAGCTCAGCGAAGACGCAGCCGGATTCCGCGGACTCACCGACATCCGGATGCTCTGCTTCAAGTCATATCCTACACCAACCACAGAGAAAGTCGGCCCGATGCTCGACCTCGGCTCAACGGCCACCTACACCTATGAAGGCATCGTCAACACCGACTATAACATGGTGTCTGAAATACAGGTGCCCGTGGGCATCTCCCATATCGCATTCTATTGCAGAGCCAACGACAACCCCACGACACATGCCGAGAAAGCCTACTACGGCACACTGGAGCGCGTGGGCATCGACCGCACTAACTATACCGGCAACGGCGACATGCGCTTCCGACCCGTGCAGATCTGCCCCACCACCGACCGGCTGGGCGAGAGCTCCATCGGATACGCACTGCTCACCCTTGTCAACGAACTGATGAACACCTTCGTCAGCGAGCCCGCACCCAACGACAAGTGGTCTACCGCCACACACTGGGCACTCAACGAGTCGTATCAGGCCATGCGCAGGCTGACCACCTCCTCGTCGTTCAACATCCAGGTGATGCTCGGCAAGGTGCGCAGGACACTCATGAACGTCAAGGCAGAGGAGCCGGGATATGCCCTCGCACAGGCACTCATCAGCAAGATCGAGGCCAACTGCGCATCCATCGACGCCACCGACCCCGAGAAGGTCACCCTGCTCGACAAATACCAGGGCTTCCCGCAGGACATCAACCTGCCGTCAGGAGTTGCACGATTCGTATGGAACGACGCGGAGTCACGCTATGAGTTCCCCACGGTGAACGACTACGGTAAGGGTCTCGACCTGCCAAATCCCACCGACTACGTCTATCCGCCGAACCTGCAGTATCAGGTCTTCTCCGACCTCATGGCCAGCGACTCCCTCGTGTTGGCAAACGAACTTACCAATACCGACCCCACAAGCTATCAAAGCTGGTCGACAGTCATCCACAATGCCTATGCCGGCGGATCCACCGTGGTAGAACCTACAACGAAGTCGGTATCCATGGTGAAACAGGTGGAATATGCCGTCGGACGACTCGCCACGCGCGTCATGCTGCAGAGTTCCACGCTCTACGACGCCAAGGGAAGAGCCTACGACGCCTCGGCAGGATTTACCCTCGTCGGCGTCCTCATCGGCAGCCAGCGCGAGGTAGACTACGACTTCCAGCCCATCGGCAGCAGCCGCCAGTTTGCCATCTACGACACCAGCCTCAACGGCGGACCGATTGACGTGACCAGCGCCACATGGTCGGGGTACAACTATACCCTCGGACTGAGCACCGGATCCGACGAAGTGGTGAACATCGCACTGGAACTCGTCAACAACGGTGCTGACTTCGAAGGCGCCGACGGCACCATCGTACATGGCGCTACCTTCTACCTCGTGGCACCCATGGACCCGAAGAAGAGTATTAACTACGATCCCACGTATCTGAACCAGATATACAAGAAGGACTTCGCCACCAAGGCCGACATCACCATCCTCACCGGATGGCCCGACACCAACGGCGACGGCATCCCTGAACCGGGAGTCGACGAACACGGCAACCCCAAGGCACCCACCGGATTGGCCACCGCCACCTACGGTCTGCCTGCCCTCCAGACAGCATTGCCGACGACAGGCCTGAGCGTTGACCTCTCTTGGAACAAAGGACTGACCTTTAACGAGGTACCGCTATAGGAAGCCCTAGGAAATCCTAGGAAACCCTAAAAAAAGAAAATATAAACAGAGAAAATAATTATTAGTATTAACAATTTTATTTAACTTTCAACACAATGAAAAAAATGACTAAATTTGCCATGATGGCTGCTATCGCAGTTGCGGGCACAATTGGCTTCACCGCTTGCTCCTCAAGCGATGAAATCGCTGAAGAAAGCAAGGTCGTTCTCGACGGGAACGGCGTGCCCAGCGTGAAACCCGAGTTCGTTATCTCTATTCCCCGCACGGTGATTGGTACCCGTATGGAGAATGGTATCACACAGAACGAAGGTTCTGTAGCACAGTTCCGCGGTATGGACAACATCCGTCTGCTCTCCTTCAACGCTGTGCCCACGACATCTTCAACAAAGCTGTCTGACATCCTCCGTCTGAGCCCCATCCAGACCATCAACCGCCCCGGCTTCACGAACTATAAGGTATATTCCGACCAGTTCGTTCCCGTTGGCACCAAGAACTTCCTGTTCTATGGTAAGGCCATCGACGCTACCGCTGATGTTGCCATCACCACCATGGACGAGAAATTCCACTATGGTTCGCTGACCACCTTCGGTCTGAACGACTCTGAGTTCAACACCGTCAACGACATCGCCTTCGGTCTGGAGCAGATCAACACCAGCCCCGACCGTCAGCAGAACAACGAAGTCGGTAAGGCTATCGTCGACCTGTTCACCTCAATGGCACTGACCCCGGGTTGGAAGACCGCTACCAACACCACGCTGAGCAACCTCTACAAGAGCTTCACCTGCGTGACCACCGGTTCCTCAAAGACCGCTGCCGTCATCCTGAGCAAGGTGTACGCCGCTACCAAGCACGTGCAGAGCTCTGATCCCGAGTACGCTGTTGCTCAGGAACTCCAGACCAAGATTCTGAACGCTTGCGAGGAAGAGCCCGTCGTCGGTTCTCCCGCCAAGCTGAAGGCTGAATACCAGGGCTATCCCGCCAACATCGGTCTGCCCGACGGTGCTGCCCGTATCAGCTGGAGAAACACCGGTTCGAACCCCAACGCCTTCTATGACATTACCGGTAACTACAACCAAGGCAACAAGGTGGCTGTCACCAACTATGTCTATCCCGCCAACCTCTGGTACTACACCAACACTCCGCTGAAGGCTTCTACCCAGATCGAGTCGCCCGAATACGACGTTCCCGGTAACTGGGAAGGCCTGATCGGTTTCGTCTATGATGGCGCAGCCGACGAAGTGCAGGACAACACCCAGTCAGTGGCTCTCGTCAACCAGGCTCAGTATGGCGTAGGCCGTCTGGAGACCAAGATCCAGATGCCCAGTGGCAAGTTCTACGACGGTGCCGGTGAAGAAGTTGTCGTCGGTACAGGTTACACCCTCACCGGTGTGCTCCTCGGCGGACAGTGCAGCGTAGGCTATGACTTCGCCAAGAAGGGTGATGAGAACTACACCCTCTACGACCGCGAGATGTCGTACGACAACATCATCGCCAAGCCCAATTCCACTACCAGCAATGCCAACCAGACCCTGGCTCTCCAGACTGCCAGCAACCAGGTGGTCTATGCTGCCATCGAGCTCGTCAACGGTGGTGAGGAATTCCTCGGCCTCGACGGTATCATCCCCGCAGGCGGTACCTTCTACCTGACCGCTAAGCTCGACCCGACAACCGCCAGCAACTACCTGGCCGGTACCCTTGACAAGATCATCTATCAGGACCACGTCACCAAGCTCACCATCACCATCAAGAACGGTAAGCAGGAAGTAGACCGCGACGGCGACGGCAATCCTGACAAGTACATCAAGGACGGCGACGGCAAACCTACCGGCGTTGACACCAACGGCGACGGCAACCCCGATCCCTATGACATCGACGGCGACGGCAACAACGACAACTTCATCACTGATCCCGACCACGGTGGTCCCGGATGGGATACCGACGGCGACGGTGAGGTGGACATCCCCGTCATCCCCGATGGAAACGGCGACTATCCCGACAATCCTAACGTGAACGAGGGTCTTGGTAATGCTACCAACGGTATCCCCGACCTCTCGAGCCCCGGTATCGAACTCGGTACCTCTGTCAACCTCGAGTGGCAGGAAGGTCTGATCCTCAATCCTGAGATCTAAGGAATAATCCCCAAAAAAATCTCGCAGGGGCAACCCCTGCCCCTGCGAGATTTCCTAAAAAAAAGTAGTCTCTGAAAAAATAAATGAATATGAACACGCAACAATTACGACATCTGCTGGCCGGACTCCTCGGGAGCCTGCTCATCGCCACGCTCTTTGCAGGTTGCAAAGACGGAGATGCCGTATTTGCAGACATCAACGACCCGGAGTACGACTTCAAGGTTGCTGGTGAAATGGTGCGTGTAGACCTCTCGATGAATATCTCGTCGAGCCGCCCCTCTAATCCTACGAGCCGTCTCTCTGATGACGTCACACAGATTAGCACGGGCAGTGCCCGACTGGTCAATGACATCTATCTCATCCCCTTTGCCAAGAAAGGTGTGATAGAGGCCACCGACCGACCCCTGGTCGATGTGGCGGGCGGACTGTCTTACGTAGGAAGCACCAGCTATCACTATTATGGCCAGCCCTATAACGTGCCGAGAAATACGGCATCGTTCCTGTGCTATGGCCGCGCCGTACCCGAGCCGGGTGGCGACGAGGTGAATGGCGCCATCCTCTGTCCGGACCTCAGCAAGCGGCATCTGACGGAAGACATCTATTTTGCACCGAAACCCATTGTTAACAGCACTGCCGTACAGACGGACGCCGCACTGCTGGCAAACTATCTGACGACAATCGCCAATGCCGGCTCATGGGCCTCCAACGTGACCAGTGAGTCGATGCCAGCCAGCTGGAAGCTGCTCTTCGAGATGTTCGTCAACGACGGCCAGCCGATGCCCGGCAGCAGCGCTAACGTGACCAAGTATGTGGCACAGCTGCGCACCGATGTCGAACTGCAGGCCGACGGAGAACTGAAGACTGCTGTCCTCTCCGCTATCGATGCCACGGCAGGGTTGCCCGCCAACTACCCCGGAAGCATCGGACTGCCTGACGGAGCCGCAGTGGTGAAGTGGGATGCCGGAACAAAGACGTTCGTGGCACAGCCGCTGGCCAGCACCGTGGTGTCGACCGTCAGCCAGAACCGCTACGTCTATCCCGCAGAGCTGTACTTCTATGCCAACAGCCTGATTGACTCCTCGAACAACGAGGTGGAAAGGGACTCGTATGTCGGCAAGACATGGGAACAGGTGCTCGACAACTACTACCCATTCAAAAACAGCACGGTGTCGACAAACACCAAGGCTGTGGCTATTGTCAACCCCCTGCGCTATGGCGTCGGCTGCCTGCAGGGAACCGTACAGGCCGAATACAGTGAACTTATCGATGCCGACGGTAAGGTCATCACGATAGGAGCAGAAACATTCCCACTGACAGGAATACTTGTCAGCGGTCAATATAAACAACAGTTTAACTTTGCCCCCAAGGCAGACGAACTGCAGGAATACGTCATCTATGACAGATCATTGAGCAACGGACTCTACCTGAGCCATGACGCCCCAACGGCAAACTTCTCCACGCTCACCTTCCAGAGCAAGGAGCCGGGTGCTACCACCGATGGAACGATATGGCTGGCGCTGGAGTTCGTCAACAACAGTGGAAAGATATTCAGAGGTGCCAACAACGGATGGGTCTATCCGGGAACGAAGTTCTATCTCGTCGGCTCACTCACACCGGGCAACACACCGGTAGAAGACTATGAGAAGCGCGTCTTCACACAGAGCTGGATCACCATGGCAACCATGAAGGTGGCCAGCCTGGACAAAGCCTACAACGTCGTACCCGACCTGCTGTCGGGACGCCTGGAGGTTGGCGTGCAGCTGGTATCCGACTGGATAGAGGCAACCACAACAGATGTAATCCTCAGATAAGAAACAAAGAAAAAGTGACACTAAATAAGATTATACGGACGATGAGCCTGCTGATGGCGGTGATACTGCTGGCAGCATGCAGAAGCGGAAGCGAAGACATCCCCGGCGGTGGCAACGAAGATTGCTATCTCCTTATCTATGTCTATGCCCCCGGCAGGCCTATCGTCACACGTGTCGATACCAATCTGAAGACAGCTACTGAACAGGAAAGCAAAATCCACAAGCTGCAGCTGTGGGTGTTCAAACATGATACCGGCGAGAAAGTAGGCTATCTGGAAGAAGACGACGTCACACTCGACGCCTCCGGGTCTACCTTCAGAATGGTCATCAGCCGCGAGTTTGCTGATAACCCCGAGAACGTGGACGTCTATGCCCTTGCCAATGTGACAACAGCCAACAGCGGACATTCCTTCTCTGCCGGCACCACACGGACAGAACTGGAGACGGCGAAGCTCGAAGGAAACTACTTTGGCGTGGTCACACCCATACAGGCTGTTCCTGCCGACGGACTGCCCATGACGGCAGTGCTGAAGGACAAGCCGATAGCCGGCACCTTCCCCGCCCTGCGCGTCGGTACGGAGAGCATGATGGAGACACTGCTGCTCACACGCACCGTGTCGAAGGTACGCTTCGTGCTCTGCCGCGAGAAGGAGAGCGACCCACCGGTGCCCTCCCACCAGCTGAAGGCCATCACCTCCATCACCCTCGACCCGAGCCTGATACCGTCGCAGTCGTATCTGATGCTCGAGGAACCCTTCGACAACTCGCTGAACCCCGCACAGCCGCTCGGACCCAGCCGCATCCATATCGTCACGGGAGCACATGAGCCCACATCGCTCAACTTCGGTGCCATCGCCGACCCCACCACCATTCCCGAGACACCCGCGCCCGACTCCCCGGAGAAATGGATCTATTCCGACGCAGTATATGGCAACAGGACAGACTACTCCGCAGCACTGGACCAGGGCATCCTCAATGGCGAACTGCTGGAGTTCGGCGTTACCTATGTACGCGAGAGTGACAAGAAACTGACGGGAAACATCACCTATACCGTGCGCTCCGATGCAGAAGGCGTAGAACGCGTCACACCATTCGAGATGCACCAGGCCGGCGACTTCACCCGCAACCATTTATGGACCGTCCTCGTCATGTTCGAGGGCGGACAGCTGAAGGTCATCAACGTAGTGGATATCGGTATCACCTCATGGATCACCGGCGACCCCGACGAGCATGACCTGTATAACTGGTAATAAAGAAGAAAGAATAAGATAAGCGTGAAGATGATTGCCAAGACCTCCTGAGTACCGATGCAGCAAAAAAGGCAAAGAAAAAAGAAGACCCGGAGGCTATTGACAACACAAAAGGATACAGGCGACGACGAAATAACAAACATGGACTTCGACGACGCTAAAGAGAAGAAACAAAAAGAAAAGAGAACGAGCGTAATGAGACGACTGCACCACATACAGCTATTGATGGGAGCCCTGCTGGCAGGACTCCTGCTGACGGCATGCTCGGACGATGACGAACGACAGGGTAACGGCCGTGAGGTTCATCTCGTGTTGGGAGCCCCGGCAACACGTGCACTGCCCGCTGGATTCCAAACCTATAACTCCCTCTATTCGTCAGGGCTGCCTGCCAACGGACAGATACAGGGATACATGACCCGCGGAACGGAAAGCATCATGGGACTGTTCTCCTTCACCGACCAGGACGACAAACGCTCATGGCTGTCGAGAATGCAGATCGACGAAGACGGCACCTACTATTTCTATGGCTTCATGCCGCGAGAGGAAGTGGGAAGCATGGGAATACAACCCTATAACGGCGACTATAAGAATGGTGCCGTGCTGACCATCGACGACCTTGACGCCATCACCACCTCCGACCTCTGCGTCATCGTGGGAGCAAAAGGATATGACGGGCCAACACCCCTGCCGGCCATCACCGACGATGTGCTGGCGATGGACACCCGGCTCGGCAAGTTCGACGTCAGCCTGATGAACGACGAGAGCTACGTCTATCTCCTGGCCGACCATATCTATTGCAGCCTGCGCTTCGAAATGAAGGTCGGCGAACGCTACAGCCAGCTGCGCACCATCAAGGTGAAAGAGATGAAGCTGATGTCGAATATCGGTACCGATACGGTGAAGACCGTCAATGTGCGGGCAACGGTGGTTGCCAACAACAGCAACGCCAACCCCCTGTCAGCAGCTGCCGGAGGATCCGTGCAGATCACACCCAACCAGACGGGAACCAGCGACATCCCGGCCCTGCTGTGGGACACGACGAAAGAACCCCTCGAGCTGTCAACCACTCCGGTGTACTTCCCCACCTGCTATGCCATCGCCGTCAACCAGAATTTCGTCCTCAAAACGGTCTACGACGTCTATGACAGGAAGGGAAACCTCATCCGTGAGAACCAGACGCGCAAGAACGTGTTCCGACCAGCCAGTATGGCACACGGACAGCAGTACTCCTATAAGATTACCGTTGCTCCGACGTATCTCTACACCCTGTCGGAAGACGACCTTAACGACCCGCCGTTTACTGTAGAATAAGTTTTGAATCATTGATTATATAAGATAATGTATCAGTTACAACCATCATATAAAAAACTCTTGGGCAGCAGTGTCAAGGCGTTGCTGCTCACGCTCATGCTGATGAGCTCGGCATTGGCCTATTCCCAAACCGTCACCATCGGTGGAAGTGTCTTTGGTGGAGGTGATCATGGTAAGGTGCTCACCGACAGTGAGATTACCATTAACGATGCTCATGTCATGGGCGACGTATATGGTGGCGGTAACCAGGGCGATCTTGACGGAAAGACGAATGTCGTATTGCGAGGCGGTAACTTTGAGGGTGGCATCTTCGGTGGCGCCCGTATGGCAAATATCGGAAAGCGTGCTTATATCAATGTCGACGGTGCCGGACAACTGCATGATATCACTGCCAACTACATCTTCGGCGGTAATGATATCTCCGGACATATCGGCGACAACCTCGACGGCACAGAGACATTGCCCTTTGAGATAGAAATCAACGCCATTGCCCAGGCTGTCAAAGCCGACAGCGTCGTCGTCGACAAGTCATGGCAGTCGTTTATTCATACGACGAAAGAGGCTGAAGGCAAACATATCTACGTCGGACAGATGTTCGGCGGCGGCAACGGTGCCTATGTATTCCGGGAGAAGACCGGCGGTGGCTATGAGGTCGTCAGGAATTCCGACAGCCGCACAGATACCGTCGTAGCTGAGGTCGATGACGAGATGCCGGCTCCTGAGGTCGCCAAGACCTATATGCAGGTGAACGGCGGTACCTACGGCTATGTCTTTGCCGGCGGTAATGCCGCTACGGTGACGGAGAACGATGTCATCAGCATCAACAACAAGAGTGAGGTGACCACGGAGACAAGCCATCTGAACGTCTCTAATTATACATTGATTGAAAACCTCAACATAGAGGCGCTCGACAACCCTGTCGACCTGCGACTCCTGAACATGGGAATGAACCTGTCGACCTTCAACAACGACCGACAGTTTATCCGTATCTTCGGCGGCAATAACAAGGCCGATATGAAGATTCGTCCAGTATGGAACCTGCAGGAAGGCTCCGTCCACAACCTTTACAGCGGTGGTAACGAAGGACGCATGACCAACCTCCGAGGTCTGCTGCTGGAGTTGAAGGAAGACTCAAAGATTGTCGCCGACAATATCTTCGGAGGCTGCCGCAAGGCCGATGTCCATCCGCTGCGTGCCGATGGCAGTGACGCCTCAGAAAACGAAATTATGCTGGAGGTTCCCGGCTATTCCTTCCCCAAAGGCTATTCCGCCCGTGTGCTTGTCAGAGGCGGAGAGATACAGAATGTCTATGGTGGTAATGATATCTCCGGTGATGTCTATGGCGGTAATGCCATAGGTATCGCCACCAGTATCAGCGGTGATGTCTACGGTGGCGGTAACGGCTCCTATGCCTATACCGATAATCCCGAATTGAAAGGAGACATCATCTGGGGTGACTTCTATTATGACAAGGGTGTGAGCTCCGTCGACTCCCTCGACAAGCTCCGTCCTCATGCCGAGCAGGTGATTATCCATGTCAAGGGAGAGTCCGAGGTCAATCCCACCGTTATCGGCGGCTCTATCTATGTCGGTGGTAACAGTGCGTCGCTGAGGTCGCGTAACGTGGCCTCACAGCCCACGGCAGAGTTGCAGATTGGTGCGTACGTCTATGCCGACAACGTCTTCCTTGGCAACAATGGCGTGAACATGGTCGATGCCACTCCCAATGGTGTCTTGTCGAAGTACGCCGGCAGTGTCTATGGTGCCGACAAGGTGCAGCGGCCTTTCAGCTCGCTGGACCTGGAAGACTCGGACATCTTTGCCAAGTACATGCGGGGATGTGCCATGGAGCTGGTACCCAGCATCAGTTTCGATGCCGACTATGTCAATCATGAGTATTCCACCTATTTCGGTTCCTTCTTCTGCGGCGGTAATGTCGGAAGTATCATCACCCCTTTGAACAACCCTAGAACCGGAAAGAGCTACACGGATATCAATTTCAACCACCATGTTGTCATCTACGAAAAACTCGTCGGTGGCTGTAACAACGCCTATGTAGAAGCCCACGCCGGGCTCAATGCCGAATATAAGGGTGGTATCCTGAATACCGAAGGTGAGCAGGGTGCCGGTCCCATCCAAGATAAGCTTCACCTCAACCTTGAAGGTCTGGAAATCAAGCCTATGCGCTGGATGAAGGATGCCAGCGACAACTATGTCCTTGATGCCAACGGCAACCGACAGCTGGAATGGAACACCTATGAATATAATACGACGACTCACGAATATGTGAAGGCCGACGCCCCAACGACACTGCCGGCAGGCGGCATCGCAACGGAAACCGACCGGAACCGTCGCCTGTTAGGAGGAAACATCTACGGAGGCTGCTACAACTCTGGACATATCGACGGTAATGTCGTCATCAACCTCAACGGCACCATCCTCAACCGTTGGAATATCTTCGACACCATTGAGGAAGACGAAGACGGTGAAGCCAAACTCTATGGCAACGATACCTATCATATCACCGCGCGCCATTCCGGTGTCATCCTCAACGAGCAGGGTATGGACGTGCTCGGTAAGGCTCTGAATGTGTTTGGTGGCGGCTATGGTGAGAATTCGGAAATATGGGGTAGCACAACCATCAACCTGAAGAAGGGATTTACCTTCCAGATCTTCGGTGGCAGTGAGCATGGTGCTATCGGAAAGAAGAACAGCAGCGGCCAGTATGAATACGACGAGCGCTACAGTACGTATGTCAACCTCTGCGGCGACATCCCTGGCGTTGCCCGTAATGCTGCCGGCGACAGCAACGACATGGCCGCAACGGAATTTATCTATGGTGGCGGCTTCGAAGGCCCCATCTGTGGTGATACGCATATCAACCTGGGTAATGGTCGCGTCTTCAATACCTTCGCAGGCTCTTGTAATGCCGATATCCTCGGACATACCGAGACCTATGTAGGACGCGGCAGCCAGAGCGACGAAGAAGATGCGCTGGGCTTCCCCTATATCCGCGACCATATCTACGGAGGTAATGACCTAGGTGGAAAAATCCTGAATACCAACAATTATGACTTCGCCGCCCGTGTCAGTGAGACCGCCCGCGACAAGGTCTACAATCCCACCGGTGCAACAGTGCCGGAGGTGTTGAAAGCCTCAGCATATATTGAGTACCTGCAAGGCCGCGTGGACTATATCTATGGCGGATGCTATGGCTACTACGACTATAAGGACGACCTGTTCAAGGACTACACCTATACCACTAATTCTCCCGACAAGACAGAAGCCAATCTGGGTCTGGCCCGGCCGGGCTTCATCAAGCCACGCATGGAGAGTGCCTTCGTCAACTTCAAGCCTATCCGTACGCGTGCCGATAACAGGGTGTTGAGAATCTACGGTGCCGGTGAGGGCTATCCCGGTGAAATCGGTAAGGACTCCCTGCAGAACAGAAGCTATGTGCTGGTCGATGTGCCGCAGGGCTGGCAGGACTTCCTGAGCACACAGGTCTTCGGTGCCGGCGACTATAGCGGCCTTGGCATGGGTGTGGTGCCTGCCGAAGCAAAGGCTAACGAAACAGGAGTCGTGGCTTCTGCTGTCGTCGACATGGTTCGTGGACAGATTAACATGGCCTTTGGTGGCAGTTACAACGAAGGCGTCACCCGTCGTACCATCGTCAATGTACCAGTGGGTTCCACCATCTCAGTCCCGCAGATTTACGGCGGTGCCTATGGTGTGGACGACAACCAAGCCCCGTGCGACGTGTATGAGTCGCATGTGAACTACAACAGTAGCGATGCCCGCTCCTCCTATATCTATGGTGGTAACAACAACTTCCGCCGAACCCTCTATGCACAGGTCAATGTCAATGCCCATATCATCCAGTCTAACGGCTACGATGGTACCGTCTATGGTGCCGGTAACGGTGCCGGTACATGGGCAGAGTATACCGAGGTCAACATCAACGATGGCGGAACGCTCTATGAAGCCTATGGTGGCGGCTATAACGGACGTGTGCTCAACAAACAGTCGCTGAAAGCCTTCCAGGCCAGCGAAGAGGCTGCCGGCCGCACCCTCGGCCTTGACCTGGGTGCCGGATACACCAATGATTATCTGGATAACGACCTAGCCAGGGAGACGGCGTATTATACGGAGACCGGAATAGCAGAGTTTGAGAAATTCAACGCCAACGTCCATATCTACGAGGGCGGTTTGGTTAATAACTATTGTTACGGTGGTGGTAATGGCTCCCAGGCCATCGTCAGCGGTACGGCCTATATCGACCTGCTTGGCGGCACCGTCAATAAGGATATTTATGCCTCCGGAACACAGGGATATGTAAGAAACCAGTATCAAACCACCGGCGACGACTATTTCGTAGCGAAGACCATGGCCTATGCCAAGGGCGGTACGGCGCGTAACGTCTATGGTAGTGGATGGCGTGGTGGCGTAGGCTATCATGAAGGTCTTTTCAGCAATGTCGCCAACAATGCCACCGACGACTGGGGCATTGCCAATGTTGTCATCGGCGACCGCGACGGCGACAGCTTCCTCAATGGTATCCCAGCCATTAAGCGTAATGTCTATGGTGCCGGTGAGGGCGGACCTGTCTTCGGACGTACCAATGTCATCATCAATAAGGGATACATCGGCTATAACTACGACGACAGCCGAAGCGACGACCCTGCCACTACCAATTTCGATGAGCGCTACCAGGCTGAAGTCGACGAGCCCGACAAGGGTAAGGAAGGTATCGGCACGCTCGAGCAGTATTCCGGTAATGTCTTCGGTGGCGGCTACGTTGCCGAGACCAGTGCCGATACGACCTATGTAAATATGTACGGCGGCGTCGTCCGTAGCAGTGTCTACGGCGGTGGCGAGATCGGAACCATCGGACGTGGAACGGTACGCAGCGACAAGCCGGCACCAACAGGAACATTCATCAATGGGGTGGCAAAGATCTATAAGGGTGGTGCTACCTATGTCAATATCTGGGACGGCCATGTGCGCCGCGACGTCTTCGGCGGTGGCCGTGGATTCGACAACTGGAACGGCGAAGGCTACATGACTGCTGAGGAGCTGGTCTCCTTAGACCGTAGTTCCAAGGGATATGTCTTCGGAACAACAGAAGTGAATATCCGTGGCGGTGAGATTGGAACGCCGGAGGGTGTCGGTGAAGGCTATGGAAACGTCTTCGGCGGTGGTAACATCGGCTTCGTATACAGTGCAACAGGTAACAAGTCGGGTGAGCGCTTTGATGATGCCGACGAAGGCTATTATTACCAGTATGCAGATGGTAGCTTCGTGCTCAACGGTTCGGAGAAGATTCTCACCGAGGACTGCCGCGTGATCGTGGAGCCGTGGACGCCGGTTCTCAACGATGTCGAGATTGGCGGAACGACCTATCATGCCGGAGACTATGTCCCCACGAGCGACCTCGACAAACTGCTTAACAAGAATGCCGATGCTGCCCGCTGGTCACAGCTCGATGTAGATGGTATCATCATCCGCAATGCTGTCTTTGCCGGTGGTAATGTCTCTACCGGTAGTGACCAGGTGTATGCCAACATCAGCACCGTGATCGGTAATGCTACCGCCACCATCCATGATGTCTACAACCGCGACCTCATCACCATCGGTACCGAGCATGTCGGTGGACTCTATGGCGATGGAAACCTGACCTTCGTCGATGGATACCGCGAGTTGAACGTCACCAACTACGGTACCGACTATTACAACACCGACTCGAATATCTCCCTCGAGACCTACAATACGCTTTCCGACCGTGAGAAGGCTTACTTCGAACTGAAATACAAGTGTATCCAAGCCTTTGATTACAACGGAAAGAGCTATTCTGAAGGGTCTATCCTGACTCAGACTGAGTTCAAGGACATCTTCGGAGGTGAGACCAATCCTTATATCAATGCCGACGGCACACCCAACACAGCCTATTGGGAAACAGAAGGATTCTGTACGATTTATGCAGGACGTCTGATGAACACCCTGCAGCGTGCCGACTTCGCAGGTATCTTCGGTAGCCGTATGGTGCTGCAGGGAGCACGCGACCGTGTGCCGCAGGTTGTCGACTATACCAACTACACCATCAACCGTGTACGTGAGGTATCCCTCAACCAGATTGCCACAAAGGCTTCCGGTGAGTCGGCAGAGAACACCTCCCACGGTAACTACTTCGGTATCTATAACATCGTGAACTTCATGGGCGCCCTGACCAGTGATGTCGACTTCCACTCCGAGCGCAAAACATCCGCATTGGAAGCAAAATACGTTGAGGACGGCTCGTCATACTATGACTGGAAAGAAGCACGTGCCACGAAGCGTGAACGTAACAATGGCGACAGCGCCAATAAGGTTGCCCTCGCTTCGGGTGTATACCTCGAGCTGACCACCGAGAAAGGTACTAAGGAGAATAAAGACTGGGGTTATATCACCGGTGTCGTAGAACTCGACCTCATCAACGTGATGACAGGTCAGGGCGGTGGATATGTCTATGCCAAGAACGAGCATGGCACACGCTCGGAAACAGGTCTGACACAGACCATCCTGTCCGAGTTCAACCGTAATGCCGTGACGAAGAAGGCATTCACCTATTCCGTACCCAATGATACGCGTCATGTCATCGAGACCTCAGGAAACTTCATCCACAGCACCAAGCAGATCATCGACGACTGCTATCCCACCAGTGGCAAGTATCTGCAGCCCGATGAGGCAGCTGCCCACTACTGGTATATCAAGGGTAGCATCTATGTCTATGACCAGTATATCTCCGCCTATACCGGATCGGCAAGCCCCTATAAGGAAACCGTCAACATCCCGCTGACCATCACGGCAGCCTCACACGGAAAGATATCACTGGAAGATGTGCAGCCCAACCTCTATGCCTACTATAGCGACAGCGGAAAGGAGCACAAGCTTGGACAGGATGAGACCATGCTCATCAACAATGTCACCTATCACCTCAACGACACCATCGGATATTGGGATTGGATGCTGCTCAGCGAGCCTGACCGCCAGAAGTTCGTCCGTGAGACCTACACCGTCGTGAGCGACTGCAAGATCGGTGAAACAGAATATAAGAAGGGCTACACAATGCTGCCCGAGGAATACAGCGCCTTCACCGTAGACTCCGTCTATAGCGTAGGACAGGAGCGCAACGTTGCCTTCAGCGAGGTCTTCCGTCCGTCGAACAATATCTCTCACGACAAGGGATATATCCTCACCCTGGAACTGAACAACCCCAGTGTATGGGATGACTACTACACCAATAATGTCAATAATACGGACAAGATCCTCGCTAAGGTCTTCCAGACCCTGAGCACTGCCGAACAGGCTCAATATACCGAGTCTCCGACCTATACCGCTACCGTCAGTGGCGTCTATGGACAGCGCGAATACACGACAGGCGACATCATCCCTGGAGAAGTATACGACAGCTATGAGTCTCTCGGTGAACACAAGCCTGCATCGTCAGGACAGGCCAAGGTAGAGAAGGCATGGGTGGTAACCGATGAAATCAACTATGACGCTGATGGTACGCGCATCCATCTGTATCCCGGCGTCGGCGTATCGCAATCCTCCTACGACAGCTATCCCGCTACCGTAAAGGCCAAGATGAAGGAAGCCTATATCTGTACCAACACCCTCGAGCTCAGTGCAACAGACTTTGTCTACTATGGCGACCTCGTGTCAAGCGACAGCATCGCAGCCCTGAAGACTAAGTACCCCGACATCGCCAGCGAAATCGATACCTACTTCGACGAGGCATACTATTGTAAGGAGGGTGGACTCTATGGCGGCGGCTGGTATGAGACCGGACGTAACTACCGTGCGCTCGAGGCATGGTGCTCGATGTCTGCCGAAGACCGGGCGAACTTCAAGTTCAACTACGATGCCTTCGACTTGCTCATCGATCCTACCTTCAATAATCCCGTTACCTATTACGACAGCGAGAACGGAACGGAAGGAGAAGTCCTCTACTCCAAGAAGCAACCCGTCGACTATACCGCTACCTACAACGGTATCGACGACCTGCAATACACCAACGAAGAGGGTGGAACAAAAACGTACGCAAGATACACCGTCCTCTCACGTGAGGAATACGAGGACATCCCCAATGAGCAGTACCACTACTCGGCCGTGAAGACCGAGGCTGACGGTGAGACCGTCTACGTCGTGAAGACCAGCTTCATGCGCGGCGACACCTTCTACTCCGTGGGTAACACTGTCACCAAGGCGTTCTATGACAACCTCGACGCCGGCAACAAGGATAAGATCGCGGCCATCACTTTCGATACGGCCGGTGAATACTACTACTGCCGCGAGGAATATAACGTCAACGAGAACGGTGAAGGACAATCCGTCACCGACATCTTCAACAGCAGCGTCTATAACTCTGGCGACCAGGTGCCCGTGGGATGTATCATCACCAAGGATAACTATGACGACCTGCCCAACAAGCAGAAAGACTTCGTTGTCCATGGCACGGCGCCCATCGAGACCAGTACCCTGTACGTCTCACGTGAGAGCGACATCTTCGACCTGTCAAAGGGTAAGATTATCACCGTCGTCTTCAACTACGAATACGAAGAGAGCGACGAAGACGGTGCACACATCGAACAGATCTCCGAGAAGCACGTCCTCAACATCCACATCAATTTCAAGAGTGGCGTGCCGCAGATCGGACAACTCACCGATCCTTCCGTCGTCATCCCTGGAACGACAATCGGTCTGAAAGTGCCGAATGTGACACCAGGCGCCTTCGAACTCCTCGGTGGTGGATGGGAAATCTATGCCACACAGGCTGAAGCAGAAAGCCATACCAACGGCACACCTTATTATAATAACACCACACCGCTGTACTGGTATCAGGATGGCTATTGGGTATCCTACTACGCCAAGACCTATCTCGGCAAGACCTTCTCCAATGCCGTACAGTTCAAGGTGGCCAACTACCACGACATCGACAAGGTGATGGCCGACAAGGAACACCACCTCTATGTCGACTATCCTGTCGTCCACCGTCCCAGCAAGATCTATATCGACGGGCGTGCAACGACATCCGACGAGAGCAAGAGCAAGCTCGACCTCTTCAAGGACTTCTACGGACTTACCCTCTACAACGAGATGGATGAGGACGGATATCCCAAGACCATCAGCGGAGGAACCCTCGACGGACACGCCCACGTCAACGAGCATGTCAAGGAGGCACAGAACCTGACGTTCATCTTCCGAGGCGATGTCAGTCCGAAAGCCTACACCGACTGGGAGCCTATCGCCAACGAGACAAACCAGTGCTTCGAGGGTGAGGTCCATGGCGACGGATACACCATCAGCGGTCTCAACAACTCGCTCTTCGGACACCTCTGTGGCGACGTCTATAACCTCGGCGTCATGGGATCGTTCACCTCTGCCGGTATCGCCGACGAGGGTTCGGGATATGCCGAAAACTGCTGGATAGAGAGCTCGGCAACAACCATGGATGCCGGCATCAGCCCCATCATCGGACATCCCACACGCGATATCTCTGCCGAGAGACCCGTGCAGATCGTCAACTGCTACTATCCCGACACCAACGTCTACACACCGTCTGACGAAAACAAGAACCCGCAGCGAGGACTGCCCATGCCGAAGCCGCTCAAGGACTTCTACAACGGCGAAGTGGCTTACGACCTCAACGGATTCTATCTGCAGAAGCGCTACAACGACCACCACTCGTTCACCACCAACAGCTACGGATACTACGATGCCGACGACCTCAACAGCGAAGGAAAGATGACGTGGAAGACCGGTCACTACGAGACCGAGACCAACTACACGCCGTTCTACGTAGAGACACGCTACGACAACGACGACTTCATCTATGCCGGCGGAACAGTACCCGAGACGGTCAACGAACGCTACGACGAGAGTTCCGACCGCTACTATCCCATCTGGCCCGACGACTACATCTTCTTCGGACAGCAACTCACCTATGGGCATATAGAAGGCCGCGAGCACCAGTCGCACCCGTCGCACATCAACAAGGCTAACAACCGACTGCTCACCAGTGGCAGCAACCGCGTCTATCGTGCACCGGCATACTATCAGAGCATGGAGATGGGCATCGCACACTTCAACCCCGATGCCATCTTCGCCGCCAAGTCGAAAGACGGCGCACGCGAGGCCTTCCCAGGACTCACCGCCATCGACTTCACCGGACATAACGAGGTGACCGACTACAAGCGCGGACGTAACACCGAGGAGCCTTACAGCCACATCGAGGGTGGAGCATACTATCCGCCGCTCCTCGACGACGACGGACTGCTCAGTTTCCAGAACATCGACCTCACGCGCAACCTGCTCGTGTACATCCCGCAGCCCACCACCGATGCTAACGATGCCGTCACAAAGACACATAGCGTCGTCACCGACTACCTCATCGATCCTACCTACGCAGAGACCAATGCGACCTATCGCACCGTGGCAGCCAACAATGCCGTGCTCCATGGCCACCGCATCGTGAAGAACGCCGAGGGAACAGGCTACACGGCTCCCGTCGACCATCTCCTCGTCGATAAGAACGACTTCAACGCGCCGATCGAGTACACCTTCGCATCAGGCAAGCGCATGTGGTATCAGCGTGTACCCGATGTCTATGCCGGACTGACCGACGGATGGGAAGACATCAGCGTACCCTTCTCACCGGAACTCGTCACCACACAGACCAAGGGTGAACTGACACACTTCTATCAGAGCGAAGGCCATAACAAGGGACATGAGTACTGGCTTCGTGAATTCAAGGGCAACGTCCATGAAACAGATGCCGTCAACCATATCGCCGAGGGTGACTTCAGCGCACTTGCGACAGGAACGGAAAGTAAGGAATACACCAATACGTTCCTCTGGGACTACTACTATTCCGAGTACGAGTTTGCCGACCACAACGACGACAAGTACCACGAAACCTACTACAGCACGTCGCATACCTACGAAGGATATCCGCGTGCACAGGCTGCTACACCGTATATCATCGGATTCCCGGGATCCATCTACTATGAGTTCGACCTCAGCGGAAAGTTCATCCCCGAGAATACCAAGACCCGTATCGAGGCACTGCCTGTACAGACCATCACCTTCGCCTCCAAGCCCGCCATCACCATCGGCGTCAGCGACATCGAACTGGCTGCTGGAGATGTGAAGAACGGCGACTATACCTTCCGGCCGAACTACATGAGCAAGAATATCGCCGCTGGCGACTACCTGCTCAATGCAGCAGGCAGCAGTTACGACGTCCAGGCAGCAGCCAAGGCAGCAGTGCCCTTCCGCCCGTACTTCGTCAATACCGCAGCGGCACCGGCCAAGGGTAACAACATGCAGAAGGTACAACACATCACCTTCAACCAGCCCGGTACCTCCTTCGGCGGCGGCAATGACGACGACCTCTCGGAAGGCATCCAGGACGGCATGAACATCTACGCCAAGAAGGGCAAGATCGTCGTTGAGTCCGGTCTCAGCCGCTCCGTCGGTGTCCGCATCGTAACAACATCCGGAGCCACCGTCAGCGTCTTCACCATCGAACCAGGTGAGAAGGTCGAGACACGCGTGCCCAGCACTGGCCTCTACGTCGTAGGAGCAGGAGTCCACTCCAAGAAGCTCAGCGTAGAAAAATAGGAAGGTAAGCGAATGACCAGCCCTTGGTCTCACCGTGACCAGCCCTTGGTCTCACTGTGACCAGCCTTTGGTCTCATCGTGACCAGCCTTTGGTCTCACTGTGACCAGCCTTTGGTCTCATCATAACCTGACCTCCGGCAGAATTCCTGCAGGAGGTCCTCGATAGATAAGAACAAATACAACCCGATAATATGAACCATTTTACGACCATAGATATGCGACTGAATAAGAAGACACTCGATATGAACAAGAAGATATTATCCCTCAAAGCCACCATCCTCACCCTCCTGCTCGTCATGGGAGTGACAGGGGCAAAGGCTCAGTATGTTTTCATGCGGAATAATGGCAGCTCAACTTATTATTACGCCAATGGTGCTACATGGACCAGTGCCACTTCTTTCAATCCAAATTATATATGGACGTTAAGCAGCAATGTGCCTCTTAACAATGGTAGGTATCTGAATATCACTAGGGGTGGAACAACTCTGAATAGAACCTATACTCCCAGTCTTGGTACCACCAGAAGTACTACTTATACTTTAGAGATTTCAGATGGCGAGGCCATTTATTATGACAATAGTGGATGGACTACTGATTATCGTTACCTCCCATATGGTTTTGGCACCCTCGCTGCTAATACTACTGCAGCTAACCAAGTCGTTGCTTATCAAGTAACCACAACAGAACATGCTTTTGCCGACAACACAACACTTCCCACCATCTCTATCAATAGTGTTAGTGGCAATACTATTTCGCTCGGTCGGACTAATCTGACAGGCAGTTATACAGAGGCATATACAACCTATCGTTTTAACAGTGCAAACCATAACTGGTATAATAACACCGACAATGGCAGCACCGTCCCGACCGTCAATGTCAGCACGCTCAGTCCTACCTATACTTGGAGTCTGACCTCCAATGGTGGGGGAGTGGCTACCATCGACCCGTCTACCGGTGTCATTACCCTTTCAGGCGCTCCAACGGCCAATATCACTGCGCAGCTGACAGTCAGCAATATCAGTCCATTAAGTAATAAAACCGTCAACTTCACTTTGACGCGTGCCGCTGTGGCCCAGAACGTGACCAACGAGGTGACGGTCACAACGCCGGAGGTTACCCCAGATTGGATAGCACTCTATCCTAATGACAGCGAGACCATCACCGCCTCTGCTACGGCTTCAGGAGAAAGGCACACCGTCCCAGCTCACACCACCATCACTAATGGTGGCAATACCTATTATTACTATAACGGAGCCCTCTATACATCCACCGATGACTTCAGAATCACCGAAACCCTTAGCAATCCGACGGTTACCTATACCTGGAGCCTCTCAGGCGACAAGGCTGGCAACCTGACCACCTCGACAACCACCGGCAGCACCACTACGGTGACCCATACCCCTGCTGCTACCACTGACGGCAATGCAAAGCTCACCGTCACCGCTACGGCCGAGGGCGTCAGTCAGACAGCAGAGGTTGACATCAATGTCTTTGCCCCAGTGGCAACACCTGTCATCACGCAGTCGGGCAACACCATCAGCATCTCCACCACCAGTGACGGTGCTACCATCTACTATACCACCGACGGCTCAGAGCCCACGGAAGAGAGCACGGAATACAGCGGACCCTTCGAGATGACTACCAGCCCCATGACCATCAAGGCCATCGCCATGCGTGACCTCGAACATCAGTCTGGCGTGGCCACCGAGACCTTCAACAGAAAGCTCGAAAAACCCGTCATCGAAATCAGCAGTTCCGGTGTGGCCACCATCACCGCAGAAGAGGGTGCTACCATCTATTATACCACCGACAACTCTACCCCGACGACCTCCTCGTCGGTCTACACCACTGGTGTCCAGCTCACCAATCCCCAGACCATCATGGCCATCGCCGTCAAGGCCGGCTATGACAACTCCGACGTGGCCATGGGCGACTTCATCTCCTCTGGCGCCAGCGGCGGTAAGGTCATCCTCGACGACCGCGAGGATCACACGTGGAGTTACTATCTGTCGAGCAGCGACCTGCCCACTGGCTATCCTACGAACTATCTCTCTTCTCCCGACCCGAGAAATGTAAAAATAACATATCAAGGAGGTTCCGTCTCCGGAGCATCTGCTGTCGCCATCTCTGCATTAACAGGCGAAGACCAGAACGAAATGATTTATTACAAAACCATGGAAAAGTCGGTGCCTGGCATGACAGGTGACTATCCTTATACCGTCATTTCCAATCCTTTCAGCAAACGTCCTAAAGCTGGTTCTACCTATTATGGTTTCGCAGGCTGGAAAGTAGTCAGTGGAGGTGAATATATTCAAGAATATGCTGATGATGCGGTTCTCCCGCTTGATGCCACCATTCACTTCACCAACCTTGACAACAACTATACTCCTAACTGTACCTCGGCAGAAGTGGTCTTTGAGGCCACATGGACGGCGGCCACTGTAAACACTGGTACGTCAGCCCCCACAATCTCCGGCGGTACCTACGAGACCAACTTCTGGGTATTGACAGGAAACCCTGGCAATGCCGTGACTGTTCCAGGTAACTGTACCATGACAGCACGCTATCCCGACGGCACGGTTAGCTGGGATGGCAATTTCACCCGTTCTATCACCGCTGGAGGCAACAATGCCAAGGTGGAGTTCGTGAATATGAACAGTACAGCCGCCGTTACTGCTTCGAACTATACATTCACGATGGGACGTGGCATCGTCAATTCCGGAAACGGAGGCCAATTGAGTGGCGGTTCAAGAGATGCGAATTGTAATCAGACAGTTAAAATTGAAAGTGGAACATACGCTTCTCTACAAAATTTCACCACTGGATTGACTGCTGCACGTTCTTGTGACCAACTGATGATTCTTGGTTGCGACTATGACAGGGCCAAGGGCGACAATACAAAGTTGAGAGTAATAGGTAACATGTATTTAGCTCAGTCTATCCAACTCAATCGCACGGCAAATTCGCTATATACACGGACCTATATAAAAAGTGGGAACTTCGGATCTTCTGTAACTGTAGCTGGCAATGACGACTATACAGGTGCTGGTGGTTCACAGACATATTATTATTCTGTCTCAGGTACCCACAATGCTGGTAGACGATATCTCTGCATGGAAGGCGGACGCATTGATGGTATTGCTGGTGGCATGGATGAAACCAACAACCAAACCGTCACGGCAAGAGCATTTGAACTCCGAGTTCGCGGTACTGCTCAGATAGACGGTGTCGTTTATGGTGCCGCTGAATTTGCTAACGCCCGTGGTGTCCGAACGATGGTATTCACTGGCGGCACAATCAATGGTTGGGTTGCTGGCGGCGCTAATGGAACCCAGCAAACCAATGGAGCTCTTACAGGTGCCACCTATCTATATGTCGGTGGCAAGACTAATGTTGACAGTAACAATTCTACTCAAGTCCTTAACCGTGCCGTCGGAGGCAATGTCTTCGGAGCTGGTTGCGGATATAGTGCAGGCAGTAGTTCCGGACAGGTTCTGACATATAATACAAATGTTGTTGTTGCTGACGAGTCGTATATAGAGCGTGGTGTCTATGGAGGTGGCTCTTATGGCTACACGAGAAACACCTCTAATATATATGTATTGGGCGGTACCGTAGCAGGCGAGAATGGTGGCGTTAGTGGAACAAGCTATTCTGCCTCTATCGCAGGTGGAGTATATGGAGGAGCTTGTCAGAACCAAGGGGGTACAGTAAATATTAGCATGACAGGTGGTCAGGTCAGTGGTGGTGTCTATGGTGGTTCCAATGCTACCGGTACTATTTCAGGCAATGTCACCATGCACATCGACGGCGGTCAGGTAGGTACGACCTCGCAGACGGCCAACATCCATGGTGGTGGCTATGGTACCGCTACTGAGGTTGATGGTAATGTCGATTTGACCTTGGGCGTGCAGAATCAGACGACGCCGGGCGTCACCGTCTACGGTGATGTCTATGGCGGTTCTGCCGACGGTTCCGTGAACGATGCCACCTCCGACCATACCAATGTCACGCTGAATGCCGGTACCATCTATGGCTCGCTCTATGGTGGCGGACTGGGCATCACCAACGCCGACTGTAACGTCAATGGTGCTGTGGCCGTCGTCGTCAATGGCGGCGCGGTGAAGAAGCAGGCCTCAGGCGATAACCCTGCCAGCATCTTCGGCTGTAACAATGCCATGGGCTCGCCCAAGAGCACGGTGACCGTAACGGTGAATGCCTCTGACCCCTCGGTGACCACCGTTCCTACCCAATATTATAAAGCCGGTGATGAGCTTCCCGCCGGGAAGAGCATCGGCGACGTGAAGACCGAGGGCGTATATGCCATCAACGGTGTCTATGGCGGCGGTAATAAGGCACATTATAATCCCACGACTCCCGGACAGTATCCCACGGTGACTATCAATGGTTGTGAGACCAGCATCAAGGATGTCTATGGCGGCGGTAATGCTGCGGCAGTACCCTATACCAGCGTCACCGTCAATGGTGGCCTCATCGGCCGCGTCTTCGCCGGAGGTAATGGTGAGAGCGGCACGCCGGCCCATGTGGGTTACAGGAATACCGACGAGAATCCCACCGCCAACAGCTATGGTGCGGGAACGGCAAGTGCCACCATCAAGGGCGGTACCATCGGACAGGTGTTCGGTGGCAGTAACGCCCATGGTGTCATCCGCGTGAGCAGCAGCATCAGCATTGACAAGAGCACGGCCAGCGGTGCCTGCCCGATGATCATCGGTGAGGTGTACCGCGGCGGTAACGAGGCTCCCGGTGCCTTGGCAACGATTTCCATTGGTTGTACCGGAGATCTTGTTGCCGGGGATGACGGTCATGCTGCCCATCCCGAGAATATTGGTACGACCCTGGAAGGTATCGGCGAACTCTATGGTGGTTCGCGCAAGGCCGATAACACAGGTGATGTCACCCTCAATATTACCAGCGGTATCATCCGTCGCGTCTTTGGCGGTAACAACATCAGCGGTACGGTGAATGGCACCGTCACGGTGAGCGTGCAGCAGGACGAGACCAAGGGTTGCGGCTGGTACGTAGGCGATGTCTTCGGCGGCGGCAACCTGGCCACCTATAGCGGCGACCCCGTGGTGAATATCCTCCATGGTACGGTCTCCGGCAATGTCTATGGTGGTGGCGCCGGTAATCTCGTCGATGGCTCCATGCGCGGCGTGGCCGGCACGGTGACCGGTAACCCGAAGGTGACCATCGGTGATGATAACGCCAGCCACACAGCCATTGTGCTGGGCGACGTCTATGGCGGCGGTGATGCTGCCGACGTGTCTGGCACACCGGTGATTGTCGTCAACGACTGCTCAACGCAGGTCGGCAATCTGTATGGTGGTGGCAATGCTGCCGATGTCACAGCTACCAGCATTACGGTGAACGGCGGTACCATTGGCGATGCCTTCGGTGGCGGTCATGGTGACAAGTCGGCCACGAACCCCTCGAAATATGCCGATGTGAAAGGCGACGTCACCTTCAACGTGAATGGTGGAACCATCGCCCGTGTATTTGCCGGCTCGAATAGCCGCGGCACGATTATGGGTACGTCGAACCTTACGATTAACAAGTCCACTTCTTGCGAGATGAAGATCCGCGAGGTGTATGGTGGCGGCAATGAGGCCGACGGCGTGGCCAGCAATATCAATATCGGTTGCACCGGCGACCTTACCACCCAGGCCAGCGACCCCGAGAATATCGGTGTCACCCTGGAGGGTATCGGCTATGTCTATGGCGGTGCCAACCAGGCCAATATCGGAACGTCGAGTACGCCCTCCAATATCGTGGTGAATATCAACAGCGGTATCGTGGGTAATGTCTTCGGTGGTAACAACACCAGCGGTGACATCTACGGCACGATAACCGTCAATATAGAAAAAGACGACGCTGCAACCTGTGCCTCCAACTGGTACGTGGGCAATGTCTTCGGTGGCGGTAACCTCGCACAGTATACCGGTTCGCCGGCCGTCAATATCAAGAACGGTACCGTGAGCCTGAATGTCTACGGTGGCGGCAAGGGCGACCCGTCTGACCATACCATGGGACAGGTGACGGGCAATCCTGTCGTCACCATCGGCGACACTGGTCATGCAGCCTATGTGGCTGCTGTCACCGGCGATGTCTATGGCGGTGGTGATGCAGGTAACGTCGTTGGAACGCCTGTGGTGAGCGTCGTCAACAAGTGCAATACCACGATAGGCAATGTCTATGGTGGCGGTAATGCAGCCGACGTCAACGGCACCGATGTCAATATCGACGGCGGTACGGTCACCGGCATGGTGTTCGGCGGCGGTCATGGCGACCAGACAACAGAACCCCAGAAGGAAGCCAACGTGAATGGAAACGTCAACGTTGACGTTACAGGCGGCACCATCAATAAACTCTTTGGTGGCAGTAACAGTAAGGGTAACATTACCGGCACCGTGGCTGTCAACATTGAGAAGGGTGCAACCTCTTGCGACATGCACATCACTGAGGTCTATGGCGGCGGTAATCTGGCTGCAGGTAATGCCGGCACGATTACCATCGGCTGCACGGGTGGCGAGGACGAAGGCATCGGCGATGTCTATGGCGGAGCCAATGCGGCCAACGTAAACAACGACATCACGCTGAACATCAACGCCGGTAAGATCAATAATGTCTTTGGCGGTAACAACCAGAGCGGCAGCATCAGTGGCACCATCACGGTGAACATCGAGAAGACAGGCGACTGCGCCTGGCAGGTGCTGAATGTCTATGGCGGTGGTAACCTGGCATCCTACGATGGCAGTCCTGCCGTCAATATCAAGAACGGCCACGTGACCAATAATGTCTATGGTGGTGGTAAGGGCGATCCCACTGACGAGACCCAGACGAAGGGCTCGGTCAAGGGTTCCGTGGTGACCATCGGCGACACAGAGCATGCAGCCTATGAGGCAACCATCGGAGGCGATGTCTATGGTGGCGGTGATGCTGCTAAGGTCGACGGCAATACATTGATTACTTATAATAAGGCTAACAATGCAGCCGCTAAGCTCTTTGGTGGTGGTAATGCTGCCGGCGTGACTGGTACGGCCACGGTCAACATGTCGGATGGTAGTATCTCCGGCGGTGTATATGGCGGTTGTAACAGTAAGGGCTCTGTAGCTGGTACTGCCACGGTCAATGTGACTGGCGGTCAGGTCGGCACCGATGCCGCTCCTGCCAACGTCCATGGTGGCGGCTATGGTGCAAGCACCGAGACGGCAGGCGATGTAGTGGTGAATATCGGCAGCATCGAAGCCGGAGTGACCAGCGGCACGGCCATCATCTATGGTGATGTCTATGGCGGTTCCGCTCTCGGTAAGGTGAACAGCGGGCTGGAAGACTACACCCGTGTCAACCTGAACAAGGGTACTATCTATGGCGATGCCTACGGCGGTGGCCTTGGCGACAGTGATACTGCAGCCGATGTGAACGGTAATGTCACCGTGACCCAGAACGGAGTCACCTTCATCAAAGCCACTGAAACGGTGGATGGAAATGCAATCGTCACTGCCGGCCGTATCTTCGGATGTAACAACCTGAACGGTTCGCCGAAGGGCACCGTGCTGGTGCTGGTAAACAAGACAGTTCCTGCCGGCGGAGGTGCTCATGCCAAGAGTGTCTATGACTCGGAGGGCAATATCACGACCAACAACTACGATATGACGGCCGTCTATGGCGGTGGTAACCTTGCGGCATACAATCCCGCGACGGAAGTTCTGACACAGTCTGGCCAGTTCACATCCTATACAGACAAGAACGATCAGGCTGCCGCTCACGATGCAGCCAGCAAGCCCCTGCAGGTGGTCATCAATGGCTGTAGCGATGTCAGCATTGAATACGTCTATGGCGGTGGTAATGCTGCTGCCACTCCCGCTATCGATGTGCTCGTGCTGGGCGCTTACCAGATAGGCAACGTCTTCGGCGGCGGTAACGGTAAGGACAAGATTACCCGCGACAATGGTGCCCACTGGGAAGAGAACCCGGGTGCCGATGTCGGCCAGCTCAGTGCTGGAAACACCTATGGTACCGGTGTGGCCACAACGACCATCCTTGGCGGTGAGGTCTATAATGTCTTTGGCGGCAGCAACAAGAAGGGTACCATAGTGGGCAGCATGAATGTCACAGCCCAGTCGAACACCAGCTGTAACCTGAACGTAGCGAACCTCTTCGGCGGTGGTAACGAGGCCGACAGCGGTGCCGGTGTCATCACCATCGGCTGTATGGAAGCCGGCAACAAGATTGACGCTGTCTATGGTGGAGCCAACAAGGCCAACATCACGGGCGACGTCACGCTGAATATCGTTGGCGGTAACATCGGCGACGTCTTCGGCGGCAACAACCTCGAAGGAACCATCTCCGGACAGATTACCGTCAACATCGAGAAACAGGACGAGAGCTGCGGCTGGAATGTTGACAACGTCTATGGTGGTGGTAACCTGGCCACCTATGCAGGCAGTCCTGCGGTCAACATCAAGAACGGCCACATCAACTATAATGTCTATGGTGGCGGTAAGGGTGATCCTGCCGATGCCACTCAGGAGAAGGGTTCTGTCAACGGCTCCGTGGTGACCATCGGTGACACCGATCATGCCGACTATGTGGCAACCATCGGCGGTGACGTCTACGGTGGTGGCGATGCAGCCAAGGTGAAAGGAAACACGGTAGTGAACTTCCATAAGGCCAACAATACAGCTGCCAACATCTATGGTGGCGGTAATGCCGCCGACGTGACCGGTACGACTACGGTCAACATGTCGGCCGGCAGTGTGGGTGGCACAACTGACGGTACCGACTATGGCGTCTATGGAGGCTGTAACAGCAAGGGTACCGTCGGAGGTGCCATCACCGTCGATGTGACGGGTGGTACTATCGGTGTTGATGCCGACCACACGGCCAATGTCCATGGTGGCGGCTATGGTGCTGCAACAGCTACCAGCGGCAACGTGACCGTGCATATCGGAAGTATTGACGCCAGCCACGTGACCAGTGGTACTGCCGTCATCTACGGTGATGTCTATGGCGGCTCAGCCCTTGGCGACATCAACGATAATACGGAAGACAAGACCCAGGTCATTGTCTACTCCGGAACCGTCAATGGCTCCGTCTATGGCGGTGGCCTGGGCGATGCCAGCAATGCTGCTGCCGTGAAAGGCAACGTTGAGGTGCTGGTTGGCGGCGGTCATGTGACAGGCAATGTCTATGGCGCTAACAATGTCAACGGTAAGCCCGAGGGCACTGTCACCGTGACGGTTGCCTGGGAGGGCGACAAGCCCGAATATTATGTCACCGACGTCTTCGGAGGCGGTAATCTGGCAGCCTACACAGGTTCTCCTACGGTGAGCGTCTTGAATGGTATCGTGAGCGGAAGTGTCTATGGTGGCGGTAAGGGTGCTACGGCCGTTGTTATCGGCAATCCGCAGGTGACCATCGGAGATCTCACATCTGAGCATAACGCCTATCATGCCGTCGTCGTAGGCAATGTCTATGGTGGTGGCGATGCTGCTGCTGTGGATGGCAATACCAACGTCCTGTTCCAGAAGACACTGACAGTGTCAGGCACAGATGTAAGCAGCTCGGCAGCGAAACTCTTTGCTGGTGGTAATGCAGCCAGCATCAGCGGCACAGCCACCATGGAAATGACAGGTGGCAAGGTGAGCGGCGGTGTCTATGGTGGATGTAATGCCAGTGGCACCGTGACCGGCGACATCACCCTCAACATGAAAGGCGGTACCGTAGGTACGGATGCCAGCCACGCCAACGTGCATGGTGGTGGCTACGGATTTGACACGGCTACCGCAGGCAATGTGGATGTGAACATCATCCAGGAAAGCAGCGAAGCCCCGCTTGACATCTATGGTGATGTCTATGGCGGTTCGGCCCTCGGCGACGTGAACAGCGACACCGACGACCATACCTATGTCACCCTGAAGGCCGGCTATATCCATGGCAATGTCTATGGTGGCGGACTGGGTCAGAAGAGCGGCTTCTACGGAGCTACGGAAGACTTGGTGGCCTTGGTCAACGGTAATGTGAAGGTGACCCTCAACGAGGGTGTTGCCGACGATGCGAAGGGTTGTATAGTGACGGGTAACATCTTCGGCTGTAACAACCTAAACGGTTCGCCGAAGGGCACCGTCCTGGTGCATGTCTTTGGCACACAGAATGCCGGCAAGAATACCTTGGCCGACAAGGCTGCCAGAAATACCGACACCTTCGATGTGGCAGCCGTCTATGGCGGTGGTAACCTCTCAGCCTATAGTCCTACGAACATTGCGACAGGCTCAACGGTCGTCATCATTGAAGGCTGTGAGACCACAAGCATCGGCTATGTCTATGGCGGCGGTAATGCAGCCTCGACACCTGCCACGAACCTGACGGTCCACAGCTGCTACGAGATTGACTATGTCTTCGGTGGCGGTAATGGTAAGGATGCGCTGCCCAACGGCGCAGAGAACCCGGGTGCCCACGTGGGCTATCTGACCTACGACGAGGCTACCCACACCGGATCGTCTTATGGCACGGGTATAGCCACGACAAACCTCTTCGGCGGAACGATACACCACGCCTTCGGCGGTTCTAACACCAGAGGTAACGTGCGCGACACGGCTGTAGCCATGCTCGATGAGGGTGGCGGCTGTGATCTGGTTATTCAGGAAATCTATGGCGGCGGCAACGTGGCCTATATGGAAGGTCGTGGCAACATCAAGCTCGGATGTATCAGCTACCTGAAGGAAATCTACGGCGGTGCAAAGGCCGCCGACATCGGTAACGACGTGGAGCTGACCGTCACGAGCGGACACTTCGACCGCATCTTCGGCGGAAACAACGAGTCGGGCGTCATCAACGGCTCCATCACCGTCAACGTCGAAGAGACAGGCTGTAACCCCGTCACTATCGGCGAGCTCTACGGATGCGGTAACATGGCCAGCTATACCACACCGGCAGGCAAGCAGCAGCCCACCATCAACATCAAGTCGTTTACGAGTATCGGCCGCATCTTCGGTGGCGGACTCGGTGTGACGGCCGTCGTGGAGGGAGAGCCCTATGTCTACATCGACGAGGTGGTAGGCGAGAAGGCAACAGCGGAATCGTCCTATGCCGGCACGACCATCACGCTGCCAGACGGTAAGACCGTCACCCTGCCTGCCCATGCCTCCGGAGCCATCGGAGCCATCGGTGATGTATATGGTGGCGGACAGGATGCTCAGGTGACAGGCAACACCCATGTGAAGATTGGTACGAAGGCCACCATCGACTACGAGTCGCTTGTCGGTGCAGAGACTGAGCCGCGCAAGAACCAGCCCGTGCAAGGCGTCGACATCAAGGGCAACGTCTTTGGCGGCGGACTCGGTGAAGATGCCAAGGTGACAGGAAACACCGATGTAACCATCGGTCAGGCAATGTAATAGGGTACTAATAAAAAATTATCACAAAAATTTTGCGCACATAGTTTTTTTTAAGTACCTTTGTGCCGTATTAGTTAATAAAGAATAGAAACAACAGGAAAAAAGAATAAGATGAAAAGATTTTTTCTGACACTGATGGTCGTCGCAATGGCCTTGCTGAATGGCAACAAGGCATTTGCCTATGACTGCGAAGTAGACGGCATCTACTATTATCGCATCTCCACCACCGAGTTGGAGGTTGCCAATAAGGTGTTCTCCGATCAGAACCGTTCGGCCTATACCGGAGCTGTGACGATACCTTCCACCGTCACCTTCAACGGAAAGACCTTCACCGTGGTCTCTATCGGCGAGTATGCCTTCCGCGACTGCACCCAGCTGACATCGGTGACGATACCCAGCAGCGTGAAGACCATCAAGGGTTACGCCTTCTATAACTGCTCGCAGATAGCAGGCATCAACATCCCCGCAAGCGTAACCTCCATCGGCGAAGGAGCCTTCGAAGGTTGTGCTGCCATCACGTCGATGCTGATTCCCAACGGCGTTACCACTATAGGCAACGAGATGTTCTATGGCTGCTCGAACCTGAAGGCCGTCGTGCTGCCCAGCAGCATCACTGCCGTCGGAGCCGATGCCTTCTCGCGTTGCACATCGCTGCTGTCACTCTATCTGGCAGGCGGCACTCCTCCCACTTGCGAGGCCAACGCCTTCGAGAAGGTAGACCGCACATGGGTCACCCTCTATGTGCCGAAGAGCAGTAAGGGCTATGCAGAAGATAAGGTGTGGAAAGACTTCTTCATTGAAGAGTTCGACGGCCGTATCGAGGACATACCGCTGAGCTCCCTGACTACAACGAAGTAAAATTCACCCTAAAGAAAAGACCTCAAGGGCGCACCACGCAAGGTGCGCCCTTGATTGTTTTCTGGCCCGCCAGATTTGTTGTGAATTAATGCTGTCCGGTAAAATTTTCTTTTATATTTGATTATTGCTGTCCGGTAAAAACGGCCTGAAGGGCCAGAAAGATCTCAGCCCAGGGCAACGCCCTGGGAAAAAAGGGAAATTGCAAGATGCGCCCCACAGGGGCAAAAGATTGAAATCTAACTCTTTTGCCCCTGTGGGGCGTTATTTGGGCGTTGAATATAACACCCAGGGCGTTGCCCTGGGCTGAGGTGTCATTGGCCCTTCAGGCCGTTTTTGCCGGACAGCAATAGTTGTGAATAATCTTTACAAAATCCCCCGAAATCCGCTCTGAGAGTGCCCACTTTTTGAAATTATTTTCCCTTGGTCGCAAATAACGCAGCCACGAGCCGACATGCGCAACCAGTTGACTGCCAGACAGATAGCGTTTTTATCTTTGATAACCACCGACAAACCGACCAACGAATCTGAGCTTTCGGACAGCGAAAGGTCAGCTTTCGTTCAGACTTTTGGTACAAAAGTCATGACGATTCCTAAGAAATCGTCATGCGATATCTAAGAAATCATCGGGCGAATCGGTACAAAAGTCTTGACGATTTGTACCAAAAGTCTTTCGCATACCCTGTGAAACGTCAAAAAGTAGGTTTCAGGATTCTCGTTTTTTTGCTGGAACGCGAGAAAATCCAGACAGAATTTTTTGGTAAAAAAACCTGACAAAAGGAACTCCATTCCGCTGTCTTTGGGGTAATGAACGTCAAAAAGGTGTCGAGGAAGCGGGAAAAATGTTAATACAGACGAGGGGATTGTGAATTATTCTTCGTACCTTTGCAGCTGAAAGAAAAATAATCCGTAGAAAAATGAAAAAGATTCTGATATTGGCCTGCGCCATGCTTTCCGTGCTGACGCTGTCGGCCCAGAGCACGTCTGAGCAGTCGGGAAAGGTAAACAAGTGGTATGTCGGAGCCCACTATGGCCTGAACTCCAAGACCACCAACAATGGATTCTTCGGCAATGTGAACGCCTCGGCTGGTGTGCGCTTGGGCTATGAGATGACCCCTATCTTCGGCTATATGGGCGAGGCGACGTTCTTCTTCGGCGACGTGAAGTTCGGCGCCAGCAAGTGCTTCGTCAAAGCCATCAATGCCGACCTGTTGGCTGTCGTCAACCTCTCGCCCCTGCTCTTTCCCACGGCTGAAGGACAGCGCAGCTTCTATGAGGTGCGCTTGTTCGGTGGCTTCGGCATCAACCACATCTGCGGGTTCCCCATCGCCGAGAACAATAACGACTTCATCTCGAAGTTCGGTGCCGACCTGGGAGTGAACCTCGGGCGCAACAAGCAGTTCTTCGTCTACCTGCAGCCAGCCATCAACTACAATATGGACCACTACTCCCGGACGCAGTATAACATTAACTATTCTGCCCTGCAGATAGCCGTAGGCGCCAACTACCGCTTCTCGTGGAGCAGCCTGTTCAAGGGCGCCTCGCTGAAGAACATCTTCAAGGGCAAGAAAAAGAGCAAGTCTGCTGCCGACGTGCAGGCGGAAGAGCCGACAACGACCACCTTCATCCCCTACGAGACCGTTGAGATTTCCACCCCCGTGACCGTGGAGGACGACAGCGATGAGAACGATGAGTTTGCCTTCCACCTGTTCAAAGACGAGCAGAAAGAGCCCGTGGCCGAACCCAAGCCCGAGGTTAAGGAGGAAGAGCGGCCCGCCGCCGACAAGCCCGCCAAACCCGCCAAACCTGCCAAGACAGAGAAGGCCGACAAGCCTGCTAAGCAAGAGAAGACCGACAAACCCGTCAAGCAGGATAAGACCAAGAAGGGCGACGCTCCTGCCCAGCAGAAACCGGCCACATCCTCGCCCGTGCGCCAGCAGCTGAAGGGACTGACAGAGGTAGCAACCTATATGAAGAGCCATCCGAAGTCAACCGTCGTCATCCGCGGCGACAAGGCACAGGCACAGGACGCCTGCAACCAGCTCGTGAAACGCTATAACATCAGCCTTACACGTATCACCATAGAACCCAGCAGCGAACCCCAGGTAACCTTCGGGGTACAATAGGGACAAAAACGCTGTAAAGACATACGAACAGACGGACTGACATTATTTTTATCATCAAGCAAGCATAGCAGACAAGCAAATGGGTAACCTGAGATTCGAGGCCGTGGCTGAGGCCTACAAGAAGAAGCCGCTCGACGTACCAACACCGTCGGAACGGCCGTCAGACTTCTTCGGGAAGTATGTGTTCAATAGGCAGAAGATGCATAAATACCTGCCGAAGGAAGTTTATGACAAGCTCATCGACGTCATCGACAACGGTGCCCGACTGGACCGCTCGATAGCCGACGCCGTGGCCAAGGGCATGAAGCAGTGGGCCGACGAGAACGGCGTGACGCACTACACCCACTGGTTCCAGCCACTCACCGAGGGCACCGCCGAGAAGCACGATGCCTTCGTGGAGTTCGACGGCCAGGGCGGCATGATGGAAGAGTTCTCCGGCAAGCTGCTCGTCCAGCAGGAGCCCGACGCCTCCAGCTTCCCCTCGGGAGGCATCCGCAACACCTTCGAGGCCCGCGGATACTCAGCCTGGGACCCCACCTCGCCCGTCTTCATCGTTGACGACACACTCTGTATCCCCACCATCTTCATCTCCTATACAGGCGAGGCCCTCGACTATAAGGCCCCCCTGCTGCGCGCACTCCATGCCGTCAACCTGGCGGCTACCGACGTGGCACGTCTGTTCTATCCCGACGTCAGAAAGGTTACCTCGAACCTCGGATGGGAGCAAGAGTACTTCCTCGTCGACGAGAGCCTCTACTCCGCCCGTCCCGACCTGATGCTCACCGGACGAACCCTGATGGGGCACGACTCGGCCAAGAACCAGCAGATGGACGACCATTACTTCGGAGCCATCCCCGAACGCGTGCAGGCCTTCATGAAAGACCTCGAGATACAGGCCCTCGAACTGGGCATCCCCTGCAAGACCCGCCACAACGAGGTGGCACCCAACCAGTTTGAACTGGCCCCCATCTTCGAAGAGACCAATCTGGCAGTCGACCATAACATGCTGCTCATGCAGCTCATGAAGCGAGTAGCCCGCAAGCACAGCTTCCGCGTACTGCTGCACGAAAAACCCTTCGCAGGCATCAACGGAAGTGGTAAGCACAACAACTGGAGCCTCTCTACCGACACCGGCGTGCTGCTGCATGGCCCGGGCAAGACTCCCGAGGACAACCTGCGCTTCGTCGTCTTCATCGTAGAGACGCTGATGGGCGTATGGCGCCACAACGGACTCCTCAAGGCCTCCATCATGAGTGCCACCAATGCCCACCGACTGGGTGCCAACGAAGCCCCGCCGGCCATCATCTCCAGCTTCCTCGGCAAGCAGCTCACCGAACTGCTCGAGCGCATAGAGAAAGCCGACACCAACGAGCTCTTCACCATGGCAGGAAAGAAAGGCATGCGGCTTGACATCCCAGAGATTCCCGAACTGCTCATCGACAACACCGACCGCAACCGCACCTCGCCCTTTGCCTTCACGGGTAACCGCTTTGAGTTCCGTGCCGTAGGCTCTGAGGCCAACTGCGCCGCTGCGATGATCGTGCTGAATACCGCCGTGGCCGAGGCACTGACCGACTTCAAGGAGCGTGTCGACAGACTCATGGCCAGTGGTATGGACAAGGTAGAGGCCATCATCAATGTCGTTCGTGAGGACATCAAGGCCTGCCAGCCCATCCACTTCGATGGCAACGGCTACAGCGAGGAATGGAAGGCTGAGGCCGCCCGCCGTGGACTCGATACGGAAAACTCTTGTCCTCGCGTCTTTGAACGCTATCTCGACGCCGACTCCGTGCGGATGTTCGAGCGCATGAACGTCCTGCGGCTGGGCGAGCTCGAAGCCCGCAATGAGGTGAAATGGAACACCTATACGAAGAAGATACAGATTGAAGCGCGCGTGCTGGGCGACATCACGATGAACCACATCGTGCCCGTGGCCACTCACTACCAGAGCCAGTTGGCCAAGAACGTGCAGAACATGTTCTCCATCTTCCCCCGCGAAGAGGCCGACACGCTGACTGCCCGCAACAAAAAGATCATCCGCGAGATAGCCGAGCGCACACAGGCCATCGAGACAGGCGTCGAGGAACTGGTCGAGGCCCGACGAGTGGCCAACCGTATCGACTCGGAACACCAACGGGCCATCGCCTACCACGACACCGTGGCACCGAAGATGGAAGAGATACGTAAGGAAATAGACAAACTCGAACTCGTCGTCTCTGACGAACTCTGGACACTGCCCAAATACCGCGAACTACTGTTCATTAGGTAGTTCCCCGACACAATGAGAGCTTTTCTGACGACGAGATTCTTTATTTTTCTCTCAGTCAGAAAAGCTCTCATTGTGTCTACGTCAAAAAGAATTCTCCATCAGAAGAACTCTCTCTCAGTGGGGCCTACAGCTTTTCTCCGTAGCAGAGGTCACCGCAGTCGCCGAAGCCGGGAACGATGTATTTATGATCGTTCATGCCCGGGTCGATGACAGCACACCATAGCGTGGCATCTTCGGGAACGGCCTGGCGCACCACCTCGATGCCCTCGTCGGTGCCAATGACGCTGCAGATGTGGACCTGCTTCGGCGTGCCCGTCTTCAGGAAAGCCTCATAGGCTGCAGCCATCGAGCCACCCGTTGCCAGCATCGGATCAACAATGACGAGAGTCTTACCCTCGACACTCGGCGCTGCCATATACTCCGTATGCACGCCCACCTCGGTGTGTTCGCGGTTGGTATACATGCGGTAGGCCGAGACAAAGGCACTGGCGGCATGGTCAAAGACATCGAGGAAACCCTGATGGAACGGCAGACCGGCACGCAGGACGGTGGCAATCACCAAGTCGTCCTGAGGAAGGTTTACATGGGCGGTGCCAAGAGGCGTCTCTACATCGTGCGCGGCATAATGGAGCGTCTTCGACAGCTCAAAGGCCATCATCTGGCCAATGCGGCGGATATTGTTGCGGAAAAGCAGACGGTTCTGCTGGTAGTCCTTGTCGCGAAGCTCGGCAAGATACTGATTGACGATGCTGTTCTGTTCAGCAAGATGGTTTACCTTCATAGTAGTGTTTTGATGATGATGATGCAAAATTAGTCAAAAAAAGCGACTTACGTTCGTTTTTGTCGGAGTTTTTCTTTATTTTTGCAAAAAGAATAAACAACAGACCGAAACAATGAAACAATTATCGAGAATTACCACCCTCTTGTTGCTGCTGACCGTGGCTCTGGCAGCCAGTGCGCAGCATCGCGTGATGAGGGTGCTGGCTATCGGGAACAGTTTTTCTGAGGATGCCGTGGAGCAATATCTCTGGGACATTGCTCACGACGACGGGCAGGAACTCGTCATCGGCAATGCCTTCCGCGGAGGCCAGAGCCTGCAGTCGCACTGGAAAGACGTGACCGAGGGACCCGGCTCGTTTGAATACCGGAAGATAGTAGGCGGCAAGAAAACCAATACGAAGGCCCAGCATCTGCAGGCTATCGTAGCGGACGAGCCGTGGGACATCATCACCTTTCAGCAGGTGAGCCAGGACGCCGGGCTGCCCGATACCTATGAGCCCTACCTCGGACTGCTCATCGACTATGTGAAAGCCCATTGCAGCAATCCCCAAGTGAAGTTCGGGCTTCATCAGACTTGGGCCTATGCCTGGGACTCCAACCACGGCGGCTTCAAGAACTACGACCGCAATCAGCTGAAGATGTATGAGGCTGTGGTCGATGCCTATGGCAAGGCCAAGGACCGACATCCGGAACTGCAGTTCATCATCCCCACAGGTACGGCCATCCAGAACGCCCGCAGCAGTTTCTTCGGCGACCGCCTCTGCCGCGACGGCTTCCATCTGGACCTGGGATTAGGCCGACTCACAGCAGCCTACACCTGGTACTACCAGCTTACCGGGCACACGCAGGCAAGACTGCGCCAGCTCCCCGCACATATTAATAAGGTACAGGATGACGTCGCCAGCATGGCGGCCGCACGGGCCTATGCCACCCCTGGTAAGGTGACGCCCATAGAAAAACCCTTGCGTCTGGCTGTGGCCGGGGTGACGCATGGACATCTCTGGGAGGTTATCCGTCGCATCCCCTGGAACGAATTCGAAGTCGTTGGCGTATGGGAGGCCGACGGGCAGTATCTGACAGACAACGGCCTGCGTGGGCAGGTGAGCGACGACCGCTTCTATCAGGACCTCGACCGGATGCTCGACGAGACCCGTCCCGAGGCCGTGGTAGCCTATGGCAGCATCTACGACCACCTCAAGGTTGTCGAGGCCTGTGCACCCCGCGGCATCCATGTCATGGTGGAAAAGCCGCTGGCAACAACCGTCAAGCAGGCCCGTCGCATAGAACAGTTGGCCAGGAAGCATGGCATCATGGTGCTGACCAACTACGAGACTTCGTGGTATGCCTCGAACCATGAGGTAAAAGCTATTGTCGATGGCGGAAGGCTGGGTGACATCCGCCGCATCAACGTCTACGACGGCCATCAGGGTCCCTTCGAGATTGGCTGTGGCAAGGCCTTCACCGACTGGCTCACCGACCCCGTTGGGAACGGAGGCGGAGCCGTCATCGACTTCGGCTGCTATGGCGCCAACCTTGCAACGTGGCTTCTGCATAACGAGCGGCCCATCAGCGTGCAGGCTGTTCTTCAGCAGAACAAGCCCGCGAAGTATCCGAAGGTCGACGACGACGCAACCATCCTCGTGCGCTATCCCCATACCACGGTGCAGATCATGGCCTCGTGGTGCTGGCCCATGAACCGCAAGGACATGTATGTCTACGGCGACCGCGGCTACGTCTATCAGAAGAATGCCTCCGAGGTGGAGACGCTCATGGGCGACCGGAAGGAAGAACTGAAGCCGAAGGCTCTGACGTCACCCCTCGACGACTCCTTCCGCTATCTGAGGGCAGCCGTAAGGGGGCATATCACTGTGCAGCCCACCGACCTGGCATCCATCGAGAATAACCTCATCGTGGTAGAGATTCTCAATGCCGCCATCAAGAGTAGTAAGACAGGCAAAGCGGTAAAAATGTGATGGAGCAGAACCCATATATCAAGCAGTTCCCGGAGTTGATGAAGGGAAAGAAGGTTATGTATGTGCACGGCTTCGGCTCGTCGGCACAGAGTGGAACGGTGAAGCGTCTGCGCGAGGTATTCCCGCAAACTGAGATAATCGCTCACGACCTGCCCATAGAACCGCATGAGGCGATGGCACTGCTCAGGGATGTCTGCGAGAAAGAGCATCCCGACCTTATCATCGGCACCTCGATGGGTGGCATGTATACGGAGCAGCTTCATGGCTTCGACCGTATCTGTGTGAACCCGGCCCTGCGCATCGCCGACACGATGACTGCCCATGGACTGACGGGCAAACAGCAGTTCTTCAGTCCCCGGCAGGATGGCGTGCAGGAGTTCTATGTCGACAAGCCTCTTGTGAAGCGTTACCGCGAGGTGCAGGAGCAGGGACTCAGACCCAACGGCGGAGGAGTCGTCTACGGTCTCTTTGGCGATGAGGATGAGGTGGTGGACTCCTTCGACCTGTTCCATGAGCACTATCCGCAGGCCATCCGTTTCCATGGCGGTCATCACATCACCGACAAAACCTTCATGCATTATATCGTGCCCGTCATCCGTTGGGTTGACGATCGTCAGGAGCATCGTCAGCGTTCCATTGTCTACATAGACTATGCCACCCTGCACGACAGCTACGGCAATGCCACCTCGTCAATGCACAAGGCCTATGAGCTGCTGTTGGAACACTATGAGGTGTTCGTCGTCGTTCCTACGGATGAGGCCGCCGAGGCCCGGTCGTGGATAGAGCAATACCTCAGTGCGCCGGCATGGCATCATGTGGTATACACCGACCGGCCAGACCTGCTCTACGGCGACTATTACGTGGTGAAGGGAAAGATTGACGATGCAATGGCTACCTGTCTGGAGTATGGCTCCGACGAGTTCAAGACTTGGGAAGAAATCATTACTTTCTTTCTGCGCCTTGGTGGGCAATAAACAAGACAAACAATCATGACAGAAGACAGCGAGATAAGGATTGCGGCTTTGTTGGCTGAGGCTGAGACGTTGGCCGCAGAGGCTGATATAGAAGGAGCCCAACAGCGGTTAGCCGAAGCCGACAGGCTCAGGACTGGCGCTGGGTTTCCAAAGGAGGTGGACGAAATGCTGTGCCAGCAGACCGCTGCATGCAGGCAGCGCTTGAATGAAGGTTATCGGTTGGACGGCTTTGCCGAGAAGGCTGCCGACCTGCGAGTTGACTATGTAGCACCAGTGGCTTGGCAGCAGTCTGCCGACTGGCATTATGGTGTAGCGAAGTTTCCTGCCGAAGAGACCATCGTCTTTCCCTACCGTCGCAGGATGCCTTCACGGACCAGATTCATCGAAAAGACCTTTGTCCAAAAGCTACAGTCGTGGCTACCGCCGCAGGTCAGCTTGCTGCGTGATGCCTGCCTGAATACCACGGAGTCCAACCAACCTTATGAGCTTGATATGGCCTTGCTGATTGCCGGCAGGCCCAGTGTCAGGATTGATGTGGAGATAGACGAGCCCTATGCCGCCGTCACGCGGAAGCCAAGACATTATGTCGGCTGTGGCGATGACTACCGCGACGGCCTCCTGACGCGCCACGGATGGATTGTCGTCCGGCTGGCGGAGCGGCAGGTATGGCAGTTTCCCCGCGAGTGTGCCCGCTTCCTTTTCCGCATCATCCAGTCGGTAGTCCCGGAGATAACCATGCCGGAGGGTCTGGAGGAAGCCCAGCCGTTGCCTCCCCTGCAGCGCTGGACGCGGAACCAAGTCTTGATGATGGCAGCCTGTCGCGACCGCGAGAGCTACCTGCGCCATACCTTCGCCCCGGGAGAAGAGCAGCAGAGCAAGCTGCCGAACATTCCGAAAAACGCCCATGAGCGCCGTTGCAGTGAGCAGGTAAAGCAACTGGAACGCACTGCAGAGATGTGTGAGAAGATGGACTCCTTCACCGATGCAGGCCGCTATGAGCAAGACCTCCACATCGACTTTCTGCCAGAGGAGCATATCTATACCTACCGCGGACAGGAGCGGTTGTTGCCGGTAAGCTCGCTGATAGGCTATTTCTTCGACGAGTTTGATGCCCTCCGTCAGGCAGAGATGCGCCACGAGCGACAGGGTATTCCCGTGGCAGAGTCGCTCAACCAATGGAGTCGCATCGGGAAGATGGCCAGCGAAGTGGGCACCTTTGTCCACCTGCAGACAGAAAACTACTTCCAGCGGGGCTTCTTCGAGACCAGTTATTCCTTCGAATTCAACGGTACCACTGAGCTCATCAGTGTGGAGCGCGAGCGGCAGCATTTCCTGAACTTCATCCACGACTACGCCATCACCCCCTACCGGCAGGAGTGGCCCGTCTATGATGCCGACATGAATGTGGCCGGCACCATTGACATGATCTGCCGGGAAGACGACGGCATGTTTACCATCTACGACTGGAAACGCAGCAGCAAGGTGGTCGACAAAGACGGACGGCCCATCGTCATCTCCTTCGGCGGGCGTATGGGACACTACGGACTCGGACTGCCAGACACGGCCTACTACCACTATTGCCTGCAGCAGAACCTCTACCGCTACATGCTCGAAAAAAACTATGGCATCCGTGTGAAGGCTATGAATCTGGTGGTGCTCTGCCCCGACTATGCCAACTATCGACTCGTCTCCGTCCCCGTCATGGACGAAGTCATCGGGCGTGTCGTTGCCCTCTGCAAGGAAGAAGACCTGGGCCATCGGTTGTTATGAGCAGCAGGTCTCTCTTGGCGGAGAAACTTAAAATTTTGAAAAAAGAGCCCTAAAAACTTGGTTGTATCAGAAACATTTCCTACCTTTGCACGCAGATAATAAGCACAGGTCAGAAAAAGTATTCCAGGATTTCGGCACAGGCAAGGCGGTCGGAATTCTTTCTTTTTTTGCGTGCAGAAAAAACAAATTAATAACCTAAAAATAAGGAATAAGAATATGGCATACATGTCACAAGAAGGCTATGACAACCTCATTGCCGAACTCAGAAGACTCGAAGGCGTGGAACGCCCCAAGGCATCGGCAGCTATTGCCGAGGCCCGCGACAAGGGTGACCTCAGCGAAAACTCAGAATACGATGCAGCCAAGGAGGCTCAGGCCCATCTGGAGGATAAGATCAACCAACTCAAGCGCACCATTGCCGAGGCAAAAATCGTGGACACCAAGCGTCTTTCGGCCGATGCCGTGCAGATACTCTCTAAGGTAGAGATGACCAATCTCGGCAACGGAGCCAAGATGTCTTATACCATTGTCAGCGAGCAGGAGGCCAACTTCCGCGAGGGCAAGCTCTCTATCAAGACTCCCATTGCTCAGGGACTGCTCAATAAGAAGGTGGGCGACGTAGCTGAAATCCGCATCCCCGCAGGTGTCATGAAGCTGCGCATTGACAAGATTTCCATCGACTAATCCAAACCCTTAAATCATTTCAGCTATGAGTATCTTCAGTAAAATAGCAGCAGGAGAGATTCCTTCCTACAAGTGCGCCGAGAACGAGCAGTTCTATGCTTTCCTCGACATCAACCCCGTTTCTCCCGGACATACCCTTGTCATACCGCGTCGCGAGGAAGACTATATCTTCGACCTGAGCGACGATGAACTGGCTGCCATGCAGGTCTTCGCCAAGCATGTGGCCGTAGCCATGCGCCGAGTCTTCAAGTGTCGCAAGGTAGCTCAGGTGGTACTCGGTCTCGAGGTGCCCCATGCCCACATCCACCTCATCCCTATGAACAAAGAAGGCGATGTTGACTTCCGCCGGCCAAAGCTTACCCTGCCCGCAGAAGAGATGAAGGAGATGGCTGAGAAGATATACACCGAATTCCAAAAAGAATAATATCTTAAAAACACTATACACACATCGATTCACTCGAGGGGGAGGGAGCTGCGGCTCTCTCCCTCTTATCTTTTTCAAAAAAAATGTCCGGTATAAAGGCAGGAGACCTCTATACCGGACATTATCAAAAAAATTCTTCGTATTACCCTTTCTTATTTGGCGTCGAGGAGCTCTACGAGACGTTGCATCTGGTTGGGGATGCGTATCTGCTGCGGGCACTTCGACAGGCACTGCTCACACTCGGTGCAGCTCGTGGCCAGAGCCTTCTTCGGCAGCTGCTTGCGGTATTCCTTGGCAAAGTCCTTGGCGCGCTTCTTGTAGTCGGCGGCCGACTTCTCGGGCAATGGCAGCACGTGCTCATTGACGGCTTTGTTGTAGATGGCAAAGTTTCCTGGTATGTTGACTCCGAAGGGACAGGGCATACAGTATTCGCAGGCTGTGCATGGGATGGTGGGATAGCCGGACATCTGGTTGGCAATGCTTGCCAGCAGGTCGTCTTCGGCCTGTGAGCAAGGCTCCAGCGGCGAGAAGGTCTCGATGTTCTCCTTCAGGTGTTCCATGCGGTTCATGCCGCTGAGCACGGTGAGCACTCCAGGTCTGGAGCCTACCCATCTGAAGGCCCATCGGGCGTCGCTGTCGTCGGGTCTGACGGCTCGCAGCTGCTCCTTCATTTCCTTGGGCAGGTCGCCGAGTTTGCCACCCAGCAGCGGTTCCATGATGACGGCGGGGATGTTCAGGCGGTTGAGCTTGTTGTAGAGATATTCAGCGTCGGCATCGCGCTTCCATCCGCCTCCCATGGAGGCATGGCGCCAGTCGATGTAGTTCATCTCTATCTGGCAGAAGTCCCACTCGTATTCGTCGTCGTGGTCGAGCAGCCAGTCAAACACTTCTACGTTGCCGTGGTAGGAGAAACCCAGGTTGCGGATGCGGCCTTTCTTGCGTTCTTCGAGCAGATAGTCCAGCAGTCCGTTGTCAATAAAGCGCGGGTTGAAGTCTTTCATGCCGCTCTGTCCGATGCTATGCAGCAGGTAGTAGTCTACGTAGTCCACCTGCAGCCGTTCCAGGGAGCGCTCAAACATGGCCTTGCCAGCCTCGAGTGAGCGGTCGCCGCCTTGGTTAGACATCTTTGTGGCAACGAAGAACTTGTCTCTGGGATGGCGTTTCAGCGCGATACCCGTGGCTACCTCGGAGTCGCCGTAGGCTGGTGCCGTGTCGAAATAGTTGAGTCCATGCTCGATGGCATAGTCAACAAGTTCGTTCACTCTGTCCTGGTCGATGGCCCTGTCTTTTCTCGGGAGGCGCATCATTCCGAATCCCATCAGGCTGACGCGGTCTCCCGTATGTGGGGTGATGCGATAGGTCATGCCTTCCGCCTGGGCCAGTGCTGGTGTGGCAGGGTGGGCGAGGGCGTTGTTGCCCTTAGCCAACAGGTCAAGGGGCTTCATGGTCATCATGGCCATGGCAGCAGCCGAGGAGGCTCCCATGCGGGTGAGAAACTCGCGGCGGTTCATGTGTTTGTTGTCTTTTCCTTCCATAGTCTAGTATTTCAATAATGTTTCTTTGCCTGCAAAAGTACGAATTTTCCATGGAATGGATGCACTCGATTTGTTATAAAAATATAAATCATTGCCGCAAGAGGTGATAATCAGCAAAGAATTGCGTACTTTTGTTGCTTGGAAGAATTATTTTTATAACCATAAATCAAAACCTTTACAACAGTATGAAGAAAATCTTTTTGATGCTCATGGCAGTCGGCATGCTGGCCAGTTGCGCCACGAAGGACGCCAAGCAGGAAGGCCTCTCTCAGGTCAACCGTGAAGACTTCCAGGCTGAAATCGATGGCAAGCCCGTCGACCTCTACACCCTGAAAAACGCCAATGGTCTTGAGATGACCGTGACCAACTTCGGTGGCCGCGTGGTTGAACTGTTCACCCCCGACCGCGAGGGTAATTTCGCCGACATCGTCCTCGGACATGAGACCCTCGACAAGTATGTCAACTATGACGGCGAGCGTTTCCTCGGCGCCACCATCGGCCGCTATGGCAACCGCATCAAGGACGGTAAGTTCACCCTCGACGGCGTAGAGTATCAGGTGCCCACCAACGACGGACCCAACTCGCTCCACGGCGGTACAAAGGGCTTTGACATGGTCGTCTGGGATGCCGAGCAGGTGGACGACGAGAAGCTCGTCCTGAAGTATACATCCGTTGACGGCGAGATGGGTTATCCCGGCACACTCGAAGTCACCATGACCTACGAGCTTACCGACGACAATGAGTTCGTTGTCACTCATGATGCCAAGGTGCTCGACAAGGCTACCGTGCTGAACCTCACCCACCACTCGTTCTTCAACCTGCATGGCGCAGGCGAAGGCACCATCAACGACCACGAGCTGCAGATTTTTGCCTCGAAGTATACTCCCGTTGATGCCACCCTCATCCCCACTGGTGAGCTGGCTGACGTAGAAGGTACGCCCATGGACTTCCGCGAGGCTACCGAGATTGGTGCCCGCATCAAGGACGACTATACACAGGAAGAGTTTGAGCAGTTCCGCAACTGCCGCGGCTACGACCACAACTGGGTTCTCGACAAGGGTCAGACCGCCGAGCCCGAGCGCGCAGCCGTAGTCTTTGAGCCCCAGAGCGGACGCGGCATCGAGGTCTACACCACCGAGCCTGGCATCCAGTTCTATGGTGGAAACTTCTTCGACGGCACCAAGGCCGGCAAGCAGGGCAAGGCCTACAACCACCGTGCCTCTCTCGCCCTCGAGACTCAGCACTATCCCGACAGCCCCAACCAGCCCAGCTTCCCCACCACCGTGCTGAAGCCCGGCGAGAACTATCACCACGTGTGCATCTATAAGTTCTTCGCTAAGTAAGCGGGACTACCAAGAAACATTCCGAAGCCCACGCCCAATCCCTGCACTCCCCCTGAGAGAGGCGTTGGGGGTGGGCTTCCAATTTTTTTTCTCTCATGAAGCGTATCCTCATAGCCATTCTGCTCCTTACCGCCGCCCTCAGCCCGAGGGCACAGGAAGTGGCCTTTCCCTATCCCGCCGTGCCAGGCGACCTCGAAGGACAGGGAGAACGCCTGCAGTGGCTTATGGAGAACTTCTGGAGCTGCTTCGACTTCAACGACCTTTCGGAGACCAACAGCGCCGTTGCCGAGCAGGGCATCGCAGACTTCCTTAATATCTACGCCTACCTCTGCAACGACTCCGTGCGGGCCGGGCGCATAGCGCAGGCCTTCGCCAGCCACCTCAGTACCGATACTCCCACGCGGCCGCTGTTCGACGACCTCATCGACAAATACCTCGGCGACCACGAGTCGCCAGTGCGCAACGATCTCGTCTATGAGTACCTGCTCAGAGCCCTGCCACGAACCCCCCAGCAGGACTTCCGCCTCGCTCAGATAAGTAGGAACCAGCAAGGCCATCCGGCTGCCGACTTTGAATACGTCACCCGCGGCGGACAGCACCAGCACCTCTACGAGACCAAGAGCACCTGGACACTCCTCATCTTCAACGATCCCGAGTGCGAACACTGCCAGGAGCTGCTGCCCAAGCTCGCCGAGGAACCGCTCCTGCAGCGGGAGGAACTCCATGTCATCGCCATCTATGCCGACAACAACACCGAGCGGTGGTTCAGCGAAGACCATCACTTCCCAGCCAACTGGACCGATGCCTATAGCCCAGGCGGAGAGCTGATGAGCCGGCAGAAATATTATCTGCAAGCGCTCCCGACGCTCTATCTGCTCGACGAAGATAAGCGTGTCGTCCTCAAGAACCCGCCCATCCCCGACCTCCTCACTACCCTCCATGACCTCCTGACTCCAACCCCTTAGCTTCTCCGTTTTTCCCGTTTTTCACCTTTATCTTTTCACTTCCCCATGCCCACCACCGCCCTCTTCGTAGGTAGCTTCGACCCCTTCCACCGCGGTCATGCCGACATCATCGAGCGCTCTCTCAAGCTCTTCGACCATGTCGTCGTGGGCATCGGCATCAACCCCGACAAGCACTACCGCCAGACGGCCGAGGAGCGTCGCCACGCCATCGCCTGCCACTATGCCCATGAGCCCCGCGTCAGCGTCGTGAAATACGACGACATGACCGTAGACCTGGCCCGCAGGGTAGGGGCCACCTGTATTGTCAAAGGCGTGCGCAATGCCGCCGACTACGAATACGAGAGCCGCCAGGCCTCCTACAACCGCCAGGCCTCGGGCATCGAGACTATCCTCCTGCCCGCCACACCAGAACTCGCCGACATCTCATCAACCAAGATAAAACAACAGCAATGATTACATACAACACTGAGGGCGTGCGCATGCCCGACATCAAAAAGCGCGACACAACCCGATGGATACGCTCCGTAGCTGCCACCTACGGAAGGAAAGTGGGAGAGGTGGGCTATCTCTTCACCACCGACGAGCGCATCCTGGAAGTCAACAACGAATACCTCGGACACAACTACTATACCGACATCATCACCTTCGACTACGACGAAGGCGACACCATCAACGGCGACATCGTCATCTCACTCGACACCGTGCGCACCAATGCCGAGAAATACCACAAGACATACGACGACGAGCTCCACCGTGTCATCATCCACGGCATCCTCCACCTCTGCGGCATCAACGACAAAGGCCCAGGCGAACGCGCCATCATGGAAGCCGCCGAAGACCGCGCACTGAAGATGCGGTAGGACGAACGTTTTCGTTAAGCCAAAAGAGCAAACCAAGCTTGCTAGATGTTTGCCTTGGCGAGAAAAGGTCGAATGAAATTCAACGTTTTCGTTAAGCCA